>JBAXSI010000040.1:0-24898 GCA_037130755.1 Actinomycetes bacterium
AAGATTCAGGCCGACACCTGAGGAGATTCGATGAGCGACTTCCTGTACTCCGTCGAGCGCGAGTACGACATCCCCGTAGCGATCCTGTGGGCCGCTTGGACGGACCCGGTCGCGCTTGAGGCTTGGTACCACCCGACGGATCTGAGTACCGTGCCCGGATCCGTGGCATCGGACGCGGTGGAGGGCGGGCTGTGGACCGTCGCCGTCGACGTACCGGAGCACGGCATGGTCGCCTACTTCTACGGCCGTTACACCGCAGTCGTGGAGAACGCCAGACTCGAGCACACCATGGCCTACACGCAGTCGGCCGAGGAGTTCGCTGCGCGCGATGAGACGGCCCCCCACCACCGGGTCCTCGTGGAGTTCGCGAGCCGCGACTTCCGAAGCTGGGTGAAGTTCAGCCAGTTCGGCGAGATGCCTGCAGGGCAGGCGGTGAAGACGCAGGCCGGTATGGAGAGTTACTTCGATTCCCTTGCTGCCTACCTGGCCTGACACCTCGCGCCCGCTGGTGGTGAGGTACCGCATCGCTGTCGGTAGCCTCGGCTCATGACAGTGCAGCCTCCCGACCCGGTCGACCCGGTGGCCGAGGCGCTGCGCATGCGTGCGGCAGATGCCGATCGCGAGAAGGTCGCCGGAGTGCTGCGCGATGCTTACGCCGAAGGCCGACTGAGTCACGACGAGTACGACGAGCGCCTGACGGAGGCCTACAACGCCGCCACGTACGGCGACTTGATCCCGGTCATGCGCGACCTGCCTGTCCCTCCGGGGACGCTGAACGTGCCGGGACCCAACTCCGTGCAGGTCCCAGGAGTCCAGACGCCAGGGGTCCCCGTCATCCGACCGGCCTCCGCGGCCCAGGCTGACATCAGCCCCGTCGCCATCTTCGGCGAGGTCAAGCGCGGAGGAGCGTGGACGGTGCCCGCGGAGTTCAACGCGACCTGCATCTTCGGCGGCGGTGAACTCGACTTCACGCAGGCCGTCCTGACCAGCAACGAGACGGTCCTGACGGCGGTCTGCCTGTTCGGAGGGCTGGAGATCGTCGTCCCTGAGGGCATGATCGTTCGCAGCGAGGCGATCGGGATCTTTGGCGGCGTGAGCGTCCCGGTCACTTCCGCCGATCTGGGGGCGCCCGTCCTCGTCATCAAGGGGGCCGCCATCTTCGGGGGCATCGAGGTCAAGCTCCCCAAACCTCCCAAACGCGGTCGCATCAACCGGTAGCCACTGGGGGCGCATCCGGTCCCTATTGCGCGTAGTGTCCCCAGATCGCACGATCATGCACGGCAATTCCATGGGGCTACGTGCATGAGGGTTCGTGTTCACTCATCCCGCTCGCCGCGTCGGCTGGCCGCTGCCGTGTGCAGCCTGGTCCTGCTGGGAGCCCTGTCGTCATGCTCCAGTTCCCCTGCGGCCGACGCCCCTGCCGCCTCGGGTGCCGGTTCGTCGCCCGAGGCCGAACTGGCGGCACTGCAGCAGTTCGCTGCACTTCCTCCTGCCGAGCAGCAGGCACAGCTCCAGGCGTTGACAGAAAGCCTGGATCTGCAATTGATGGCCATGTCGGGCCTGGAGAAGGAACTCGGCGGCGCGGCGAAGGCGGCCGCGGCGTATAAGGCGCTCAGCGCCCAGGCCAGGCAGTTCGCCCAGAGCCTCATCGACCAGCCCGACTTCGGGAAGTTCGGAGCGTTCGTCTCCGCCGAGGACGCCCCAACGATGGGCGGAATGATGTTCGGGAACTTCATGGCCGGGTCGTTGCTGCAGGACGCTGCCGTCGACGTGGCCAAGGACGTGGCGCCGGGCACAAAGCCCGGGCCGCAATCGGAGGACCTGCAGAGCGCACCCTCAGGCGGCAAGGGTGCGCTCACCGTCGAAGGCGACGCGGCCAAGTCGTCGCTCGGCGTTGGCGGCGAGTTCACCGTCGACGGCATCACCGGAACGCTCAAGACGGTGGTGACTGTCGCGCCGTGCCCGGATCCGAAGGGTCAGTTCACGTCCACGACGACGATGACCGCCTCGGTGACCAGCGCAGGGGGCAGCACCGGATCGAACCTAACGATCGAGATGGCCATCAAGGGCCAGGTCGACGATGACGCGCAACTGGTCTCCTACGACACCGATACCCGCACGCAATCCGCGCAGTTCGTGAGCAGCAAGGGCCAGTTCGTCGACCAGACGGTCGGCTGGACGGTCGCCGGCAAGGAGTGGAGCAACTACCGCGGTTAGGTCAACCGCACCGGCGGGAATGTCTCTCAGGAGTTCGTCACCGATCAGGGCAAGTGGTCGACCTTCATGGCGATGATGATGCAGGACAAGGCGGTGGAGGCGGCGAAGAAGGGGTGGCAGTCGGGGCGCTGCGTCAAGCTGGATCCCACCACGCAGCCGGGCAAGCGCAAGGGACTGGCTCCCTCAGCGTCGGTCACCATCACCGCACCGCCGCGCAGCAAGATCGACGGCACGCCGACCGGTGGCACCGTCACTGCGAAGCTGAACGGCGGCACGAGCGTGAGCCCCTCGGGATCGAAGGTTCCCGCCGATGCCACCTTCACCTACGTGGCGCCCGCGGAGAAGGACAAGACCGCGACGGTCTCGCTCGAAGCCAGATCCAAGCGGGGCGTGGCGAAAGCGGAGTTGAACTTCGACACGAAGGTGGGCTCCTACGCGCTCAAGGGTTCGATCGCGACGGCGCCAGGCGGCACCAGGATCACGGGACAGACCTGCGACGTCACCAAGCCCTTCACCGCTGAATCGTCGGGCGACATGATCGGAACGATCACCTTCACTCCGACCGATGACGCGTCGGGCACGCTCGCGTTCACCGGGAGGGTGTTCAACGCGCCCTTCAAGCTGAGCGGGAAGGGCACCTACACGGTGAACGTCCCCCCGGACTCAGGCGCGGGGACGCTTGATTGGAAGTGGACCGTCACCATTTACATCCCGCGGATCGGCAACAAGACGAATCCGGGAGTTGCGTCCATCGCCATGACGCCCATCGCCGCCTGCTAGCGGCGGCTACGTCCGTCACTGGATGTGGAAAACTGTTGCAGTTGTTGAGATTCCAGGGATTCTCATGTCAGACCCCCTGGCTAGTGTCGTGCTATGTCCATCGAGCATCTGCAAGACCTGGAGCGCGAGATCGCGCGCCTTCAGGCACTGCAGGCTGAGGCGCTCGTCGCGATCGCGTCGCCAGATCGAGTGGTTGAGGAGTTCGTCCTTCTCGACCGGCTGACCGACGGCGAGCGCACGATCCGTATCGAGGACGCCGTCCGCGAGGAGGTGGCCACGGCGATGAGGTGGTCGCCCTCCACGGCCCAACACCGCATCGATGTGGCCCGTCTGCTGATGGGTCCGCTCGCAGCAACCCGGGAGGCGCTCGCCAGCGGCTCGATCACCTCCGGCCACGTCAACGTCATCGCCGACGCCGTCAGTCGACTGCCCGGGCGGCACGGGATCGACGACGAGCAGCGGGCGAGCTTCTCGGCCGCGTGCACGGCTCTTGAGCACCGAGTGCTGCCGGTGGCGCGGCGCGGAACGCTCTCGATGACGCGTGCAGTTGCGCGCCGCGCGGTCATGGCCATCGATGCCGAGGGGGAGCAGCGCCGGCGCAGGGCCGCGAGGTCCACGCGGGAGATCCACGTGTGGGACGAACTCGACGGGATCTCCACGCTCGTGGCTCGGATGACCACGGAGTCCGCGCACGCCGTGATGACGGCGATCGATGCCCTGGCCCGCGACGAGAGCTTCGTGACCGAGTGTGGATCGACTATCGGGGAGCGTCGGGTCGAGGCGCTGGCGCGCCTTGTGCTCGGCCCGTCGCAGGCCCCGTCAGCCAGTGACGGGCCGACAGGATTGCTGGCGTCCCGGCCACGGCTTGAGGCCCGACTCGACATCGTGGTCGACCTGTCGACGTTGCTCGACCTTGCCGCTGAGAACGGATCAGCTGCGGGTGTTGCCGAGCTGCGGGGCTGCGGGCCGATCGCGGCGGAGGCACTGCGGAGCCTGCTCGCCGACGATGCCGTCGCGGTGAGCATGCGTCGACTCGTGACGGATCCGCTCACCGGGCACCTGCTCGACCTCGGACGTCGCTCCTACGAGGTGTCTGACGCACTGCGTGCGTTTCTCGTCGCCCGCGATGCGACGTGCCGATTCCCCGGCTGCGGGCGCAAGGCGTCGCGTTGCCAGGTCGACCACGCCGAGGCGTGGGACGACGGAGGGGCAACGTCCGTCGACAACCTCGGGATGCTCTGCACGCGCCACCACCAGCTCAAGACCCACGGCGGGTGGCGCCTCACCGAGAGTCGTGGCGATGGCTCCTGTGTCTGGAAGTCGCCTGCGGCTCGCCGCTACGAGCGAAGGGCCGCGCCGGTGGTGCCGGCGCCTGATCCACCCGTCGTCATCGACGTCCTTCCCGATCCGCCGCCCTTCTGAGTCACCCGGTGTAGTTCGGCGACATCTCCAGCAGGTCATCGATGTCCTCGACCTCGATGTCAACGGGCACGCCCAGCCGCTCGCACAGGCCTGCCCACGTCCACTCGACCTGCTCTCGGCTGACGTCGCTCATGGCTTCCGGCTTCACGCCGCTCGACGCGGCGCGAAACCCGGTGTCCCGGGACCCGAACACCTCGGCGAAGAACGGGTCCTCGCGGAATCCGCGCTGCAGCTCCCGCAGGATCTCGCACGCCACTGCCATGTCCATGGGGTTGTCAGTGGCGTCGTCCATTCCCTGCCCGCTCATGCCACTGGTGCCACTCGGAGCCGGAATGCCTGGCGAGGCGTGACGTCGATCGTCAACCCCGTTTTCCTTCGCCGCCTGATCTTCGCCAGCACCAGTGATGGCGGCCGGACCATCGTGGCCGGCTCGATGCTGATCACCGGCTGCTCCAGCCAGGAGGCGAACGTCGGGTCGTTGGCCGGGTCGCTCGACGCAAGCGCGCCATCGAGGACCTCGGCCCACGTTGCTGTCACGACGGGATTGGGGCATGCGCTGAGCAGTGCTTCGTCCGCGGCGAGGTGGACTGCATGAGCGAGGACCACCTCGCGGCCATGCGAGTCGATGGCGAAGCCGGGACTCACCGTGATGCCGTCGCCCCTCACGTGGACGTTAAGGCCCTCGACGACTCCAAAGCCGAGGGCACGGTTCGCGAGGTAGCGCATGTCGCGGTGGTACTCCTGCTCCTGAGCGAGGTCTGCCGAGCTCAGCAGTCGGCCCTCGAAGAAGTGGGGGCGGCGCACGACGCGGATCATCGGCTCCGCGTGAACCGGTTCGGTCATGACGAGCCTCTCCTCGGGTCGTGCACGGGAACCATGATCAACGTGACGTCGTCGTCGCCGACGGCGCCGGAGCGATGGCCGCGGCGACCATCGGGGGAGTGCGTGCCCTGATCCTCGCCGAGGAACAGGTGTCCGGCCGTGAGTTCCACCCGGGTGCCGTCCATCGCCTCGAGGAAGAATCGGCCGGTGAGAACGGCGCCCCAGAGCGGGCGCGGGTCCTCGTGCCATTCGCCCACGACGCCGGCCCTCACGACCGCGACGTCGATCGAGCCGGGGTCAGTGCTGCCCATCGACTCAACGAGGATCGGTACGGCCCCGTGCGCCACCTCCTTGAGCGAGAGAGCGTCGAACCGGCGCTCGGAGAGGTGACTGATGCCGTCGGTATCAGTCCATAAGTGCCAGTACGTGACGCTCGGGGAGGGGTGGGCCATCGACTAGCCGGCGATCGGCTTGGGTTCGGGCGGCCGCAGGCCTTCTGACCGGAGTTCGAGCTCGGCAAGGGCCCGCGTGACGCGTGGGTCCCCGCGCCGCCATGCAGCAGCGGGATCCGGGTCGATCCGTACGAGGACCGTCAGGGGCTGGCGGGCCAGGGCCCGCAAGGCGAACAGATCGAGGTCGTCTCTGGCGTGGGCCAGTTCGCGGGCGGCGGTCGCGCGACGGACGAATGCGATCCGCCACGGCACCCAGAAGATCGCGTACGAGGCGATGGCCAGGAACGCCAGGGCGACGGACAGGAAGAGGGCCAGCTTCGAGACGGCGTCCACCTCGGACGCCCCGGCCGAGGCGATGGCGCGCGCTGCGTCCCCCATGCCCTGGAAGGGAGAGGCGAGGGAGTCTCCGACCAGCGGAACCCCGGAGACGGACTGGCCGGCGCTGTCGATGCTGCCGGCAAGGCTCGTGGCGCCGTCGGCCATCGCCTGGCCGGGGGTGGCGAGGTTCATCACCAGTCCGTGCAGGTGCACGGCGATCCAGACCCACAGCATCGCCCAGAGGAGAAGGCCCACGTCCCCGATGAGCTGACGGGTCCGTCTCGCCGGAATATCGGAGTACAGCTTCATCGCCACAGGATGTCATTCGGCCAAGGACGATTTCGGGCATTCACCATCCAGCCCGTAAGGTCAACGGGTGAATCTTCGTGAAGACCTCCGCAATATCGCCATCATCGCCCACGTCGACCACGGCAAGACGACCCTCGTCGACGCCATGCTCTGGCAGTCCGGGGCCTTCCGCGCCAACCAGGACGTCGCTGACCGGGTCATGGACTCGATGGATCTCGAGCGTGAGAAGGGGATCACGATCCTCGCGAAGAACACGTCCGTGCGCTACGTCGGGCCGGCCGCGCCGGGCGGCGTGACGTTCAACATCATCGACACCCCCGGCCACGCTGACTTCGGCGGCGAGGTCGAGCGCGGCCTCGAGATGGTCGATGCAGTTGTCCTGCTCGTGGACGCGTCCGAGGGTCCGCTGCCCCAGACCCGATTCGTCCTGCGCAAGGCGCTCGAGAAGCACCTTCCGGTGATCCTCGTCATCAACAAGGTCGATCGGCCCGATTCGCGGATCGCCGAGGTCGTCGACGAGACCTACGAGTTGTTCCTCGATCTCGACGCGACTGAGGAGCAGATCGACTTCCCGATCATCTACACCAGCGCAAAGGCCGGCCGGGCCTCGCTGACGCGTCCTGCCGACGGCGGGATGCCGGAGGAGGAGGACCTTGAGCCGCTCTTCCGCCAACTGCTGACGACGGTTCCGGCGCCCCGATTCGATCCCGACATGCCGCTCCAGGCACACGTCACCAACCTTGACGCCTCGCCCTACCTCGGCCGCTTGGCGCTGTGCCGTGTGCACCACGGCACCATCCGCAAGGGCCAGCAGGTCGCGTGGATCAAGCACGACGGGTCCATCGAGCGGGTCAAGATCGTCGAGCTGCTGATGACCGAGGCGCTCGATCGCGTCCCGGTCGCCGAGGCAGGCCCTGGCGACATCATCGCCGTGGCCGGCATCCCGGAGATCACCATCGGAGACACCCTCGCCGACCTCGAGAATCCTGTGGCCCTCCCGGTCATCACGGTCGACGAGCCGTCGATCTCCATGACCTTCGGCATCAACACCGCGCCGCTGGCCGGCCGCAGCGGCACGAAGCTGACCGCCAACCAGGTCAAGCAGCGCCTCGAGGCCGAGCTCATCGGCAACGTGTCGATCCGCATGCTGCAGACCGAGCGCCCCGACACGTGGGAGATCCAGGGTCGTGGCGAACTGCAGCTCGCGATCCTGGTGGAGCTGATGCGTCGCGAGGCCTTCGAGCTCACGGTCGGCAAGCCCCAGGTCGTCACGCGCATCATCGACGGCAAGGTCAACGAGCCGATGGAGCGCCTCTCCGTCGACATCCCCGAGGACTACCTCGGCGTCGTCACCCAGCTGATGGCGCTCCGCAAGGGCCGCATGGAGCAGATGGTCAACCACGGGACCGGCTGGGTGCGCATGGAGTACCTGGTGCCGGCCCGCGGCCTGATCGGCTTCCGTACCGAATTCCTCACTGAGACCCGTGGCACCGGCCTGCTCCACCACGTCTTCGACCGCTACGAGCCCTGGCACGGCGAGCTGCGTACGCGGCCCACGGGGTCGCTCGTGGCCGACCGCACAGGCGCAACGACCGGATTCGCGCTCGCCAACCTGCAGGAGCGCGGCACGATGTTCGTCGGACCGGGCACCGACGTCTACGAGGGAATGATCGTCGGCGAGAACTCCCGTTCGGACGACATGGACGTCAATCCGACCAAGGAGAAGAAGCTCACGAACATGCGGCAGTCGTCGGGCGACATCCTCGTGCCGCTCATCCCGCACAAGGTCCTGTCGCTTGAGCAGGCCCTGGAGTTCTGCCGCGAGGACGAGTGCGTCGAGGTGACGCCCAGCTTCGTGCGCATCCGCAAGGTCATCCTGGGTGCCTCCGATCGTCAGAAGGCGGGGCGCGGGAAGAAGGCCTGACCGAGTCGCGCCACGCGCCCGTTAGGGTTCCATGAGGGGCAAGCAGCAGAACGTCGTCCGGCCTGGCTGCCCTTTCGGAGGACAACGTCGCCGTCAACCCCCTCGATGGGGAAGTTCTTCCGACATGCCGGCATTTCGACGGGGCGTAAGGTCACGATTTGGTGACGTATGTCGCGTGTATTCGCATCCCGTTGTTACTGGCCAGTCACCGTGTCGTAATCTCAGCGCGCAAGCCTCTGATGGGGCGGGCCCGGCTTCTCGTGGCTCTTCAACGGGATCCGAGGTCGACGTTGCGGCGTCTGCGCGCGCAAGGAGGTGAGCACGCTGGCTACAGCAGCCGTTGAGGCGAAGGTTGACGCGCCTGATACGGGTCTGTCGCTGCGGCAGCTCGCCTGGCGTCGCCTGAAGCGCAACCGCGGCGCCATGGTCGCGATGTGGCTGCTGATCTTCATCGCCATTGTGGCGATCTTCGCGCCCCTGATCCTGCGGGTGCTGGGCTTGGACCCCTACCTGTTCGATGCCTCCGCCGTGGATCCATCGACCGGAAGCCTGCCCAAGGGTCCGTGGGGTGGCGCCTCGTGGGAGCACCCGCTCGGGGTCGAGCCGCTGACCGGGCGCGATCTGCTCGCTCGTCTGATCTTCGGGGCTCGTGTCTCGCTGTTCATCGCCATCACGTCGGTCACCCTCATCGCGATCATCGGCACGACCGTCGGAATCGTCGCTGCCTACAAGGGCGGCTGGCTCGATGCCGTGATCGGCCGGTTCACCGACCTGCTGCTCGCGTTCCCCTTCTTCCTGATGCTCATTGCCCTGAGCCCGGTCGTCACCCAGCGACTCGAGGCGATGGGCCTGAGCCCGGAGATCGCCCGCATCGCCTACTTGATCATCGTGTTCGTCTTCTTCGGCTGGCCCTACTTGGCCCGACTGATCCGCGGCCAGGTGCTGAGCCTGCGCGAGCGTGAGTTCGTCGAGGCGGCCGTCGCCAACGGGGCGCCCACGCGCCGAATCCTTTTCCGCGAGATCCTCCCCAACCTCTGGGCGCCGATCATCGTGTACGTCACGATCTCGATCCCGACGCTGATCGCCTCCGAGGCTGTCCTGTCCTACCTGGGCGTCGGCATCGTCGAGCCGACCCCCTCTCTGGGCAAGATGCTGGCGGACTCGGTCCGCTACTTCACCGTGGTGCCGACCTACCTGTTCATCCCGGGCACCGTGCTCTTCATCGTCGTCTACGCGTTCAACGTCTTCGGCGACGCGGTCCGCGACGCGCTCGATCCTCGAACCGGACGGGGCATCTGATGCGCGAGGGCAGCACGAAACCGCGGTCAAGCGCGGTGCGTCAATCACCAGACTTCCCGTCACAGTCGACGGGATTCCGATCAGCCTGATCGGGCAGGGCCGGGCGCCAGCACGGTCCTTGATAAGGAGGAAACACATGGGTTCGGCCAAGAAGAACGGCCTGCGCCTTGCTGCAGTCGTCTCGGTGGGCGCTCTCGCGCTCGCCGCGTGTGGCGGCGGAAGCAGCAGCAGTGGCAGCAGCAGCGCCAGTGGCGGCGCGAGTGCTGGCGCGAGCGGCAGCGCTGCTGCCGGTGGCAACCAGACGGGGACCAAGGGCGGCACGATCAACGTGCTGACCCAGGAGGACCAGCTCCTCCACCTCGACCCGCAGCGCAACTACACCGGCGTCGACCTTGCCCTCATCAGCGGCTACCTGCAGCGCACGCTGACGGCGTACAGGTTCGCCCCGGGCCCCGAGGGCGTCACGATCGTTCCCGACATGGCCACTGACCTGGGCACGCCGACGAACAATGCCAAGACCTGGGCATTCACCCTGCGTGACGGCATCACCTTCGAGGACGGCACCGCGGTCACCTGCGCCGACGTGAAGTACGGCGTGTCGCGCACCTTCGCGACCGACGTCATCACCGACGGTCCGACCTACGCCATCTCGATGCTCGACATCCCGAAGGCCGAAGACGGCTCGTCCACTTACAAGGGCCCGTACAACACGGATCCGACCAACGACGTCGCCTCGTTCGACAAGGCCGTCACGTGCTCGACCGACAACAAGACGATCACGTTCAACCTGGTTCGTCCGGTCGGCGACTTCAACTACGCGACGACGCTGCTGTCGTTCTCGCCAGTGCCCAAGGCCTCCGACACGGGGGAGAAGTACGACGATCGCCCGATCTCGACCGGCCCCTACAAGATCGGTGAGTACACCAAGGGTCAGAAGTTGACCTTCGTGCGCAACGACAAGTGGGACCCGAAGTCCGATGACTACCGGCCGGCCTATCCGGACCAGATCGTCGTGTCCTTCGCCCTCGACCCGGCCGCCATCGACCAGCGCATCATCGCTGATGCTGGCGACGACAAGACCGCGGTGACCCTCGCGGGCATGCAGCCCGAGAACCTCGCCACCGTGTTCAGCGGCGGCGACCCGCGGTTCACGGATCGCTCCGTCAACGCCTTCGACGTCTACACCCGCTACCTGGCCATTAACAGCCAGAAGGTCACGGACCAGAAGCAGCGCCAGGCGATCGCCGTCGCCCTCAACCGCGCCGAGCTGCTCCAGATCGCCGGCGGCGACTTCGCCGGCATCCTGGCGGACGGTGCAATCAAGCCGAACCTGGCCACCGACTACGCGCCCTCGGGCATGTGGGAGGACCTGCTCGGTCAGAAGATCCCGGACACGGGTGACCCGGAGTACGCGAAGAAGCTGATCGCCGACTCGGGCAAGCCGATGCCGACGATCACCTACCAGTACCCGCAGACCCCGACCAACGACAAGGGCGCCGCTTCGATCAAGGCGTCCCTGGAGAAGGCCGGCATGACCGTCAAGCTCGCTCCGCTGGAGCCCGGTCAGTACTACGGCGTCGTGCTCGATCCCACCAAGGCGACCGAGCTGATGAACGCGGGCTGGGGTCCGGACTGGCAGAACGCCTCCACGGTCATCCCCGAGCTCTTCGGCGCCAAGGGTGGCTTCAACCTCTCGCAGGTCAAGGACGATGCCTACGAGGCCAAGGTCCAGGAGGCGCAGGCGATGACCGATCGCACGGCCCAGGCTGATGCATGGAAGGCCCTCAACAAGGAGGCCATGCAGCAGGCGTGGATCGTGCCGACCCGTTTCGGCAAGCAGCAGTACATCTGGGGTTCCAACGTGGGCAACGCCTATATGTGGGATCCGTACGGCTCGCTTCCGTTCGGCGTGCTGTTCGTCAAGCAGTAAAGGCTGTTGGTGGTGGCTCCGGGAGCGCAGGCTTCCGGAGCCACCACTACCTTTGCTTCCGCGGGGGTTATGTGCCCTCGATCATCTAGTCACCATGGGGAGACGCCGACGTGACGCCGTACGTGATCAGGCGCCTGCTGACCGGGTTGTTGATCCTGGTCTTGCTCAGCATGTTCACGTTCCTGCTGTTCAACGCGCTCCCCGCCGACCCAGCCGCCCTGACGTGCGGCAAGTCATGCAGTCCCCAGACGATCGCGGCCAATCGCGTGCGCCTGGGGTTGGACCTGCCCCTGTGGCAGCAGTACTGGGAGTTCGTCAAGGGCTTCTTCCTCGGCCGCACGTATGGCAGCGGCACCGCTACGTTCACCTGCCCGGCACCTGCCCTGGGCTACTCGTTCCGCAAGGGCGAGTGCGTGACGCAGCTGATCGTCAGCGTGCTGCCCGTGACGATCTACCTGGCGGTCGGCGCCTTCATCCTCTGGATCATCCCGGGCGTGCTGCTCGGCATCTACTCCGCCCTTCGCCGCGATCGCTGGCAGGAGCGGGTCGTCATGGGAACGGCCCTCATCGGCTACTCGTTCCCCTCGTTCTTCATCGGCCTGCTGCTGCTCTTCTTCATCGTTATCAAGTGGCAGCTGCTGCCCTATCCGGACTACACCCCGCCGCAGTCAGATCCCGTCCAGTTCCTGCAGACGATGATCCTGCCGTGGATCACGCTCGCACTGCTCTTCGCGGCGTTCTACATCCGCCTCACGCGCAACCAGATGCTCGAGACCCTGGGCGAGGACTACATCCGCACGGCGCGGGCCAAGGGCCTGCCCGAGAAGGTGGTCATCGGCAAGCACGGCCTGCGCGCCGGCCTGACCCCGATCGTCACCGCTGCGGGCCTTGACCTCGCAGGACTGCTCGGCGGCGCCATCATCGTCGAGAGTGTCTTCACGCTTCCCGGCCTCGGCCGACTCGCGCTGCAGTCCGTCCTGGAGGCGGACCTGCCGATCATCACCGGCACCGTGCTGGTCGCCGGCTTCTTCATCGTGGTCGCGAACATCATCGTCGACCTGCTGTACGCCGTCATCGACCCACGGGTGAGGCTGTCATGACCGACGCCTACGTGCGCGTGGACGACCTCCGCGTCGCCTTCCCCACCGAGGACGGCACCGTCCGGGCCGTCGACGGTGTGACTTTCAGCGTCGATCGCGGACAGACCCTGGCCATCGTCGGCGAGTCCGGCTCGGGCAAGAGCGTCACCTCGCAGGCCCTGATGGGACTGGTGAACGCGCGCAACGCCCAGGTCTCGGGTCACGCGTGGGTGGGAGACAACGAGCTCATCTCCGCCAGCGACGACCAGCTGCGAAAGCTGCGCGGCTCGGTGATGTCGATGATCTTCCAGGACCCCTTCGCCTCGCTGCATCCGTTCTACCGGATCGGTGATCAACTGGGCGAGGCCGTCCGCGTCCACAACAAGCTCAGCAAGGATGAGGCTCGCAAGCGGGTGATCGACATGCTCGAGCGCGTCGGCATTCCGAACCCTGAACGACGAGTCGACGACTACCCGCACCAGTTGTCCGGCGGCATGCGGCAACGCGTCATGATCGCGATGGCCCTGATCAACGGCCCGGCGCTGCTCATCGCTGACGAGCCCACGACCGCGCTCGACGTCACGGTGCAGGCGCAGATCATGGAACTCCTCGCGGAGCTGCAGAAGCAGTACAACACCGCGATCATCCTCATCACCCATGACCTCGGCGTCGTCGCTGACGTGGCCGACGAGGTCGCGGTCATGTACGCGGGTCGACTGGTCGAGCGCGGCAGCCTCGAGGACATCTTCTACTCGCCGCAGATGCCGTACACGGTCGGTCTGCTGTCGTCCGTGCCCCGACTCGATGCGGTCACCGAGCGGCTCACGCCGATCGCGGGTCAGCCGCCGTCACTGATCAACCTTCCCCCAGGCTGCGTGTTCGAGCCCCGGTGCAACGCCGCGCACCTCGTCGGTGGCGATCGCTGCCAGACCGAGCGTCCCGAACTGCTCACCATCACGCCAACCCATTCCGTGCGCTGCCACCTGGAGATGGCGCAGCGCGAGCAGTTCGCGACCGAGTCGCTGGCCGCTGCCTTGGGCGTACCGGGAGATGAGTCATGACCGAGGAGTACATCCTTCAGGCCGAGAACCTGGTCAAGCACTTCCCGATCACCAAGGGCGCCATCCGCAAGAAGGTGGTCGGCGCCGTCAGCGCGGTCAACGACGTCAATCTCGCTGTTCGACCGAACGAGACCCTCGGACTCGTGGGCGAATCCGGCTGCGGCAAGTCGACGGCCGGCCGGACGATCCTCAAGCTCATCCAGCCAACGGCCGGCAAGATCATCTACAACGGTCGTGACATCACCGGCCTCTCGCGCCACGACATGGTGCCGCTGCGGCGCGAACTTCAGATGATCTTCCAAGATCCGTACTCCTCGCTGAATCCCCGGCACACCGTGGGCGCGATCATCTCCGCGCCGTACGAGGTTCAGGGCATCAACCCGCCGGGCGGGGTGAAGAACGCGGTGCGAGAGACCATGGAGCGCGTCGGACTCAACCCGGAGCACTACAACCGCTACCCGAACGAGTTCAGCGGCGGCCAGCGCCAGCGCATCGGCATCGCCCGCGCGGTCACGCTGCGACCCAAGGTGATCGTCTGCGACGAGCCGGTCTCGGCGCTGGATGTCTCCATCCAGGCGCAGGTCATCAACCTCCTTCAGGATCTCCAGGACGAGTTCGGCATCGCCTACGTGTTCGTTGCGCACGACCTGTCCGTGGTGCGCCAGATCTCCCATCGCGTGGCAGTGATGTACCTCGGCAGCATCGTTGAGATCACTGATCGCAAGAGTCTCTACGCGTCGCCCTTGCACCCGTACACGCATGCGCTCATGTCGGCGGTTCCGGTGCCGGATCCGCGCGTTGAGGCGACTCGCGAGCGCATCGTGCTGCGGGGCGACCTTCCCAGCCCGATCAACCTGCCGAGCGGCTGCGTCTTCCACACGCGCTGCTTCCGTGCGGAGGAGCGCTGCCGGGTCGAGGTGCCCAAGCTCGTGGAGTTCTCTCCCGGCCACCAGGTGGCCTGCCACTTCCCGATAACCGAGCACCTCGGGTCGGATCTCATCGTCGGACCCGACGCGGGCTTCACCGAGCAGCCGACTCCCGAGGTACAGCCGCCCAGCGAGGTCATCGCCGACATGGAGTCCGCCGGCTCGTCCCGGCCCATGGGCGCGGACTACGTCGCCGACGGCGACTTCACCGACAAGGACTACTAGGCCGAGCGGCCCCGGTCAGCCGGACAGGTGCCGGCGCAGGAAGTCGACCTCGAGTCGCAGCAGGTTCTCCGCGACCTCCTCCTGGGGCGTGAAGTGGGTGACGCCGCTGAGCGGCAGCACCGAGTGCTCGCGTCCGGCCGCGAGCAGCGCGCTCGACAACTGCAGGGTGTTGGCCGCCAGGACGTTGTCGTCGGCGAGGCCATGAATGATGAGAAGCGGCCGCGTCAGGCCAGCGGCCCTCGTGAGCAGCGACGAGGCGTCGTACGCGGCCTGGTTGTCCTGCGGCAGGCCGAGGTATCGCTCGCTGTAGGCGGTGTCGTACAGGCGCCAGTCCGTGACGGGGGCGCCGGCGACCGCGACGTGGAAGACGTCGGGACGATCGAGCACCGCCAGCGCCGCGAGGTAGCCGCCGAACGACCAGCCCGTGATGCCCACGCGGTCCAGGTCGAGATCCGGGTGGAGCCTCGCCACGGCGCGCAGGGCGGCGACCTGGTCGTCAAGCACGCCCGACGCGAGGTCGCCGTGCACCTCGTATTCGAACAGCGGCCCGCGGCCAGGTGTCCCGGCGCCGTCGACGACGACCACGGCGAAGCCCTGATCGGCAAGCCACTGGTCCGAGGCGAAGGCGCTCGCCGCGTGGACCACGCGCGCGTGGTGGGGGCCGCCATACGGGGCCATGACGACGGGCAGCGATGCCGATCCGGCCACGTGGCCGGTCGGGAACAGCACGGCGCAGGCGAGGTCTCTGACGGTCACGCGGGTGAACGAGACGACCGGCCGGACCACCGGGACTTCGGCGAGTGAGGTGATCTGCGCGTGGCCGCCGACCAGTCGTGCCTCGTACGAGGCGCCCAACTGGTCCGGCGTCGTCGAGGAGACGACCGAACCCGCGATGCCGACCACGGCGAAGTGCACGCCGGGCTCGTCGGCGATCGCGGTCAGGGTGCCGTCGTAGCCGACGGAGTACACGCCCTGGTCCATCGGCCCCGATTGTGCGGTCACCACGATGCCGTGGACGTCGGCCGAGAGGACGTCGCAGACGTTGAGTCCCGGTGGCGTCAGGGCGACGTCGTCGACTGTGAGCCGGAACGTGTCGGCGGCCGTGTCGGCGACGACCTCGACGAGCGCTCCCGAAGGCGCCCGACGCGGGACACCGGCATGGATCGTCACCCACGGCGCTGTCATGCGTTCGCGGACGACCGTCACCGCTCCGTCCGCGGAGAGGCCCAGGATGAGCATGCGCTGCTGGTCTCGGCTCAGGACGCCGACGAGCGCGCCACCATCAGCGTCGGTCTGGACCGTCGCGAGGTACGGATACGCGTCGTGGTCCCACCGCACCTCGGCAGGCGCAGAGCCGTCCAGCGCGATGCGGAAGAGCCGGGCCTCGGGGTTGCTGGCGCCTGCAGCCGGGTAGCGGTGCGCGACCGGCTCACGCTCGGGCTGCGCGGGATCGGCGATCCAGCGGATCGGGACGTCCGCCTCGTCGATCCGCTCGGCGAGCAGCGCCTGGCTGCCTGAAAGCCACCACAGCCCCCGGTCCCGATCGAGTTCCTCGGCGGCGATGAAGTCGGCCAGCCCCCAGGCCACGGTGCTGGTGTCGGCCGCCGCGACCGTGCGCGCTGGCGAACCGCCGTCGACGGCGACCACGTGCACGGACCGGTCGCTGACGAACGCCGCGGTGTGGCCGTCGGGCGCGATCCGTGGATCGACCACCGAGCCCGGCGTGGGCAGGGGCATTGCGCGAGCGTCGGGGGAGACCAGGTCCACCGCGAAGAGCTCGCCGTCGAGCGAGAACACCGCGTGCGCCAGTTCGTCGTCGGCGGAGAACGCGGTGATGCCCGACGTCATCTCGCGCAAGCGTTCACGCCGGGACTTCTCGGCCTCCGGCAGGTCGGCGTCCTCGCGGACCAGCGCGCGGGCGTCCACGACGCACCGCTCGGCCAATTCGCCCTCTTCTAGGTGTGCGACCCACAGGCTGCCGATCGGGTCGCGCCCGCCGGCGCTGCGGATGAAGGCAAGGCGGCTGCCGTCGGGGCTGATCTGGAAGCCGCGCGGCAGGCCGAGCCGGAATCGACGGGTGACCGCCTCCTGTCGGGGGAACGAGATGGCTGTTTCCGGCGTGGTCATCTCGGCATCGTAGGCATGGGTACCCTTTCCCGGTGACGCGACGCCTGCTGCTGGTCCATGCCCACCCCGACGACGAGTGCATCGGCACCGGTGCGTCGATGGCGAAGTACGTGGCGGAGGGCGCCGAGGTCACCCTCGTCACCTGCACGCTCGGCGAGGAGGGCGAGATCCTCCTTCCCGAGCTCTCGCACCTGGCTGCCGACAAGGAGGACGCGCTCGGCGAGCATCGCCAGACCGAGCTGGCCGACGCGATGGCCCAGTTGGGCGTGACGGACTGGCGGCTGCTGGGCGGGCCCGGTCGGTTCCGCGACTCGGGCATGGTGGGCACGCCCCCGAACGATCGCCCCGAGAGCTTCTGGCGCACGGACCTGCTGGTTGCCGCGGGCGAACTGGTCGCGGTGATCCGCGAGGTGCGCCCGCAGGTCGTGGTGACCTACGACGACTTCGGTGGCTACGGCCATCCGGATCACATCCAGGCCCATCGCGTGACCCACTACGCCGTCGCCCTCGCGGAGACGGCGTCCTTCGGGCCCGATCTGGGTGCGCCGTGGACGGTCTCGAAGGTCTACTGGACGGCCTTCCCACGCAGCGTCATGCGCGCGGGCATCCTGGCGATGCGCGAGCAGGGCGTCGAGGGCGACTTCGCGTCGATGGACCCCGACGACCTGCCGTTCGGCTGCGATGACGAACTCATCACCACCGAGGTCGACGGGAGTGCGTTCCTGACGCAGAAGATGAGCGCGCTGCGTGCTCACGGCACCCAGGTGTCCGTCGAGAGCGGGTTCTTCGCGCTGGCCGACAACGTTGGATCGCAGGCGTTCGGAACGGAGTACTTCCGGCTCGCCACGGGCAAGCTGGGCGTCGAATCCGGCCGGGAGACCGACCTCTTTGCGGGGATCGCTGAGTGATCGCCCGCATCCTCGGGTCGGTCGGGCTGCTCGCCCTCGGTGTCGTCATCGGCACGGTTGGCGGCTTCGTGCAGGCCGCTCGGTGGATCGTCGACACTCCGTGGGGGCTCTGGGTGATCCCGTGGGGCGTTGCCTTCGTCTGGGCCGTCCTGCTGGTGGCGATCCGCGCCGGCACCTGGCTGATCCGGACGCGCTGGGGGAGTTGGGCGGTGCTGCTCGGCTGGCTGGCCGCCACGATCGCGCTGTCCACCGAATCGCCTTCCGGGGACCTGGCCCTGTCCGGCGGAGGCCGACAGATGACGTACCTGATCGGTGGGGTGATCCTCGGGTCCGCCGCTGCGACGTTCCCGCTGCCGGCCTCGGCTCGCGGTCCTCGGAACGGGTGACACACCTGAGGCGTCAGTAACAGCGACGGGCGCTTACGATCCGCTAAGGGACTATGGCAGAGGCTAAGGGCGATCGTGCACGGCAGGGCAAGAGTCCTGCCGGGTTCAGTCGCGCCCTGAGGTGGGCTGCGGTCATCCTCGGTGGGCTGGCGGTCCTGGCCTTCGTGCTCTACCTGACCACGGCGGTACGGTCCGGGGGCACGGCCCCTCCGCGCACCAGCGTCGAGGGGGTCGACATCAGCGGGATGACTCCCGAGGCCGCAGCCGCGGCCCTCACGACGAAGTACGGTCCGGTCGCGAAGAAGAGGCTCAAGGTGACCTCCGACGGCAAGACCTACGTCGTCAAGCCGGCACAGGCCGGGCTCGTACTCGATGCGGCGGCCTCGGTGAAACCGGCCTTCGGCCGGACATGGAACCCCGCCGACCTGATCGGGCACCTTTTCGGCGCCACGCAACTGCCCGCCGTCGTCAGCGTGGACGACGCGGCCATGGCGACGCAGATGCAGTCCATCGCGGACGCCGTCAACCAGCCCCCGGAGAACCCAACGCTGGTGATGAAGGGCGGCGAGCCCAAGCTCACCGAGGGCGTGCCCGGTCGCGAACTGGACCAGAAGGCGACTTCGCAGGCCCTCGTGGCTGCCCTCCTCAAGCCCCGCGCGCCGATTCCCGCGACCGTCACCGAGGTCCAGCCGGGGATTCCTGCCGACGTTGCGACGAAGGCGGCCGACCTCGCGGCCACCGCGGTCTCGGCGCCGGTCACCGTGCAGGCCGGCTCGGTCAACGCGAGCCTTGAACCCTCGGACATCGCTCGCGCACTCAGCTTCAGTGAGGACGGCACCACCTTCGCACCCGTTCTCGACGGTGCCGTCCTGCACGACGCCATCAGCAAGGAACTCAAGCCGATCGAGACGAAGGGCAACGACGCGTCCTTCAAGATCAAGCACGGCAAGCCGGTGGTGGTGCCCTCGGTCGTCGGCAAGGGCATCTCCGACGAGGAGCTCGCGACCGCCGTGCAGGGGGTCCTCGACAAGCCCGCCGACCAGCGCGACGTGAACGTTTCGGTGGGCGTCCGCGAGCCGACGCTGACGACCGAGCAGGCGAAGGCGCTGGGCATCAACGAGAAGATCTCGTCCTTCACCCAGCGCTTCCCGTACGCGGCGTACCGCGTCCAGAACATCGGCGAGGCGGCCAGGCGCATCAACGGCACGATCCTCATGCCCGGTGACACGTTCTCGATGAACGACACCATCAAGGAGCGCACGGAGGCCAACGGCTACACGAAGGGCTTCGTGGTCGGGGAGGGCGGAATCTTCGACGAGCAGCTCGGTGGTGGCGTCTCGACCGCGACGACGACGATGTGGACGGCCGCGTTCTTCGCTGGAATGGAGCGGGTGAAGACCGTTGCGCACTCGATCTACATCTCGCGCTACCAGCCCGGTCTCGAGGCGACCGTCGCGTGGGGCATCTTCGACATGAAGTTCAAGAACTCCAATCCCTACCCGGTGCTCATCACCACTGCGATGACCAACGGGTCCATGAATGCCAGCTTCTGGGGCACGAAGGTCTACGACAAGATCGACGCGGAGTTCAGCAAGCGTCGGCACAAGATCCCGTTCGATACGGTCTACGACCCGACGGACAAGTGCCTGGGGCAGCCCGGTGTCGACGGCTTCTGGATCACGGTCGACCGGGTGTTCTACAAGAATGGTGCCGAGGTGAAGCGCGAGCCGATCACCACGCACTACAAGCCGGCACCGCACGTCATCTGCGGCAAGAAGCCGGGGTCGTCAGGCTCGGCGTCCGGTGGCTCCACCGACACGACCGGCGGCGCGAGCGACTCGGCCAGCCCGAGCAGTAGTGCCACCAGCAAGCCCAACAAGCCCAACAAGCCGAACAAGCCGAACAAGCCGAGTGCTCAGCCGGCACCGACGACTGACCCCAACACCTTCAGCAACTAGCCGACCGCCGGCTGGGCGCGGCCGACCTCCTGGCCGCCGGGTGTGTCCACCACCGCGAAACCGAGCGCCGCGATCGCGTCGCGCAATGCGTCGCTCGCGGCCCAGTCCTGGGCTGCGCGGGCGGCTGCACGTTCATCGACGAGTGCCCGTACCTCGTCAGGAATCGATTCGGGGGCCGGCTGCGGCTGCCCCACCGAACGCGCGAGGTCCACGGCCAGTACGCGGTCGACGTAGGCGAAGACCTCGAACTTGGCGCCCGGTGCCACGCGTTCGTCCTTCTCGAGTTCGCGCATCAGCATGATGGCGCGGGGAGTGTCGATGTCGTCGAAAAGCGCTTCGGTGATCGGGTCGATGAACTCCGACGGCATGGCAGCCGAGGGCTCGGTCGCCCACAGGGCGACCTTCTGCCGCCAGCGCACCAGGGTCGAGTCAGCCGCCTCGAGCGCGCTCCAGGTGAGGTTCATCTGCTGCCGGTAGCGGTGCTGCAGCAGTGCGAAACGCAGGGCGAGTGGGTCGAGGCCCCGCGCGATGACGTCGGACACGAGTACGACGTTGCCAGCGGACTTGCTCATCTTCCGACCCTCGAACAGCAGGTGCTCGCCGTGCACCCAGTGCCGCACGACGTCCTTGCCGGTGGCGCTGTTGCTCTGCGCGCGCTCGTCCTCGTGGTGCGGGAAGCGCAGGTCGATGCCGCCGGTGTGGATGTCGATGGAGTCGCCGAGGATCGCCAGGCTCATCGCGCTGCACTCGGTGTGCCAGCCGGGGAAGCCGACGCCCCACGGGGTGTCCCACACCAGTTGCGTGCGGGTGTCCTGGGCCTTCTTCCACAGCGCCCAGTCGGCATGGAAGCGCTTCGACGGGTCGACGCCGCCCTCGAAGCGGTGCCCGGGGCGCAGGTCGGCGAGCCGGTTGCCGCTGAGCTCGCCGTAGCCCGGGAACGACTGGGCGTCGAAGAACACCGACCCGTCGCCGCCGACGTACGCATGCCCGGAGTCCATGAGCTTTCCGATCAGGTCGATCATGAGGTCGATCGACTCGCTGGCCCGCGGGTAGTGCTCGGCGGGCTTGATGTTGAGGGCGGACAGGTCACGGTGGAACCGGTCCTCGTAGTCGCGGGCGATATCGAGGGCAGAGCGTCCCTCGGTGGCGGCCTGCTTCAGGACCTTGTCCTCGGTGTCCGCCTGCCCCTCGTCGACGGCCGGCTCAGCCGGCGTCGCGTCGTCGCCGAGCCCGGTGTCGTCGGCCATGTGGCCGACGTCGGTGATGTTCTGCACGAGGCGGACCTTCAGGCCCTCGAGCTCGGCAGTGCGCCGGATCACGTCGGTGAGGAGGAAAGTCCGCATGTTCCCCACGTGGGCGTCGCGGTAGACCGTGGGGCCGCAGGCGTAGATCGTCAGGACGCCGGGCCGGGCAGGCTGGATCGGGACGACGTCCTTCAGTCGCGTGTCGTATAGGCGCACGACACCACACTAGGCCGACTCGCCTCACGCGCACGGGGACGGTTGTGTAAGTTGTGTCCGGACCGCAGCCGGCCTTTTCCGGCACTCGACCTCGGAGGCTCAGGTGACCTACGTCATCGCATTTCCCTGTGTGGACCTGAAGGACAAGGCCTGCATCGAGGAATGTCCTGTGGACTGCATCTACGAGGGCGATCGGATGCTCTACATCCAGCCCGATGAGTGCGTGGACTGCGGTGCCTGCGAGCCGGTCTGCCCGGTCGAGGCGATCTTCTACGAGGATGACGTGCCGGAGGAGTGGAAGGACTACACCGCGGCCAATGCGGAGTTCTTCGTCGACCTCGGCTCACCGGGGGGCGCGGCCAAGCTCGGCGCCCAGGACTTCGACGCCCCGCTGCTGGCCAGCGTGCCGCCGCAAGAGCACGACCACTGAGTCCAGACATGACGAACGCGGGCCGGCTTGCCGACCTGCTGCCGGACTTCCCCTGGGACGTCCTCGCACCCTTCGCTGACCAGGCCCGACGCCATCCAGGCGGTGCCATCGACCTTTCCGTCGGAACACCGGTCGATCCGACTCCTGACGTCGCTCAGGACGCGCTGCGTGCGGCGGCGGATGCACCCGGCTATCCGACGACCGCCGGTCGCGTCGAGGTCCGCGAGGCCTGCGCACGCTGGCTGTCCCGCCGGCTCGGCGTGACCATCGATGCCGCTGCGATCCAGCCGGCCACCGGCACCAAGGAACTGGTCGCATCACTGCCACGCCAGCTCGGGCTCGCTGCCGGCTCCCGCGTCGTCATCCCCCGGATCGCGTATCCCACGTATGCCGTCGGGGCGATCCTCGCGGGCTGTGAGTTCGTTGCGACCGACGAGCCCGAGTCCGTCGACGACGCTGCGATGGTGTGGCTGAACTCGCCCGGCAACCCGACAGGCATGGTGCTCGATGCGGCCCGTCAGGCCGAGATTGTCTCGTGGGCCCGCAGCAAGGGCATCGTGGTCGTCAGCGACGAGTGCTACATCGAACTCGGCTGGGACGCGCAGCCGGTCTCTGTGCTGCATCCGTCTGTTTGCGGTCAGTCCCACGACAACGTCCTGGCGCTGCACTCCCTGTCCAAGCGGTCGAACATGGCCGGCTACCGGTTCGGCTTCGTTGCGGGCGATTCTCGTCGCATCGAGGACCTGCTGGCGGTGCGCAAGCACATCGGGATGATGGTCCCGGCCCCTATTCAGGCAGCCGCGATCGCGGCGTTCGACGACGACGAGCATGTCGATCTCCAGCGCGAGGTCTACCGCTCCCGCCGCGAGGTCCTGCTCACCGCTCTCACTGCCGCCGGCTTCCGAATCGACCACAGCGAGGCCGGTCTCTACCTCTGGGCCAGCCGAGGGGAGCCCTGCTGGGACACCGTGCGCTGGTTCGCCGAGCGCGGGATCGTGGTCACCCCGGGGGACTTCTACGGACCGGCCGGTGCCGAGCATGTCCGGATCGCGCTCACCGGCACGGACGAGCACGTGGCGTCGGCAGTGGCCAGGCTCGTGTCGGAGTGACCTTCCTCACGGAGTGGTGACATAGGTCCGGAGCGACACCCGCGAAACGGTGGGTACGCTCCCCTTCAGGAGGTTGCCGTGTCAGAGATCGTGCTCACGTACCCCGAGGGCGAGTTGCCACTCGCCGAGGTGGCTGCCACCGTCGGGGAGTCCGGCATCAACATCGCGCCATTGCTGAAGACCACCGGGCGGGTGACGCTCGACACCGGCTTCGTGAACACGGCCGCGTGCACCTCGGCCATCACCTATATCGACGGTGACAAGGGCATCCTGCGCTACCGCGGGTATCCCATCGAGCAGCTGGCCCAGCAGTCGACCTTCCTCGAGACCGCCTACCTCCTGATCTACGGTGCGCTCCCAGGAGCTGAGGCCCTCGACGAGTTCAAGCACCAGATCAAGACGCACACGATGCTGCACGAGGACCTCCGGCGGTTCTTCGACGGGTTCCCGCGTGACGCGCACCCGATGCCGGTGCTGTCGTCCGCAGTCTCGGCGCTGTCGACGTTCTACCAGGACTCCCTCGATCCGTTCGACCAGCGCCAGGTCGAGATCTCGACGATCCGCCTGCTGGCCAAGGTCCCGACGATCGCGGCCTATGCCTACAAGAAGTCCGTCGGCCAGCCGTACCTCTACCCGGACAACTCGCTCGGCTTCATCGACAACTTCCAGCGGATGACGTTCGGCGTTCCCGCTGAGGACTACGAGGTCAACCCGGTCCTGTCGAAGGCGCTCAACCAGTTGCTCCTCCTGCACGCCGACCACGAGCAGAACTGCTCGACCTCGACCGTGCGGCTTGTCGGCTCCTCCCATGCCAACCTGTTCGCGTCCGTGTCGGCAGGCATCAACGCACTGTTCGGCCCGCTGCACGGCGGCGCGAACCAGGCCGTCATGGAGATGCTCGAGAACATCCAGGCGCAGGGCGGCGGCGTCAACACGTTCATCCGCCAGGTCAAGGATCGCCAGGACGGCGTCAAGCTGATGGGCTTCGGCCATCGTGTCTACAAGAACTACGACCCGCGGGCCGCGATCGTCAAGAAGACGGCGCACGACGTGTTCGACGCGCTCAACATCCAGGATCCGCTGCTCGACATCGCTCTTCGACTTGAGGAAGTGGCCCTGGCCGATGACTTCTTCATCGAGCGCAAGCTCTACCCGAACGTGGACTTCTACACGGGCCTGATCTACAAGGCCATGGGCTTCCCGACCCGGATGTTCACCGTGCTGTTCGCGCTGGGTCGGCTGCCCGGCTGGATCGCGCAGTGGCGCGAGATGATCGAGGACCCGGATACCAAGATCGGCCGCCCGCGGCAGGTCTACATCGGCTCACCGCTGCGCGATTACGTACCGGTCGCCGACCGCTGACCCTCCCGCAGGCGCGAGGTCGCTGCGGGCCAAGTCCCTGCTAGCGACGTCGCGGGCGACTCGTTGATCCGCGGACGACCAGCTCGGACTCCACGCGGATGTGGTGCGCCCGCTCGCTAGGGCGCTCGATGCGGCCGAACAGGCGCCGCGCGGCCATCGCGCCCATCTCGGCCAACGGCTGCGCGACGGTCGTCAGGCTGATCGTGCGCAGGGCGCCGAGGGCGATTCCGTCATAGCCCACCACCGACACGTCACGGGGCACGGCGCGGCCGCTCTCCTGGACTGCGGCAATGGCGCCCAGCGCTGCGATGTCGTTGGCGACGAAGAGTGCCGTGGGCGTGGGGTTCTCGGCCATCGCCGTGACCGCAGCGGCGTATCCGGCGGCGTCCGTGAG
>JBAXSI010000041.1:0-24889 GCA_037130755.1 Actinomycetes bacterium
GACCGATACGGGCCCCACAGCGAGGAGCCCGTATCGGCGTGAGTTCGATCGGAGGCTAGCTTCCTGAACCACTGAAGGACGAGCTGGGAGCGGTTGCGGCGCTTGGTACCTTCGCGCCCAGATTCGCCATAGTTCTTAAACCCGAGCGGCCAGGGATAGCTCGGGCTTCAGGCGCAGCTTCGCGCGGCCAGGATCGTGAGGCTTCTCGCTCATGGCGCGCGCGTAGTACTTCTCGGTCGTGCGTGGGTCGCGGTGGCGAAGCATGGCGGACGCTTCAAGGTCGGTCGCACCGGCATCGTGGAGGATCGAGGCTGTGAAGGCACGTCCATAGCACGGTCCGGCGGAGCTCCGTTCAGGCTCGGGCGCGCCGGCTCGCTGCGACCAGGAAGCCCTCGCGCTCGCGGACGGCCGATGGGCGCGACCACCTTCAGAAGTCGATGGAGACACTCACCCCCGTGACGTTGGCGACTGCGTTCGCCGCCACCACGCCCTGTTCCGGAAGGGCAGCCCGAGAGGGGGAAAGGGTGCCGTACCCCGGTTGGCCCTTGTCGGCTCCAAGAACGCAGGCGGATAACGATGCAGCGAGAAGGGTTGACAGGCACTCGACCGTGGCTATAGTTGCGAAACGAACAAGCGATTGTTTATATAGCGCGCTCGACACCCTTCCTAGAGAGGTCCCTATGAACCCAGATTACTCTCACCGTTCGGATGTTCGGACGGTGTCTGCAGGTACGCACGTGCAGTCACGTCGCTTTGGCCGCCGAGCGAAGGCTCTCGTCAGCGTGGCCAGCGTCGCGCTGGTTCTTGCCGTGACGGGGTGCGGATCCAGCTCCTCGAGCGGTGACCAGTCGAGTAGCGCGGCCGCCGCCGCTACCGCGAACGCGAGTCAGGCCGCCGCATCGACCGCGGCCACGACAGCTGCCGGGGGTGCAATCAGGATTGGTGTGGATCCGGCCTTTGCGCCATACATCTTCATGCAGGACGGGCAGTTCGCTGGCAGCGAGGCCGACATCGCGCAGGCGTTCGGCAAGAAGCTGAACCGCCCGGTGGAGTTTCAGAAGATCGGGTTCGATTCGTTGATTCCGTCACTTGACGCAAATCGCATCGATATGGCCCTCGTGGGTGGGTGGGCGGATGGTGAGAAGCGCCGCGCCGCGATGAACATGATCGCCTACTTCGTCGGCTATTCAGGACTTCTGGTCAAGAAGGGCGATCCGACGAACAAGATGTCGGAACTGTGTGGGAAGACCGTTTCGGTCCTCGGCGCATCCATCTACGAGCCGGCGCTTCAAGACGCGAGTAAGGCGTGCACTGACGCCGGAAAGCCTGCCATCGACATCCTTCCGCTCGATCAGGACGGTGCCATCTTGGCGCTCAAGAGCGGTCGAGCGGACGCTCGGTTGGACGAGGGCGGGCTCGCCGGCTACATAGCTTCGCAGGACCCTGAGCTGCAGATGAACTCATTGACCGATTTCGAGACGTTCAATGCTGCGATGGGTGTTTCCAAGGCAAATGCGGCCTTGGCGCAGGAAGTCACCACGGCGATGGAGGACCTGCGGGCATCCGGCGAAATGGCAACCATCTTCACCAAGTGGGGCCTTCCGGCCGACTGGTTGCTGCCCAAGGTCACTCTCAACGGCCAATAGCGGAACGTAGCCCGCGGACACACTCTTCTGTGGGGCCTCGCGTCATGGCACCTTATGGTGTGAGGCCCCACGGAGACCGCCCTGGAAAGCGCAGTTTCGAGTTGAGGTCGCCATGGTGTTCGGACTCGGCTGTCAGGTGAGGAGCGTCAGGTGACTATGGGAGAGACGGTGTCCGACAAGAGCCCCGCCGACGTCGGTGAGGTGAGCGAAGTCCCAGAGGCAAGCACGCCGCCCGTTGATCCGAGCAGGTTGGTCTTCGTCCATCGTAGCCACCCATTGCGTTGGTTCTTCGCCGTCGCAGTCATTCTGGTCGTTGCGACCTTCGTGACGGCACTGGCCAAGAATGACAATGTCGACTACGCCACGATCGGGCAATACCTCTTCGCCCCGGAGATCCTCGCGGGCCTGCTTAAGACACTCGTTCTTACCGTTCTCCTGATGGCTCTCGCCATCGTTCTGGGCATGGTGCTTGCCGTCATGCGACTGAGCAGCGATCCCGTTGCCAAGGCGACGGCATGGACATACATCTGGTTCATGCGTGGCGTACCGGTGCTCGTCCAGATGATCTTCTGGTTCAACATCGGACTGGTCATCAGCGTCATCCACGTCGGGATCCCCGGAACTGACGTCCAGTTCGCTGAACTGGACACGAACACGCTGATGACCCCCTTCATGGCCGCCCTATTCGGCTTGGGCCTAGCCGAGGCCGCCTATATGGCCGAAATCATCAGAGGCGGACTGATGGGCGTCGACAAGGGTCAGGCAGAGGCAGCGGCAGCCGTAGGAATGACTGGATACCAAAGCTTCCGGCACATCGTCATGCCCCAGGCCTGGAGGATCGTGGTCCCCCCAGTTGGCAACGAGTTCATCACCATGTTCAAAGTAACCTCCCTAGCGTCAGTTGTCGGTGTGACTGAGCTTCTCGGCGCTGCGCGCATGATCTCGGCAACCAACTACAAGGTGTTCGAACTCCTCCTCGTCGCGACCTTCTGGTATTTGGTATGCACAACGGTCCTGAGTGTCGTGCAGTACCTCCTTGAGCGGCGCCTCGGCAGGAGCTACCGCAGCACCAGCAGCCCTCGAGAGGCAGTGTCATGACCTCCGAACCGCCCATTGTCGTGATCGCGGGGCTGCGCAAGAGGTTCGGAACCTTCGAGGTGCTGCAGGGCATCGACTTCGAGATTCGACGGGGCGAAGTCGTGTGCATCCTTGGACCATCTGGTTCAGGAAAGACCACACTTCTGCGCTGCATCAATCACCTGGAGACCATTGATGGAGGTCTTCTGGAGGTGGACGGCGAGTTCATCGGCTATCGACGGCAAGGGGAGCGCTTGCATGAGCTGTCACCCAAGGAGGTGGCGCGCCAACGCTCGAAAATGGGAATGGTCTTTCAGAGGTTCAACCTGTTCCCGCATATGACTGCACTCGAAAACGTGTGCATTGGACCCATCGTGGTACGCGGAGAACCCGCATCAGAGGTGCGGGCCCGTGCGCGAGAGCTTCTGGTGCGGGTCGGACTCGAGGACCGACTCGGTGCCTACCCGGCCCAGCTATCGGGTGGCCAGCAACAGCGAGTCGCCATCGCACGTGCCCTTGCCCTGGACCCGATGCTCATGCTGTTCGACGAGCCCACATCCGCCCTCGACACCGAGCTCGTTGGAGAAGTGCTATCCGTAATGCGGGAATTGGCTGAGTCCGGCATGACCATGATCGTCGTGACACATGAAGTGGCATTCGCTCGCGACGTTGCCGATCGCATCATCTTCATGGATGGCGGCCTCATCGTTGAGCAGGGAACGCCGCAAGAGGTATTGATGGCACCTCGTGAAGCGCGCACTCAGGAGTTCCTTGCCCATGTGCCAGGCGCATGAATTCAACGCCGCTTATCCCTGCAAACGATCACTTTTCCCCTAGACGAGAGAAGAGCTACTTGACATGAGCAGTGTTCTGATTGTGGGCGGTGCCGGCTATCAAGGTCGAAATGCCGCAAGGATTCTCGCTTCGCGTCCAGGCATTGACCACCTAGTCCTGGTCGATCGAGAAGGAATCGCGATTGACGACGTCGCCGCTGAACTTGGCGCCGATGTCACAACGGATTTCGTGGACGTCAGGGACCCCTCGGCGGTGGCGGCACTCCTGCGACGACATCAGCCATCCGTGGTGCTCAACTGCGCGGGCCCCTTCCGAATTGTCGGAGCCGACTCAGCCGCCGCTGCCATTTCGACTGGGACCAACTACATCGACATCTTGGACGATGCTGCGGTGGTCCCTGACTACCTCGCCTTGGACGACAGTGCTCGTGCGGCCGGCGTCACTGTCATCTGCGGGGCTGGCTTCACTCCTGGCCTGACGAACATCATTGGCCGTGTCCTGGCGGAGGGCCTTGACGACGTCGAGCAGATGCACTGGAGCTACCTGGTCAACACCACACTCGCGGTGGCACCTCATCTCATGACGCATCGGGTTCAGATGTACGGGTCGGACACGCGTGTCGTCGAGGACGGCGAGCTGGTGCCCGTTCCTGGCGGGAGTCGAATGGTGGATATCGAATGGCCAGGGGTGGGGACCTTCAAGGCCGGAGTCTGCGCTCATCCTGAGCCGCTGATGGCCCAGAGGTACTTCCCCACGCTGAGGAGGGCCTCAATACGGGGTTGCTACACGGCTCCCGCCTTCCTTGAGCTGCTTGCGTTCCTTGGCAACGCCAACTTCGGAAGTGACACGACTTTCACATCGGCTGGGCTCGAACTGCGACCCGACGTTCTGATTGGCGACTTCCTTGGCTCGGATGCCTTCAAGTCGAGCCGCATCTGGGATCAGGTCCTGAGCGCGGAGCAGGAGTACGGGCCGGTTGACGGCGTGCGTGTGGCGGTCTCCGGTCGGCGTGATGGCGTTCGCGTGGGTCGGGTACTCCAGTACGTAAGCCGCGAGCGCTGGCTCACCACGCACGGTGTGGCTGCAGTGGCTGCGGAGCTGGTTGCTACCGGCGCCGTTGATGCGCCAGGCGTGCACTCGGCGGAAGTTCTTGATCCCCAGTTGGTGCTTCCGGCCCTGCGGGCGGCAGGCATCGAGTTGGGCGACTTCGTAGAGTCCGATGCACCGGAGTTTCACGAAGTCGTGTGATGTGTTGCGGAACGTGAGCCGGACCATCCAGAAGACGTGATGCAAGGTGCAGTGCCGACAGTGCCGTGCCAGCCCCAAGAGGCGATAAGGGAGTGTCTGTGGACGTAGGGATTGCCATCTTCCTCACCGACGACGGTCCAGATCCAGTCGTCTTTGCCCAGGCAGCTGAAGCGTACGGCTTCCACTCGATCTTCCTGCCTGAGCACTCACACTTCCCCGTCGCTCGGAAGACGCCCTACCCCGATGTGTACGGCGGGGGCGATCTGCCCTGGTACTACAAGCACACGCTTGACCAGATCGTGACTCTCTCCATGATCGCGTCACAGACCTCCGAGCTGAAGGTAGGCACCGGTATCACGCTGCTCGCGCAGCACGACCCGATTTGGAAGGCCAAGGAACTCGCCACTCTCGACCTCTTGTCTGATGGTCGGCTTCTTTGCGGGCTGGGCTACGGGTGGAACGTCGATGAGGCTGAGGCGCATGGGGTCACTTGGCGCAGCCGCTTCTCGGTGGTTCGTGACAAAGTGGCGGTGATGCGTGCTCTGTGGACCGAGGAGCAGGCGGCATATGACGGCACCCACGTCTCCTTGGCTGCCTCGTGGGCATGGCCCAAACCACAGCAGGTGGGTGGACCGCCGATCTACCTTGGTGGGGCCGGCCCGACCACCATGCGAGAGGCCGCGGACTGGGCGGATGGGTGGTATGTCGTTCCTCCGAAGGATGACATGCGGCTCGAGCAGGTTATGCCGCGCTTCCGGCAGGTGGTCGAGGAGCGTGGCAGGGATCCCGAGTCGATCAGCGTTGCAGTCGCCGGCGCGCCCCGAAACCCCCGCCTTCTTGAGGCATACGCGGAGCACGGAATCCAGCTGACGACTCTGTGGGTGGATCCAGCTCATTCTCACGAGCAGGGAATGAAGAACCTTGAGGCGGCAGCCAAGACCCTGACGGACTACCTGGGCTGAACACGTGCGCGGCGTCGAGGCGACCCTTTACCAACCTGCCTTGTCTCGCAGTCTCTTCTTCACGATCTTCCCACTGGGATTGATTGGCATCCACCCGGGATCGACAAAGAGGAAGACCTTCGGGATCTTGTAGCCGGCCAGCGATTCGCGCAGATAGGACTCAAGGGTGACAGCGTCCAACGTGGCTCCCTCGCGGAGGGCCACCACGGCGCGGACCTCCTCGTCCCACTCGAGGCTGGGCACACCGAGCACGGCGCATTCCATGACGGCCGGGTGGGCGTAGAGAAGCTGTTCGATCTCCGCGGCGTAGACGTTCTCCCCCCCTGACTTGATCATGTCCTTAGCTCGGTCGCGGAAGTACAGGTAACCCCGTTCGTCTCTCACGGCGAGGTCGCCAGTTCGAAGCCAGCCATCGGCGAGAACATCATTGGTGGCATCGGCCTGGTTGTAGTAGCCCAGCATGACTCCGGGGCCTCGTACAAAGATCTCTCCCAGTTCGCCAGGACCGACCTCCATGCCCTCAAGGTCCCGCAACTGGACCTCCGCGAACGTGTACTCCTGGCCGATTGATCCGTCCAGTTCCGGGTCCAGGATGTCGACGTCCTTGAGTCGGGAGACCATCGGGCCGGCCTCCGTGAGTCCGTAGCGGAAGAACAGTTGCACGTCAGGCAGTGCGGCCTTGACGGCGAGCTTGTCGGGCATCCGCAGGACTCCACCACCCGTATGGAGTTGTCGCAGCGTTCGAACGCGAGTACCGCTGAGCGTGCCGCTGGCCAGCAGCCGCCTGATCATGTTGGGGATGATGAAGGTCGATGTCACGTGCTCCCGCTCGACTACCTCGGCGAACCCCTCCTCGGTGAACTTCCGGACAACGACAGAGGTTCCACCAGACATGTAGTGGGGCCCAAAGACGCAGAGCAGCGAGGCAGAGTGGTACAGGGGAACTATCGAAAGGCCGACTTGCCCAGGACCACCGAAGCTGAGATCCATCATCTCGTTGATGGCATTGAAGAGGATGGCTCGGTGCGGCAGGACCACCCCTTTGGAGAAGCCGGTTGTCCCGCCGGTGAACAGGATGACTGCCGGGTCCTCCGGCCTCAGAGCGATCTGTGGATCGACTGGATCGCCAAGCAGGCTGTCATACCCGTCGTGCTGATCAACGACAGTCGGCCTGTGAGCGGGAAGATCGAGGGTCTCGCGAACCAGCTGGCGGAACTCGCCTTCCACCAGCAGAACAGACGGGGACGTCAAGTCGATTGCATAGGCGAGTTCCGGCGGTGCCCACCGCCAGTTGAATGGCACGTACACGGCACCCGCTGCGAGGACTCCGAGATACGTCTCGACAGCGAAGATGCTGTTCTGACTCAGTACTGCCACGCGATCCCCCGGAAGCACACCGAGCCGGATCAGTCCCTGAGCCAGTGCCCAAGCGCGAGTGCTCAACTGGCCGTGCGTCAGGCGCCCCTCATCATCGACGACGGCAGTCACGTCGGGATTCCGACGCGAATTCAGTCGAACAAAGTCAGCCAAAGTCAGCACGCTGCTCCCATCAGATTGTTTGCCTTCGTAGTAGAGCCCGACGCAACTGCCCTCGCTGTCCCAACTGAGGTCGTCTCACCGGCACCATCTGCGCCTCCGCCCGCACCGTGATCGACCGCGCTGCGCGGTGATTGATGCTCGTCACGAATGATCTCTCACATCCGGAACTTCACGCTCATCCGTCAAGAACCAGACAACTTCGCCAATGAACTCTGCTTCATGGTTGTGCAGGGGCACTGCTTCCGGGCTTGCGAAGGCGCGTGCCACGTCACCGACCGAGTCGAACCAGAGCTCGGCCATCCCGTCATACGCCCATGTCCGGCTTCTGTCGAGCGCGGGGTTCTGCACGTACCGCTGCAGTCCTGGAAGGGCCCACACATACGGCGGATGCTCGATCTGCCAGTGATGCAGGAACGACTCCTGGGGGACGCCGTTCTTCCTGGTGATGAGGGCAACAACTTTCGTCACATCATCTCCCATACTAGTGTTTGTTTGTTAGACTACGGTTCATGCTGAGTCGGGTCAATATCCGGATCCGCGTCGGTGGAGATCAACGAGTGGAGTCCCAGTGATCACGTTCACGAGTAACGAGTCTGAAGAGCGCTCTTTCGTCCGATCCGCGGTGGCTCAGATTGCGGCCGACTTCGGGCACCAGGCCTATCTCGACGCCGCGCGACGTGGCGAGTTTCCGGAAGGGCTGTGGTCGCCCCTGGCCGAAGCCGGATTCGCCGGTGTGAACGTGTCCGAGGATTTCGGGGGTGCCGGCGGTTCGCTTTCCGACCTCGCCGTGGTTGCGGAGGAGGTGGCTGCCCAAGGCTGCCCACTGATGACGCTCGTGGTCTCGCCAGGGATGTGCGTGCCGATCATTCAGCGCTACGGCAACCCCGAGCAGAGGAACGCGTGGCTGGGTGGACTTGGGGACGGTTCGATCCGAATGAGCTTTGCCCTCACCGAGCCAGACGCCGGCACGAATACCCATGCACTGAGGTCGACGGCTGAAAAGGTAGACGACGGATGGGTGCTTCGGGGGGAGAAGTACTACATCTCTGGCCTAGATCATGCCGAGGCGTTCATGACCGTCGTGAAGACCGGGACTCGTGACGACGGTCGTGCCCAACTGTCGATATTCGTGGTGGACACGAACGCGCGAGGTGTCGTCAAGAGTCCCATCGACATGAGCGTCGTCGCCGCCGAGCGACAGTTCGTCCTGAGCTTCGACGACATCCACGTCCCTGACGATGCCCTGATCGGCACGGCGGGTGCCGGACTGGCACAGCTCTTCGAAGGCCTCAATCCTGAGCGTGTGCTGTCGGCGGCGACATGTGTGGGTCTGGGCCGCTTCGCTCTTGAGAAGGCAGTGGCGTACGCGAACGAGAGGAGTGTCTGGAAGGCGCCTATCGGGTCACATCAGGCGATTGCCCATCCACTGGCCCGCGCCTATGCGAGGTTGGTCTCGGCGCGGAACCTGCTCTATAGCGCAGCTGAGGCGCACGATGCCGGCGTCAGTGACGGTCTGCTCGCAGCCGTTGCCAAGTACGAGGCCTCGCACGCCGCTGAGGCCGCCCTCGATGCCGCCATTCAGACGCATGGCGGCAACGGGTTGTCCCACGAGTACGGTCTCTCCGAGATGTGGGGAATCGTTCGGATGTATCGCATCGCCCCCGTGAGCGACGAGATGGTCCTGAATCACCTGGCGACGAATGCACTGGGGCTCCCCAGAAGCTACTAGCACCGATGCAGTGGTCGGACAGCGACCGGCGGGTCGGGTCCCTTGACGCGAACTTGGCTCGCACCTAGCCTAACGAACACCCGTTCATCGACTTCCTGGAGATGAGAGTGAGTCAGATGAGTCCGTCGGGGCCCCGCAGTTGGGACGACCGATGCTGGGAGGATCTGACGGTTGGTGATGTCCTCGTGGGTCCTGGGGTCACCATCACCGAGAGTCACCTCGTAACGTGGGCCGGGCTCACGGGTGACATCGTGTCACTGCATCTGAACGAGCAATACGCGGCCACCACGCCCTTCGGCCGTCGCATCGCCCATGGTCCCTTCACCATGAGTCTGTGCCTCGGGCTGTTGACTCAGACCGGGTACTTCGCATCCGTCGTCGCATGGCTGGGCCTTGACGAGGTGAGAGCGAGTGCGCCGGTCTTCGTCGGAGACACGATCCACCCTGAAGCGACAGTGGTCGTCTCTCGGCTGTCGTCGCGCGCCGGGGAAGGGATCTGGACGCTGGAGTATGCCGCCATCAACCAGGAGGACCGGACCGTCATGACGTTCAAGAGCAGCCTGTTGGTGCGCACCCGCGGCTAGCGCCACCCGCGGAGATCCGGCGATGGCGGCAATCGACCAGCTCCTTGAGGCGCTTCGGGTTGTGCCTCTCGGCCATGGTGCGTTCCAGGGCGGCGTTGTCGAACGGAACCTGCCTAGGCTGTTCGGCGGCCAGGTCATTGCTCAGGCGCTGATGGCCGCGGGCAACAGCGTGCCCGTCGAACGGCCACTTCACTCATGTCACAGCTACTTCCTGCGCGGTGGAAGCCCGGTGCAGGAGGTTCGCCTTCAGGTCGACGTTCTCCGAGATGGGCGGCGCTATTCCGTTCGCCGCGTCACTGCAGAGCAGGGAGGCCGGGTGCTGCTCTCGATGATGGCTTCTTTCCATGAGCCCGAGACGGCGGTCATTCAGCATTCGGATGAGGGTGTGGGGAACCTGCCCACTGAGGCTCGACCTTGGGAGGAGTGGCGCGGGGAATGCCCATTCGACCTCCCCGAGTGGTGGGCGACGGACGGCCCATTCGAGCTTCGCTTCCTCATGCGACCCTCGGGATTGATCGGGGGATCCGCAGCGACCGAGGAGCAGGTGGTCTGGGCGCGCCCGCGTCGGGAGGTGGGCAACGACCCGCTGCTGTCGGGTGCTCTCCTCGCCTACGCCGTTGACCTGAACATGCTTGACGCTGCTCTCGCCGGCCATGGGCGCTCCTGGTACGGGTCGAGCCCGGTCGCGGGAGCAAGCCTGGACTACGCGATGTGGATTCACAACGCGCGAGCGTGGAACGGATGGATCGCCATGCGCTGCGACAGTCCCGTCGCGAACCATGGCAGGGGCTTCACGAGAGCGGCGGTGTCAGCGGAGGATGGGACCCTCTGGGCGACCGTGACTCAAGAGGGAGTCCTCAGGCCCGCCTCCCCACGGTGATCTGGGCGCTTTACGACGGTCGGTACACACCGAAAACGTCGGTGAGGACGCGCGTGATCTCGCCGACTGTGGCGTAGTGACGTACGGCCTCAATGGTGGCCGGTACCAGGTTCCGCCCGCTCATGGCGTCTTGTCGAAGCTGGGCGAGTGCGGACTCGACCATCTGGGCATCTCGCCTTCCGCGAAGGTCCGCCAACGCCGTTACCTGGGCCACCTCCCCCGCCGGATCGATGGCGAACGGTCGGATCCGGTCCTGCGTGGATTCCTGATGGCAGTTGACGCCAACGATTCGGGTCTCGCCTGACTCGACGCTTAGCTGGTACTCGTACGCGGCATCGCCAAGCGCGTTCGCGAAGTAGCCGTTGGTGATGCACGCGAGCGCGCCTCCCATGGCGTCGATCTTCTCCAACTCTGCCCAGATTCGGTCGGCCAACTGTGTCGTCAGCGATTCCACCGCCCAGCTGCCTCCCAGGGCATCTGCAATGCCCGTGACCCCGCTCTCCTCCAGGATGATCTGCTGGGTGCGCAGGCCGAGCATTGCGGCCTCTTTTGTCGGCACGCCGAGGGCCTCGTCATAGCCAGAGACGTGCAGGGTTTGCACTCCACCGAGGACCGCAGCCAAGGACTCAATCGCCGTCCTCACCGCGTTGTTGAGCGGCTGCTGCGCGGTAAGCGATGAGCCTGCGGTGAAGGCGAAGATCCGGAGCATCTGGCTACGGGGATCCTGAGCCCCGAAACGCTCTTTGGTGACACGGGCCCAAGTAAGGCGTGCAGCCCGGAACTTGGCAACCTCCTCCAGGAAGTCGATGTTCGTTGACAGAAACGTGAAGAGGGAAGGCGCCACGTCGTCGACAGTGAGGCCGCGCGCCTCGGCCGCCTCGAGGTAGGCGATGCCGTCTGCGATGCTGAAGGCCGCCTCCTGCACGGCATCCGCTCCGGCCTCCCGGATGTGGTAGCCGCTCAAGGTAACGGGGGTCCAGTTGGGCAGGTGGCGAGCGCAATACTCGACGACGTCGGTGACTATTCGCATGCCCTGCTCGGGCGGGTGGATGTAGGTGCCGCGGGCGAAGTACTCCTTCAGAACGTCGTTCTGGATCAATACGGAGATGGCGTTTGGATCGGTGTCGGTCTTCTCGCACATGGCGACAATGAGGGCCAACCAGATGTGCCCGATTGCATTGGCTGTGGTGCGGATCTGGCGAAGTGACGTGAGGTCCACGCCGTCGAAGAGCACCTCGATGTCGTGAAGGCTGTCGATGGAGACGCCGACCTTCCCGACCTCTCCTCGTGCGCGCGGATCATCGGAGTCCAGGCCCATCTGTGTGGGCAGGTCCAGCGCGACGCTGAAGCCTGTCTGACCGGCCGCGATGATCTGCTTGAGGCGCTCGTTGCTCTCACGGGGCGTCCCGAAACCGCCGTACTGTCCCATGACCCACGGGTTGGTCCGGTAGCCATCTGCAGTGATGCCGCGGCTGAATGGGGGCTGACCGGGTGGCTGCACTCGATCAGCCGACAGGCTCGCGCCATCGGAGGACTGGTCGTAGTACGCCAGTTTGGGCAGGCCGGACGCAGTCGTCCAATGGTTCATGATGCGCTCCTCGACTACTTGAACTCGGGCGTGCGCTTGTCGAGGAAGGCGGAGACGCCTTCTTCGAAGTCCGGGCTGGTCATGAAGGCCCCGCGCACTGCGCGGCCGAGCTGTGTGGCACTCTCGCGCGGCAGCCCGTCGATGTCGAGCAAGTACCTCTTGCCCATGGTCATCGTCGTCCGTCCCAGCGTGGCGAGGTCCTTGGCTCGGCCGCGAGCCGAGTCCAGGAACCCCTCGTCCGGGAACGCCTGGTGCACAAGGCCGATGCGCACTGCTTCGTCAGTCCCGAAACGACGGCCCGTCAAGGCGAGTTCCCGTGCTCGGCGAATGCCTATCGCATCCCGCACAGCGGGAAGGACCATCAGGGGAAACAGGCCGATTCGGATCTCGCTCATGGAGTAGGTCGTGGTCTGGGCTCCCAGCGCCACATCCGCTGCGGCAAGAAGGCCGACTCCGCCCGCCATGCAGTAGCCGTGCGCGGCCACGACGAGCGGTTTGGTCAACTGAGGGATCAAGGTCAGGAGTGTGGCGAGGGCCTGGCCGCTCTCGTGCAGCGCATGGGCGGACTGCGCGACCTCATCCTTGAACTCGTTCAGGTCTCCGCCCGCGGTGAAGGCGGTGCCCTGACCGAACAAGAGAATCGAGCGAACAAGAGGAACCTGGTCGGCCATCCTCAGCACATCCACGAGCGCAGTCATCGTGCGGTACCCGAGGGGGTTTCGACGCTCAGGCTGATTGAGGGAGATCTCTAGGACGCCGTCTTCAAGTGTGACGGCGAAGCCGGCGTCTGGCGGCGCTTGCAGTACGTGTTCCATTCCATCTCCCCGCATAAACTAGCGTGCGTTCGTTAGTTTGGCTATGGTAGGCCCACTCAGACCGGAAAGGAAGCCGATGTCCAGTGCGGTAGCGGTGGGTGTGCTGTCAGACAGGTGGTCGGCAGGCTGGGCGCGTAGCGCAGCCCTGATCACTGTTGGTGCTGCGTCCACCGGAGTCCTGGCCCAAGTGAGCGTCCCGCTGCCGGGCACACCGGTACCGCTGACTTTGCAGACCCTCGGGGTGCTGCTGACCGGCGCGGTCCTCGGAAGCCGCCGCGGACTGCTGAGCATGCTCCTGTACGTCGGACTCGGCCTCGTAGGTGTGCCCTGGTTCGCCGGCCACTCCAGCGGATTCCACGCCGCCACGGCCGGCTACCTGGTCGGCTTCGTAGCGGCTGCGTGGCTCGTCGGGCGGCAAGCGGCCCGTGGGCAGGATCGTCGCTTCTGGTCCACGGTGCGCCTGATGGTCATCGGCAACCTCGTCATCTACGCCATCGGCGTGCCTGTCCTCGCTCTGGCGCTCGGCACCCCGCTGGTCACCGCCATCGCGCTGGGTGTTCTCCCCTTCCTCCTCGGGGACGCGATCAAGATCCTCGCTGCCGCCGGCCTGCTTCCGGGCGCCTGGGCGCTGGCCAACAAGGAGCGTGACTAACGTGGTGCAACACCAGCGGCCGTTCGAGGGCATCAAGGTCCTCAGCTTCGAACTCCAGGTGGCCGGCCCCTACTGCACGATGATGCTGGCGGATCAGGGGGCCGATGTCATCAAGGTCGAGCGACCCGATGGCGGCGACACCGCGCGAGGCGGAGCCCCGATCATCACCAACGAGGCCGGTGACAAGCAGAGCGGCTACTTCGTCCGTTTCAATCGGAACAAGCGCAGCATCACCCTGGATCTCAAGTCCGAACACGGGCGCGAGATCTTCAAACGTCTCGCGGTCGAGGCAGACGTGCTGGTGGAGAACTACCGACCAGGCCTGCTCGCGGACATGGGCCTGGGCTACGAGGAGCTATCCCAGGCGAACCCCCGCCTGATCTACGCAGCGATTTCGGGATTCGGCAGCCTGCCCGAATACGCCGGGACGTATAGCAAGCGCCCTGCCTACGACATCGTCGCCCAGGCAATGGGCGGACTCATGAACACGTGCGGTGCAGCGGGTGGACCACCCACCTGGCTGGGCGTAGCCCTGGGCGATGTGGTCTCCGGCATGAACGCGGCACACGCCATCTCCGTGGCGCTCTTCCAGCGCGAGCGAACCGGACAGGGCTGCTTCCTTGACATCTCCATGTACGACTCCATGGCCGGACTGGCCGAGCGCTCTTTGACCGCGTACTCCCTGACGGGACACGTCATGCAACGCGGAGTCGAGCCCTACATGGCGCCGTGGGGGCCCTTCGAGACAGCCGACGGATGGGTGGCGCTCATCGTCGCCACCGAGCGCGACTGGGCGAAGTTCTGCGACGCGATGGGCCGGCCCGACCTCGTCGGCACCGAGCACACCTCGTCGGGACCGGCGCGAGCAGCCAACATGTCGGGTGAGCTCGGCGATGCCGTTCGCGCGTGGCTTCGCTCCAAGACAAGTGCCCAGGTCACCGAGGAGCTCCTTGCTCGGGGCCTTCCCGTGGGTCCTGTGCAGGACGCGCAGGAGGTGTTCGAGTGCGAGCACCTCGCCGCCCGGAAGCTGTTCATCGACGTCCCTGATCCCGTCATCGGGACCGCTCGCCTGGTCGGGCCGATCGTCAAGACATCGGACGCACTGCCACCGCGCACCGAACCGGCGCCGCGCCTGGGAGAGCACACCGATCAGATCCTCGGTGAACTCGGCTTCACCAGCGCCCAGATTTCGGAACTGCACGACAAGGGCGCCGTCTAGGCGAAAGCCCCCGATATCGACTACGAGGACAGGACCAACATGCAACTGGATGACATCGCCGTCGTCGCGGCCGTGCGCACCCCATTCGGCAAGTTCGGGGGTACGCTGCGTGACTTCACGCATCCCCAACTGGGAGCACACGTTGTCAGGCATGCACTGGAGCGTGCCGGTGCGGCGCCAGAGCTTGTGGACGAGGTCGCGTTCGGCGTGAACCTCCCTGGAGCCGACCGTTCGATCGCGCGCCAGGTGCTCGTCGACTCTGGCATTCCGCCGGAGAAGGTTGCCTACACCGTCGATCGCGCCTGCTGCTCGTCCCTTGCTGCCATCACCCTCGCGAGCCGATCCCTGCGCGTCGATGATGCTCGACTCGCCGTTGCCGGCGGCGCCGAGAACATGAGCCGGACCCCGTACTTCCTCACCCAGCAGCGGTGGGGTCACTCGCTGGGCGACATCACGCTCAAGGACCAGCTCGTCATCGCATGCCCCATGACGGGACGTCCGCGTGCGGTGCAAGCCGGCGAAGAGGCCGTTGAGTACGGCATCACACGTGAACAGCAGGACGAGTGGGCCGCCCGCAGCCACCACCTGTACATAGCTGCCCGCGACGCGGGCAAGTTCTCCGAAGAGATCGTGCCCATCGAGGTCGACATGGGCCGCGAGGGCGTCATCGAGTTCTCCGCAGACGAGAGCGTGCGCGCAGACACGACCGTGGAGAAGCTCGCCAAGCTCAAGCCCATCTATGGCAACCCCACCGTCACTGCGGGCAATGCGCCCGGCCTCAGCACGGGCGCCTCCGCACTCGTCCTGACCAAGGTCGGCAACGCGCAGGCCAACGGGATGACGCCACTGGCCACGTTGCACGGCTGGTCCATGGCCTCGGGCCACCCCGATCGGATTGCGTCCATTCCGGCGCAGGCCATCCGACTCGCTCTCCAGCGAACCGGCCTCACCCTCGACGACATGGACGTCATCGAGATCAACGAGGCCTTCGCCGCGGTGCCGCTCGTCAGCTCGCACATCATGGCCGGCCGTGATGAGGTGGCGGCCGAAGAGCTGCGCAAGCGCATCAACGTGAATGGCGGCGCCATCGCGATCGGTCACCCCACCGGCGCCACTGCCGCCCGCCTCGTCATGACGGCCATGTACGAACTGCGGCGCCGCTACGCGGCGAACCCATCGCGTGCCTACTACGGCGTCGTCGGAATCTGCGGCGGAATAGGCGAATCCGAGAGCGTCGTCATACGAGTTGGGGACTAGTCGAGCATTCCGGCAACACGATCGAAGGAGCATGAGATGAGCAAGACAGTCCGCATCGGCTCAGGTTCGGCCTACTGGGGCGACGTCATGGAGCCGGCCGTCGACCTCGCACGCGACGGCAACCTCGACTACCTGTCGTTCGACCACCTCGCCGAGCTCACGCTGGCGATCCTGCAACGCCAGCGCGCCAAGGACCCCAATAGCGGCTACATCGCCGACATCGTGCCTTGGACTGAGGCCACGCTCCCTCATGCTCGCGAGAACGGCGTGCGCATGCTGACGGATGCAGGTGGCGCGAATCCACTCGCAGGAGCCAAGAAGGTAGTCGAAATCGCTCAGCGCAACGGCTACCAGGGCATGAAAGTCGGCGTCGTCACTGGTGACGACGTCCTCGATCAGGTCATGCGCATGCACGCTGACGGCTTCGTCTTCGAGAACCTCGACAACGGCGACACCGAATTCGAACTCGTCAAGGATCGTGTTGTGGCGGCCAACGCCTACATCGGCTCCGACGGCATGATCGAGGCACTCGCGGGTGGGTCTGACATGGTCGTGGCAGGTCGCGTCAGCGATAACGCGATGTACGTCGCGCCCCTCATGCATGAGTTCGGGTGGACCTTCGACCAGCCCGACAAGGTCGGAGCGGCCGTGACCATAGGGCACCTGCTCGAGTGCGCCGCCCTCATGAACGGCTCACTGTCGAACTTCTGGGCCGAGGCGGGCGACACCTGGAACATCGGCTTCCCCTTCGCGGACGTCTCCGAGGACGGCACGGCGGTCTTCTCCAAGCTGCCCGGCACAGGTGGCCTCGTGACCGAGATGACGCTCAAGGAGCAGTTGGTCTACGAGATCGCGGACCCGTCGCGCTACCTGATGCCCGACGGCATCGCCGACTTCACGAAACCGCACTTCCAGCAGCTCGGCAAGGACGTCGTGAAGGCGACAGGCATGACCGGGATCAAGCGCCCTGACACGCTCAAGGTCTGCGTGGGCTACATGGACGGGTGGATCGGCGAGGCCATCGCGATGTTCTCGTGGCCGAACGCGCGGGAGAAGGCTGAGAAGGGCGCCGAGATCGTACGCCGTCGCCTCGACAGCCTCGGCGTCAAGCCGATCGACATCTCCTACGAGCTCATGGGTGTCAACACCCTCCACGGCCCGACTGCCCCTGAGCCCAAGTGCGAGCCGAACGAAGTCGGCCTTCGCATCGCCGCTCGCTGCACCACGCGCGAGGAAGCCGACATCGTGCGGCGCGAGGCCCTGCATCTGTGGACCCTCGGGGGCGTCGGCTCGGCCATCCTGCCTCCGGGACGCCCGCGACCGGTGATCGGCCTGTGGCCAACGCTCATCCCTCGCTCCGAAGTCCACATCGACGTCGACGTCCTCACCGCCTAGGAGCCATCATGGGAAGAATCCTTGCCGACATCGCGTTCGCGCGATCCGGTGACAAGGGCGATATCTCCAATATCGGGGTCATCGCCAAAGACAGAGCTAGCTTCGAGGAACTGAAGTCGATCCTTACTCCGGAGCGCATCAAGGCGCACTTCAAGGACTGGGTCAAGGGGGACGTCCTCGTCTACGAGATGCCGAACATCGAGTCCTTCAATGTGATCTGCAAGCAGGCACTGGGCGGAGGAGCCACGAGGACGCTGCGCTTCGACCAGACCGGCAAGGCGATGTCGACCGCGCTCCTGCGCATGCCGATCGGCTAGGACCAAGAATGCCTGAGGCCGTCATTGTCGCTGCCGCTCGGTCGCCCATCGGCCGCGCCGGGAAGGGCTCGTTGAAGGACGTCCGTCCCGACGATCTTGCCGCACAGATGGTGCGGGCCGCCTTGATGCAGGTGCCCGAACTTGATGAGACCGAGATCGACGACCTCATGCTGGGCTGCGGACTTCCGGGTGGGCAGCAGGGCTTCAATATGGCTCGCGTTGTGGCGATCTTGGCCGGACTCGACTCAGTCGCTGGAACCACGGTCAACCGCTACTGCGCATCCTCTGTACAGACCACCCGCATGGCACTGCATGCCATCAGGGCAGGTGAGGGCACGGCGTTTGTCTCGGCTGGGGTGGAGAGCGTGACGTCGTACGCCCTCGGCTCGAGTGATCGCTGGCCGGCCAGCCTGGAAGACCAGGCAATCGACTGGCGCAACCCGAAGCTCTCGGCGGCCCGAGAGCGATCTGCCGCCCGTGCAAGCGGTGGTGCTCCGGTGTGGACGGATCCCCGAGCCGAGGGCCGCATGCCCGACGTCTACATCGCCATGGGCCAGACGGCAGAAAACGTGGCGCAGCTGACAGGCATCACCCGCGAGGAGCAGGACGCCTTTGCCTGCCGCAGCCAGAATCGAGCCGAGCAGGCTCGGAGCAGCGGGTTCTGGGAACGCGAGATCACTCCGATCGTTCTTGCGGACGGCTCTGTAGTCGACTCAGACGACGGTATCCGGCCAGGCACCAGTATCGAGGCTCTGGCCGCCCTCAAGCCGGTGTTCCGCCCTGACGGGACCGTCACCGCGGGCAACGCGTGCCCCCTCAATGACGGAGCCGCTGCCCTCATCGTGATGTCGGACGTCCGCGCGCTGGAACTCGGCATCACGCCCCTCGCCCGAGTGGTCTCCACCGCCGTGTCCGCCTTGTCTCCGGAGATCATGGGGCTCGGACCGGTGCAAGCGTCGCAGCGGGCGCTGTTACGCGCGGGCATGACCGTCAATGACATCGACCTGTTCGAGATCAACGAAGCCTTCGCCGCCCAGGTCCTTCCCAGTGCACGAGAGCTCGGTATCGATGACGAACGCCTCAACGTGAACGGTGGCGCCATCGCGATAGGACATCCCTTTGGAATGACCGGTGCCCGGATCACAACGACGATGCTCAACAGCCTTCGATCGCTTGACCGGCAGACCGGGCTCGTGACGATGTGCGTCGGCGGGGGGCAAGGCATGGCCATGATCATCGAGAGGATGAGCTAGATGGCTCGAGCTGCGGCGGCCCGCGTCGTCATCGCCAAGCCGGGCCTCGACGGACATGATCGAGGCGCCAAGGTGGTGGCGCGCGCCCTGCGGGATGCAGGCTTCGAAGTCATCTATACCGGCCTTCACCAGACACCCGAGCAGGTGGTCGAAACGGCCGTTCAGGAGGACGCGGCCGCGGTCGGCCTGTCGATCCTCTCCGGTGCTCATATGACCTTGTTCCCTCGCGTTCTTGAGCTGCTCAGGGAACGTGATGCCGAGGACATCGTCGTCTTCGGCGGCGGCATCATCCCCGACGACGACGTCACCGCCCTTGAGCACATGGGCATCGCGCGCGTCTTCACCCCGGGAACACCCACGAGTGAAATCGTCACCTGGGCGCGGGACAACCTTGAGAAGGAGTGACGTGACCGATACCGCCATGGATCCGCTTGCCATCCGGAAGGTCCTCATCGCGAACCGCGGGGAGATTGCGGTGCGTATCATCGCCGCATGTCGCAAGCAGGGTATCGCGTCGGTGGCCGTCTACTCCGACGCCGATGCGAACTCCAAGCACGTGCGCCAGGCAGACGAGGCCGTACACATCGGCCCCACAGTCGCGCGTGAGAGCTACCTCAACATCGACAGGATCCTCGCAGCGGCCCGTGAATCCGGCGCCGATGCCATTCATCCCGGCTATGGGTTCCTTGCCGAGAATGCGGACTTCTCCGCGGCCGTGAGTGCGGCTGGATTCGTGTTCATCGGACCGCCCGCCGCAGCGATTGAAGCGATGGGCGAGAAGGTGGCGGCTCGCGAGCGGGCACGGAACGCGGGAGTGCCGCAGGTGCCCGGCTCCACACACGCGGTCACCTCCGCACAGCAAGTGTCGGAGTTTGCAGCTGAGTTCGGCTATCCCGTGGCGATCAAGGCCGCGTACGGCGGCGGCGGGCGTGGAATGAGGCTGGTCCACTCTGATGGCGAGGTTGTCGAGTCGCTCGAGTCAGCCCAGCGCGAAGCCCTGGCGGCTTTCGGCCACGATGACGTCTACTTGGAGAAGTACCTGGCGCATGCCCGCCATGTCGAGGTTCAGGTGTTCGCCGACAATCACGGAAACGTGGTGTGGCTAGGTGACCGAGACTGCTCAATCCAGCGAAGGCACCAGAAGGTGATCGAGGAGAGCCCTGCACCGGGCCTGTCCGGTGAGATGCGCAGGGCCATGGGCGAGGCCTCGGTGCGGCTCGCGCGTGAGGTGGGCTACCGGGGGGCGGGTACGGTCGAGTTCCTGGTCCAAGACGGAGCCTTCTACTTCCTGGAGATGAACACGCGCATCCAGGTGGAGCACCCAGTCACCGAAGAGGTGATTGGTCTTGATCTCGTGAGCGAGCAGCTTCGGGTAGCCGGCGGTCTGCCACTGTCCATCGTCGAGTCGGGCCCCCCTTCACACGGGCACGCGATCGAGATCCGGGTGAACGCTGAAGACTGCGCAGATGGACGGTTCCTGCCCGCCCCCGGGAAGCTCGCGACGGTGAGCGTTCCGCTGGGGGACGGTGTCCGATTCGATGGTGGCTATGACTCCGGAGACGAGGTGCTCCCGTACTACGACAGTCTCATCGGCAAGCTCATCGTCTGGGCTCCGAGTCGCTCCGAGGCCATTGACTCGCTCCTCGCAGTGTCCAAGGAGGCGGTTTTCGATGGGGTCCCTACGACACTGCCTGCCGCGCAGCGGATCATCGACCATGCTGACTTCCGGTCTGCGGAGGTCAGCACGCGCTGGCTTGAGGATCAGGTGGCGGCGGGGCTGCTGGGCAATCTGGAAGAGGAACCGATCGCAGGGAATGTCGTCTGGGTGGGTGAACGCCAGTACGTGATCCCGTTCTTTGGCGACGAGTCTCAACCATGCATCGCTGAGGAGCGAGTTCCTCAGGCAAACGCGTACGCCGGGCAGGGACAGACACGAACACGAGCCGCGCGCGCGGGGACTGGGTCAGTCGTCAGCCCGATGCAGGGCACCATTCAGAAGGTTCTCGTGGAAATCGATGACGTCGTCGAGAAGGGCGCTTTGCTCTTCGTGATCGAGGCAATGAAGATGGAGAATCCCGTTCGTGCCGCCATCGCCGGTGTGGTCACGGAAGTGGGTGTCTCCTTGGGGGACGTCGTAACGGCAGGCGCTCCCCTCGCACTCATCTCCGCTCCATGACGACTCTCCAGGGTCACAGAGTGAGATAACCACCGTCGACCGGCAGCATCACACCCGTGACGTAGCTGGACATCGAAGACGCAAGAAAGACCACCGGCCCCACGAGTTCCTCGGGCTCACCGAAGCGACCCATCTGGGTATGCGCGAGGAAGCGCGAGGCCGTCTCTGGATGGTTTCGCGTGGCTTCGGTCATTGGCGTGGCGATCACCCCGGGAGCAATTCCATTGACGCGGATGCCGTGAGTGGCCAACTCGGCAGCGAGGGTCTTGGTCAGCTGCAGGACGGCTCCCTTTGATGACGCGTAGGCGCCACCCCCCGGCGTAGAGATGAACGAGGCAATGGAACCGAGGTTGATCACCCTGCCGTGGGATCGCATGAGTTGCGGCAGGCAAGCGCTCACCATGTTGGCGGTACCAAGGACATTCACGGCCAACACGGCGTTGAAGGATTCGATGAAGGCGCTGTCGGTGATTGGTGTACGCCGGATGACCCCGGCGTTGTTGATCAGGACTGAGACGTCACCAAGCTCGGCGCCGACCGCTTCCGCCACGCGCAGGCAGTCCGTGGCGACCGTTACGTCGCATGGGTAGGCGAGCGCCTGACCTCCATCTGCGCGAATAGATGCTGCGACGGCTTCGGCCCCGGGGCCATCGGTATCCACGATCGCGACGGCTGCACCTTGGGCGACGAGACCTCTCGCGATGGCTTCGCCATTTCCTCTGGCCCCTCCGGTCACCAGGGCCGTATCTCCTTGGAGAAGCCGACCGGCCTCCGCAGTGCTCATAGGGCAGTGCTCCGTGAATCGCCGGGTCCGTATCGTGCGGCAAGCAAGCGTTTGTAAGGTTAGCTCTGGTTGACTGTTTGGGTCAAGGTGCAGGCACCGGCGAGACTCGCATCGACACACTAGCGGCTTCGCTGCGCGGTGGCGTTGAATGTGGTCTCGATGGGAGATCCTGACCGGCATCGGGCTTTCGCGGGGCGACGAAAGGGAGACTGTGATGAAGCAAGTGCGTGGCGATCAGCCGGAGGCGACAGTCGGCGCGACCAAGCACCTGCGTGGCGGGCCGCGCACGGCCGAGATGATCCGGGAGGCGGCCGCTGACCTCTTCTACCTCCATGGTTACGAAGCCACCTCCCTACGTCAGGTGGCGTCGCAGGTGGGCATTCAGGTGGGAAGTCTCTACAACCACATCTCAGGCAAGGACGAGTTGCTGTCCGCCATCATGATCCAGGTCATGGTGGATCTGCAGGCGGCGCTTGAGGAGTCAATCGCAGACGTGGCCGATCCGGTTGATCGTCTAGTGGCTGCGGTCGGCTGCCACATTCGATTCCACGCCGAGCGTCGCCGGGACGTGTTCATCGGCAACTCCGAACTTCGCTCCCTTGACGCTGAGGCCCACAAGAAGGTGGTCTCGCTGCGCAAGAAGTACGAGGAGACACTTCGCGAGCTCGTGGTAGCGGCCGCGGACTCTGCGGAGGGCGACGTGATCGACGTCAAACTCCAGGTGTTCGCGATCGTCGCCATTGGGACTCACGTCGCCTCCTGGTACAAGCCAGGCCGCGGCTATCCCCTTGACGACATCGTCGACACCTACACGCAGATCATCCTGAGGCAGCTCGCCTTGGAGAGTTGAGCGTTCCTGCAACGTCAAGACCGCAGTCACTCTGGTAGGCGCTCCGAACGCGGGACCCGGGTCCCACTCGAGGGTTCGGAACTGAGGATCCTGCTGCGTCCTGCCTCAGCAATCTCAGCTATTCGGAGCCTTGGGTTCACAAACTGACGAACGTTCGCTAGTGTGGAGATCCCAAGAGCGAATGGACTGATATCCGTGTCTGACGAGCGCCACGAGGCACCTGCAGATGTGCATCAGCAGTTGGCTGATAAGACCCTGAAGGCGCGACTCGGTGGTGCGCCCAAGCATCGGGAGAAGGTGAAGGCAGCCGGACAACTCCTCGTGCGCGAGCGCCTCCAGTTGCTCTTCGACGATGGATGGTCATTTGAGGACGGTCTGCTGGCCCGCTTCGAGGAGGGTCTCCCCGGGGACGCCGTTGTGACGTGCGTAGGCAAGGTCGACGGGCGCGACGTAGCGGTGATCGCCAACGACTTCACGGTCAAGGCAGGCACCTGGGGAAAGCGAACATTCGAGAAGATCACCCGAACACAAGAGATCGCAAACGCCTCGGGCATTCCGCTCGTCTACCTCTTCGACTCTGCTGGCGCCCGCATCGATGAGCAGTTCGAGAGCTATGCCGGGCGTCGTGCCTGGGGAAACATCTTCTACAACCAAGTTCAGATCTCGGGGCGTGTGCCGCAAGTTTGTGCGCTCTTCGGCCCGTCGCCGGCTGGGTCCGCGTACGTTCCCGCGCTGTGCGACTACACCGTCATGGTGCGTGGCAACGCGACGGCGTATCTGGGATCCCCCCGACTAGCGGAAATGGTGACTGGGGAGAAGGTCACTCTCGAGGAGATGGGCGGTGCCGAAATGCACTGCCGCACCTCTGGGCTCGGGGACTGTCTCGTCGACGATGACCAAGAGGCCATTGCTGCGATACGCGTGTGGCTGTCGTACCTGCCCAGCAACTGGGAGGAGAAGCCCCCTGTCGCGCCAAGCATCGCTGCCCCCGCTGGACGGTCGGTCAAAGACATCGTGCCCCCACGTGAGTCCGAAGTGTATGACGTGCATGAACTCATCGACGCCGTCGCCGATGAGGGCACCTTCTTCCCGTACAAGGATCTCTTCGCACAAGAACTGGTAACAGGCTTCATTCGACTGGATGGTCACCCCATCGGCATTGTCGCGAATCAGTCCATCCATCGTGGCGGCGTGCTCTTTGGCGACTCCTCGGACAAGGCAGCACGCTTCATTTGGATCTGTAACGCCTACAACGTCCCACTCATATTCCTCGTGGACATTGCGGGATACATGATCGGCTCCGAAGTCGAAAGGCAGGGCATCATCCGCCATGGAGCCAAAATGCTGTTCGCCGTCGCCGAGAGCCGCGTGCCCCGCATAGCGGTTCTGGTACGCAAGGCATACGGAGGGGGCTACCTGGCGATGTCCGGTGCGCCAATGCAGCCGGACTCGGTCATCGCGCTCCCCACGGCAAAGCTCGCACTCATGGGGCCTGACGCCGCCGTGAACGGCATCCACTACAACCGCATCCAGGCGATCAAGGATCCTGAGGAGAGGCGCGCCTTCATCGCGGAGAAGCAGGCAGAGTACGCCGAGGGCATCGACGTGTTCAAGATCGCCAACGAGAACGCCGTGGACGCCATCGTGCAGTCGAACGACCTCCGGCGGGAACTCATCTCCCGAATGGCCGTGTACCGCAAGCGGCCCCTGGTACCAGTAGAGAGACGGCAAGCAGTAACGCCAGTTTGAGGGCCGGCATAACAAGTTGGTTCCAGGCTCGTCCGGGGCTCGTTCGCAGCAGAGCGCGAAAGCGTGGGCCGGCCACTTGGAGAGGACTTAGCCCCTTGGTTAGCCCTGAGAGTATGCATCTGAGTGGGTCTGGCGGGGTCTCACTGTGACTTCCGCGCCGCTGGACCGGACGCCGGCCTGGATGCTGGCCAGCGCGGCGATGCTGTCGGCGCAGCTTGGAGCAGCCATCTCCGTCGGCCTGTTCGACGAGATCGGGGTCGCCGGCACGGCATGGCTGCGCATCACCCTCGGCGCCATCGGCTTCGTCCTCATCGCCCGCCCCCGCTACTGGCGGTGGACCTGGCGCGAGCTGCGCGCGCCCGTCCTGCTCGGGG
>JBAXSI010000042.1:0-24769 GCA_037130755.1 Actinomycetes bacterium
GTCGGGCCCAGCGGACTCAGTGCGTGATGGCCAGTTCGACGAGGATGACGAACAGGCCCATGACCCCGTAGCTGATGGCGAAGCTGACCTGTCGGCCGCGCCCCAGGCCGGACTTGCGCGCGGCGTAGGCGCCCCAGAAGGACAGGCTGAGCAGGCCGAGCACCTGCACGAGGGCGACGATGTCGTTCGCGTGCCACCCGAGCATGGCCAAGGCCGCCATGACGATGATGGGTGGGATGGCGATGAGCAGGAAGGTTGCGTTCTCCGCGAGGAGGCGCAGCCGGTCCGCTCGCACAAGCCGTCGGCCATGCCGGATCTGGAAGTCAAGGGCCTCGGAGAAGCCATGAGCCATCGCCAGGGCGAACAGCGGCGCGAACGAGATGGCCATCAACTCGATCAGTGGGCCCTTGCCGAGTGGATCGGTGCCCTCGTTGTAGAGGGCGTAGGCCACCATCAGCATGATCGTCCCGTAGATGATCTTGTGCGCGTCCATGTGGAATCGGCCTAGGCGAAGGCTCAGATCTAGGGGGACCTCCGTGCCGATCCGTGGCTCGCTCACGGGGTAAGCCTGTCACGTGGGGGCGCCGGACCCTCGTCCATGTACGCCTTGGAGGGCACGCCGCTCGCGTTCGGCCCCCGTGTCTGGTTGAACCGGGTGCCGACGACGCGGGTGGGCGATTGAATGGCAGACCTCGGCACAGGAGATCCCGGCCGTGACCTGCAAGGAGTGACCGTGGCCCCTATCAACCGTCAGCGTCTGGTGAACCTGCTCGAGAACGAGCGGGACGAGCACCTGCGCCGCACGACCAGGTCGCGAGCGGCGTTCGAGGCGGCCGATCACCTGTTCGGCCGCGTCCCGATGACCTGGATGAACAAGTGGTCCGGCGGCTATCCGCTGTACCTCGACGGCGCGCACGGCAACCGGGTCACGGACATCGACGGAAACGAGTACGTCGACTTCGCGTTGGGTGACACGGGTTCGATGGCTGGACACTCGCCCGCGCCAACGGTCGCCGCGGTGACCGAGCGGATCGGCGTGGCGGGGGGGATCACGACGATGATGCCGAGCCTGGATGCCGAGTGGGTGGCTGCTGAGCTGACGCGTCGCTTCGGAATGCCCCTGTGGTCGTACAGCCTCACAGCCACCGATGCCAACCGCTGGGCGCTGCGCATTGCCCGAATGGTGACCGGTCGTCCGAAGGTGATGGCCTTCTCGTACTGCTATCACGGCTCGGTCGACGAGACCTTTGTGATCATGGGTCCAGACGGCTCGACCGCTCCGCGCGGCGGCAACGTCGGACCGTCCTTCCCCGTAGGTGAAACCACGCGCGTCGCTGAGTTCAACGACATCGCGAGCGTGGAAGCGGGCTTGGCGCACGGTGACGTGGCCGTCCTCATCATGGAGCCGGCCCTCACGAACATTGGCATCGTCCTTCCGGAGCCGGGCTTCCTGGAGGCGTGTCGCGACCTGTGCACCAAGTACGGCACGTTGCTGCTGATCGATGAGACGCACACGATCTCGGCCGGGCCGGGCGGCTGCACCGCAGCGTGGGGACTTCAGCCGGACATCTTCGTCATCGGCAAGAGCATCGGCGGCGGCATTCCAACGGGCGCGTACGGGATCAGCGAGGACGTCGCAGCGGCGATCCGCGCGCATGCCGAGGCCGACCTCGTCGACGTGGGTGGAGTGGGCGGCACGCTTGCGGGCAACGTCCTCTCGACGGCGGCGATGCGAGCAACTCTGGGCGAGGTCCTCACCGAGGCGGCATTCGAGCACATGATCGCGCTCGCCACGACGTTCCGCGAGGGAGTCGAGGCCACTCTCGCCGCGTACGAAGTGCCGTGGTCGATCGCACAGCTGGGTGCTCGAGCGGAGTACCGGTTCGTGTCACCGGCTCCCCGCAATGGCACCGAGTCGGCTGCCGCGCACGACGACGATCTCGAGGAGTACCTGCATCTGTTCATGTCGAACCGTGGCGTGCTGCTGACGCCCTTCCACAACATGGCGTTGATGTGCCCGGCGACGACGCAGGCCGACGTGGACCTGCACACGGTCCTGTTCGAGCGTGCTGTCTCGGCGCTCATCTCCTCGTGACCCCGGCCACGTTCGACCTCACTGGGCGAGTGGCGCTGGTCACCGGTGCCGGATCGCCGACGGGCATCGGCTTCGCAACGGCGGCACTGCTCGGCGAGCTCGGGTGCGCTGTGGCGGTCTGCGCCACGACTGACCGGATCGACGAGCGGGTTGCGGAGCTCATTGGCTCGGGGGTGAGTGCGTCCGGCCATGTCGGCGACCTGACGGACGAGTCGGACGTGACGCGGATCGTCGCAGCGGCGACCGCGCAGCATGGCCGCGTCGACATCGTCGTCAACAACGCCGGGATGGTGAGCGTCGCATCTGCAGGCGAGCAGGGTGCGCTGCTCGACATGGAGTTGGCGACCTGGCGAGCGGGGATGGCGCGCAACCTCGATACAGCGTTCCTCGTGACGCGTGCCGCCTTGCCCGGCATGGTCGAGCGGGGCTGGGGGCGCGTCGTCAATGTCACCAGCGTGACCGGACCCTTGATGGCCATGCGGGACGAGCCCGTCTACGCCGCAGCCAAGGCGGCGATGGTCGGGCTGGCTCGCTCGATCACGGTGGACTACGCCGGGCGCGGCGTCACCGCGAACGCCGTCGCACCGGGCTGGATCGCCACCGGTTCGCAGACTGCGCATGAGCATGCACAGGGCTTGCGCACGCCTGTCGGCCGGAGCGCTGAGCCGGTGGAGGTCGCGTCCGCCATCGCCTGGCTGTGCACGCCCGGTGCGGCGTACGTCAGCGGCCAGTGCATCGTCGTCGACGGCGGGAACTCCGTCAGCGAGGAACGCACGTAGCCCTTCTTCCTCGCCGAGTGGTCAGGTGTGGCTGGGTTTGCGCAGCAAAACCCAGCCACACCTGACCACTGGCGCGTGAACAGGGGACTGGATTCCCGATTGCCGTCCACAGCATCCCCGGTGCACGTTGCCGCGCGAGAGCTGCGCGTGGCATCTAGCAGTCATGAGCGAGCCACAATTCACAAGTCCCCCCGTGTTCAACGTGACTGCTGCTGGCGGCGGTGGCCTGAGCCGGGGCCGGACGAGGTCAGTGGAATTTGCGCGAACCTCGCGTGGCGTAGTGGTCCGCCGAGAGGGACTGCCCGACGATGACATCGTCGAACGCGCGGCGCTTCTGGGCTGCTCCGAAGGCGCGGTCCTGACCGACGTGTCGGCTGCTTCGGCGTGGCGGTTGCCGTTGCCGCCCTGGTTGGGGCTCGAGCCGAGTGCTCGCCCGCGCTCGATAGTGGTGGCGGGATCGACCGGGAGGCCGCGACGCGGTGACGTTTCGGGACGTCGTCTCGACTTGCCGCCCGAGCATGTGTGTCACACGCGAGGCCTTCGGGTGACGACCCCCGCCCGGACGTGGATCGACTGCGCTGCCGTCATCCCGATGGAGTATGTGATCGTCATGGGCGACGCACTGCTGGGTCGCAAACTCGAGTCCGTCGAGCGGTTGCAGGGCATTGTTGCCTGGGCACGCGGTCGCAGGGGCGTGGTGCCTGCTCGAACGAGTCTGCCCCTGCTCGATGGACGCAGCGAGTCCCCGGGCGAGTCCTTGGTTCGCGCTCACTTTCGGTTGGCGGGACTCCCAGCGCCCGAGTGCAACTACAACGTCGTCGAGAGCGGCGGCTGGTTGGCTCGAGTCGATATGGCATGGACTGCCGAGCGAGTGATCGTGGAGTACGACGGACTCGTGCACCTCAGTGAGAAGAGCAGGCGATCCGACGCCGCGCGAGTGAACTTGCTTCAGCGCGCGGGCTGGTACGTCATCGTGCTGACCGCTCGTGACCTGGAGAAGCCGTGGCTCATGTGTGGACTCGTGGCTGAGGCGCTACGACAGCGCCAGCCCACCCGGCCCTAGCCCGAGTGGTCAGTGGTGGCTGGGTCTGCGGAGAAAAACCCAACCACAACTGACCACTCGGCGAAGAGGGAAGGGAGTTACGGCTTGAGGAGGACCGGCCCGGCGAGGCGCAGCTTCTTCTTCGTGATCGGTGCACACGCACCGTTGAGGTCGCACGCCTGGGTGAAACCCCGCGTGACGAATGCCGCGGTGCCGCGCTCAGACCACACGACCTTGTTCTTGACGCCGTCCTTGACGAACGTGCACTTGACGCGATTGGCGCCGACGCAGCCCTTGTAGGTCGCCCCGACGATCCAGTCCTGGAGCGTGGCGAGGGCCTTCGAGGCGACGCTGCCCTTGTTCATCTGGATGCCTAGGAGGTCACCGTCGGGCGCCCATGCGTACCAGTACACACGGCTGACGTTGAGTCGAAGCGCGTCCAAGTAGGCGCGCGCGGCCCACTGGCCGGCCTGCGGGCCGTTGATGTCCTGGTCCGGGTTGGCGTTGCCGGGTCCCTTCAGGCCGAAGTTGGCCTCGGTGTCCCACAGCGGCAGGTCCGGTGCACCTGCCTGCGCGAGGACCGACTTCCACAGCCGGGCGAGGACCGCGCTCTCGACGGGCGTGCCCAGGCTTGCCGGGTAGGTGTGGGCGGAGAAGACGTCGACGGGCCAGTTGCGCGCCTTGAGCTCGGCGAGGAACTTCGGGTAGAAGCGCAGGAAGGCGGGCTTGAGCCTGGTGCCCGTGCTCGGGGCCACGATCAGCGCCTTCGGGTCGATCTTCTTGACGATGTCGTAGGCATGCTTGGTGAGGTCGGCCATCTGCGCAGGAGTCATCGTCGAGAACGTGGACAGGTTCGCCTCGTTCCACGGCTGGTACGACGTGATCTTGCCCTTGTAGCGGGTGGCCAGAGCGGTCACCCATTCGTCCCAGTAGGCCAGGTCGGACGGGGCACCCGCTCCGCCGGGCTCGACGCCGGCGACGCCGCCGGAGCTGGGGTCACTCGACGCCCACGCTGGGGTGCCGGCCATCACCATGAGGATGTCGTTCACGCCGTTCTTCTGCGCCGTGGCGACGGCGGTGTCGAGCGCGGTCCAGTCGAACACGCCGCGCTTCTTCTCCACTTGCGACCACGTGGTGCCCGAATCCCACAGTCGCAATGACCCGATCGGGATGCTTGGCCAGGTGCCACCTTGCACACCGAGGACGTGCATCCCGAAGAGGGTTCGATCGACGGTCGTCCCGGCGAGGCTCTTGGCCGGAGCAGGCGCGGCCTGGGCAGGAGCGGCGGCGATGACGGAGGAAGCCATGGCCACGACGGCGACAGCGCTGACAAGTGACGAGGGGATTCGACGCATGCGGTCATGTTGCCATGGGCGGCCCGGTCGGCTCCTAATCGCCGCGGCGTGGGTCATGTCACAGATCAAATGCGGGTAAATCCTTGGGGTGCAGGCAAGGTCCGTGGGTTATGGGTGGCTCGGGGTACTTCGTACGGATCTCACGACGCCGGACGGATGAAGCTCACGAGGAGGGGTGCGTCGAGTGGTGGGCGACGGCCACCAGTGTCACGTCATCGCGCCGCCAGTCGGCGGCGCGGTGTCGCACTTGGGCGAGCAGGCGGGTGATCAACTCCTGCGGGTTCTCGCGCACGGGCGCATCGAGCCCGCGGATGAATTGCGAGACCATTGCGGACTCCAGTTCGTCGCCGTCGGCGTTCCGTGACTCCACGAGGCCGTCGGTGAAGGCGAGTACGACGTCGCCGGGGCCGAAGTGCTGCTCGCGGGACGTCCACGCGCCGCCGAGGGAAGAGATCAGCGGGCCGGTGGGATCGCACAGCGTCGTCTCCTTGTCGTGGGCGACGACGATCGCTGGATGGTGCCCGGCGTTGACCCAGGACAGCGTGCGTCGGAGCGGGTCGACGACGAGCACGATGCCGGTGACGAAGTGCGGGTCGTCGGCGAAGGAGTCTGCGGCCATCTGTACGGCCTGGGTCGGGGGCAGGCCGGTCAACAGTGCAGCGCGCATGATCGATCGCACGCGCAGGGCGGTGACGCTTGCCTGCGGCCCGTGGCCGGAGACGTCCGCCACCACGATCACCAGCGTGCCGTCCGGCCCCTTGATCGGGTCCCACCAATCCCCGGCCATCACCCCTTCGGCCGACTGGCTGGTGCCGAACACGGCCAGGTCCGCCATGGTGATCTCGGCGGGTGGGGTGAGCTCGCGTTCCATCGCAGCGACCAGGGGTGCGTCCTGCATGAGGCCTTCGCGCGCAGCGCGCGCCTCGTCGAGCTCGCGCACGAGCCCGCGCCTGAGGGACTCGGCGTCGACGGCGACAGCGCGCAGTTCGGGTGGACCGCTGGCGACGATCGGCGTCTCGTGACCGGGCAGCGTGGTGGCATCCTGCATGTCGCGCCGCAGCAACTTCAGGGGTTGCAGTACGGACCGGTTCAAGCCGAGGAGCACAGCGAGTAGCCCGAGCAGGATGACGATTCCGACGGCGATGAGCGTCGCACCGAGCCACTGGTTGACCGTTCGCAGGGCGGTGGCCGCATCGTCGCGCGTTCGGTTGACCTCGCGGTTCAGGGCGCTCGACGCAGCCGTCATCGCCTGGTACGTCGCCCAGGCGTCGGGTGAGTTCGTCGCCTTCATCGCGCGAGTCCGCTTTCCCGCCTGCATCAACGAGATGACCGGCTCGGGGTCCGTTGCGACCCATGTCTGCTGGGTGGTTCGTGCACTCGCCACCAAGGAGTTGAGGGTCTTCTCGTCAGCGGGCAGGGCCTGCTGCACGGCGTCGAGCTCACGCGTCGCCTCGTCGATGGAGGTGCGGTACTCGGCAAGGGACGCCGGGCGCTCGAGCATGACGTAGTCCGACAGTGCGCCCCCGGCGTTGGCCTGGGCGAGCATCGTTGACGCGGCGGAGTCGGCAGCCGGGGACAGGGCGTCGTGCACGGCCGTCGCCACGGCCGACGTGAGCTCGTATTGCACGAACAGCACGGTGCCCATCGTGACGAGTGCGAGCGCCGCGACCACGGAGGCCACGATCATCCGCATCCGCAAGGTCACACCATGCAGGTTAACCGCTGACCGGCTCCCCTAGGCTCGGGTCGTGACTCTTCCCCGGTTGCGGCCCGACATCGACGACATCCCTGCCTACAAGGCGGGCCAGCGCCCCGTACCGCGCGAGGACATCGTCACGTACAAGATCTCCAGCAATGAGAACCCGTATCCGCCGCTGCCGGGCGTGCTGGACGTGATTATGCGTGCCGCCGCCGACATCCACCGGTATCCCGATCCGTTCTCACGAAGACTCATCACCGCGCTCTCCGAGCGGTTCGACGTTCCCGAGGAGTGCCTCGTGCTCGGGACGGGCAGCGTCGCGATCTGCGGGCAGGTCGTCACGATCGCAGCGGGCCCTGGCGACGAGGTGCTCTACGCGTGGCGCAGTTTCGAGTCCTATCCGATCGTCACCCGCATCGCGGGAGCGACGAGCGTGCAGGTGCCGCTGCTCCCGGACGAGCGCCACGACCTCGAGGGAATGCTCGCCGCAATCACCGATCGCACCCGCGTCATCTTCGTGTGCACGCCCAACAACCCGACCGGGCAGGTCGTCACGACGCCGGAGATCCTCGACTTCATCGAGCGAGTTCCGCCCGATGTCATCGTGGTGATGGACGAGGCCTACCGGGAGTTTGCCGCGCACGACGACGTGCCAGACGGCATCGAGCTGTTCCGGAAGTTCCCCAACGTCGTCGTATTGCGAACCTTCTCCAAGGCCTACGGCCTGGCCGCGCTGCGGGTCGGCTTCGGGGTGGCGCACCCGGTGGTCGCCGCCGCACTGCGCAAGACAGCACTCCCGTTCGGGGTGTCGACGATCGCGGAGGAGGCGGCGATCGCTTCGCTCGCGGCCGAGGGCCAGTTGCTCGAGCGCGTGGCAGCGCTGGTCGTGGAGCGCGAGCGCGTGTGGAACGCACTGCGCGACCAGGGGTGGGACATCCACCGCACCGAGGCCAACTTCGTCTGGCTGCGACTCGGTGAGCACACGATGGACTTCGTGGCCGCGTGTGAGGAGGCCGGCATCACGATCCGGCCGTTCCCGGGGGAGGGCGTGCGGATAACGGTGGCGGAGACGCCTGCCAACGACCGCGTGATCGACGTGGCTAGGGAGTTCCGGACGCGCTTGGGCTGACGCTCGCCACGCTCGGCGTACCCGCGACGGCGTCGCGGATGGCGGTCGTCAGGCCGTCCGCGAGCAGCATGGAACCGTCGACGCTCAGGTGGTCCTCGTCCTGGTAGCGGATCTGCCCGTCGAAGACCGCCCAACACGAGGTGGGGTCGCACAGGGACGGGAACGAATCGAAGACGAACGCGCCCGGGTACTGCTGGGCCAGTGCCCTCTCGACGTCCATGGCGGGCTTGCGCACCGACTCGGACTCGGAGCGGGGAACACTGAAGTCGCGGGTTCCGAATGCGTTCGCGAGCAGTGATGTTCCGTTCGTATAGCCGGTCATCTCCGGCACTGACCCGACGAACAGCACGGGAATCCCGGCCTCAGTTAGCCGCGAGACCACCGGATCCAGTCCCTTGCGCCACAGGGCTGCGGCGTCCTTCGTCGAGCCGGCAACCCCGCCAGAGTCGGTGGCTGCGGTCCGCCACTTCCACTCCGGGTGGACGTAGCCGGCGGACCTGTTGGAGATGAGCACGGCTGCCGGCTTGGTCTTCAGCGCGTAGTTGACGATCGACTTCTGCCAGGATCGGCAGGGGTAGTCGTGGCTGCCGCTGGACTCGCGTCCGAGGAACGGGCAGCCGGTGTGGCTCGTGACGATCGTGTCGTAGCCCAGTGACTGCGCCGCGGCGATGGTGCCGTCCGCCACCGCGTAGGCCTGCGAGTCGCCGGCCAGCAGGATCGTGCCCACGGCGGCCGCGGGGCCGAACCGGCAGCCGGTCGGGTTGAGGTCGGTATTGACGCAACCGTTCCTGACGGCGACGTGCTGGGAGCGCAGGTTGCCGCCGTCGCCCTCCGCGACCTGGCCGTCCATCTTCGCGGTGGCCTGGGTGGCCGCCTGATCCTGCTCCGTCGGGTTGGTGGGGGTGGTCTGCGTCGACACCACGTCCGGGACCTGTGCGGTGTCCGGCACCGTCGGGTCGGTGCGCTCGGCCACGTCGGGGGTGGTAGCTGTGCCAGGTGGGAGCGCCAGCGCGAGGCTGTCTGGTTCTGCCGCGGAACCGGCCGCCACGTCAGGAGTGCGGAGTGTCGCTGCAGGCGCCGCCACCGGGATCGTCGACTGGTCGGGCAGGAGCCCCCAGCTGCTGTTGGCTCCCGCGAGCAGCGCTAGGCACAGCGCCAGCGGGATCGCGACGGTCGGGACGACGATAGCCAGCGCACGTGGCTTCGAGCGGGGTCGCAGCTTGCGGATCGGCTGCTCGACGAAGCGATACGACAGGAGCGCAGGCGCGATCGACACCACGGCAGCGACGATCAGGATCGTCGGGTTGCGCGGGAACAGGAGGGCGGCGAAGACGATCACCGGCCAGTGCCACAGATACCAGGAGTAGGACGCGTCCCCGATCGCGACCATCGGGCGCGTAGCGAGGGCCTTGTTCACGCCGACCGTCTCGCTCGAACCGGCCAACAGCACGAGGGCCGTGCCCAGCACGGGGACGATCGCGAGGGCTCCGGGGAACGGGAAGGACTCGTGGATCGCCAGGGCGGAGATGACGATGAGGGCGGCTCCGACAATGCCCAGGCCCATGGAGGACGCGGTTGAGGTCGGCCGCAGGCGCGTGATGCGCAGGGCCAGGAGCGCGCCGATGGCGAACTCCCAGGCGCGGGTGAAGGGACTGTAGAAGGCGAACGACTCGGGCCCGCCGAAGAAGGAGGTGAGCCCGGGGAGGAGCGGGGACCCGTAGGTCCACAGCATCGACAATGCGAACGAGCCGATCGCGATGAGCGATACCAGGATCACCGCAGGCCGACGACTCAACTGCTTGGCGTGCCGGCCCTTGGGAATCCCGAGGAACCAGCCGAACGCGAGGAGCGCCGGGAAGATCAGGTAGAACTGCTCCTCCACCGACAGCGACCAGGTGTTGAGGAGTGGATTGCTCGTGGTGTCAGCGGAGAAGTAGTCGCCCGCCCCGTGACCGATCACGAAGTTGGCCGACAGCAGCATCGCCCCGAGGCCGGTGCGCGCGGTCGTCTGCTGGGCGCCGAATGGGTTCTGCAGAACAAGCGACACGAGGGCGACGACGGTCACCGTGAGCGCCAGGGCCGGCGTGAGGCGAAGGAAGCGTCGGAAGTAGAAGCGCCGGAACGACAGCGCACGGTTGGCCACCCACTCACGCATGAGCATCGCGGTGATGACGAACCCGGAGATGACGAAGAAGACGTCGACTCCCACGAATCCACCCGGCACCGGCAGATGCGCATGGAACGCGACGACGAGGAGGACGGCGACGGCGCGAAGGCCCTGGATGTCGGCACGACGGTGCGTCGGTCGATCGACCACGACCGGCGTGCTGACAGTGCGGGTGTCGACGCTCATCGTCGCCGTTCTCCGGTGACGACGAGCATGACCCCGCCGACGACCACCGTCAGCCCGAGCAGCACATCCATGGTTATCGGCTCGCCGATGATCAACGAGCCGAGCAGGACCGCCACAAGCGGATTGACGTAGGCATACGTGGAGACAAGGGACATGGGTGCGTGGCCCAGCAGCCACGTGTACGCCGTATAGCCGGCGATCGATGCGACCACGAGGTACGACAGGGCCAGCCAGGAGGACGGGTTGACCGCCCCTGCGTCGATGCGCTCGCCCCTCAGCAGCCCCACGGTGGTGAGCGCGACGGCCGCAAAGGCCATCTCCAAGGTGGTCGTGACCAGCGTGTTGGACGGCAGGTCAAAGCCCGAGGAGCGCCAGGAGAAGAACGCCCAGCAGAAGGACGAGCACATGATCGCCAGGGACCAGAGGACGACTTCTCCGTCGCCACCAGAGACCGGATGCGTCCCGCCGGGCAGGAGCATGAGAACCAGTCCGGTCATGCCGATCGCGACACCGGCCAGGGTCAGGGCGGACGGGCGTTCGCCTGCATGGAAGCGGAGCACGATGATCCAGAGTGGCATGACCGACACGAGCAGGGCGGCGATCCCGCTGGGGAGGTAGTGCTCGGCGAGCGAGACGGTGCCGATGCCCACGCCCAGCAGCATCGTTCCCATGATGGCGGTGGAGCGCAGCTGCGCTGGGGTGACAGCGAAGACCTTCGGCCCGCGGGTTGCCAGCAGGATGAGCCCGAGGACGGCCGCGGCCGTGGCGAACCGCAGGCCGTTGGAGGTCAGCGGTGGCAGGGAGCGCCCCATGATGGCGATGCCGAGGTAGGTCGAGCCCCAGATCAGCCACAGGGCGACCAAGGGCCCCCAGACGTGCAGGGTCGACGCCCGCGTCACTCCGCGGATGTCGGTCGCCGTCACGGGCCCAACTGTCGCAGACCTTCCAGCGTGGGCCAAAATCGATTGCTGGCAAGGGTGGTTCCGCCCTGCGGAAAGCGGCCAAATAGGTGACCAAAGTCCCTAAAGAAATGCCCCTCTGCGCGCGCATTCGCCCCTTCGGAGCCGTCAGGATGGGCGTCAGCAGCCGGGGTGACCCACCACGGTTCTGGCCGTCTGACGGCCGTCCAGACAAGAAGGACAGGGTTCATGAGCGCACTGCAACTCTCTCAGTGGCAATTCGGCATCACCACCGTCTACCACTTCCTGTTCGTCCCGCTGACCCTTGGCACGGTGTGGCTCGTCGCGGGGTTCCAGACCGCGTGGGTGCGTACCGGCAAGGTCAAGTACCTCCAGTTGACGAAGTTCTTCGGGAAGCTCTTCCTGATCAACTTCGCCATGGGCGTGGTCACCGGCATCGTGCAGGAGTTCCAGTTCGGGATGAACTGGTCGGACTACTCCCGCTTCGTCGGAGACGTCTTCGGCGCACCGCTGGCGATGGAAGGCCTGCTGGCGTTTTTCCTGGAGTCGACGTTCCTTGGCCTGTGGATCTTCGGCTGGGACCGCCTCCCGAAGAGGCTGCACCTTGCCACCATCTGGCTGGCCGCTGCCGGCACCGCGTTCTCCGCGTACTTCATCCTCGCGGCGAACTCGTTCATGCAGCACCCGGTGGGCTTCGTCTACGACGAGAACCTGCAGCGCGCGGTTCTCACCAACATCTTCACCGTGCTCTTCCAGAACACTGCGCTCATCGCGTTCTTCCATACGCTCACTGCTTCGTTCCTGGTGTCCGGTGCACTGCTGGCCGGCGTCAGTGGCTGGATGCTGGTCAAGAAGCGTCAGACCGACGTCTTCCGTACCTCAGCCAAGCTCGGTGCGTGGGTCATCCTGATCTCAGCAGTCCTCGTCTCGATCTCCGGCGATGTGTCCATGAAGGTCATGGTCCAGCAGCAGCCGATGAAGGTCGCGGCCGCGGAGGCGCTCTACCAGACGCAGGAGCACGCACCCTTCAGCATCCTGACCATCGGCGACGTCACGGGCACCGACGCGACGACGCTCATGGAGATCCCGGGCCTGCTCTCGTGGCTGGCCACGGGCAACTGGGACGGCCCGGACAGCACCGTGCAGGGGATCAACAACCTGCAGGCCCAGTACGAGCAGACCTTCGGCGCCGGCGTCAACTACATCCCCTACGTGCCGGTCACCTACTGGGGCTTCCGCCTCATGATCGGCCTGGGAATGCTCGCCGCGCTGTACGCCCTGTGGGCGCTGTTCGCCATGCGAGGTGGACGCGAGCCCAAGGGCAAGTTCTTCGCGGTCGCGAGCACGTGGATCCTGTTCTTCCCACTCTTCGGGATCTCAGCCGGCTGGATCTTCACCGAGATGGGCCGCCAGCCCTGGATCGTGTTCGGCCAGCAGTTGACGGCGAATGGCGGCTCGCCGCTGCTCAGTTCGCTCGAGGTCTGGATCACGATGATCGGCTTCACGCTGCTCTACCTGGTGCTTGCCATCATCGAGGTCGGCCTGATGCTCAAGTACATCAAGGCCGGTGCCCCCGAGCCGTCGGAGCTCATCGACGATCCCTTCGCTGAGGCGAAGCAGGACGACGACAAGCAGCTCTACTTCGCTTACTAGGCCGACTGAGAACAGGAAAAAGGACTCAACATGGATCTGCAAACCGTCTGGTTCATCCTGGTAGCGGTTCTCTGGATCGGCTACTTCATCCTCGACGGCTTCGACCTCGGCGTCGGGATGCTCCTGCCCATCCTCGGCAAGGACGACCTGCGTCGCCGTGTGATGATCAACTCGATCGCCACCGTGTGGGACGGCAACGAGGTCTGGCTGCTGGTGGCTGGCGGCGCGACCTTCGCTGCCTTCCCACTCTGGTACGCCACGCTGTTCAGCGGGTACTATCTCGCGCTGTTCCTCGTCCTCGTCGGCCTCATCCTGCGTGGCGTCGCCTTCGAGTACCGCGGCAAGCGCGACTCCGCCACCTGGCGTGCGCGCTGGGACTGGGCGATCGTGGTGGGCTCCGCCCTGCCGGCCCTGCTCTTCGGCGTCGCCTTCGGAAACATCACGATGGGCTCGGCCATCGAACCGCTGGCCGGCACGCCGGCGGGCACGGACTTCGCCGTGAACGCGATGGCGCTGAACTACACCGGCAACCTGTTCAACCTGCTGAACCCGTTCTCACTCCTCGTCGGCGTCATGACGCTCACCGTGTTCATGACCCACGGCGCCATCTACCTGGCGCTGAAGACGTCCGGTGAGATCCGGGAGGCGTCTCGTTCGTTCGCGTTGAAGATCGGACTGGTCGCGGCCGTGGCCGCCGTGGGCTCGCTGCTCTGGGCGCAGGCGTTCTCCGGCCGGGTTGCCGTCACTTTGCCGATCGCCCTCGTGGCGGCGGTGCTGTGGCTGGCGGCGCTGTTCATGACCATGAAGGGTCGCGACGGCTGGGCATTCATCCTGAGCGCCGGCACCATTGCCCTCGCCGTGACGGCACTGTTCGTCGGACTGTTCCCGAACGTCATGCCGAGCAACATCGATGCGGCCTACAACCTGACGGTCTACAACTCGTCGAGCCAGTCGTACACCCTCACGGTGATGACGATCGTGGCCGTCGTGATGACGCCGATCGTGCTGATCTACCAGAGCTGGACGTTCTGGGTGTTCCGCAAGCGGATCAGCACCTCGATGATCCCGCCGCAGCCAGTTGCCGGTCGTTCAGACGATCGGTTCGCGGGAGCGGCCAGCTAGTCCGGCACTGCAACGCGTAACGGGGCTGCCCTACGGGGGCGGCCCCGTTCGCATGTCAGGATGAGCCACCATGAAGCCGCTGGATCCTCGACTGCTGCGCTATGCCCGCAGCACGCGCGGCTTCATCGTCCTTGCCGTCGTCCTGGGTGTCCTCACCGCCGTGCTGGTCATTGCCCAGGCGCGCCTGCTGTCCGACGCCATCGTCAAGGTGACCGCCGGCGGCGAGGGCTGGGACCAGGTGCGCACCGGCGTGATCCTTGTCGCGGTCGTCTTCGCCGCCCGGGCAGCGATCGCCTGGCTAGCGGAGGTCGCTGCAGTGCGCGCTTCCGCGAGAGCCAAGGCCGAACTGCGAGAGGCCACTCTGGAGCAGATCCTCGCCCTCGGACCGGCCAGCGACGCGGCGAAGGACCCGGGCGCACTCGCGACGCTCGTGACGCGAGGCGTCGACGCACTCGACGGCTACTACTCCCGTTACCTGCCCCAGTTGATCCTTGCGGTCATCGTGCCGCTCGCGATCCTGATCACCATCCTGGGCCAGGACATCCTGTCCACCGTCATCGTGGCGATCACGATCCCGCTGATCCCGATGTTCATGATCCTCATCGGGATGTACACGCAGTCCCGCGTGGATCGGCAGTGGAAGACGTTGGCCGTTCTCTCCGGCCACTTCCTCGACCTGGTCTCGGGCCTGCCGACCCTCAAGATCTTCGGCCGCGCGAAGTCTCAGGTCGCGGCCATCGGCGCGATAGGTGATCGCTATCGCAGCACCACCATGGGCGTGCTTCGCGTGTCGTTCCTCTCCTCGCTCGCGCTCGAACTGCTCGCGACCTTGTCCGTTGCGCTGGTGGCCGTGTCGATCGGACTTCGCCTGGCGCAGGGTCAACTCAGCTACTCAGTCGGCCTCTTCGTTCTCCTGCTCGCGCCCGAGGCCTACCTGCCCCTGCGGCTTGTCGGGCAGCATTTCCACGCTGCGGCCGAAGGGCTTGGCGCTGCCGAGCGGGTCTTCGTGATCCTGGAGACGCCCGTGCCGACCGGTGGTACGACGCCGATGCCGCGGGGTCCAGTCTCCGTTGAGGTCACCGATCTGCAGGTGACGTACCCCGGCCGCCCCGATCCGGCGCTGGCCGGCGCGACGTTCACGGCGAGGCCGGGCACCGTGACGGCGGTCGTCGGCTCATCCGGTGGTGGCAAGAGCACGCTCATCAATGCGTTGCTGTGCTTCATCGCGCCGAGCGCCGGCCAGGTCCGCCTGGTCGGCGCCGGCGGCGAGGCAGTCAGTCTCAGCGAGGTGGACGTGGCTGCGTGGCGCGAGCGGGTGGCCTGGCTTCCCCAGCGTGCCCACCTGGTGACGATCGACCTGTCCGAGCAGCCGACCATCGCCGACGTCGTCCGGCTCGGACGGCCCGAGGCGACCGACGAGGTCGTCTGGTCTGCGCTGGCCGACGCCGGCCTTGACGAGGAGATCCGCGAACTGCCGGACGGACTGGCCACGCGCCTTTCCGCCGACGGGTCAGGGCTGTCGGTCGGCCAACGGCAGCGACTGGCACTGGCCCGCGCGCTCGCCACGCACGCCGACATCGTGATCCTCGACGAGCCGACGGCTGCCCTCGACGGCGCGACTGAGGCAGCGGTCGTGACCGTGATCGGGCGACTCGCTGAGCGAGGCGCGGTGGTGATCGTCGTGGCGCACCGACCGGCCCTCATGGAGATCGCGGACCAGGTGATCCGACTCGACCGCGGCGTGCTCGACGCTGTCCCGGGCGCCCCGGTCAGTGCCGTCGACACCATCCGGAGCGCAGGATGGTGAGCCCGGTCCGCGCCGTGTGGCGCGACATGTCCACGCACCGCCGCGAACTGTTGGGCGCGGCCGTCCTCGGTGCCATCGCCTCGCTCAGTGCGGTCGGTCTGCTCGGAACGTCCGCGTGGCTGATCTCACGCGCGTCCGAGATGCCGCCGGTGCTCGACCTCAGCATCGCGGCCCTGCTGGTGCGCGTGCTCGCGATCAGCCGTGCCCTGTTCCGCTACGGGGAGCGACTCGTCGGCCATGACGCTGCCTTCCGCGGGCTGACCCAACTGCGCGTCGTCGTCTACACGAACCTCGAGCGGCTCGCCCCGACGGGCCTGGCGGCCTTCGGCCGCGGCGACCTCCTCACCCGACTCGTCGGCGACGTCGACGCCGCACTCGACCTGCCGCTTCGCGTCATGCTGCCGTGGATGCAGGCGATCCTGACGGCGCTCGTGACCGTGGCCTTTGTGACCTGGCTGCTGCCGCCGGCCGGCATCGTCGTGGGCCTGCTTGCCGTCGTCTCGCTGACGTTCACTCCATGGATCGCTGCGCGCACCGCTCGCGTGGCCGAGGAGCGCGTCGCGCCGGCGAAGGCACGCATGTCGGCGGCGGTCGTCCAGCAGCTCGACGCGACGGCCGACATCACCGTGTACGGGGCGGGCCGGTCGGCCAACAAGGAGGTGCGGCGCCTGGACGACGACCTCACCCGTCTCAACGAGCAGGAGGCCTACTCCCTCGGGATGGGCACTGGGTTCGGCGTGCTGGTTCAGGGACTGGCGGTCACCATCGCTCTTGCTGTCGGTATCGGTGCGGTGTGGAGCGGACGGATCGAGCCGGTCTGGCTGGCCGTCGTCGCGCTGCTGCCGTTGGCGCTGTTCGACGTGCTGTCCACGCTGCCGGGCGCCGCTCTCGCGTACCAGCGGCTTCGGGGCTCCGCGGAGCGCATCGTCGAGGTCGAACGCGCGCCGATTCCCGTTCCCGACCCGGTCTCGCCCGTCGCGGTACCGGCTGACTTCGGGGGCCTCGCCGTCCAGGGACTCACCTCGGGCTGGGGAGCCACAGACGCCGACGATCTTGAGATCCACGCCATTCGCGACGTGACGTTGTCCGTCGCACCTGGGGAGCGCGTCGCCGTCATTGGTCCGAGCGGTGCGGGCAAGTCGACGCTGGCGAATGTGCTGATGGGCTTCCTGCCGTATCAAGGGTCGGTGCGCTTGTCCGGCGTCGAGATCCGCGAGGCGAACGGCGATGACGTGCGCGGGGTCGTCGGGATGCTCACGCAGCAGGCCCACATCTTCGACACCTCGGTGGCCGACAACATCAGGATCGGGGACCCGTCGGCCGACGACGCGACGATCAACGACGCGATCGAGCAGGTGCACCTGTCGTCCTTCGTGGCCGGCCTGCCCGACGGGATCGACACGGTTGTGGGCTCCTTCGGAGCGTCGATCTCCGGCGGTGAGCGCCAGCGCATCGCGCTCGCCCGCCTCTTGCTCGCCGGTCGCACGTTCGTCATCCTCGACGAGCCGACCGAGCATCTCGACGGGCCGACGGCCCAATCGCTGACCGAGACGATCATGGAGGCGCTGCGTGACGACACGCTCCTGCTCATCACCCACCGGTTGACCGGCCTGGAGGGCTTCGACCGCATCATCGAGCTGCAGGACGGCCGGGTCGTCGCTGAGGGAACGCACGAGCGGCTGCTGGCCGACGGTGGCTGGTACGCCGACCAGTGGCGCACCGAGTCCGAGTTGCACGATATGGCGGACCTGATCCCCCGACTGCCCGTGGGCGTTGCCGTCCCCCCGCCGGGCAGGTGAGGGTGAACGTGAGTCCGGGCGTGAGAGGGTGAGCGCATGAGGGAGGAGCGCGACCGCGGGCTGTTCACCGCTGTTGTCTCGGTTGCCGCCGGACTCGAACTCGGCGCGACGCTTCGCCGGATCGTCCAGGCGGCGGTGGAACTGGTCGATGCCTCGTACGGCGCACTCGGCGTCCTCGACGACAGCGGCGGCCTGGGCGAGTTCATCCACGTGGGCATCGACGCCCAGACGGCGGCCACCATCGGCTCCCTGCCGATGGGTCGAGGCATCCTCGGACTCCTGATCAACCATCCGGTCCCGATCCGCCTCGACAACCTCGGCGACCATCCCAGGTCTGCCGGCTTCCCGCCCGGCCACCCGCCGATGACGTCGTTCCTCGGCGTGCCCGTGCGTGTCCGAGGCGAGGTGTTCGGCAACCTGTATCTGACCGAGAAGCGCTCCGGCACCGGATTCACCTCTGAGGACGAGCGCACCGTCATGGCCCTTGCGGCAGCAGCGGCGGTCGCGATCGAGAACGCCCGCCTGTACGAGCGCTCCCGGCAGCGTGAGCAGTGGCAGCAGGCCGTTACCGATATCGCCAACGCAGTGCTCGCGGACAGTGACGCTGACGAGGTCTTGTCGCTGGTCGCCAACCGCGCCCGCAGCCTGACTGGGGCCGACGTGGCCCTGGTGGCTCTCCCCGACTTCGCCGGCAGCCTCGTCGTCGAGATCGTCGACGGCCGTGATGACGACTCGGGGACGGCGGCCCGCGAGCTCCTCTCGGTGATCAGCAGTTGGGAAGGCCAGCGCGTGCCAGCGCATTCGGTGGCGCATCAGGCCTTCCACGACGGCATCAGCCGGATCGAACGCGACACGGCACGAGTGCTCGCCGAGGCCGATCAGGCGCCGGCACACGGACCGGCCGTCGTCATCCCCTTGATCACGTCCGACCACGTGCTTGGCATCCTGATGCTGCTGTGGGGCGAGCCGACCGCGCGCGTTCCCGCGGATGCCCTTGAGCTTGCCGGTTCGTTCGCTTCGCAGGCGGCGGTCACGCTGGTGCTTGCCAACGCACGACGCGAGCATGAGCGCCTCGCGGTCTACGAGGATCGCGACCGGATCGCCCGCGATCTTCACGATCTGGTTATCCAACGTCTCTTCGCCACGGGAATGATGTTGCAGGGCTTGTCACGCATCGAGAACGTTCCGAGCGCTGCGTCCGACCGCGTGTCCCGTGCCGTCGACGAGCTCGACGAGACGATCAAGGAGATCCGCCAGACGATCTTCGCGTTGCACGAGCCGGTCGACGGGCCAACGACGAGTGCGCGCGGCAGGGTGCTCCGCGAGACGTCGCAGTCCGCGGCGCTGCTGGGCTTCGAGCCGGCGGTCCGCTTCGTCGGCCCGGTGGACTCCATGCTGACCACTGAGGCGACCGACCATCTCATCGCGGCGCTGCGCGAGGCACTGACCAATGCAGCCAAGCATGCTGAGGCGAAGCGAGTCGACGTCGTGGTGCAGATCGATTCGGGAGACGTGGTGCTGGTCGTCACCGACGATGGCGTGGGCATCAGCGAGGACGGGCCTGGCCGTCGCTCGGGGGTGGCGAACATCGCCGCTCGCGCTCAGGTGCTCGGCGGCTGGTGCCGGCTCGAGCGGGTTGCGGACTCCGGTGGCACGCGTCTCACCTGGTGCGTGCCGTTCTAGCAGAGCGCCTCAGTGGTGGTCGTGCTCCGCGCCCATGCGCGCGACGTACGCGGCCGCCTGAGTGCGGCGCTCCATGCCGAGTTTCGCCAGCAGGCTGGATACGTAGTTCTTGACGGTCTTCTCGGCAAGGTGCATCTGCTCGCCGATCTGCCGGTTCGTCAGGCCCTCGCCGATCAGATCGAGGATCCGCTTCTCCTGGTCGGACAGTGCGTCCAGCCGGCCGTCGTGCTGCTCACCGTTGCGAAGCCGCTCGAGCACCCGCTGCGTCGCAGCCGGATCGAGGAGCGACTTGCCTGATGCGACCTGACGGATGGCATCCAGCAGGTCGTTGCCCCGGATTTCCTTGAGCACGTAGCCGGAGGCGCCGGCCATGATCGCATCGAAGAGCGCCTCGTCGTCGGCGTAGGAGGTGAGCATCAGGCAGTGCACTTCCGGCATCGTCGACCGGACCTCGCGGCAGACCTCGACGCCGCTGCCATCAGGCAGGCGCACGTCAAGCACCGCGACGTCGGGCCGAGCCGCGGGGATGCGGTGCAGGGCGTCGGCGGTCGAGCCGGCCTCGCCGACAACCTCCATGTCACGCTCGAGGCTGATCAGGTCAGCCAGCCCGCGGCGGACGATCTCATGGTCGTCCATGAGGAACACGCGGATGGTCTGGGAGTCACTCGGGGCAGCCGGCATGGCGTCATTGTGCACCACCGTCCCCGGCCGGCAATCGACTTCCCCCGCTTCCGCTGCCCGCTGGCTGGGCATTTGTCTGTTCGCGAACGCCGTACGGTGCGAGGATGACCGGCGTGAGAACAGACGGAAACCGGCCCGCTGAGGCGGTTCAGCTGCTGACTCCCGAGGGTGAGCGCGTCTCGCATCCGGACTTCGACATCTCGCTCAGTGACGGTGAACTGCGCGACCTCTACCGAGACATGGTCCTGGTTCGTCGGCTCGACACCGAGGCCACGGCCCTTCAACGGCAGGGTGAACTCGGCCTCTGGGCGCCATGCCAGGGCCAGGAGGCTGCACAGGTGGGGTCGGCTCGATCCATGCGTCCGACCGACTTCGCCTTCCCCACCTACCGTGAGCACGGCGTTACCTGGTCACGCGGAGTGGCTCCGCTGGAGATCCTCGCGATGTACCGGGGCGTCACCAATGGCGGCTGGAACCCCCTCGAACTGCACTGCGCACTCCCGACGATCGTCATCGGGAACCAGGCCCTGCACGGCGTCGGCTATGCGATGGGCATCCAGCTTGACGGATCCGACGACGCCGTCATCACGTACTTCGGCGACGGCGCGACTGCCGAGGGCGACGTGAACGAGGCGTTCGTGTTCGCGGCCGACTACAACGCACCCGTGGTCTTCTTCTGCCAGAACAACCAGTGGGCCATCTCGTCGCCGCGTGAGCGGCAGGGCGGCGGGCCGCTCTACGAGCGGGCGTCGGGATTCGGGTTCCCCGGCATCCAGGTCGACGGCAACGACGTCCTGGCCGTCATGGCCGTCACGCGAGTGATGCTCGAGCGGGCTCGTTCCGGCGAGGGCCCGTCCTTGATCGAGGCGTTCACCTACCGCATGGGTGCGCACACGACGTCCGACGACCCCACGCGTTATCGCGCCGCCAATGAGCTCGAAATCTGGCGCCTGCGCGACCCCATCGAGCGGCTCAAGGTCTTCTTGGCCCATCAGGGGATCGCCGACCGCCACTACTTCGACACCATCGAGCATGAGGCCGCCGAACTGGCCACGTTGGTTCGGGACGGCGTGCGCGCCATGCCCGACCCGCACCCCGAAGCCATGTTCGACAACATCTATGCCGAGCCGCACGGCCTCGTCGACCAGCAGCGGCGCGACTTCCTGCTCTACGAGGCGTCCTTCGCCGACGGGGCACGGCAATGACCACGCTGACGATGGCGAAGGCCATCAATGCCGGCCTGCGCAGGGCCATGGAGCGCGACGCCAAGGTCATCCTGTTCGGCGAGGACATCGGCCGCCTCGGCGGCGTCTTCCGAGTGACCGACGGCCTGCAGAAGGACTTCGGCGACCATCGCGTCATCGACTCACCGCTCGCCGAGAGCGGCATCGTCGGTGCAGCGGTCGGCATGGCCATGCGCGGCTATCGCCCGGTGCTGGAGATCCAGTTCGACGGCTTCGTCTATCCGGCGTTCGACCAGATCGTCTCCCAGGTGGCGAAGATGCACCGACGATCCGAGGGCACCGTGCCGATGCCGATCGTCATCCGGATCCCCTTCGGCGGGGGCATCGGTGCTGTCGAGCACCACAGCGAGTCGCCGGAGGCGTATTTCGCGCACACCGCCGGGCTGCGGGTCCTCACGCCGAGTGATCCCCAGGCGGCGTACGTCACCATTCAGCAGGCGATCGCCTCGAACGATCCCGTCGTGTACTTCGAGCCAAAGCGCCGGTACTGGGACAAGGGCGAGGTCGACGAGACCATCGACGTGTCCGATCCCCGACAGGTGTCGACCCCGTGGCGGGCGCGCGTCGTGCGCACCGGTTCGGACGTGACCCTCGCCTGCTACGGCCCCATGGTCCGGACCTGCATCGAGGCGGCCGCGGCCACCGGCGGCACATCGATCGAGGTCATCGACCTTCAGTCGCTGTCGCCGCTGGACATCGACACCGTCGTTCACTCCGTGGAGCGCACGGGTCGCCTCGTCGTCGTGCACGAGGCGGCGAGCAACGGCGGCATCGGCGCCGAGTTGGCCGCCCGCATCGCCGAGCGGTGCTTCTACTCGTTGGAGGCGCCGGTCCTGCGCGTCACCGGCTACGACATCCCCTATCCGCCGAGTCGACTCGAGGAGCACTTCCTGCCCGACCTGGACCGGATCCTCGACGCCGTCGATCGCTCACTGGAGTTCTGATGTCGACCTCACACGTGTTCTCGTTGCCCGATGTCGGCGAAGGCCTGACTGAGGCCGAGATCCTCAGATGGCATGTGCAGCCGGGTGATCACGTGCTGGTGAACCAGATCATCGTCGAGATCGAGACGGCGAAGGCGTCGGTGGAGCTGCCGTGCCCGTACGCAGGCATCGTCGAGGCACTGCATGTAGTGGAGGGCGCCATCGTGCCTGTCGGCTCACCCATCATCTCGATCACGGGCGAGGGCGTGACGAGCAACGGTGATGGTGAGCGACCGGCCGTGCTGGTCGGCTACGGCGTCCGCGATGCTGCTGGCAGTCGCCGAGCGCGCCGGGTGGATGCCGACCCGGTCGTCGAGGCACCGGCCGCGGACCCGCCGACGGGTCCCGTTCGTGCGAAACCGTTGGTACGCAAGCTTGCTCGCGAGAAGGGCGTTGACCTGGCGACCCTCACGCCCAGTGGCCCCAACGGCGAGGTGACGCGAGAGGACGTCCTCAACTCAGCCGGTGTCGTGACCGTGGCGCCGAGCCGCAGTGACGATCAAGCCGGTGATCGCGTTCCCGTTCGCGGTGTGCAGCGCGCGATGGCCGAGGCCATGGTGCAGTCGGCGTTCAGCGCGCCGCACGTCACCGAGTGGGTCGACGTGGACATGAGCCGATCGATGGAGTTGGTGCGGCGGCTTCGCGAGGACCCGGCCAACTCCGACGTGCGCATCACGCCCATGACCCTCGTGGCGGCGGCGCTCGTACGGGCGGCCCGGCTGTTCCCGCGCATCAACTCGACGTGGGTCGACTCCAGTGGCGGGGCCGACGTCGTGGTGCATCGTCAGGTGAATCTCGGGATCGCCGCGGACACACCGCGCGGCCTGCTCGTCCCGACGCTCAAGGGTGCGACGAACCTCGGGATGATCGATCTTGCTCGGGGCATTCAAGGACTCATCGACACCGCTCGCGCTGGGCGCAGCACCCCAGCCGACCTCACCGGCGGCACGATCACGTTGACCAACGTCGGCGTGTTCGGCGTCGACGGGGGGACGCCGATCCTCACGCCGGGGCAGGCCGCGATCCTCGCGATAGGCCGCGTGCTCGAGCGGCCGTGGGTGGTCGACGGAGCCGTCGTTGCCCGACCGGTAATGCTGCTGTCGCTGTCCTTCGACCACCGGATCGTCGATGGCGCCCTCGGATCGCGCGCGCTCCAGTCGATCGCGGAGTTCCTCGCGGACCCGACGATGACGCTCACCTTGGAGCGGGGCCTCTAGCCGCGGACTCTACGGAGCGATGTTCATCGCCGGCAGCAGGCGCTGGCCGAGCTCGGCATCGCCGAGGAGCTCCACCTTGTCGCGCAGCCACGGGTCGTCGATTGCCACGCGACCGGCGGACAGTCGCATGAAGGCTGCCCACGTCATGGCGGCCTCGAGGTCGGCTCGGGTGTCGTCCGGGGCGAAGATGCCTCGACCCGCTTCGTCCACCGTCACCGAGGATTGGTGATGCATGTCGGGACCGATCACCGTCAGTTGCAGGACAGAGCCCACGGGTGCCTTGACATTGCGACCCCAGACGTACGGCAGCGCGTTGGCCATCTGACTGAAGGCGACGCCGGCGGGCGCGGTGTTCCAGGCGCCGTCTTGGTCGATGGCCCAGCGGATGTCCTGCTCATGGATCCATGTGTCGAAGGTGCGCGTGCGCAGGAACCGCTCCAGGGGCATCGGCTTCCCGGCGGGTGGCCCGATGACCTCGGCATCCTCCGGGAGAGCGTCGAGCTGGGCCCGCCGCCGCATGATCGTCAGCCGCATCTCGGTCAGCAGTTCCTGGGGCGACATCCCGCGCCGGAAGTCGACACCGACCTCCGTAAGGCGGGCGAAGTCGTTCTTCACATGCGGCAGGGAGTCCCAGTCGGGCTCGTGATCGGGAGGCGCAACGCCGCCGAAGAGCTGCTCCAGGTCGATGACGTGGGCGACGACGTCGGCCACGGTCCATCCCGGGCACGCGGTCGGCAGCAGCCACTGCTCGCCGTCGAGGGGGTCGCAGAGGTCCACGATCGACTGCAGGGCCTCGTGCCACACCTCGATGAACTCGGCGACGGTCGGGGCGGGAGGTGGATTGGTCATGGGTCAACGCTAGCCGTAGCCGATCCGGGAGGCACCGGGACGACGTAGAGTTCGCGCGTGACCGTACGCGTGGCCCTCATCCAACTTGACTGCTCCACACCCGAGTCCGTCCACGAGCGCGTGACGCGGACCCTTGAGCTCATCGACCGCACTGCCCCGGACGTCGACCTGCTGATCCTGCCCGAGCTCTGGCATGTGGGGGCATTCGACGTCGAGGCGGCTCGCAAGCATGCGCAGCCCATCGACGGACCGCTCGTCACTTCCCTGGGCGCACTCGCGGCCGAGCACAAGGTGTGGCTGCACGGCGGCTCATTCTGCGAGGTCGCCGACGACGGCCAGCACTACAACACCAGCGTCCT
>JBAXSI010000043.1:0-24443 GCA_037130755.1 Actinomycetes bacterium
GGTACGTCGCGAACCGCGGTCGCCCAAATCGACTCGCGGCCTCGCCGTCAACTTCACCGATGCCCAACACGGCTCCGGGGACGCCGTCGAGGCCCGACTGGCCCCCGCCCGAGAAAGCCGCGCGACTTGATCCCGTATACCCCTAGGGGTATAGTTCAGGCGACCATAGGTCCCTCCGGACGACGCGATTGGACGAACAATGTGCCACCAGACCAAGTGCCGGGCCTGCCAGAAGGTGACCTGGGCCGGGTGTGGCCAGCACAAGAACGAGGTCCTGCGCGGCGTGCCCAAGAACCAGCGCTGCAGCTGCACTGCAGCCGAGAAGGCCGCCGCCAACAAGGGCGGCTTCTTCTCCCGGCTCTTCGGCGGCTGAGCCCGCCCCTAGGACGCGACGATCGGCGCGCCCGCCGCCTGCAGGTCGGCGATGCCGCCCTTCAGGTTGTACACCTTGGTGAAGCCCGCCTGCCCCATCTGATCCGTGGCGATTCCCGAACGTCGGCCACTGTGGCAGTACACGGCGTAGGTGCCGTTCTTGTCGAGCTTGTTGATCTCGTCTGCGAAGGTCGGCGCCTCCACGTCGATGTTGATGGCACCGCCCACGTGAGAGGCGGCGTACTCGGCAGGAGTACGCACGTCGATGACGGTCACACCCGGCTGCGTCGCCGTCTGCACGAACGTCTGAGGATCCACCGTCTGCACCGCAGACGAGCTCGAGCTGCATCCGGCGACGAACAGGACGCCGACGATGGCGAGCAGGGCCAGGACCTTCTTCATGTGGTTCTCTCCGATCACGTGGAACCGTTTCCGGTTTCTACTGGCAGGCCGGCTGCCCGCCAGGTGTTCATGCCGCCGTGCACATTGACGGCCCGATAGCCGTTCCCCTCGAGGTACTGGCACGCCTGGAAGGCACGCGCGCCTGATTCGCACACCACGTAGACGGGCGCATCTCGTTCGATCTCCGAAAGCCGCAGCGGCACGGTGGGCAGCGGCATGAACACCGAACCCGGCATGTGCCCCGAGACGTACTCCTCCAGAGTGCGGACGTCGATGACCGTCTCTCCGCGTGACACGGCGCCGGCGGCCTCGTGGACGGAAGTCACCTCCATCAGCGGGGACCCCACGTCCGGATGCGATCGGCGAGCGCGGCGGGCACTGCCTCGTCGGTGTCGCGTCGGGCACCCAGGGCCGCGCGGACTCCCACCAGGCCCGCGTAGAGGGGCGGGCAGGTCGGGCAGTCCTGCAGGTGCCGTTCGAGGAGTTGGCGATCGCGGGGAGGCAGCTCGTCGTCGATGTAGTCGGACACTCGCTTGCGGGCATCCCAGCAGCGCATCGGAACGGATGGGTCGTGCTCGTGATCGCGTTCGGAGAGTTCGGTGACCAGCATCATCCGACCCCGACGCAGGCGCTGCTTCGCGGCGGGCAGGCCGATCTGCTGGATGTCCGCGACCGCCGACATCGGCAGGCCCTCGGCATCGTGGAGGACGACCGCCGAGCGGTAGATGAGCGGGATTCGAAGGAGTGCGTCCTCGAGTGCCACCCGCTCGTGGGCGCGTTCCACGACGACGGCGGAGTCGACGGTGTAGGAGTCATCACTCCAGAGCACCTCGATTCGGTCCCCATCACCGTCAGCGATCTCGGTGGTCAGTTCGCGTCGGCGACGGGAGCCGTCAACCGCCAGGTTGTGCATGATGCGATGCAGCCAGGTCGCTACGGAGGACCGCTCCTCGAACGTCCGGCGCTTCTCTATGGCCCGCACCACGGTGTCCTGCACGAGATCCTCGGCCTGCCGTGGATCCGACAGCAAGGTCCGCGCATAGCGGCGAAGGCCGGGCAGCTCCTGGACGATCACGGACATGACGTCGACCGGGTGATGAGGTTCACCCACGACGACCTTGACTGCCTGCTCCTCGGTGGCAGCACTGCACATGCCGGGCCTCCAACTCACGATCTTTCGCATAGCGACCATACCCCGGGGGGTATAGACTACGCAAGGCGGTCGGAGATCCCGACGGCGGCCTGCTTCAGACGGTGACCTTCTTCTTGTTGGTGCTCAGGCCGAACAGGCGGTACAGCGGGCAGAAGCCCACCGCAGCGGTGACGAGCATGACGGCAGCGACGACGAACAGGATGATTCCGAGGACGCTCGAGGCGCCGACGGCGAAGGCGCCGAGGACGGCCGCGATCGCGATGACGACGCGAATGATGCGGTCGGCGTTGCTTTCATTCTTGGACATGGGGGGTGTTCCCTTCGTGTTGGTCAATACGCTGCATAGACGAGTGACGAGCCCGAATGGATACAACGCGGGGAGAAAGGTGGTCCCTTCGTGACTCATCAGGTGGGCCGACTGCCCGAGTGGTCGTCAGTGCTGGCCGTCGTGGCCCATCCCGACGATGAGTCCTTCGGGCTTGGCGCCGTGATCAGCGCCTTCATCGACGCTGGAGCCCGTGTGGACGTGCTGTGCTTCACGAAGGGCGAAGCCTCCACGCTGCGCGGGGTCGACGGCGACCTCGCCACGATCCGACGCGGGGAACTGACCGACGCCGCCCGCGAACTTGGGATCACCACGGTGCACCTGCTGGACTACCCCGACGGCGACTTGAGCGGGGTGGGCCTCACCGAACTCGCCGAGCAGGTTGTCGGTGCAGCCAGGGCGGCCGACTGCGACGGCATGCTCGCCTTCGATACGACGGGGATCACCGGCCACGCCGACCACATGCGCGCCACTAAGGCTGCCGTTATGGCTGCCCCGATCCTCGGGCTCGACGTGCTCGCCTGGACGCTCCCTGACGCTGTCGCTGCGGGACTGCGCACGACGCTCGGCGGGAGCTTCGACGGTCGCCCGGACAGCGACATCGACTTCGTTGTTCGCGTCGATCGGGCACGTCAGCAGTCCGCGGTGCGCTGCCATCCCAGCCAGGCGATCCCGAGCAGCGCACTGTGGGCGCGGCTCGACCTACTGGGCGACCGGGAGTACCTGCGCTGGCTGGTACGCGAAAGCTAGCCAGCGACCACGAAGCCGACCGACGCCAGCCCCGTGGCGAACGTAAGCAGGCCCAGGATGCCGGCAAGCGGCTTCTGCTTGGCCCCGGTGGCCATGATCCCCAGCGTCGTCATGTCGTTCCTCGGGAGGATGATGCCCTTGACGACGTGATCGCGACGGGCGACCAGTGCGTCATAGCGGGTACCCGTGATGCGCCAGACGACACCGACGACCACGAGGTAGGCGATGAGGATGCCGACCGCGATGAGTCCCGGCTGACTGACGGTCATGGCTGGCCGCTGAGACACGGCAGGGCGGCGGCCGGAATCGCGAGTCGTCTGAGCACTGGCCGAGTGTAGGGACGATGATGGACGCTCGCAGCGTCGCCGTCGCAGACAGCAGCGCGCGCCCACTCACGACGGGAGCCACCATGGAGTACACGACGCTGGGCCGATCGGGCCTGAAGGTCAGCCGCATCACCCTCGGCTGCATGAGCTTCGGCGACACCGCACGAGGGTTCAGTGAATGGGCGCTCGACGACGAGGCGGCTGAGCCCATCTTCCGACAGGCGCTGGAACTCGGGATCACGTTCTGGGACACCGCGAACATCTACGGGTTCGGTACGTCCGAGGAGATCGTCGGGCGTGCCATCAAGAAGTACTCCCGGCGCGAGGACATCGTGCTGGCGACCAAGCTCAACGCCCGCATGTACGACGGCCCTGGCGGCGAGGGCCTCTCGCGCCGCGCCGTGATGGAGCAGATCGACCAGTCGTTGACGCGGCTCGGCACCGACTATGTCGACCTCTACCAGATCCATCGGTTCGACCCCGCGACTCCTGTTGAGGAGACGATGGATGCACTCAACGACGTCATCAAGGCGGGGAAGGTCCGCTACATCGGTGCCTCGTCCATGTGGGCATGGCAGTTCTCGAAGATGCAGTACGCAGCAGATCTGCACGGGTGGACCCGCTTCATCTCGATGCAGGACCAGTACAGCCTGCTGATGCGCGAGGAGGAGCGCGAGATGTTCGGCCTGCTCGCCGACCAAGGCGTCGGCTCCTTGCCGTGGAGCCCGCTGGCGCGGGGCTGGCTCGCGCGCCCGTGGGGCGAGCGCACGCTGCGGTACGACACCGACCCGATGGCCAAGCGTCATCTGCTCGACGCGGACTCGAACGAGCGCATAGTCAGCGCGGTTCAGCAGATCGCGGCTGCGCGCGGAGTACCGATGGCGCAGATCTCGCTCGCATGGGTGCTGGCGAACCCGGTCGTCACGTCACCGATCGTCGGGCCCACCAAGCCGCATCACCTCGCCGACGCGGTCGCGGCGCTCGACATCGCGCTGACTCCCGAGGAGAAGACGCTTCTCGAGGAGCCCTACACGCACCGACTGCCCACGGGATTCTGATCGGTCGCAGGTTGACGAGCGGTCGGGCGGCTAGGGGTGGCTGCCGGGCGCAAACGCGGTGACGCCCACCGGGAAGGGCTTGCCCGACGGAGCAGTGGCCTGGAGTTGCACCGCCACGGTGCGACGCTGGAGCAGGCTCGATCCCGCAGTGGTGGCGAACGCGAACCGACGGAAGGTGACCAGGGGCGGGTCGTACGCCGTGGCGGTCCCGATGGCGAACCACGCATGTCCGCCTGCCGGCACGATGAATCGGTGCGGGGCCGGGCCTGCGATGTTCTGCAGGTTCCGGTTGGAGACCTTCACCGCCTTGCGGCCCGTTCGCGTCCACGCGCCCGTGATCTTCGGATACCCGTCGAGGGCGCACGCGACACCGCTGGTGTTCGTCAACGTGATCTGGACGTACGGCTGGGACATGCCGGCGCCGGATCCGCTCTGGCGCGCCGAGAGGTCGCGGGCCGAGCAGGTCGCGACGGACGAGTCGCCTGCGAAGGCGGCCGGACTCCCCGCGATCAGTCCCAGGGTCAGCAAGCCTGCGGAGGCTCCGACGATGCCCAATCTTGCCCTCATGGTCATGCCCGCGAGCATAGCCACGATCGGACTAAACGGACACGGTTACGCCGCCCGGCTTCCGGCGAACAGGTCGTTGATCTCGTCAATCTCGTTCTGCGAGGTCGCGTTGGCGAGGCAACGGTCCCACTCCTGCCGGTAGAGCTGAGCCGGGGAGAGCTCACGGTGGGCGAACAGGGAGGTGAGTGCCTTCAGCATCTCGATCACTTCTTCCTTGCGTGCTGGTTCGTTCTCTTCCCACTTCGGGAATCTTTAGTTAGGATTCCTAACTAGCAATAGACTACGCCCCAAAGCAGGACAAAGCAAAGGGACCAATGACCCCCTTCGACATGCCTCGACCGGGACTGCCCCGTCACGGCCTGCTGCGCGAGATCACCGACCAGGCCGTGATCGACACCGTGCTTGCTCGCGGGCAGGTGACCCGCTCCGAGCTAGCCGAGCTGACCGGCATCTCCAAGCCGACCATCTCGGAGTCGGCGCGCCGGCTTGAGGGTGCCGGACTGCTCCAGGCGACGGGGGTGCGTTCGGGCTTTCGCGGTCGGGTGGCCACCTACTACGAGCTCGCGACACAGGCGGGCTGGGTGCTCGCCATGGACATCGACTCCGAAGGCGTACACACCCGCTGCGCAGATCTCTCGGGAGTGGTGTTCGACGAGCACCACCACCCACCTGGTCCCCAGGGCGATACCGGTGCGGTCGTCAGGAGCATTCGCGCCGCGACTCGTCGATCAATCAAGAAGGGCGACCGAACTCACGGACGACTTCGCGCCCTGGCCATGTCGGTCTCGAACGCGGTAGATCCCGCAACGTCGCGGATCCTCGTGCTGCCGAGCGCCTCATTCCCCGAAGGCAAGCTCGATCCATCGACAGTCCTCGCCGACCTGGTGACGGCACCGATCCTCGTCGACAACGACATCAACTGCGCGGCCCTGGCCGAACACCGAGCAGGAGCGGCCGTCGGAGAGGACAGCTTCGCCTACCTCTTCGTCGGGTCCGGCTTCGGGATGGGCCTGTACTCCAACGGTCGCATGATCCGCGGGGCCCATGGCCTCGCCGGCGAGGTCAGCTACCTGGCCACGGCAACCGGACCAGCGGAGTACTCGACTCTCGTCAGTGCCCTGGGGCAGCAGGGTTTCGGGACACCCGACTCCAACGCCCTCGATGTGCCGACCATCCGCAGGTCATTGGCCGGCGGACGCACCGAAGACAAGGAGGCAGCGCGGGCGGCAGCGAAGGCAGCCAGAACGCTGGGCACGGCCATCGGCCAGATCATCATCGCCACGTGCGCCGTCGTTGACCCGGACCTGGTTCTGGTCGGAGGTCCACTCGGGCGGCACCCGGCGCTCTTCGAGAGGGCAAGGCGGACGGTTGCGGACCTCTTCCCGTCGCCGGTGCGCATCGAGTTGGGAGCCATCGGGGAGACCGCCTCGTTGCAGGGTGCGCTGCACCTTGCACTCGACCATTCGCGCAGAAACCTGCTCAAGTCGGCGTCCGCGTGAATTCCCGGCGACGTACGGCGAACGGCGCACGAACTCTCCCCCGTTGGGGCCTTCGACTCGCCTGCATCCCGCTGGATTCCCGTACCGTCCAGATACGTGACCATCGTCGCGATCGTGGATCTGGACAACACGCTCATCCGTGGCTCGTACCTGTTCCACTTCGGTTCTTACCTGGTTCGCCGGCGACTGCTCAGCCCCCGATCACTGATTCCGTTCATGCTGGCCGAGCTCCGCTACGTCCGTGACCGTCAGGAGCGACCAGGGATGCCGCAACGCGTGACCGAGTCAGTCCTCGACGTCGCCCGTGGCAGGGACCAAGCCACTCTCGTCGCCCTGTGTCGCGACTTCGTCGACCAGTCACTGGAGCGCTTCGTGGTGCAGGAAGTACTGGAGGCAGTCGTCGACCTGAGGGATCTGGGGATCCCGGTCTACATCGCGACCGCTAGTCCGCAAGAGCTCGCGGAGGTCATCGCCGAACGACTGGGGTTCGCAGGCGGGCTGGGCACGGTCTCCGAAGTGATCGACGGGAAGTACACCGGTCGCCTCGCGTCCGCGATCATGCACGGCGAGCACAAGAAATCCCGCGTGCAGGCCCTGCTGGCAGCTCTCGAGGCCGACCCGTCGCGTTGCTGGGCCTTCAGCGACTCGGCCAACGACCTTCCCCTCCTCGAATCAGTCGGCTGGCCCGTCGCGGTCAACGCTGACGCGAAACTGCAGGCGATCGCTGCGTCCCTGGGCTGGCTCACGATCGACAGTTCGAAGGACGTACCCGAGAACCGGTGGTCAGCGCGGTGGAACTCCACTTCGAATCGATGGTTGCGCCAGAACCCTGCCACCGATGTGCCGATGCACTAGCAGGGTTCGCACCAGCCCGTTCGCTAGCTCGCCCTGGCGACACCCAACTGGGCGAGCAGCGTCTCGACGCGGGCCTTGATCTCGTCGCGGATGGGCCGTACGGACGCGACGTCGAGCCCGTTGGGATCGGTGAGCGTCCAGTCCTCGTAGCGCTTGCCGGGGAATACCGGACAGGCGTCTCCGCAGCCCATGGTGATGACGACATCCGCAGCGCGCACGACTTCGTCGGTCCACGGCTTGGGGAACTCCCCGCTGATGTCGATGCCCACCTCGGCCATCGCGGCGACCGCAGCGGGATTGACCTCGCTGCCGGGCTCGGATCCACCGGACCAGGCCACGGCGCGGTCACCGGCCAGCTCGCGGAAGTAGCCCAGCGCGATCTGTGATCGGCCGGCGTTGTGGGTGCACAAGAAGAGCACCACCGGTCGGTGGTCATCGCTCTTGCCCTCCACGCGCGCAAGAGCGTTGAGGCGCTCCCGCGCGAAGCGCTCGGCGAACATCGGCAGGTACGTGTCGTTCGACAGGCGGGACGCGAATTCGTCATAGGAGGTGATCAGGAAGCGCTCGATCGTCTCGGTGCCGAAGGTGCCGTCGAAGTCCTTCTGCAGGAGCATCGCGGAGGAGCGAAGGGTGGTCAGGTGCAGGAGGGGAATGTCCTCGTGGAAGTAGGTGACGGTCATCGAGTGCTCCTCTTGGTCGTGTAGCGATGGGGTCTCAGGATCGGGACCAGTTGGTCGACGCGACCACGAAGGTCCTCGATGGTCTGCGTGAAGGCCTCGTCGGTGTCGAGGCGGGCCGGGTCGGGGACAGACCAGTGCACATGCGTGTTGGGCAGCGGGCCGAGCTCCTCGTTGACGGAGTCGCACACGGATACGACGACGTCGTCAGGACGCAGCACGTCGTCGATGTACTGCGGGGACTTCTGCTCGATAGTGAGGCCCTGTCGCCTGGCTGCCTTCTGCGCCCGGGGATTGATCCGATCCGCGGGATGGGTGCCAGCGGACGTGCTGGGGATGTCGCTGACGTCCCGCCACAGAGCATCGGCCAGAACCGAGCGCGCCGAGTTGTGGGTGCAGACGAAGACAACCCGGGGAGCGGACACCTCCGGCGGCGCGGGAAGCAGATCCTGGAGTGAGTCGCGGAGAAGCCGGACATAGGTGCGCCGACGGTCGTTCTGCGACGGCTCGCGGGCGATGACGCCGGCGGACTCGAGGATCTTCAAGTGGTGTGCAAGCAAGTTGCCGGGGATCTGCAGGGCCGCCGCGATGGCATCGGGTGAGAGGTCCTGGACTTGGAGGAGGTCCACCACCGCGAGCCGGTTCGCGTCGCCGAGGGCGCTGAGGACCTGTGCCCTCTCCGCGAGGCTCCGCGCGAGTGCAGTAGAGTCGGCTTTTGCTTCAGTAGACATTGAGTCAATGTTCTTTGATTTATTTTGGCGTGTCAAGTAGTGTCCGCTCGTCACCTCAGGAAAGGCGTGGACATGTCCCACCGGCTCGAGCGCCGCGGCGCTGCCGAGTTCCTCGGCACGGCCGTCCTGGTCGCCACCGTGGTGGGCTCGGGGATCATGGGCACGGAGTTGTCGGACAACCTCGCGGTGACACTCCTCATCAACGCGATCGCCACCGTCGCGGCGCTCGGCGTGCTGATCTGGGCCGTCGGCCCCATCTCGGGCGCGCACTTCAACCCGGTCGTGACGGGCGTCACCGTCGTCCGTCGCGAGATGCCCGTTCGTGAGGCGGGCGTCTATGTGATCGCGCAGGTCGGCGGAGCACTGGCCGGCGTTGCCCTCGCCAACCTCATGTTCGACCTGCCGGCTTGGCAGGCGTCCACGCACGTGCGCACCGGATGGCCGATCTGGCTGGGCGAGATCGTTGCGACCGCCGGCCTGCTCCTGGTCATCGGTGCTCTGACGCGCACTGGGCGCGGGCACCTAGGCGCCATGCTGGTCCCCGCATGGATCGGGGCCGCCTACTTCTTCACGTCCTCGACCTCATTCGCCAACCCGGCAGTCACGATCGGGCGGGCATTCACCGACACGTTCTCCGGCATCGCACCGGCGAGCGTGCCCATGTTCATCGTGTTCCAGGTGGTCGGTGCAACGATTGGTGCCCTGCTCACCGAGTTCTTCTACCCGCGTCCCGGCGCCGCCGAGCCGCTCGACCTGCCCGACCCCATCCACCATGGCTCTCACCCAAGCGACTGACGGAACACCCCCAGAGAAACGAGAGTCCCCACCGATGAGCGACAAGCCGTCCGTCCTGTTCGTGTGCATCCACAATGCAGGGCGCTCCCAGATGGCCGCGGCCTACCTCACGCACCTCGCGGGCGATCGGGTCGAGGTCCGTTCCGCAGGCTCCGCCCCCGCCGAGTCCGTGAATCCGGCAGTCGTCGAGGCACTGCTCGAGGAGGGCATCGACATCAGCCGCGAGACACCGAAGGTGCTCACCGACCGAGCGGTGTTCGAATCGGACGTCGTCATCACGATGGGCTGCGGGGACGTCTGTCCGGTGTACCCGGGGAAGCGCTACGAGGACTGGAAGCTCGAGGATCCGGCCGGCCAAGGCGTCGCAGCGGTCCGGCCGATTCGCGACGACATCCGGCGCCGGATCGAGGTTCTCATCGCCGAGATCGCACCCGTCGAGTAGCGGGCAATCTAACAGTATTCGCTGTTGACACCAGTTGCGACTGCTGGTTAGTCTGGCAGGGCCACCCGAAGGAGCCCGCGATGACCGGACCGAGCCATGACTAAGCGCACCCTGGCGACGCCCGCCGCCCGGGCAGCGGAGATCGCCCCGGTCCTCAAGGCGCTCTCGGACGAGAATCGGCTGACGATCCTGCTCGCCGTGGCCGACAACGATTCGTCGGTGACCGAGCTGATGTCCACGACCGGTCTGTCGCAGACCCTCGTCAGCCATCACCTGAAGAGCCTTCGCGACAACGGCCTCGTCGTCGCGACGCCTGTCGGGCGCAGCAACGTGTACTCGCTGTGCTGCGACGCCATGGCCGAGCCCATCGCCCTGCTGTCGACGCTTGCCGGCATCGACACGACCGACGCACACCCCACCGAGTAGAGGACCTAGGAATGACCGTCCACGGAGCTGAAGAGATCACCACTGCCGTTCGCGAGCGCTACGCCGGCCTGGCCCGCAGCGCGTCATCATGCTGCGGACCGTCCGCCAGCGGACTCGACCCGTTCGGACAGTCGCAGTACAGCGACAACGAGCGGTCCTTGCTACCCGAGGAGGCACTGCTCGCATCTCTTGGCTGTGGAAACCCGACGATGCTCGCCGAGCTCAACCCAGGCGACGTCGTTCTCGACCTGGGCTCGGGCGGTGGCATCGACGTGCTGCTGTCCGCGCGACGCGTCACACCGGGCGGAAAGGCCTACGGGTTGGACATGACGCCGGAGATGCTGGCTCTCGCAAACGCCAACAAGACCAAGGCCGGCGTTGACAACGTGGAGTTCCTGCTGGGCACCATTGAGCACATTCCCCTGCCCGACGACTCGGTCGACGTGATCATCTCCAACTGCGTCGTCAACCTCTCCGCCGACAAGGACGCGGTATTCCGCGAGGCACTTCGGGTGCTCAAGCCCGGCGGTCGCTTCGCCATCTCCGACATGGTCCTGTCGCGCGCACTCTCGCCGCAGCTGACAGGGATCATGGCGCTGTGGACCGGCTGCATCGCCGGCGCACTCACCGAGTCGGACTGCACCGACCGCATGACCGCGGCGGGATTCACCGACGTCTCGATCGAGCCCACTACGGTCTTCGGTCGCACCGAACTCGAGGGCCTCGCCGCCGGCCTGCGTCCCGAGGACGTCCCCACCGGCCTGGACATCGAACGGACGATCACCGAGTTCGACGGCGTCATCCGATCCGCCTTCATTCGCGCAACCAAGCCGGGCACCCACGTCCGATCAGCACCCGAGGAGTCCCGCATGCCCTCCGTCCGCGTCTACGAGCCCGCGCTGTGCTGCAACACCGGTGTGTGCGGACCCGACGTCGACCAGGCACTGATCGACTTCACGGCGGACCTTAACCACCTCTCCGAACGCGGCGCCGACATCGCTCGGCACAATCTCGCCAACAACCCCACCGCGTTCGCCGAGGACCAGACCGTTCGGGCATTCCTTCAGGTCGCCGGCTCCGACGGTCTCCCGCTCACCACCGTCGATGGAGTCACGGTCATGACGGGTGCCTACCCCTCGCGGGAGCAGCTGCTGAAGTTCGCCGGGCTCCTCGACGGACCAGCGGTCGTCCCCGCTGACGCCACGCTGCTCAACGCGCCTGAGGGCGACAGTTGCGACTGTGGCCCCTCCGGCTGCTGCTGATCATGCGCTTCCTGACTGACGTACCTCGCTTCGTCTTCTTCACCGGCAAGGGCGGCGTCGGCAAGACCTCACTGGCCTGCGCCACGGCGATCCACCTGGCCGCCGAGGGCAGGGCGGTGCTGCTGGTGAGCACCGACCCAGCATCCAACGTCGCCCAGGTCCTCGGCGTCACCATCGGGAACACCGTGACGGCCATCGCCGCAATACCAGGGCTCTCGGCCCTCGAGATCGACCCCGAGCAGGCGGCCGACGCCTACCGCGAGCGCATCATCGCGCCAGTGCGTGGCCTGCTCCCGGATCGGGAGATCGCGTCGATAACCGAGCAGTTGTCCGGCTCGTGCACAACCGAGGTCGCGTCGTTCAACGAGTTCACCGCCCTGCTCGCCGCCGAGGCTGCCTTTGGGGAGTACGAGCACATCGTGTTCGACACGGCCCCGACCGGCCACACCATCCGACTCCTCCAACTGCCCGGCTCGTGGACCGACTTCCTCAACGACGGCAAGGGCGATGCGTCCTGCCTCGGCCCGCTCGCAGGACTCGACAAGCAGCGCGGCATCTACGCCGATGCCGTCGGTGCGCTCAAGGATCCGGCCCGAACGCGACTGGTCCTCGTGACACGGGCACAGGCATCGGCGATCGCGGAGATCGACCGGACCGCCGGCGAGCTCGCGGTCATCGGCATCCATGCCACGAACGTGGTGGTGAACGGCGTCCTGCCCGACGACGGCAGCGACGACCGGCTGGCCGCCGCCGTGCGAGTCCGCGAGCAGGCGGCGATCGCGGATATGCCGAGGTCTCTTGCCGACCTACCGCTGGACCTGATCGACCTCAAGGCCGCCAACATGGTCGGAGCCGACGCACTTCTCCAACTGCTCGACGACGCGCCTGCGGACAGCATCGACCATCCGGTTGTCCCATTGGCCGTTCCCGATGCACCCCTGTCAGCACTCATCGACGAGCTCGAACGCGCCGGGCATGGCCTGATCATGTGCATGGGCAAGGGCGGAGTCGGCAAGACCACGATCGCCGCCGCCATCGCCGTCGCCCTCGCTGACCGCGGTCATGCTGTGCACCTGACGACGACGGATCCCGCAGCCCACCTCGAGGAAACCTTGGCCGGGAACGTGTCCGGACTGCGGGTGTCGCGCATCGATCCTGTGCAGGCGACGCAGGAATACCGCGACCGCATCATGACGACCAAGGGCGCGGCTCTCGACGATGCCGGCCGCGCCAACCTTGCCGAGGACCTGCTGTCCCCCTGCACCGAGGAGGTCGCGGTCTTCCAGCAGTTCTCCCGCGTCGTGAACGAGTCGCGGCGCGAGTTCGTCGTAGTCGACACCGCGCCAACCGGACACACCCTCTTGCTGTTGGATGCGGCCGGCTCCTACCACCGCGACGTGGTTCGGCAGATGGGCGACTCCAGCGACTACACGACGCCATTGATGCGACTGCAGGATCCCGAGCAGACGAAGATCCTGCTGGTCACCCTCGCCGAACCGACGCCGGTGACCGAGGCCCAGGTTCTCCAGGACGACCTCATCCGCGCCGGCATCAGCCCCTGGGCCTGGGTCATCACCAACTCGCTCGCCGCTGCCGCCCCCCAATCAGCGCTCCTGCAGCAGCGGGCCGCTGCCGAGCTCGACCAGATCTCCCGCGTCGGACATCTCACCGACCGCTGGGCCGTCGTGCCACTCCTGGAGTCCGAGCCGACCGGACCCGTGCGGCTGCGGGCCCTGGCCCGCGAGGTCGCCCCCATCCACTGAATCCGATGCTGGGCGTTCACCCGTGCGACCAAGCCGATCGGGCAGTCCAGATGAGGGGTACCTGAGGCCAGCCTGAGGACTCCTCCTCATCCGCTGCCCAGCGGCGTTTTCCCCTAACAATTCCCAAGGTTCGTAGACGACCCTCCATTTGGGTCCCCCCACGAGGGGGATTGCCAAGTGTTTGTCGGGGACCAACGGGGATCAAAAAGGGGAAGCCATGACCGTCAAAGCAGGACAGCGCTTGCGGGAGTTCACCGCACACCTGACCCAGTCAGGGAATCGAGGAGGGAGCCCGGGCAGTCGCCGACGGGGCTCGCTCGTGGCCGCTTTCGCGGTCACCGTTGCGGTAGCCCTCGGTGGGGCGGTCCTTCCGGCCCATGGAGCCGGCACCCCGGTTGCCGTCCTTCCGGTCATCCCGTCGAGCACGCAGTTCGACATCACCGGCCTCATCGAGAGCGCAACGGTCGACGCGGCCGCTGATGCGCACTCTGGCGGCGTCCTCACCGTCAATGGCAGCACGGTCGTCATCCCGCGCGAGACGATCGTGATCCTGCCCGCCAACGCCCTGACGTGGCAGGAGCTGTTCTCGCACGCTCCTGGCGGCTACGCGCCGACCCAGACCGGTATGGCGCTGGCCGACTCCCCCAAGCCCATGACGACCTACGAGGTCAACGTCATTGGCAACCGGGTGGTCGACCCCAACGGAATCAACGGCTGCAAGGTCGCGGCCGGCTGCGATCGCCTGATCGCCGGTCTCGTGCACATCTCCCAGAACGACCTCAACGCCAACACCGGCTACATCAACTTCATCGACTACGGCACCGGCGAGTTCGAGGTCGGCGGCAAGCTCGGCGTCCAGGGCACTGGCGCTCGCGTTCGCCTCAACGATCCCGCCATGTCCACCAGCGGCTCCGGTGGCCGCTACGGTCGCGCCACCTCTCCCGATGATCGCTTCCAGGTCGATCAGGACAACCCGACGGTGCTCGCCGAGACCGGTTTCCCGATGTGCATCCCGCGGACGGACCCGCAAGGTGCGACTCCGGATCCGCTCTGCCCGGAGACCAACCGGCCGATCGTCAGCACTCCCGCTACCGACAAGTCCGGCATCACGCCCAACCCGAACGCGCTGGTAGCCGGTACGTACTACCACATCTTCCGCATGGACGATCCGGCCAACATCGACACCAACGCCGCCCTGTGCCTGCGGGCTCCCTGCGCAGACCCGCGCAAGCAGGCTCCGCTGGAGATCGGTGACTACGTCAACGTCGCGGGCACCCTGGTGAGCAATGCCACGGGCCCGTACATCTCGGCACACACCGTGAACGCGAGCCTGGGCATCTACACCCAGCCCGGCAAGAACCCGGCGTACGTCTCGCTCGATGTGTCCCTCATCGGCACCGGTGGCCTGACGGTCTTCGGAGCCGGTGAGGCCGCGGCCCGCACGCGCTTCGAGGGCATGGCAACCGACGAGACGCGGGCGATCCGCGTGTACGGCGTCGACGTCAACGCCTCGACGGGTGCCACCACCGATCGCGAGTGGGGCTCGATCATGCCCGACCTCGGTCCGCCCACCGGTGCTGTTCGCGGCCGCTGGCGCTTCCGTCCGCCGTGCACCGTGAGTGTTCCTACGACCAAGTCGTGTGTCGGACCGGCCGCTGGCCAGTTCATTCCGCCGACGCGTGAGGTGCGTGCGGTTGTCGACGGCTTCTCGCAGTTCAAGCCGGGCGGCTCCACGGCCAACGCGAACAGCCAGGTTCCTGGCACGCCGGGCGCCAACACGGCAGCCAACGGCCTGTACTGGGGCCAGTACCACGCACCCATCGGTGAGTACATCTTCCCGGAGAACATCCCGGGCTCGGCCATCCCCGAGGACAACTTCAACACCATCCCGTTCCTCGCCAACGGCGGCTATCAGTCGATCACCGGTGTGCAGGCAGGCGTGCTCAGCCCGTGGCCGAGCAACGTCCTCCCGAATGCTGGCGTCTGCGCCACGGCGACGATCGTCGGCGGACCGTACTCGGTGGTCACCGGTGGATCCCTGCAGCTCTCCGGCACGGTCACCGCAGGTGCCTCCGCACCCGTCTCGGTGAACTGGACCGCGGGAACGACTGCGAACGGCACGAATCTGAATGCCGCCCTCACCGGGGCGACCACGACGACGCCGACGTTCAGTGCCATCGGGCTGGCAGCCGGCACGTACAACCTCGCGTTCACGGCAACCAACCCCTGCGGGGCGTCGGTCGCCAACACCACCATCACGGTGAGTGGAGCGCCTGGCCCGGCGATCAACCCGATCACCAACCCAACGGTGACGGCAGGCACGCCGGTGACCCTCACGGCCACCAGCGCATCCCTTCCGGCACCGACGTGGACGTGGCTGCAGACCGGAGGACCGGCCAACCCGGTCCTGACCCAGACCCCGGCCGCAGCCTCGGCCTCGGCGACCTCGTCGCTGAGCTTCAACCCCACGGTTGCGGGCACCTACACCTTCACGGTGAAGGCCGCCAACAGCCAGGGCACGTCACCTGCCAGCACCGTGACGGTCACCGCGACGGCGAACACCCCAACCACCGTCACGCTGACCAACACCGAGTACCGCACGACGAAGCAGCGACTGGTGATCAGTGCGACGACGACCGACCCGTTGGTCACGTCGATGGTCCTCCAGCCGTACCAGACCGAGACCGGGACGACGTTCGACCCGGCCACACTGGGTGGCAACCTCACGGTCTCGCTGGTGGCACCAGGTACGTTCACCATGACGCTGGTCGGCGCCCCGCCGCCCGCGTGCAACCTTGGTGGTACCTACGCAACGCCGTGCTCGAAGACGCCGCTCACGGTCAAGGCAGTCAACGCCGCCGGCGCCATCGTGGGCACCAGCCCGGCGACCGTCATGCAGAAGATCCGCGCCTGACAGCAGTGCGTAACACTGTTACTAGCTAGACCGGCGCTGCCGGGGCACAGAACATCGTGCCCCGGCAGCACTGCATCACGAACCATGAAGGAGACCGTCATGCCGACCAGCCGCCGAGTGCTCACGTCCGCCGCGGTTGCCGCGCTGACCTTCGCCGCGGCGGTCACCCCCGCCACTGCCGCACCGGCAAAGCATGGTGACAGCTCGCGCTCGGTTCAGGTGTCCGCCGCCTGCGGTTCCATCGCCACCACGCTCACGTTGCGTGCGCGCAACAGCGGGGTCGAGGCCGAGTATCAACTCGACGAGAACCGCAACGGCAAGACCTGGAAGCTCAGGCTGTCCCGCAACGGCCAGGTGCTCGCCCGCGCACGTCGGACCACGATCGGCCCCAGCGGTGCACTGCACTGGCGGGTGCTCGCGGTCGGCGTCGCGAACACCGACGCTCTGCAAGTCACCGCTCGGCGAAGGACCGCGACCTGTGTGATCAGCGGCAGCATCAACGCTTCCGGCGGCGGTCAGTCAAGCACCACGTCGCCGGCAGCGACCCCGACTCCGGCGCCGTCCGCCTCGAGCACCGCAAGCGGCGCGAACGTCGACACCATCGAGGTCAGCAAGTGCTACACCAATGCCACCAAGAAGACCGGCGGCGAACTGCTGATCAAGGCGAGCAGTTCGGACCCGACGGCGAAGCTTCTCGCCTACCGCCCGGACGGCTCACTCATCGGCGAGGTCCAGAACGGCGGCGGCAGCCGTTACGGCGGCAGCGTGATGCCCTACCAGCCCAACGACCCGGGCACCGTCACGATCAAGAGCAGCTCAGGCGGCAGCGTCACCGTTCCCACAGGGCCGTTCCAGCTCTAGCCCCCTCTAGCCCCCTCGTGCCCGCTAGGTGACCGTCACCGGAGCAGGCGCAGCACCAGCGCGAAGATCGCCGGCCTTGTGATCGGCGAATCTCGTGATCGCCTCCTGGCCGGCACCGAACAGCGCGGCCACCATCGCGAAGCCCGACAACTGATTCGTCGAGGCTGTCGCGAGCCCGGCAGCGACGGCCATCATTCCCACCACGGCCGACCATGCACCGACGACCACCTTCAGTGTCGCTTGCTCGGAGATCGGGCTGAACGGGCTGGCCTTGTCCGGCATCTGCGACAGCGACGGAATTGCGCTGAAGAGCGCGCCGAGGGCCCCGAAGAACATCGCCACGGCGATCAGCGTGTTCGATGGCAGGCCGTCGGTGGGCGGCAGCAGCGCCCATTCCCACACCCATACGGCCACGAGCAGTGCGAGACCGAGGACGATGAGCAGTCCGTTCAGGATGCGCAGGCCGTTCCGGAACTGCCGGAGCTCTCGCTGCTGCCGATCCACCTGCTTGTGCGTCGCCGCGAGGAGGACGCTGCCCGCGGCGATGAGTTCCTTCTCCGGAGGCGGATGCGGCAGGCCGAGCAGCCGCTTGAGCTCCTTGACCTGTGGGTCGTAGGGCCCGAGAGCATCGATCCCCCGCGCCAGAGTCACTGTGGCTTGAGCTCGCGCGACAACGCCCTCGCTGCTCTCGAAGAGGGTCTCCTCGGCAACGCGCATGTGCCGCCACGTGGCCTCGATCCGCGCTCCTGTCCACCACTCCCGCACCTGGGACCGCCCGTTGACGAGACTGCGCGCAGCATCAACGTGGCTGCTCACCAACCGAGCGTTGACCTCATTAGCGTCGTCGAATTCTGCGCGCGCGAGGCTCTCCAGGCGGTCGAGGCGGCTCAGTGCCTCATCCCGCCACATGCCTCCGCGAAGGACGTCGCGCCGACTCTTGATCCTTTGTACCGACTGATCCGTGGAATGCACGGGTCACCTTCTTTCACCCGGTGCGTTGCGGCGCGCCCAGTCAGGCGAGCACGTTGAGGCCGACGAACAGGCACTGTCATCGGCCCTCCCCGCTGGACCGAGGCCTCCAGTGCCCCGAAGGGCCCAACGGCGAATCGCCCCGGTTTGGGCAAATATTCCCGATTACGGCACATCCGTCAATCAGTATTTATGCCGTTAACCGGGCAAGCATCGAAGGACTGGGTACAGGACGATCCCAGCAGCGGGCCAGGTGCCATAGTGCGCTCACACGACGGCAGCGAGCAGCGGAGGTCCCATGAGCATTCGGATCGGGGTCATCGGCACCGGCATCATGGGGGCCGACCACGCGCGGATCCTCCACCGCGATGTGCCCGGTGCCCAGGTGACGATGCTGGCCGACATGGACACCGCCCGCGCGCAGGCCGTTGCGAACGACATCCCGGGCGCGATCGTCACCGACAGCGCCCAGGAGATCATCACGTCGAGCGACGTCGATGCCGTGCTCATCGCCTCCAGCGATGACACGCACACGGACTACGTGCTCGGCTGCCTCGACCACCGCAAGCCGGTGCTGTGCGAGAAGCCGCTGGCCCCCTCCTCGGCTGACTGCCTTCGACTTGTCGATGCGGAGGACGCCATCGTGGGGGACGGCGTTCCACTGATCTCGGTGGGCTTCATGCGCCGATTCGACCCCGGCTATGTCGAGTTGAAGTCTCTCGTGACGTCCGATGACCTCGGCATGCCCCTTCTCGTTCACAGCACCGGTCGCGGTGTCAGCGCTCCGGCCGGGACCAACGAGTTGACGGTGACCGGCTCAGCCATTCACGACATCGACATCGCTCCGTGGCTGCTGGACTCGCCCATCGTGGAGGCGGCCTGGTTCGCACCGCGACAGTCGCCAGCGGTGTCCGACAGGCAGGACCCGCAGTTCATCCTGCTCCGCTCAGCCAACGGCGTGCTCGTCACCGTGGACGTCTTCCTCAACGCCAAGTACGGCTATGACGTCCGCTGCGAGGTTGTCGGCGCAGAGCGGACGGCCAGCCTCACCGAACCGCATCTCGTGGTGCGCGACTCCGGCCGCACCCACGGTCACGGCTATGCCGCCGACTGGCGACCCCGCTTCGCCGACGCCTACCGACTGCAGAACCAGGCATGGGTGCGCTCACTGCGCGCCGGAACGCCGAGCCCGCTTGCCACTGCCACCGATGGCCTGCAAGCAGCGCTCGTCGCCGAGGCCGTCATCGCATCGATGCATGCTGGCGGCGGCTTTGCACCAGTGCGCGGTGTTAAGCCATGACTGCACCACTGGATCAATCGCTCGCCAACGCGATGATCGATGACGCCGTCCGCACGGCCCATCCTGACTACGTCGCGGTGCTCATCGCCGCGACGGGACTCGAGCCGGGCTCCACATCCGCCCACAGTGAGGAACTCCTCCGCGAGGCCGAAGGCCGCGCCGGCGCACTGCTCGACGGCCGCGAGCCGCACGAACTGCCTGAGGTGATGGCGTGGCGGCAGGCCTACCAGTCCTTCGGGGTCAAGCCGCGCGAAGGGAGATCCAGCGTCGAGGCGCTCCTGCGGCGCGCGGGCACGGGCCTGCCGCGGATCGACCGACTGACCGACGTCTACAACGCGGTCTCGGTCATGCACCTGATCCCGCTCGGCGGCGAGGACCTCGTCGGCTACGTCGGGCCGCCGCGACTGGTCGTGGCCACCGGCGAGGAAACGTTCGACACCGTCGCCGATGGCCAGCCCGCTGTGCACACGGCGACTCCCGGGGAGATCATCTGGCGCGATGACATCGGCGTGACGTGCCGTCGATGGAACTGGCGGCAATGCGTGCGAACGCGGCTGGGCGATGGAACGACGACTGCGCTGTTCATCATCGACGGACTCGGGCCAGATGCCGGCCAGCGAGCCCAGGCAGCAGCCGACGACCTGATGCTGCGCCTCGCCATCGACTCCCCCGCCGTGACGTTCACCTCCCGCACACTCGCCGACTGAAGGGACGCACCGTGCTCATCCATCCCTGGGACTCCGCCCGCCCCGACGAGTGGCGGGACTGGCTCGGCACGACCGCGCCGTTCGGGCAACTGTCGGTCACGAACGACGACCCTGCGGGCGCACCGATCGTCCTGCCCACGCACGCGGTGGTCGAGGGACCCGACCTGCTGGTGCACCTCGCGCGCCCGAACCCCGTGTGGCCGCATATCGCCGCCCACCCGCGGGTGCTGTTCAGCGTCATCGGTGACTACGCCTACATCCCGAGCACCTGGCGTGCCAAGGCCGGCGGGCCGGACGAGGACGGCGTCCCCACCAGTTACTACGCGACCGTCCAGTTCACGTGCGACGCGGAGATCATCGACGACCGCGAGGAGAAGGCTGAACTCCTGCGCACCCAGCTTCGGCACCTGCAACCACAGGGCGACCACGCCGTCGTCGATGTCGACCAACCTCCCTACGGGCGCATGCTCCCCGGCATCCGGGGCATCCGACTGCGCATCGTCGACGTGGTCGCGAAGTTCAAGTACGACGACCACAATCCGATCGAGCATCGCACCCGCGTTACCGACCGGCTGATCGAGCGCGGCGAACTGCACGACCCCGGTGCTGCGGCGCAGCAGGCGCGCCGCCTCGAGGAGCGCGGTTAGCGAGCAGGCTCGATCACGGGCTTGATGCACGAACTGTCTGCCGAGGCCTCAAGGGCATCCGCATACTGCTCAAGCCCGAAGCGGTGGGTGATGAACCCGTCTCCCTTGACGACGCCGTTGCGCAGTGCGAGGACGGCGCGGTCGAAGCAGTTGACCTGCGACACCGACCCCATGATCGTCAGTTCGCGCCGGAAGATGTCGTAAGGCGAGACCGGCCAGACGTCCGCCTCGTTGGTCATCCCGTAGACGAGAACGGTTCCCCCGGTCCGCGTGATCGGAATGGCCAGCCCGAGAATGCTGAGCGCACCCGTGGCGTCGATCACGACGTCGTAGCCGTGCGGCTTGGCTGCGCGCAGGCTTCGCTCGGCTGCCGCGAGATCGGCTCTGTCGATGGTGACCGTCCGCGTCGCACCGAGTTGCTCGGCCATGTTCAGCTTGAACTGCGTTGAACCGCAGACGGTGACGTCGAATGCCCCGCTGGCCCTCAACAGTTGGGTGAGGATCAGGCCTGTCGGTCCGGCACCGAAGACGACGACCGAACTGCCGACGTCCATCCGGAGCCGATCGAGCCCGTGTACGACGCAGGCGGTCGGCTCGGCGAGGACGGCCGTGTCAACAGGGATGTCGTTGACGACCCAGCACTTCGTCTCGCGTGCCGCGACGTACTCGGCGAAGCCGCCGGGCAGGTTGATCCCCCGCGACTCCCACACCTCGCAGTAGTGGCCCATGTGCCGGCGGCACGGCTCGCACTGGCCGCACGACCAGCTGTTGTCCAGCACGACGCGATCGCCGGCGACCAAGGTCGTCACGCCCGCGCCGAGTCGCACAACCTCCCCGACCATCTCGTGACCCGGAGTGAGCGGGTAGCGAGGACCGAACTCACCTTCGTGCAGATGGCGATCCGTCCCGCATACGCCCGTCATCACGATCTTGACGAGCACCTCCCCCTCGCCGGGCGTCGGCGCAGGGATCTCGACAACACTGAACGAACGTGGAGCGTCGTATTGGATCGCTCGCATGTGCTCCTCCATGCCTAGACGGTCGCGAGCGCTTGCCTGAGCGTCGCATGGACGCCCCGGTCGGCCAGTGAACTCCGAGCCTTCAAGAACTCCTCCCGGAAGACCTCGTTCGAGGACATCTCACCGAAGAGTCCCTGCTGTTCGATGAACGCCGTCGGGCTTTCGTCCTGTGCCAGCGCCGCCCGCATCATCTCCGCGGCATGCGCGTCCTCGGGGACCTCTGCCGGCCACAGCTCCCCGTTGGCGATCTGCACCCAGAACTGCGCCCAGGCGGCGACCACGAGCGCACCCAGTGGCACATCTCGGCCAGCGGCCAGATTCGCTCGGATCGTCGGCAGCGTGAACGTCGTCATGCGGTTCGCGCCGTCCGTAGTGAGCCGCTTCAACGTGTCCCGCATCTTCGGATTGCTGAATCGCTCGATGACCGCCGCCATGTACCCATCGAGGTCGATGCCCGGCAGATCGCCAAGCGTCGGTGCGGCCTCCTGGGTCATGTAGCGCTCGAGGAACACCCGTATCAGGTCGTCGCGGAGCACCTCGTCAACAAAGGCGTAGCCGAGGGGAGCACCGAGGTAGGCAACTCCCATGTGGCTGGCATTCAGCAGTCGCAGCTTCATCAACTCATATGGCTTGACGTCCTCGACGAACTGGACGCCGACGAGCTCAAGAGGCGGGCGGCCAGCGGTGAAGTGATCCTCCACGATCCACTGGACAAAGGGCTCGGCAGGCACGGGCCACTGATCCTCGATGCCGAAGTCGTCCGCGACCGCCGCGCGATCGGCGTCGGTGGTGACTGGGGTGATGCGGTCGACCATGCAGTTGGGGAACGACACGTTGGCGTCGATCCATTCGCCAAGGTCCGGGTCCACTAGCCGTGCGAAGCCAGTGATCGCCCGCCGCGCGATGTCTCCGTTGCCCTGCAGGTTGTCGCACGAGAGGACCGTGAACGGCTCCAGTCCGGCCGTGCGTCGGCGGCGCAGCGCTTCGACGAGGTAGGCGAACGCGGTCTGCGGTTGCTGCGGATTCGACAGGTCGTGCACGACTGCGGCGCTCGTGGGGTCGAACTCCCCCGTCGCCGCGTTCTTGAGGTAGCCGCCCTCGGTGACGGTGAGGCTCACGATGCGGACTGACGGGTCCATCAGTCGCGCGTAGACCGCCTCAGGGTCATCGGGTCCGAACAGGTACTCAAGCACCGAGCCGACAACACGGGGCTCGAGCGAGCCGTCGGCATGGCGGATAACCAGCGTGTAGAGGCAGTCCTGTGCATGCATGACATCGCGCATAGCCACATCCTGCGGAAGGACGCCGACGCCGCAGATGCCCCAGTCGAGTCCTTGTCCCGACTCCATGAGTCGGTCGATGTACATCGCCTCATGCGAGCGATGGAAGTTCCCGAACCCGAAATGCAGGATCCCGACTGACGCGGCGCCCCGGTCATACGTGGGGGTCGCCACCTGCCCCATGGCAGGAAGATTGACAGAGGCCAGCGCCGCCACGGCATTTCCACTCTCGTCGAACGTGCACAGGAAGGGCAGAGCACACGGTATTACGCCCCGGGGACTGACGAGAGTGCATCCCCTAAGGCCGGTATCCGCCGATCTCGATTGCGGGGAGACGCTCATCGACCCCAACGACGCGATCGACCCAGGTGCGCTCCTCGGCCGGCAGCTTCAGGACAACGGAGCGGGCAGGCGATGTGCCCTCGTCTACCGGGGACAGCACTCCCGAGGGCACGCCGCCACGTCGATGCTCGGCGACCGCAAGGATCTCCGTCGCCATCGCGCCTAGGTCGTGCAGGCTCTGATGCCGATGGGCGCGGCGCCCGAGATCAACCTGCGCGATGCCGTCAAGTCCGTGAAGTGCGTGCACATCCAGCAGGGTGGAGAACTCCACCCCGTAGCCCGCAGGGATCGACAGGCGTTCCATCATCGACCGCCGGATCGCCCATTCGCCTGCGAGCGGCTGCACGATCTCCGCGAGCTCCGGCTGATGGAGTGCGAGCCATGGACGGGCCACCAACTCCGTGACCCGTCCGCCCTCAAGACTGGGAACGCCACCCATGTCCAGCACGCGATCGTAGAAGCCGCGGACCAGCATCACCGACGGCCGCGTGAGCAGGGGGCCGAGCAGTCCGGTGACGAAGTGCGGTCCCCACTCGGTGAGATCGGCATCGATGAACACCAAGAGATCGGAGGTCGTCACGAAGAGCGACTTCCACAGCGCCTCTCCCTTCCCTGCCTGCACGCCAAGGTCAGGCCGCACGTCCTGGACCGAGTGCACTGTCGCGCCGGCCATTCGGGCCTCGGCGACCGTCGCATCGCTGGAGAGGGAGTCCATGACAACGAGCTCGTCAACGAGGTCCGACAACTCGGTCGCGATGAGGCTGACCACTTCACCGACCGTGCCCGCCTCATTCCTGGCCGGGATCACGACCGCTATCCGCGCATCCGCCTTGAGCTCAACCAGCCGAGCGGCGGGCCAGTCAGCCGCTGTCGACGTGTTGTGCGCGAACCAGTCACTCACGACGGGGCTCATGACGCAGCGCATCGGGCAGCACGTAGTCGGGGGAGATGTCCCGCCTGCCGGTGAGCACGTCGATCGTCGCGATCACGTCCAACGCCGC
>JBAXSI010000044.1:0-23718 GCA_037130755.1 Actinomycetes bacterium
CCCTGCCCGACGGCGAAGCCCTTCTTGCCCTTGCCCGCCTTCTTCAGCTTGGCAGCCATGTCGCTCAGCTCGGCGAACGTCGTCGGCTGCTTGGGCACCAGTTCGACGTTGGTGATGAGGGCGACGTTGCTGACCTGGACGGGCAGCCCGTAGCCCTTCCCGAACCAGTCATAGCCGCCGAGGATGTTGGCCGGGAACAGTTTCTTGCGGGCTGCCGTCATCGGCACCGGGAGGATCGTCTTGGCGAGGGCAAGGTCGCCGCTCCACGACTGGTCGCCCCAGATGATGTCGGGCGCACTCTCGAGGGGCGCCTTGCCGACCTCGTCTCGGATGGCCGCGAGGTCCTTGGTGACGACGTTGACCTTGACGCCCTTGTAGCCCTGGGCGAGCAACTGGGTCAGCACGGCGGCATGAGGAGCATCCGCCCAGATGGTGATGCTCTTCGGCACGGCCTGCGACGGCGTCGCTCCGACCATGCACAGCGCAGCGACTGCGGCGGCGCTCGTGGCGGCTACGACAGACCGGGCCAGACTTCGCATGACACTTCTCCCTGATGAGACTGCCTTGATGGTAATCGGCGGTGGGGCATTTGCCCGGTCACGACAGACGGGGGCGCAAAGCGGCCCACGAGAACCGTCCTAGAGAAAGGGGACAAGCCTGAGAGCGAGCGGCCCCGACGATGCGACCTGTCCCGCAGTGTCCTTGACCACGGCCGCCATCTCGACGCTGCCCCTCGAGGCTGGGACGTAGACGCGGAACGGGCGGGCATCGTCAGTGCCGAGGAGCGTCCACGTCGCCGCGCCCTTGCGGCGCATCACGAAGGTCACCGTCGACGGATCAGTCCCGGGGACCGAGGCCACGAGTCGGTACTTGCCCGTGACCGGGTCCTTGGCCGACTTGACGGCGACCGACGGTGCCGCAGGAACGGGCAGGGCCCCGTCAGCCCTGAGGACCAGCGAGGAGCGGGCCGGAACCGTCACGGTCATGCTCCCGGCCGCGTCGGTCGCGGTCGACGCGGCAGGCCCGAACAGCGCCGTCCAGGTCGCGGACGCAGTCGACGTCGGGAACGTGACGGACGTGGGCGTGTCGCCGGAGTTGAATGCCACGACGTACTCCGTGCGCGCTGCGGCGTCGATCCGGCTGGCGACGAAGACATCGCCGGCGCCGTACCGGGTGATCTGCGCTCCTGAAGCGAGTGCGGGATTCTGCGTACGCAGCCGCGCAAGGGCCGTCATTCGACTCTCGAGGGCCGTCGACTGGCCGAAGGATGAGCCTCCGCCGATCGGCGCACCACCGATGCGCTGCTCCGACTTCCACTCAGGGACCTGGGTCGGGAACATGTCCTGGCGAGCAGCCTTGTCGGTTCCCTCTCCCGACCCGGTCATGCCGACCTCGTCGCCGTAGTACACGACAGGGACGCCACGCGTCAGGTACAGCAGGTCATGCGCGAGCAGGTCGCGTTCGAGCAGCGGCTGGCCGGTGATCCCCGTGTCTCCCGACAGGAAGAACCCGATCCGACCCATGTCGTGATTCCCGAGGAAGGTCGTCAGTCCGTACGCGTTGGTGGTGGGCGAGGTGTAGTAGTCGTCGTCTGCGAACAGTCCCGCCAGGCTCGCTCCGGAGGCGTTGTTGGCGACGAAGCGGCGAGCAGTGTCCTGGAACGGGAAATCCAGCACCGACGGCAGGCGGCGGGTGAGCATCTGCTCGCTCAACTGCGCCGGATCAGTCAGCCAGACCTCGCCGAAGCTCGTGAAGCCGGGCCTGCCCGCGGCGGCGGCCGCCTGGTCGATCATCGGCAGCCAGCGGCCGAAGAAGTACGGGTCAACGTGCTTGGCGGTGTCGATGCGGAACCCGTCGACGCCGTACTTGGTGATCCATGAACCATAGGCGTCCGCGAGCGCCTTGACGACGGTCCAGTCCTCGGTCATCAGGTCGTCCAGCCCGACGAAGTCGCCGTCCATCTCGCATCGACCTGAGCAACTGGCGAAGTCGATGTTGCCGCGATTGTGATACCGGACCACCTGGTTGAGCACGTCGGGCACCTTCGCGTGCACCATTGACGGGTCCACCGACGGCCGTTTCGCGAAGCTGCGACGCGCCGACAGGCGCGGGAAGGCAGTGCCGTTGGTGAACCGCCATGGATTGAACGGTCGACCGGCCGCCGTTCGGTAGGGCACCTCCTCCATGGGCACGTACGCATCACCTTGCTGGTATGAGATCACGTCCGCCGTGTGGTTGACCACGACGTCGAGGAAGACCTTGATCCCCAGCGTGTGCGCGCACGACATGAAGGCGGCGAACTCGGCCTCGTCACCGAGGTGGGCGTCGGGCTTGGTGATGTCCAGGAACCAATAGCCGTGATAGGCCGCGCTGTCTCCCTGGACGGTCTGCTGGACGAACGGCGGCGTGATCCACACGGCTGAGAAGCCCAGGCGCTTAAGTCGCGCGAGTCCTGCATCCGATGGGTCCGCGACGTCGCATCGTCCGGTCAGGCCCGCAAGATCGCCACCGTGATAGAACGCGTCCGACGTCGGTTCGAATCCGGTCTTCGTCGGCGGCCCTGACTGACCCCCGGTGTCGTTGCGCGGATCGCCATTGGCGTAGCGGTCGGTCATCACGAAGTAGAAGTTGTCCGAGGCGATCGGGCTGCGCACGGACGGGGCGGCGAGGCCCATCAGCGATGAGTCCGCGTGCGCGGGCGCTCCCAGTAGGAGCACGGCGGCCACTGCACCGGTGGCCGTTGCGGCGAGGACGGACCTAGCGAAGCGCACGACCGGATTCCACATCGAAGAACTGCAGTCGCGACGAGTCCGCGTGCACCGTGATCCGGTCGCCGTTGCGGAAGTCGAGACGAGGCGGGAACACCGCCACTCCCTCGATCTCCTTGCTGTGCCCAAGACGCGAGAGTTCGGCGTCATCCTCGTTGGCCAGACCGCTCCCCAAGCGCGACTCGTCGACGGGGGTGCCATGCAGCTCGAAGGTCAGATGGACGCTGGAGCCAAGAGCCTCACTGAGGACCACCGTGACGTCGAGCGGGTAGGCACCCTCTCGCCACTCGTGGAAGATCTCCTCCGCGCGCAGCCCGACGATCACCTCCTGCCCGACCTTGGCGGCCAGTTCCGCACGTTGCTCAAGAACCCACGCGGGCAAGGGCAGGAACTGGTCGCCGATCCTGAGCCGGGTCCCGTCGCCATCGACGATGAGGTCGGCGTGCATGAGCGTCATCGGCGGTGTCCCGATGAACCCCGCCACGAAAACGTTGTCGGGATTGTCGTAGAGGTCCTGGGGCGCGGCGATCTGCTGCAGTTCGCCCAGTCGCATGACAGCCACGCGATGCCCCATCGTCATGGCCTCCACCTGGTCGTGGGTGACGTAGACGGTGGTGATTCCCAGATCGCGCTGGAGCGCGGCGATCTCGGCACGCATCTGGACGCGAAGCTTCGCGTCCAGGTTCGACAGCGGCTCGTCCATGAGGAAGAGCTCGGCATCGCGCACGATCGCCCGGCCCATCGCGACCCGCTGCCGCTGGCCACCGGACAACTGCTTGGGCTTGCGCGTCAGCATCGTGGTGAGGTCGAGCAGTCGGCCGGCCTTGTCGACCTTCTCCTTGATCTCCGCCTTGGGGTCGTGACGAAGTGCAAGCCCGAAGCCGATGTTCTCCCCGACGGTCATGTGCGGATAGAGCGCGTAGCTCTGGAACACCATCGCGATGTTGCGGTCGCGAGACGAGACGTCGTTGACGACCTTGCCGCCGATGGCGATGGTTCCATCAGTGATCTCCTCCAGGCCGGCAATCATGCGCAGTGCCGTGGTCTTGCCACAGCCGGAAGGGCCGACGAGCACGAGGAACTCGCCGTCCGCCACCTCAAGCGACAGGTCCTTCACGGCGTAGAAGCCGTTGTCGTAGACCTTGTCGACGTTGTCCAGCACCAGGTCTGCCATGGCTACTTGCCCTCCACTCGCCACACGCCAGCACCCGCTGACGGAACTTCGATGACTGCCTGCCCGGCGACGACTACGGCCGGGAAGCCGAACAGGGGTTGAACGTCCGCGGCGTCGAGGACCGACAGCGGAAGGCGGATGGCCTCCGACTGACCCCGGGCCGCAACCACCAGGACCGACTCGTCGGGGTGTTCGCGCACGAAGGCGATGGTGTCGTTGTCCGCGTGCAGCCAGCGCAGTCCACCCGTGGCCAGCGCCGGACTGCCGCGACGGATCGAGAGCAGGGCGCGGTAGGCGGCCAGGGTGGACAGGTCCCAGGCGGACTCGTCCTGCCACGGGAACGGGCGGCGGGCGTCCTCGCCCCAGTGCCCGGTCATGCCAATCTCGTCGCCGGCGAAGACCATGGGGATGCCCGGCAGTCCCACGGCCAAGGCCAGCGCCGCCACCTGTCGTTCGCCCGATCCCACAACGGTGCGGATCCGCGCCGTGTCGTGACTGCTCAGGATGTTCCAGCTGGAGATCAAGGAGCGCCAGGGGATGCGCGCATGAAAGGCCCGCCAGGAGGCGACGGCCTGCTGCCCGGTGATCACCGGGACCTCGATCGGCAGCCCCATGAAGGTCTCGTGGAAGTCCGGGCCGCGCAGCCAGCACCAGGCCTGCCGGGTGAATCCGGCGTAGTTCATGGTGCCGTGCCAACCGTCGCCGAGCAGGTCATCGCTGGCATCGTGACCATGCTCGGCGACGAGCAGGACGTCGTCACGTTCGGCCGCCATCGCCTCGCGCACATCCCTGGCGAACTCGTGCGTGACGTCGATGGACCCCATGCGTCCGGCCATGTTGGCGACGTCGACCCGCCAACCGTCCAGGCCCGCGCTCCCCCGCAGCCACGTACGGACCGGGGATCGCTCTGAGGTGACGAGGTCCCTGCGCAGCGCAGCGCTGGTGTGGTCGAACTTCGGCAGCGTCGGCACGTCGAACCAGCACTCGTAGCCGTACTTCAGTTCGGGGTCGAAGCGGAAGTACGCGCGCTCATGTGCGCCAGGTGCCTGCGCCGCCTCGAACCACACATGCGTCCGACCGCAGTGGTTCAAGGTGATGTCCCCGATGACCTTCATCCCTCGGCCATGCGCGGCGTCGACCAGTCGAGCCAAGGCAGCGTCACCGCCCAGGAGCGGGTCCACCACCGAGAAGGATGCGGCGTCGTAGCGATGCGTGGACTCCGCCGGGAAGAACGGAGTCATGTAGACCACGTTCGCGTCCAGGTCGGCAATGTGGCCGAGGTGATCGCGCACGCCGTCCAAGTGGCCGCCGAAGAACTCGCGCGACGTGTTCGGTCCGCGTCCTTCGGGAAGGTCGGTCCACGCACGCGGGACTGCCCACGCGGGCAGGTCGACACCCTCGGGGGCGCTGGCCGGCTCGGACGCATCAGCGCTGGAACGGGCGAAGCGGTCAGGGAAGACCTGGTAGATGACAGATGACGGCAGCCAGTCGGGCGGCGGGACCGATGCGCTGATGACGAAGTCGGTCGCGTCGGGGACGTCGTGGTCGACGAGGCCACCGGCCGTGAGCCAGGCGAAGTCGTATGCCCCGCCAACGACAAGCCAGCGATAGTGGGTCTCGATGTTCCGAACGTCGAGCCGAGCCACCCACCAGATATCGGCCCCTGAGGACTTCTCGACTGATGCGGTGACCACATGCGGCTCACCGTCGCGGACCGTGCGCAGGATGACCGTCTCAGGCTGGTGGTCGCGATGCGTGCGCAGGCGCAGAGTCAAGGTCTCACCGAGGTGCGGCGAGAGGGTCGACGCGTACAGCGGCGAGCCATCGTGATGGGTGTCCGCGGCGACTGCAGTCACTAGCCCTTCACCGAACCTTGCGTCAGCCCGCCGACGATGTACTTCTGAAGGAAGACGAAGAGGATAACCACGGGAATCGCCGCCAGGAGCGCACCGGCCGCGAACGGACCCCAGTTCTCCGCGTACTTCTCGCCGATGAACTGGGAGAGTCCGACCGCAAGGGTCAGCTTCTGCGGGCTCTGCAGCAGGGCGCTGGCGATGACCAGCTCGTTGATCGTGAAGATCACGCTGAGCAGACCGACGACGGCCAGCACGGGTGCGGCCAGGGGCAGGATGATCCCCCAGAAGATCTGGCCGTGGCTGGCGCCGTCCACCTTCGCGGACTCGTCGATCTCAATCGGAATGGTGTCGAAGAAGCCCTTAATGAGCCACGCATTGATGCCCATCGCGCCACCGAGGTAGACCAGTCCCAGACCGACCAGCGAGTCCAAACCCAGGCCGGCGAAGACATCCGAGACCTGGGACATGATCAAGTAGATGGCCACGAGCGCGAGGAACTGCGGGAACATCTGGACAAGCAACAAGAACATGAGCCCGGTCTTGCGGCCCCGGAACCGGAACCGGCTGAAGGCGTAGGCCGCGCCCGCGCCGATGAGGACGGTGAAGAGGGCAACCACCAACGCCAGCACCATCGTGTTGACGTACCAGTTCACATAGGGCTGATCCGGGTTGTTGAACAGGCGCCTGAAGTTGTCCAGGGTCGGATTCTGTGGAATGAGATTGCCGCTGCTGATGGTGGGATGCAGCGTGAACGCCGCACTGATGACCCACAGCACCGGCAACAGAGCCGCCACCAGGGCCACCCAGGCCACGGCATGACGCCAGCCGTTCGACTTCAGCCATTGGGGGAACGTCTGCCGCTTCTTCCGCGGCACCGGAGGAGTCGAGACCGCAAGGCCGCTCATGCGCGATCCTCTCTCAGGGCGCGCGATCGGGCGAACGAGACGCCGGAGATCGTGCCGACGATGATGAAGATATAGATGGAGATGGCGCTGGCCAGGCCGTAGTCGTTGCCCTGGCCGGCCGAGAAGGCAATCTTGTACGTGTAGCTGATGAGGATGTCTGTGGCTCCGGCAACGGTGGAGTTATCCATTGCGGGGCCACCCGCGGTGAGCAGGTAGATCACGTTGAAGTTGTTGAAGTTGAAGGCGAACGACGCGATGAGCAACGGCGCCAGCGCCACGAGTAGCAGCGGCATGTTGACCTTGCGCCAGATCTGGAAGGAGCGAGCGCCGTCAACGCGGGCGGCTTCCTGCAGTTCGCTCGGGATGGCCTGCAGCGCACCCGTGCTCACGAGGAACATGTACGGGAAGCCCAGCCAGATGTTGACCATGACGACGCTGACCTTCGCCCACGTCGGATCGAAAAGCCACGGGATGTGCCACCCCGTCACGGAGTTCAGTGCACCGAAGTCGTCATTGAGGATTCCCGCCCACACCAGAATGGACAAGAAGGCCGGCACCGCGTAGGGGACCACCAGGAGTGCTCGGTAGATGCGCTGCCCTCGCATGCGCGGCTTGTTGAGCACGATCGCCAGGCCGAGGCCCACGAGGAACGTGAGGAAGACGCTCATGATCGCGAACGCGAATGTCCAGATGAACACCGCAATGAAGGGATCACGGATCTGGGGATCAGTGAGCACGTTGAGGAAGTTGGTGAAGCCAATGTACTCACGCCAACCCGGAACGAGCTCGTCCTCGGGGTTCTTCGGATCGGCGAAGTTTCCTGTGCCGTTGTCGACGTAGGTGCCCCCCGTCTCGACGGAGGTGAAGGTGTCGGTCGCCGGGTCGTACTTCAGCGTGGGGACCAGTTCGACAGCGGTGGTATAGCCCTGCGGCTTGATCACCCCGCCGGCAGGTCCTGGCACTGTGAGGGAGTTGAGTTCTGTGTCCAGTGACGGCAGCTCGCTGTCGGGCACGTTCACAAAGCCCGTGACGGACACCACCGTGCCGAACTCGTCGCGCTGCACATCAGAAGCGGGAATCTCGTCGAGGCCCTCAGCGGTACCGGCGTACGTCGGAGGGAAGTTCGACTTCTCAGCGTCAGTGGGCACGTTCAGGTCGTTGGTGCCCGAGGTCAGGTCTGCCGACGCTGACGGGCCGGCACTGCTTCCTCCTCCGAACTCCGGGATGCTCGCCTGAGGTGAGGCGCCACCGAACTCCGGGGTGCTCGCCTCCGGTGAGGCGCCACCAAACTCCGGGGTGCTCGCCTCCGGTGAGGCGCCACCGAACTCCGGGGTGCTCGCCTCTGGGGAGGCGCCGGGGGACGGTGGCGGCGTGCTGCCGTCGGGGTTCGACGGGGCCGCCGGGGTCTCCTGTGACGTCAGAATGAGAACGAGGTCGCCACCGGCGTTACGCGCCGGGAGCATGTCGTAGCTCGTCGAGCTGTCGGTCTCCTTGGCACTGTCGCGGATGATCGCTGACACCGCGTCGGGTTTGGTTCCGATGTTGCCCGTGGCGTAGTTGGTGAAGGCGATGGAGACGTTGTAGACGATGGGGATCAACGTGAAGATCGTGAGGAAGACCGCCCCGATGACGACGTACTTGCCGGGGATGAAGACGTTGGTGAGCAGGAGGACGTCGAGGGCGATAACAGACAGGACCGCGACCGCGAGCATGACCCACGACTGGTTCGCGATCATCGCCGGAACGCCCCAGAGGACGAGCGCATTGACGAGTCCGAGGAAGACAAGCTTGAGGATCAGCGCCGGCGTCCCGCCGATGCCCGAGATCAGCCTCTGGATCACGATCCCCTCAATCCGATGTCAATGTGCTTGGTGCCTGCAGCTTCGCGGTCTGCCGACGGTGCCCGGTTCGCCTGTCCAGGATCCCTTTAGAGGTGTGGGCCCCAGCTACTGCTGGGGCCCACACCGTGGTCGTGCGGGAAGATCAGCCGCCTGCGACGGCCTTCTTGATTGCCACCTGAGCCTGGGCGAACGCCTTGGCTGCGGGGGTGGCGCCAGCGCCCTTGGTGCTGTTGACCCACGCCGCGCCGAGCGGGCCCCAGACGGCGTTCATCTGCGACACGTTCGGGATCGGCACGCCGCCGCTGCCGGCGAAGCCGAACTGCTTGAGCTGCGCGTTTGAAACCCGAGCAGCAGCCGCGATGTTGGCCGGGAAGCGGTCATTGAGGGCCGAGAGCTGGAACTGAGCCTTCTCGGTGGGCATGAACTCACTGACGAGCGAGCGGGCAGCCGCCTCAACACCGTGCGTTGCCGCGTACTTGGTCAGCATGACGCCCTGGACACCAATGAACGGAACCGGCTTGTCGCCAGCGAGGACCGGGGGCACCGCGGTGATCCGGTACTTGAACGGCACGTTCTTGATCTTGTCGAGGTTCCACGGGCCGGTGATCCAGAACGGAGCCTTGCCCGACGTGAACGCTGCGGTCGCGATGTCACCCGTGACCTTGGAGTTCACCAGGCCGGACTTGTTCCAGCCGTCGATGACCTTGGCGTTGGCGGCAAAGGCCTTGTTGAAGACGCCGACGTTGCGGACGTTGTAGGCGCCCTTCGGCGTGACTCCGAAGATGTAGCCGCCGAGGCCACTGAACAAGGGGTACATGTGGTAAGCGTCGCCACCCGCACCCTGCTGGATTGCCAGCGGGACGTCGACCTTGCCGGCCTTCTTCAGCGCAAGAGCCTGCGTGGACAGCTCGTCGAATGTGGTCGGCTGGGTCTTGACGAGGTTCGCATTGGTGATCAGCGCGATGTTCTCGACGGCGACCGGGGTGCCGTACTGCTTGCCGTTGTAGTTGAACGCCTGGATGGCGCCCGAAGCCAGCGCCGCGGTCGCGTTCGAAGCGAGGTTCAGGCGGACGATCGAGCCGTTGACGGCGAGCTCGCCGACCCAGTCGTTGGCGCCCATGATGACGTCGGGAGCGGAATCCGGAGTCACGGTGGCCAGATCGTCGCGGATCTTGCCGAAGTCCTTGACGACGACGGTGACGGTCGAACCCTTGTAACCGCCGGCGAACAACGAGCGCACGGCGGGCGCACGATCGGCGTCAGTCCACATCACGATGTTGCTTTGGGCGGCGTGCGCGGGCAGGGCCGCCAGCGCGCCGAATGCAACGGCCGCCGCCGAGGTGGCGACGATCGCTGAACGCAGGGATCTGCGCATGCTTGATCCTTTCTTCTCGGCCCGAAGGCCGCTGGGAACGGGGTACTCGTAAGCAACCCCGGGGGATGTACGTCGAATGTACGTTTCCCGAACGGCTCATGAAACCGCTTGCATAGCGTTACATGTCAATCGTTACGGAAACGCAACAATTGGAACGTCACAATCGCCCAATGCGGGCAATGGTCATTCGCTGGCGAGATCAATTCCCAGCCGACGAGCCGAGCGGGCGCGCTGTCGAGCTGCGCGCATCCGTCGCAAACGCTTAACGAGCATGGGGTCGGCCTCGAGCGCCTCCGGGGCGTCGATGAGGCCGTTGAGGATCTGGTAGTAGCGGGTGCCGCTCATGTCGAACAGGTCGCGGATGGCCTGCTCCTTGGCGCCTGCGTACTTCCACCACTGGCGCTCGAACTCCAGGATTCGACGGTCGCGGTCGCTCAGGGTGGCCGAGGCGTCCTCGTGCCCGAGGTGCACTCGCGCTGCATCCATGCCCGACTCCTCTGTGTCACTTGCCGCCGCGGACCCCCTGTCGACGGCGACGTCCTCGACGTCCGGCGACTGGGGAGCCACCGGGGTCTCGCGTTCGCCGTCATCGTACGACCTGAATCCCATCAGTGTCATTCGACTACGCCGCTTTCCGTTTCGCCCCTTTTGCGCTCCCCGGCCTGACGGTCGCGCACCTCACGACGGTGGCGCTCACGACGCCGATCCCGTGCCCGGATGAGTATCCACGAGAAGGCGTAGCCCAGGCCGTTGGTGGCCCAGTGCAGGCCCATGGGAGCAAGGATGGAACCGGAGATCAACCGCAGTCCGGCGAAGACCACACCGGCGATCGCGGTCGTCAGGACGCTGAGTCCGACGGCGAAGATGTTGCCCCGGAGCCCACTGCCCACTACCGAGCCCAGCGCCGGGTTCTGCTCATGCGTGCCGATGCTCGGCAGGATGTGCCATAGGCCGAAGAGAAGCGACGAGACGATCACGCCGAACAGCAATCCCTCGCGACGGACCAGCATCGAGAGCAGGACCGCGCGGAACGCGATCTCCTCGAACAGCACCGTTCCGAACGGCACTTCGATCAATGCCTGAAACATCAATCTGCTGCCGGTGAGTTCGCCCATGCGTTCGTCGTGGAACGCCGTGCGCGTACGGCGGAAGGCCGATCCGACGAGGTAGACGAGAGTGACGCCCCCGATGCAGATGCCCGCCCACATCAGGCCCGGCAGCAGGTAATGCCACCCGAAGCCCATGTCGGTCCACGTGTTCCCGTCGAGCAGCCCGAGAGCCAGCAGGCCGACCGAGCCGCCGAAGGTCCACAGCAGGTAATGCGTCTGCGGAGCGAGGCGATTGTTGACGATGTTGAGGACGAGGAGCGCCGCGATCGTGACCGCCACCGGCCACCAGGCCAGGCCGGTCTCCAGAGGGGGAACCGCGACATCGAACATTGCCCGTCAGTGTAAGTCGATTGCCATACTCCGCTCATGCCCGCTGCAAACCCGGCCAGCGACGGGGAGGACCGCAGCGTCCTCTCTCGACAGGCGCGCGAGCCGGACCGGGTCTGGGCCTACGGACCTGATCCCGACCAGGTCGCCGACGTCTACCTGCCCCCGGGGGACGCTCGAAGCACCGTCCTCCTCATCCACGGCGGTTTCTGGCGCCCGGACTACGACCGGGTCCACATCCGCCCCCTCGCCGCCCACCTGGCTGAGCGCGGTCACCTCGTGATCTCCCTCGAGTACCGCCGCATCCCCGGCCGCCCCGACGTGACGCTCGAGGATCTCCGTTCGGCCCTCCGGGCCGTTGCCGAACAGCCGTGGGTGCCAGCCGTCGCGACCCAGGCGATGGGCCACTCCGCAGGGGGGCACCTCGTGCTGACGTTGGCCGCGGACCCGCAGACCCCGCTGCAGTCGGCCCTGGCATTGGCGCCGGTCGCTGACCTCGTCACCGCTGAAGCCCTGCGCCTCGACGTCGATGCCGTGCCGGCCTTCCTCGGGTGCGCGGCGCACGAGCGACCCGACCTTGACCCCGCCCGGCGCACGCCGCCGACCATTCCCGTCACGATCGTGCACGGCGAGAAGGATGCTCTGGTTCCCCTCGACGTCACGCGGGCCTACCTCGACGAGATGACCGATGGCCACCCTCGCCTCATCACCCTCGCCGATACCGGGCATTTCCCGTTGATCGACCCGGCCTCACCGGCAATGGCCGCCGTCACGGCCGCGCTGGACGAACTGGCAGCGCCCGCGCCCGGTCACGGTTGACCCAATCGGGGCCCCACCAGCCCTGATGGGGTATTGAATGAGTCGGTTGCCCGGCGTCGGGACCGGAACGAAGGAGCGGACCTTGACCGAGGCCCCCGACCTGCGGGAAGACCGTGCGATCGCGCTCGACACCGAGTCCGATCCGGCGCTCCGCCGCGACGACTTCCTCATCCCGCCCGCCGTTGGCGGGGAGTTCCCGCTGACGGCCTACATGGCCGGCAACTCCCTGGGGCTCCAGCCGCGGGCCACTCGCGCGGAACTCATGGCCGATCTCGACGCGTGGGAGGAGTACGGGGTCCACGGCCATGGCGACGCCGATCGACCGTGGCTGCCGTACCACGAGCAACTGCGCGACCCCGCCGCCCGACTCGTCGGCGCGCAGCCGCGCGAGGTCGTCATCATGAACTCGCTGACGGTCAACCTCCACCTGCTGCTGGCGTCCTTCTACCGACCGACCGCGATCAGGCACCGCATCGTCATCGAGGACTCCGCGTTCCCGTCGGACTCGTATGCGGTGCGCAGTCACGTGGCGTTCCGCGGCCACGATCCTGAGACAGCCGTGCTGCGCCTCAAACCACGCGCCGGCGAGGACACCCTGCGCACCGAGGACGTCATCGCGAAGCTCGAGGATCATGCACACTCCATCGCGACGCTCATGCTGGGCGGAGTCAACTACCTCACCGGCCAGCTCATGGACATCCCGGCGATCACAGCCGCCGGCCATTCGATCGGTGCGACGGTCGGGTGGGACCTCGCGCACGCGGCGGGCAACGTGCCGCTGCACCTGCACGACTGGGACGTCGACTTCGCCGCGTGGTGCTCCTACAAGTACCTGAACTCCGGCCCCGGAGCGATCGCCGGCGTGTTCGTGCACGAGCGTCACCTGGGCAACCCGGCGATACCCCGACTCGAGGGCTGGTGGAGCACCGATCCGGCCACCCGCTTCGAGATGGCCCCTGTCTCGGTGCCGCAGGACTCCGCTGATGCGTGGTCGATGTCGAACCCGCCGATCTTCGCGATGGGACCGGTCCGCACGTCGCTCGACGTCTTCGATGCCGTCGGCATGGAAGCGCTGCGCGCCCGAAGCCTGCGACTGACCGGCTACCTGCGCGGACTGCTCGAGTCGTTCGCCGATCGCGCAGCGCTGTCGATCGTGACTCCCAAGGACGACGCCGAGCACGGCGCGCAGCTGTCCATCCGCGTGAACGCCGACGTCGCTGACCTCGCCGAGCGCATGAGCTCGAACTGGGGAGTCGTGGCCGACGACCGCAAGCCCGACATCATCAGGCTCGCACCGGCACCGCTGTACTGCACGTTCCACGACTGCTGGCGAGCGGCGGACGCCCTCAGTCAGGAGCTGACTGGGGAGGGAATCGGATGAGCAAGGACAAGCAGCTCGTCATCGTGGGGGCGGGGCTCGTCGGCTCGCTGCTGGCGTGCTACCTCGGGCGCCGCGGCTACGCAGTAGACCTTTACGAGCGACGCCCCGACCCGCGGTCGGCTGCCGTCGAGCGCGGCCGGTCCATCAACCTCGCGCTGTCCGAGCGCGGGCTTGACGCCCTTCGTCGGATCGACCTCGTCGATACGGTGATGGCACCAGCACTCCCGATGCACGGGCGCATGATTCACGGCCTCGACAGCACAACGACTTTCCAGTCGTACTCCGCGAACGGCGACCGCGCCATCAACTCCATCTCCCGGTCAGCGCTCAACGAGACCCTGCTGGACGCGGCCGAGGCGACCCCCGGCGTCACGCTTCACTTCAACGCGCGGCTGGCGTCCTACGACCTCGACTCCAACACGCTGACGTTCGAGAGTGCCGGCGTCGTCGAGTCCCGGGCAGCCGATGTCGTCCTCGCGACAGACGGGTTCGGCAGCATCGTCCGTCAGGAGCTCCAGTCGCGCGGCCGGGTCAGCGTCGTCACCGATGCCCTCGACTTCGGATACAAGGAGCTGACCATCCCGCCCAAGGACGGCGAGTTCGCCATGGATCCGGACGCGCTCCACATCTGGCCGCGCGGCGCCTCGATGATGATCGCCCTGCCCAACCCCGATCGCACCTTCACCTGCACGCTGTTCTGGCCGAAGACGGGCGACGAGGGCTTCGACGCCCTTGAGACCGAGCAGCAGATCCTCGACCACTTCAACCGCGTCTACCCGGATGCGGTGCCGCTCATGCCGACACTGGTCGAGGACTACCAGTACAACCCGGTCGGACTGCTCGCGACGATCCACTCCGATCCGTGGCAGGCAGACGGCAAGGTGGCCCTCGTCGGCGACGCCGCCCACGCGATCCTGCCGTTCTTCGGCCAAGGCGCGATGTGCGGCTTCGAGGACGTCGTCGAGCTCGACCGCTGCCTGAGCGAGGTCGGCGACGACTGGACGCTCGCGCTGCCGATGTACCAGGAGCGCCGCCGCCACAATGCCGAGGCCATCGCCCAGTTGGCGAAGGAGAACTTTGTCGAGATGCGCGACAAGGTCGGCTCGAAGACGTTCCTGGCCACGAAGAAGCTCGAGCACGCGCTGGAGAAGTTGCTGCCGGGCACGTACCTGTCGCGCTACGAGATGGTGTCGTTCACGACGATCCCGTATGCCGAGGTAGTCGAACGATCGAAGAAGCAGCAGCAGATCCTCGCCGTCGCGGCAGGCGGCGCAGTGCTCGCGGTCGCAGCGGGCGCCACTGCGTTGCTTCGGCGGATCACCGGCGCGGAGGACTGATGAGCGCGTCCGAGCACCTGGTCGCCGGCAGCGCCGCACCGCTGGGTCGCTACCCGCACTGCAAGATCGCCGGCGACTTCATCTACGTGTCCGGCACCTCCAGCCGTCGTCCTGACGGATCGCATCGCGGGGTCGACGTCGTCGACGGCGTGCTGGTCAAGGACGTCGCCGAGCAGACGCGCGGGACGCTGGAGAACATCGCGGGAATCCTGGCCGCGGTCGGCTCGGGGCTGGACGATCTCGTGCAGGTCACGTCCTACCTCGTCGACATGGCGGACTTCCCCGCCTACAACGCGGCGTATGCGGAGTACTTCGTCCAGAGCGCGCCGACGCGCACCACCGTCGCGGTGCGCGAGCTGCCGCATCCTGACCTGCTCATCGAGATCCAAGCAGTCGCCTACAAGCCAGGAGGCACCCATGAGTGACGACCTCACGACGACCCTCGACTTCGACGCCTGGGTCGCCGAGCACGGGCCGAACCTGAAGCCGCCCGTGGGCAACAAGGAGGTGTTCCCCGGACAGGAGGACTTCATCGTCATGGTCGTCGGCGGCCCGAACCAGCGCACCGACTACCACCAGGAGCCGTACGAGGAGGTCTTCTACCAACTGAAGGGGACGATGCACGTCAACCTGCAGACCCCCGAGGGCAAGCAGACCGTCACGATCGGTCCCGGGCAGATGTGGGTGCTGCCGCGCAACGTGCCGCACTCGCCACAGCGTCCCGAGGCGGGCTCTATCGGCCTTGTGTTCGAGCGCCCACGCGAGCCCGGCGTCCTCGAGCACTTCCAGTGGTACTGCCTGGACTGCAACAACAAGATCCACGATGTCGAACTGCAGGTCAGCGACATCGTCGTCGACCTCCCACCGATCTTCGAGGCGTTCTACTCCGATGAGGCCGCGCGCACGTGCCGCGAGTGCGGCGCGGTCCATCCGGGCAAGGGCTAGCCGTTGCCCGTTATCGACGTCCATTCGCACTACGTCCCGGCCGGGTGGCCAGACCTCGCCGTCGCGGTCGGCGGGAGTGACTGGCCGTCTTTGCGTATCGACTCGGCCACCGAGGCGACGATCATGCTCGGCGAGCGCGAGTTCCGCCGCGTCACCGACGCGTGCTGGAACGCCGACCGCCGGCTCGCGGAGATGGACGAGGACGGCGTCGACATCCAAGTGGTGTCGCCGACGCCGGTGTTCTTCTCCTACGCGCGAAGCGGTGGCCAGGCCGCCGAAGTGAGCGCGATCTTCAACGACCTCGCGCTGGACATCACCGCGCAGGCGCCCGATCGGCTGCTGCCGTTCTGCCAGGTCCCGTTGCAGGATCCGGATGCGGCCTGCCGCGAGCTCGATCGCAGCATCGCCAACGGTCACGTCGGCGTCGAGATCGGCAATCACGTCGGCGATCGCGACCTCGACGACGATGGCATCGTGACGTTCCTGCAGCACTGCGCTGCAACGTCGGTGCCGGTGTTCGTCCATCCGTGGGACATGACCTCGTCCCCGCGGCTGGACCGATGGATGTCGCAGTGGCTGGTGAGTATGCCTGCAGAGACGCATCTCTCGGTGCTCGCGATGATCCTCGGCGGCGCGTTCGACCGGATCTCGGCCGACCTGCGGATTGCATTCGCGCACGGCGGCGGCTCTTTCGCCTTCTGGACCGGCCGCGCCGACAACGCCTGGCAGCAGCGCAACGACATCGTGCGCGGGCGCAGCGAGCGGCGGCCCAGCGAGTACGTGGACCGGTTCAGCGTCGATTCCGTCGTCTTCGAAGCCAGTGCACTCCGTCTTCTTGTCGACGTCATGGGCGAAGGCGGCGTGATGATGGGCAGCGACTACCCGTATCCGCTCGGGGAGCGGCCCGCGGGCAACGTGATCCGGCAGGCGGGCCTGCCTGATGACCAGACCACGTCGCTGCTCGGTGGCAACGCGGCGCGCTTCCTAGGGCTCTAGCTCGGTCCGCGCTCGGCAGCCAGGAGCGTCGCCATCTCGGCGATGAGGCCCAGGGGCACCGGCTTGTCGAGCGGGAAGCGGGCCGTCGCCTTCGACTCCCGGAACGGCTCGATGCGGGCCTGGAATGACTCGTCGCCTACCGGGATGGGATACACGCCGATGTGGGTCTTCCACACCGCGTAGGAGATGAGGTTCTTGCCGCCGAGCGTCACGGTGGGGATCCCGTACGCGAGCTTCTCCTCGGCGCCGGCGACCTGCTGGAGGATCGCACTGCGAATGTCGATGACCCTGTCCTGGATCTCCGGTGGGAGCGCGTCGATGTACTGACGGACGGAGTCGACCTTGTCAGCCATGCGACTTCTCCTCAACGGCCAGGCGCCCACTGCACTGGGCGTCACGCTACGCCCTCGCGGCCCGATCTTGGCGAAGCCGCGGGCCGCGTCGAACGCCGTTGTTCAGCTGTAGGTCACCGTCACGATCACCTTGCGCCCCTTGGCTCCCGCCTCCGTGGCGATCCCTCGGCCCGTGACGTAGTACTTGCCCGCCAGCTTGCCTGCTTTCATCTGGGCAGCAACATTGCTCGCACGCGCCGTCGACAGGGTGAAGTCGTTGCTCGTGTCGCTGGTGCCCTGGACGTACCCGGTGCATACGACACTCACCGACTTCGCACCCTTCGGCACCGCCTTGACCGCATCAGCAAGAGTTGCCTTGGTGGTCGGGCTGAGCCAACTCGAGCCTGCCGCGAAGTAGACCGTCTTCTTGACGGTCTGCACCTTGGCGCCCGGAACTCGAGCGACCTTCACGCCAAGCGAGTACGACCGGACGACACCGGCAGATGCGTAGCCGTTGACCTGGATCACCGCATTGCCCGGAACGATCCCGGCCGGCAAGGTCACGGTGCCCGCAAAGGAACCGTCAGCGCCCACCGTGAATGTCCCCAGCAGCAGCGCCGGATTCAGCGCATACACCTGCACCGTCGTGCCCGGCTGGTATCCCGAGCCGCCGACACGGACGCCGCCGCCCTGCGGGATCTGCACGACACCGGTCGATGTCAGCGGCTGCACGCGACCTGCTGGCGTGCGACCGCCCACCGTGACCGTCCAGCCGTCACCGGCTCCGCTGACCGTGCCGGTCTTGGGCACCGGGGTCGTGGTCACCGGAACCTGCGTGCCGCCCACCGTCACGGCGGTGCCGCCCGGCTGCAACCGGTTCGTCTCCGGCGTGTCCTGCGGCCCGAGGGGCTCAGGCGTCGACGGCGTCACGATCGGGGGAGTCGAGGGCGTGGTCAACGTGGTCGTGTCAGTACTGGCAGAGGAACCTCCGCCACCACCGCCACCTCCACCGCCGCCACCTGATGCCGTCCACTGCGCATACAGCGCGGCATTGGCATTGAACGGATAGGCAGCCTGATCCGCGTAGGTGACCGAGCCGCCCGCCGTCGTCGCCCAGCCAGCAAACGTGTACCCACTGCGCGTGTAGCTGTTCACCGTGAGAGGCGTTGAGGTTCTCCCGAACTGATCCGCCATGGTGCCGGTGCCGCCATTGGCATTGAAGGTCACGAAGTAGCCGGCGCTGCCCGTGAGGGTCAGCTCTGCGCGATAGGAGCCGTTCATGGACAAGCTGCCTGCAGTCATCTCACCAGCGGATACGGGGGGCGTCCAGCTGATCGAGATCGTGCACGAGGCTCCGTTCGCCAGCGTCTGACCATCCTGGCAACCCGAGCCTCGGGTCGGAGCGTTGACGGTTCCCACACCGCCTGAGCCTTGGCTCACATTCGCTGAGCTCCAATCATTGCCCGTGTTGGTCATCACGACATTGACGGTGACCGCCTGACCAGCGACCTCGGCATTCGGGAACGCAATCGTGGTGAACGTTGGGCCACCGACCGTCGACGAGAAGGTCACCGGCCCGGGTGCAAGACCCTGGAGCGGTGTCGTAGCCGCCGTTGTGCCCACCGATGTGTAGGTGTAGAGAGTGGCAGTCTGCGTCGTCAGGCCATTGCGAGTGAAGTTGATGGCGACATTGCAGGACGTGTTGACGATGACGTTGAATCCTGGGCACGTGCTGGTGGCCTGATCAACGGTGAACTGACCGTTTCCGCCGATGATGTCGTAGCCGACGACGCTGAAGCCCGGGCCGCTACCGGCTCCGTAGTCGACTCGCAGGGTGCCGGTCCCGACGGACGCGTCGGGCGGCGGAGCGTTGACAGACACTGTGCCGCCAGGCACGGACTTGGCCGCCTGCTTCAGTAGTGGCATGGCGCCACTTGCCTGCGACCACGTTTGAGCGAAGCCCCAAGCCGTGAAGACGGTCGTGGGATCAGCTTGCATAAGGACGGTAGTGGAGGCCACATTGCGCGCGTCTGGCGTGGCCAAGGGGTTGACCGTGGCGTCGTAGAAGGACGCTGTGACGAGTGGGTTCGTAGAGGTACCAGAATTGAAGATCCCGTACTTCGCTCCGCTGGCGGTTACCGAGCTCCCGGTGTAGGAGTTCGTGATCGTTGCAAAGGTGTTGCTTAAGGTCGACTCTGTAGTTCCGACAAGCCCTCCCGCAGATCCAGCACTTGCCGTCACTGCGCCCGACGAGAACGAATCCGCAATGACATTCGACGCTAGGGGCTCCGTGGCCCTGAATCGTCCGACGAGCCCGCCGACTCCATTGGCTCCGGTCACCGAACCTGTGGCGAAGCTTCGAGTGATCGAGACCTCGCCGTTAACACTGTAGCTGAACCCTACAAGTCCGCCCACAAAACTGCCTGTCCCCGTCACTGCGGAACTCGAGCTGGAGTCCAGAATCGACAGTACGCCACTACCGCCCGACGGCTGCGCCGTTCCCACGAGGCCACCGACATTGCTCGCACCGGATACTGAGCCACTACTCGCATTGCCCTGCAAGGTGACTGAGGCAGCGTACCCAACAAGCCCACCCGCAGGTCCAACGCTGGACGACACGGCGCCCGACGAAGAGCTTCCGTAGACGCCCTTTCCGAGCCGAGCAGTCCCGACGAGACCACCGACGCCCTTCGCATTCGTGGCCGTGCTTGTCACCGCAGCCGAGGATGTGCAGTTGACGATGGCAGCAGCGGAATTCTGGAAGATGCCCACGAGTCCCCCCACTGCCGAACCCGCACTCCCGCCCTGGTTCACGGTGCCGCCATCGACGACGACTCCTCGGATGGATCCCTCACTAGTCCCCGCAAGGGAGCCCATGAAGTCCTCACCGCTGATAGTGAACCCATGAAGTGTCAGGTTGGAAACCACCGCGACGTTGCCCACCTGAGTGAAGAGTCCCGCTTGGTTCGCACCCGTCGTCGCATACGTCAAGTGGCTGATGGTCTTGTTGTTGCCTTCGTAGATTCCCGATAGGGCACCGGGTGTCCACGCCCTGAAGGTCGATGGCCGCAGTCTGGATGAAGAACTTGCCAGCCGCGCACGCGGAGACATTCGCGAGGTCAGTCGCATTCGCCACCTGGTAGGGCGCTCCCGACGTTCCGGACCCGCCGGTGAAGTCTAAGTCCGTGCATCCAACCGCCTGCGCGGGTGACGAGAACGCCGCCATCCCTCCGGCAAGGAGCGCCGTTGTACTCAGCATGGTCACAGCCCGACGAATCCACATTTCGACTCCCGAATGGAATATCACTATTTAGAATTTTAAACTAATTTTGGGGAGTGAGTCCATTTAAGGGGTCACCCACAGTGGCTCGCTATGCTCCCGTCGAGAAAGGGGGTCCAAAGCTGTGGCGAGTGACGCACCCACCACATCCACGGCGCGCCGAAAGACGCGCAGCCGTACTGCCCTGCTGCGGGCCGCCCAGGACCTCATCGCCTCCGGCGCCACCGACCTGAGCGTCAAGGCGGTGGCGGAACTGGCGGAGGTCTCCCCCCAGACCCTCTACAACCAGTTCCCCGACAAGGACGCGCTGCTGACAGAGGCCAAGGCGTCGGCCCTCGGCGACTTCGAGACATACATGTTCGAGCGCGGCCGCGACGTGGCTGCGCCGCTGGAGCAGTTCGCCTTGAACCTGAGACTCTTCGGCCGCGCCCCCGACACCCACCCGCACTTCGCAGCCGTCATCGCCAATTCACCGCTGTGGGTGCTCGTCGGGCAGACCGGCTACTCCCCGAGGCTCGCTGCATTCGCGGAGTCGCTGATCGTCTCTGGGCTGCTCGCCCCCGATGACGTCGAACTTGCCCTCATCTCGACAGCGGCGTCCCTTGAGCACATCATCGTGGTGCGCATGCACGACTCCTCGATCCCCGAGGCTCGTGTCGACGACCTCGTCTATCGCAACCTGCTCGACTTCGGGGTCACACGAGCCAAGGCCCGGCGCTTGGTCAGCCTGCCGCTTCCTCCGTGGCCGCGGAACTAGCCAGGCCGCCCCTGAGGCCCGGCCCTGCCGCCTCGGATCGGTAAAGTCGTCACCGCCCGAACCAGGGCGTCCGCCCCTGTAGCTCAGTGGTAGAGCAACCGCCTTGTAAGCGGTAGGTCGTCAGTTCAAACCTGACCGGGGGCTCTGCTTCACCCCATCGCAAGGACTAGCGTCCTCGGCATGATGCCGTTGCGCTGGAGACTGGCCCCCCTCGCGTTGGCCTGCTGCCTCCCCCTCCTGGTCACGCCGGCCGTCGCGGCCTCTCCGCTCAGCACCCCGTACAGCGCACGAACCGCGGACAGCGCACCCGCCGGGAATGCCGCACCGCCGGAACAGCGCGCCCCAGACCCGTCCACGCCGATCACGTTCTTCGTGGGACTTCCCTTCGACAGCGCAGGCCTGAGCAGGCAGGCACGCGACGTCAGCGAGCCCACGAGCGCCACCTTCGGCCAGTACCTCAGTCCAGGACAGATCGCGGAGCGGTTCGGGGCAACTGCCGCAGCCGAGAATGCGCTCGCCAAGGCCGCGCGATCCGCAGGCCTCTCGTCAGCAATCGATCCCACCCGCCTGTTTGCTCGCGTCACCGGCACGGTAGCCACGTGGGAGAAGCTGATCGGAATCCCCGCCCAGTACGTCACGGCTGAGACCAGCGTGTTCTTCGGGCAGGCGGCGAACGACACCTACGTGTTCACCGCCAAGCCGCAGATCGACGTCATCGACGGCGTGCCCGTCCCGACTCCCGAAGGCCTCACCGGCGCCGACTACAGCCCGGCTCCGCCCACCCTGGCCCGCGCCATCACATGGTTCCTGCCCGTCTACGAGCAGTACGTTCCGGCAGCCGACACCGCGTCCCCTGCCACACAGTCGGCCACGGCACGCACCCGTGTACGGCACAGCATGGACGGCCTGACATTCCTCGACACCGGGAACACCCCGGTCACCCCGCTGCCGACCAACAACGGCACGCCGATCGGGACAAGCTGCATCGCGACCAATGACGTTCCCGTCTCCGGGCTCAACGGTCCGACCACGCAGGAGGCGTTCTACACCCCCGACCAGGTCTCGCAGGCCTACGGACTGACCGCGCTTCAGCACAGGTATGGATCGGCGGCATCCGGCGACGTGGCGATCATCAGCCTCAACGGTGGCTTCCTGCAATCCGACCTGCAGAACGCCGCCAACTGCTTCGGATACCACGCCCCCAACATCGACCTCCGCCGCGGCACAGGCGTGAATCATCCATTCGTCAACGTCGACGACGAGACCTCCTTGGACCTGCAGACCGTGGCCTGGACCCTCAAGAACGCCAAGGCGATCCGGTTGGTGCAGGTAACTAACGGCGCGACGTCATTCCTCGATGGCTACTCACGAGCGCTGACCGATCCACGTGGCGCGCCAGCCGCCATCTCGCTGTCGTACGGCGAGTGCGACTTCGCGGGCACGGGGCAACCAGGCTGGCGGGCCACCGAATCGCTCTTCCAGGCCGCGGGCTTGGCGGGCACGTCTCTGTTCGTCGCCTCCGGAGACCTGGGCAGTTCCACTTGCCAGGAGGGTGCCTTCCTGGGGACCGTCCAGGTCGCGATCAGCATCATCGAGCACATTGGCGAGGAGAACGTCACTCCTCCGCTTCTTGACTACCTTCAGGGCCTCATCGATGACACCCTCGCGGCGCGCGCAATCGCGATCCCGACCGTCAGCTACCCAGCCTCGTCACCCTGGGTCACGGCGGTGGGCGCCACCCAACTGGTGCTCGGCAAGGCGAACGCGATCGAAAGCCAGGCCGTATGGAATGACCTGCAGTACTACGGAGTGCCCGGCAATCTCGTGTCCACCGGGGGATCGAGCACGTCGTTCGCGGCGCCGTGGTACCAGGTGCCGTTGCGCGCCGCCAATCGCCGGGTCGTTCCTGACGTCAGCCTGCTCGGTGCCTCGTCACCGGGCATGGCCATCTCGATCAACGGACAGTTCTTCGTCACGGGCGGCACGAGCCAGGCCTCTCCCTTCATGGCGTCGGCTCTTGCCCTGGTCGGTCGAGCTCGAGGCCAGCACCTGGGCTTCATCAATCCCTGGCTCTACGACCTCGGCCGAAGCACGCCGCGAGCCTTCCTCGACGTGGAGCGCGGCGACAACCAGTTCCCCGTGCCGCTCACGGAGACGAACCACAACGTCCCCGCCTGCTGTCAGGCCGAACCCGGCTTCGATCCAGCCTCCGGACTCGGGGCTCCGAACTTCGGCAGCCTGATCAACGCGGGCCGTGGACCCGGCGCCTCCTAGCCGATAGATCGCCAGCGGGACTAGATCGGCTGATTCGTCGGGAGGATCACCAGGTCGCGGATCGTCACATGCCTGGGCTGCCCCAGCATGTACAGCACCGCATCCGCGACGTCCTCCGAGCGGATCCCGCGTCCGGCAGCCACCTCGTCTTCGATGGACGAGTCCCCGGCGTTGACGCCCCACAGCTCGTTGAGCACGATGCCTGGCGCAATGGCTCCGAGCCGCACACCCGTTCCGAGCAG
>JBAXSI010000045.1:0-22803 GCA_037130755.1 Actinomycetes bacterium
GGCCGGGTGACTGCGCCGTTCGCCCACGCGTAGGCGATGCACTCCTCGAAGCCCAAGTCCTGCATCCGGTGAACCAGGTTGAGCATGCTGCCTCGGTCGGGCGCCGCCGTAGCGGCCGTGAAGTCGAGGACCGAGCGTTCCTGCAGCGTGGTCATGCACGACTATCTCGGCATCCCGGCGACGGCGCTCCTCGACTCATAGTCTTGCCGGGTGACGTCACCGCCCCGATCCGACACCGCGCGTGATCGGATCTTGGCGGCACTGGCCACGGACGAGTCGTTGCTCGTGGAGATGCGCCGAGACCTGCATGCGCACCCTGAGTTGAGCAACCGCGAGGCGGCCACGACTCGCTGGATCGATCAGCATCTGCGTGATCTCGGTCTGTCACCCGTACGCCTGGCGGCCGGTACCGGGTTGGTGTGCGACATCCCGATAGGGATGCCGACGAGTTCGTCACCCGTTGTGGCCCTGCGAGCCGACATCGACGCGCTCGCGATGCAGGACGAGAAGGACGTCGGCTACCGATCACAGGCCGATGGCGTCGCACACGCGTGCGGCCACGACGTGCATACGACGGCCGTGATCGGTGCGGCACGCGCCCTCGTCGCGGTCGCCGGTGAGGCTGGGGTCTCGGGCACGGTGCGGCTGGTGTTCGAGCCGGCCGAGGAGACGGTGCCGGGCGGAGCGGTGGAGATCCTCGCCGAGCACCACCTCGACGGGGTTCTCGGCATCTTCGGCCTGCACTGCGATCCCAAGATCGATGTCGGCCATGTCGGCACCCGGGTGGGTGCGCTGACGTCGGCTGCCGACTTGGTCGAAGTCACGTTGCGAGGACCGGGGGGTCACACGGCGCGTCCGGAGCGCACCGTCGATCTCGTGACCCTGCTTGGACGTCTCGTCACTGAAGGACAGGCGTCACTCGACCGCCTGACCGAGCACTCGGGTGACCTGCGCCTCGTCTTCGGCGCCGTGCACTCCGGCGACGCGGCGAACGTGATCCCGTCGCACGGCCTGGTGCGCGGATCGCTTCGCACGCCCGAGTATGACGTCTGGTTGAAGGCGCCCGATCTCTTCCGTCAAGCCGTCCAACGTGTGCTGGGCGACACCGATGCGGAGTGGGAGATCGACCATCGACGAGGTGTACCGCCCGTGGTCAACGACGCCCTCATGACCACGGTGCTCGAGGCGGCCGTTCACGATGCGCTTGGCTCCGCAGCCGTCGTTGGTACCGATCAGTCCTGGGGTGGGGACTCGTTCGCCTGGTACCTCGAGGGCATTCCCGGCTCTTATGCCCGACTCGGCGTGCATGATCCTGATTCCCTGGCCCCCAGACTCGACCTTCACGCCAGCACCTTCGATGTCGACGAGCGCGCGATTCGCTGCGGCGCGGCCGTGCTCGCCCTCTCTGCCCTGGGCGCGCTGCGCACGTTGACGAACGACGAACCGGCCTAGAGCGACGACCAGGTGTGCACAGGCTCGTTGCTGTGCATGCGATCGACATACTCCCGGGTCATGATCCGAAGAGCCTCCCGCCTGTCGAGCCCCCGAGCCTCGAGCGTGGCCACCGCCTCGGACTGCCACGTCGCGCCGTTGCGTCCGGTCGTGCACCGTCCCTCGATGATGCCCAGGAGGCGTTCGCGGATAGCGTCGTCGACGCCCCACTCCCTCAGGCCGTCGTGAGCCAGCGGGAGCAGTCGGCGCAATGCGAGTTCGCTCACCGGTAGCTCGCCCATCCCGGGCCAGAAGACAGTGGAGTCGATGCCGCTGATCGCAGCGTTCGTGAAGTTCTCCTCGGCGGTCGCGAAGGCCATCTGCGACCACAGCGGTCGCTCCTGCGTGGCCAGCGTCTTCAAGGCGCCGAAGTACAGGGCGCCGTTCGCCAGCATGTCGACCACGGTGGGACCTGCGGGCAGCACCCGGTTCTCCACCCGCAGATGAGGTGTCCCCTCGGCGATGTCGTACACCGGCCGGTTCCACCGCCAGACCGTGCCATTGTGGAGTCGCAGTTCGTGAAGCATCGGGGTGCCACCTGCATCAAGCACCGTGACCGGGTCCTCGTCGTTGATGATCGGCAGAAGTGCGGGGAAGTAGGCCGTGTTCTCCTCGAAGAGGTCGAAGACGCTCGTTATCCAGCGCTCGCCGAACCACACCCGCGGGCGCACTCCCTGGGCCTTCAGCTCGACCGTGCGTGTGTCAGCCGCCTGTGTGAACAGCGCGATGCGCGTCTCGTTCCACAGTCGTGTGCCGAGGAAGAAGGGGGAGTTTGCGCCGATGGCCACCTGCACGGCAGCCAGGCACTGCGCGGCATTCCACGTCTGGGCGAACTCGTCTGGACTCACCTGAAGGTGGAACTGCACGCTCGTGCACGCAGCCTCGGGGATGATCGAGTCGGCGAAGACCGACAGGACCTCCTGCTCCCCACGTATGTCGATGCGCAGGTCCTCGCCGCGAGCGAGAAGCAGCTGCTGGTCCAACATCGCGAATCGGGGATTGCTGCTGAGCGACTCTGGCGTCATGTGCTCGTCGAAGAGCGTCGGAAGGATGCCGATCATCACCATGTGAGCGCCGATCTCCCTGGCGCGGGCCTCGGCGGCGTTCAGGGCGTCGCGCACCTCGGCCTCGTACTGATCCACGCCGTCGGCGCGCAGGCTCTTGGGCGGCACGTTGATCTCGAGGTTGAAGCGACCGAGTTCCTGAACGAAGGATGGGTCGTCGATGTGATCGAGCACTTCGGCATTGCGTAGTGAGGGGCGACCGTCCTCGTCCACCAGGTTCAGTTCGACTTCCATGCCTGTCTGCGGCTGCTCGAACTCGAATCGGGACTCCTCGAGCATGCGCGCGAGCACATCGAGGCAGCGGTGGACCTTCTCGCGGTACAACTGCCGATCCTCACGGGTGAATGTGAGGGCAGTGATGTCCTCGCCCATGGCCCTAGGGTGACGCACCCCGCGGGCGCGGGTCTGCGAGATGGCGGCATTGCGCCTGGGCACTCCCGCCGCCGCCTGCGACGGGGCCATCGTCGCCGGGGAACCAGCCCTTGACGTAGGGCCTGTGGACAGGCATCCTCTAGACCATTCGGTCTAGACCACTCGGTCTAGGAGACCAACCACGGGAGTAGCGATGCGGATCAACCGACAGGATGTGGACGTGCAGATGGCGATTCCCGGCGCGACGGTGCGACAGCACCGCGACTTCGGAACAGCTGGGGATGTCGGCGGCATCAGTTGCGAGTACTTCACTCTCGCGCAGGGGGTTGACACGACCCCGCTCTTCCTGGGCCTCGAGGGCGATCTGTGCCAGTGTCCGCACTGGGGCTACGTCCTCGTCGGCGCTCTCACCACCACGGACGAGGCGGGCGCCGAGGAGACGGTGCGCGAGGGCGATCTGTTCTTCTGGCCGGCCGGCCACAATGTGCGCGTCGACGAGGACGCGGAGATCGTGATGTTCTCCCCGCAGGACGCCCACACCGCCGTGATCCAGCACATGCTAGACAAGGTGAGTGGATAGCCAAGCGCCCGCCGCCGCCCGGGAGAGACTCCTGGAGGCGGGTCTGCAGTTGATGCTCGAGCGCGGGTATCACGGCGTCGGGGTGCAGGCCTTGCTGGATGCAGCACGGGCTCCCAAGGGCTCCTTCTACCACCACTTCAGGGACAAGGAGGACTTCGCGCTCCAAGTCGTCGACACCTACATGGCGGGTGTCCATGGGGCGCTGGACGCGAGCCTGAGTTCGAACTCCCGGCCGCCACTCGATCGTGTGCGAGGCTTCTTCGACCTGGTCGCCCAGAGCTATGAAACCGAGGGGTACCTCGGCTGCCTGATCGGGGGCTTGGGCCAGGAGCTGTCTGGTGCGAGTCCGGTATTCGCTGAGCGGATCACCGGGTGCCTGTCCTACATCGCCGACCGGCTCGCCGTAACGTTGGAAGAGGCGCGAGAGGCCGGGGATCTGCCGCCCGAGACGGACACTCAGGCCCTGTCGCTGCGCTTGGTCGACTGCTGGGAGGGTGCTGCTTTGCGCAGCCGGCTGTCACGCGATCCGACGCCGCTGCGCGAGATGCTCGACTTCTTCTTCCAGGCGGCCGTCCGCGACTGAAAGTGCGCAGGTGGGGCGAGACGCATACATGTCAGCGTCGGCACGATCGATCACCGACAGCACGTCATGGTCGTCACAGCCTGAGGTGCCGACCGACACGCACCCGCTCCATTGGTCCTCAAGGCCGCTGACATCCAGGCTCGCCGCGACGCGACGCCCGTAGTCGCCGCGTTCGGGCATGGGCCCGATGCCGATGACGACGAATTCGTCTCCGCCCCAACGGGCGACGAGGTCGCAGTCGCGGCTGGCGATGCGAACCGCGTCGGCGCAGCGGGCAATGACCACGTCGCCCGTGCCGTGGCCGTGCCGGTCGTTGACCGACTTCAGGCCGACAACGTCGACGAACACAGCGAAGATCGGCTCGCCGTTGCGTCGCGCCGTGCTGACCAAGTGGCCGGTTGCAGACAGCAGCCCGTGCCGGTTGAGCAGGCCGGTCGCCTGGTCGTGCGTGGCCATGCCCTCGTAGGCGCCCTGCGCGATGGCGAGTTCGGTTGCCGAATGGCGACGAGCAGCGAGAAGGGCCGCGCTAGCGCCAATCCCCGTGAGCATCGCGATGATCCACGGCATCGCAGCGGCCGGGTCGTGCAGTAGCAGCATTCCCGAGACCAGACCCACGATGATGACCGCTGACAACAGGAAGGGCTGCCACATGGCCAGGAGGCCGCCGAACAGCACTGTGGTCATGAGGATCACGCCGATGGCGTTGCCGGCCGGATCCACCGTGTGCTGGTAGCTCAGGGCGGCGACGTTCACGACGATCGCGGTGGCGAACAGCCAAGGCATCCACGTCACCGGGACGATCCGTCCTCGGCACAAGATCACGACGACGAGGAAGAAGACCCCCTGGATCACGTCGGAGACGTAGTAGCCGACCGGAGCGATGAGGCCAGCGGCCGCTGAAGCCGTGTCGAACAGGATGATGAGCAGCGCGAGCACCAGCATCACCCAGGGCGTCTCGCGCGCGACCTGCTCGGTCACGATGGCATTGCGGCGGGCCTGAGTTACGGCGTCCAGTCGACGACCACTCACCGGACTGGTGAACGTGGTTGAGACGACCCGGAGCGAGGGCGCCCACGGGCCGTGCTCGCTCCCTATCACGGAGCCACCGGTCCAGGAGACTGTCGCATCGGTCGTGGTCATGACTTCACGGTATGCCCCGGATTTGCCCGCTTGCTCCGAACCTTCGGCTATCCGAACACCCGCGACGCGGCCGACGGCTGCACCGAGTCAGTTCGCCTCGAACCGGCGCTCTACCCCTCGCATCAGGCCGACGGCCGTGGGAAGGATCGCGGACATCCGCGTGATCTGTGAGCTCGTCTCAAGACGCCACTCGAGTGCGACGTCGTTGATCAGTGATGTACCGAGTCCGGCTCGGGACGAGGGATCCAACGGCGTCCCGTCGTTGTCGATCTCGAGCGTGACCAGACGCTGGCTGTCGGGCTGAGTGATGGACACGGCGATGCTGGTCGCGTGCCCGTGTCGGATGGCGTTCGCGCACGACTCCGTGACGATGTCGGTCACGGCGCTTGAACAAGCGGGGTCGGCCGCGATGTTGGCCAGGACATGGTCCGGCATCGTGATGTCGATGTCGCAGAGGCCTTCCCAGGTCCCCTGTATCCGTTGAAAGTCGAGTTCGAGATCGGGAATGCGTTCGGCGGCCGCGGTTGGGAGTTCCTGCAAGGCATCGAGGATGTTGGTGCGTTCGGCGCCGACCAGTTCGGTCGTGATGCTTCCATTTCGCACTGCGGCATCGATCCGCAGGGCGGCGGCGTTGACGGCGCTCTGCAAGGGCCCGTGCAGAGCACGAGCGAGGGCCCGCTGCTGTTGCCACTGCGTCTGGTTGGCACGGGCGATCGCCCACTCCAGTTCATGACGAAGCCGGTAGATCTCCATCTCGGTGTGGTCGAGTTGGTTTCGCGTGGCTCGCAGGAGAGCGAGCGCCCAGCCGATGAAGATCATGATCACGATGTTGAGCAGGAGGGTGCCGACGGTGCCGTGAACGGGCAGGAGAAGCCTCTGCGCCCCGACGCCGATGGCACCCAGTGTCCCCAGGGCCAAGGTGAGAGCGCCCGTCCGGGCCAGTGGCGACAACCGCTCTGAAACGGCGGAGAGGACGCGATTTGCGACAAGGGCCCCGAGCCAGATCGCCACCGCATTGGCCGCACTCGAAACCAGCCCCATCGTGATGCCGAACTTGTCGACGCGGTAGACGACTGTGAGAGCGGACGCGATGAGCGGGAGGGCGATGACGCGAATCGGCTGGCCAGTGGTGGCGTCGCTCAACACGCTTCGCCAGTTGAGTCCGTGCCTTGCGGTCGGCGGGAAGTCCGGCTCGAACGGGACGTTCTGCGTGGCGAGGTCGTGGCTCAGCGGGCGCACGAGATCCTGAGCCGCCCACCGAAGCGTCTCCACCGCGTCCTGCGGACGGTTCACCTCAAGTTGCCCGACGGCGTCGGTGAGCTGCTCGCTGATCCGGTCGACGGTCATCTGCTGGCGCTCCTCGATCGCCTGGCTCACGACGGCCTGCACGTGCTCCAGGCGCAGCCGATCCTCGGCCAACACGTCCTGCTGGCGTCGGTGCTGGGCGAAGGCATCCGCCGCGACCGCCGCGATGACTAGCACCACGAAGGTGGCGGCGGCATTGCTGCCATAGCCAAACGTGTTCTCGGCGGGCGGTGCGACGACTCGGTCCTTGATGAGGTAGCCCAAGGTGGCAGTCACGACCGTGGACGCAACGGCGAAGACGAACATCGTCGACCACGGCCGGGGTCGAGTAGTCGTGTCGCGGAGAACCGTCATGCGCGCACCCCGCAGCACGACGATCATCAGCAGCTGGGCGATCGTCAGATAGACCACCCGAACTGCCTGCTCGGGCATCCCTGGCGATGGCAGGTCGAACAGGAACGCCAGCCACGTGAAGACGTAGCCGGCGATGACGACCGGCCAGCTCAAGGCTGAGGGGCCGCCGATGCGGTCGAGGAGAGTTCTCGAACGAATGGGGGCGGTCATGGGCGGGCTGGCATCCCGGCGGCGTCAATGTAGTGACGGATCGCCTCGACCCGCGGGTTGACGTCACCGTGCGTCTCGATCCCCAGTGTCTGGAAGACCGAGTGGAGCAGCATCTCCACGGACCGCTCGCTCACGTGGCGCTCGCGTGCGATGGCGGCGTTGGTCAGGCCCTGTGCAGCCATGTGAAGCACGTCGACCTGCTTGGTGGTGAGCCCGGCCAGCGGGCGATCGGGGGCAAGATCGTGGCGCACGCTGCCCGAGCGCTCGGCCAGGACGCTCTCGATCGCGTCGAACAGGTACGCCGTGTCTGTGACCATGTCCTTGCGCAGGAAGCCTGCACCGGGCGGCACGTCTGCACCGTCCAGGCCGGCAGTCCGCCGGTCAGGGTGCTTGGTAAGGAAGATCAAGGCGATATCGGGTCGCGAGGCGTGCAGGACGATCGCCAAGTCCAGACCGGATGGCCCACCGCCCAGCGAGATGTCGAGCAGGGCCAGGTCCGGATCGAAGTCGCGCACCGACGCCCGCGCATCCAGGACGTTGTTGGCCACGTCGACCACGAAACCTGCCGTCGTAAGGACATCGGAGAGAAGACTCGCCATCAACGGCTCGTCCTCCACCACCAGTACGCGACGTCCACCCCCCGGCATGTCTACAACTTACGGCTGAACGAGGGGTCGTTGCGGATCATGACTTCGGGAATCCGAAGGGGTCGGCTCGCGTTCGGGGAGGAGGGTATTGCGGCATTTAGGGCTTTGCCCCTATTTTGATCGTGATTAACTCACCTCCCTGGGTGTCGCCGGCACCGGCTCCCCGCTGGTCGGGGCGGTCCCGCTGAAGGAGCGCACATGACCACTCAGGCTGTCCTCGATGCGTACAACGCTGCGTGGGGCGAGACCGACGCCGCGGTTCGACGCGAGCTGCTCGAGGCCTCATGGGCCGACGATGGCGTGTACACGGACCCCATGACTGTCGCAGTCGGTCGTGAAGGACTCATCGAGTGGATCGGTGCGATGCATCAGCAGTTTCCCGGCTGCGGAATCCAGCAGACCGGAGAGGTGGAGGAGCACCACGGCGCGGTTCACTTCACATGGGACTTCACCGTAGACGGCGTCCCCGTCATTAGCGGTCGCGACTTCGTTCTGCTGGCGCCCGATGGGCGAATCCAAAGCATCACCGGCTTCTACCCGCCACCAACCGGCTGAGCGGACCTTCACCCACCGGGGGTCGACGACCTCCTCCGCCGAACCAACCCCTGAACTTCGAAAGGATTGACGTGAACAATCGCCGCACCCTGACCCTGGCTGCCGTCGCACTTGTCGCCATGCCGGTGCTCGGAGCCTGCAGTTCGTCGGGCAGCGCCGACACCAGTTCGAACGCGGACGTCGCGTCACTGGATGCTCGCGTCACCAAGCTCGAGAGCGAGGTGGCCGGCATCGAGGCGATCATCGGGCGGGTGATCATCGCCGATCCTGCTGCAGCCATGACGCAATTGGAGGCGGAGGTGGCGTTGTTGCAGACCGAGGTCGCCGACGCACAGGCGCAGGCGGCCGGCGTGGCTGACGCCGTCGCGACCGAGGCAGCCGCAGCGCAGGCGGCCCTCGATGATGCCAAAAAGGCTGCCGACAACGCCAAGGCGAATATGAACGCTGCTGGCGACGCCCGTGACAAGGCCATAGCCGATGCACAAGTAAAGGCCGCGGAGGCGAAGGCTGCCGTCGCTGCCCTTGAGGCGAAGGTTGCCGAGGCGATCGCGGCGCAGAGTACGGCTCCTGCACCCGCGCCCAGTGCGCCGCCGGCGAGTGCAAGCGCCCAGTAGGCACATCGGCCGCCCCCTGTTCACGGGACGGCCTTTGGCGCGATCGACCTTAGGCGTCGCGGGGTCCATGCATTCGCCCTAAGGTGCACGAGTTGGCAAGTCTCGTTGCCAACCGGTCAGTGAGGAGTCGGTACCTTGAGCGAGTCAGTGGCCGCAGCACAGGCGACCCGTGCGATCGGCAACCCGGCCGACGTTCTGGTCATCTTCGGCATCACCGGGGACCTCGCCCGCGTGATGACGTTCAGGTCCTTGTACCGACTCGAGCGTCGAGGTCTGCTGTCCTGCCCGATCGTGGGAGTGGCCGTCGACGACTGGACGTTGGACCAGTTGATCGAGCGGGCCCGGACCTCGATCGTCGGGACGGGCGAGGATCTCGACGAGGAGGTCTTCGCGCGACTCGCGGCTCGACTGAGCTATGTGCAGGGCGACTTCGCCGACGAGTCCACCTACGGCCGCGTGGGTGCGGCCATCGAGGGCAAGGCCCTGCCCGTCTTCTACCTGGAGATCCCGCCGTTCTTGTTCGCGACGGTGATCAAGGGCTTGTCCGACGCGGGGTTGACCGCATCCGCCCGCGTCGTGGTCGAGAAGCCGTTCGGTCATGATCGGGAGTCCGCGCATGCACTGGCGGAGGAACTCCACCAGTACCTGGACGAGTCGCAGATATTCCGGATCGACCATTACCTCGGGAAGATGGGCGTCGAGGAGATCCTGTTCCTTCGCTTCGCCAATCGACTGCTCGAGCCCGTGTGGAACAGCAACCATGTCGAGTCCGTTCACATCACGATGGCCGAGGACTTCGGCGTCGACGGTCGTGGTCGCTTCTACGAGCCGGTGGGCGCGCTGCGTGATGTGGTCGTGAACCACCTCATGCAGGTCGTTGCGGTCGCTGCGATGGAGCCGCCCGCGGGTGGCACTCCCAGGGACTTCAAGGACGCCGTGACCACGACCTTTCGCGCGATCCGGCCGGCCGACCCGGCTCACTATGTGCGAGGGCAGTACGAGGGGTACCTGGACGTCGACGGCGTAGCGCCAGATTCGACCACGGAGACGTTCGTGGCCCTGCGGTTGACCGTCGAGAACTGGCGCTGGTCGGGAGTTCCGTTCTTCATCCGTGCCGGCAAGGGGTTGCCCCTGACCCAGACCGAGATCCGCCTGGTGTTCAAGCACGCACCGCAGCTCGGCTTCGCCTTGACGGCAGTCGACAGGGCCCCGAACCAGTTGGTGATCCGCCTGGACCCCTCGACCGGGGTTCAGATGATCGTTGACGCCCGCCGCGCCGATGCGCCCCTGGCTGCCCCGATCCAGCTCGACGTCACGTTCGCCGAAATGGGCGGTGAGGGCGCGACGCCCTACGAGGTTCTCCTGCAAGCGGCGATGATCGGCATGGATGCTCGCTTCACCCGGCAGGACGGCATCGAGGAGTGCTGGCGGATCATGCAGCCCCTGCTCGATGCACCCCCACCCGTTCATGTGTACCCGCGTGGCAGCTGGGGTCCGGTGGAGGCTGACGCGATAGTTGCTGACCACAGCGGCTGGTACGAACCCTGGTCGGCCAACTGACGAAGTGCTCGTCGCGAACGCATCGTGATAGGAGAAGCCGGTGGCCGATCCGCTCCGCGTCGTTGTCACTGCCGGCGCGTCCGGGATAGGGGCGGCCATCGCGGCAGCGTTCCGGTCCGACGGAGCACTTGTCAGCATTGCGGATCAGGACGCGAGCGCGGTGGCGGCGGCGCGGCAGGCTGATCCCAGCCTGCACGGCGTGACGGCCGATGTATCGCGCCCCGAAGAGGTGGACGCCTGGATCGACGGCGTGGTCTCGGCCTGGGGTGGCGTCGACGTGTTGGTGAACAACGCCGGTTCTGCAGGCCCGACGGCTTACGTTGAGGACGTCTCGATCGATGAGTGGCGGGCCTGCCTGTCCGTCAGCCTGGACAGCCACTTCTACACCGCCCGCCGGGTGGTGCCGCTGCTGAAGGCCCAGGGATCGGGCAGCATCGTCTCGATTTCTTCGACCGCCGGCTTCTACGGGTTCGGGCTGCGCACGCCCTACGCGTCGGCGAAGTGGGCCGTTATCGGCTTCACCAAGTCGCTCGCGGTCGAGTTGGGCCCGCACGGAGTGCGCGCCAACGCCATCTGCCCTGGATCGGTCGAGGGCCCGCGCATGACCCGGGTGATCGACGCCGAGGCAGGGATGCGCGGCATCGACCCGCAAGAGGTACGCGATGAGTACACGCAAGGCCAGTCGATCCCGCGCTTCGTCAAGCCATCGGAGATCGCCGACCTATGCGTGTTCCTCGCATCGCCGGCGGCGGCGATGATCAACGGCCAGGCCATCGCCGTCGACGGTCACACGGAGACGTTCCACATCGCCGGCGGCGGGCCGTCAACTCCCGTGGTCCGCTAGAACGACACGAGTCAGGGGGCAGCCGCTAGGCCCCGGCCTTCGCGAGGGAGCTTGCCGTCGCTTCAGCATTGGCCGCCGCCACCGCCTCGCCAAGCAGCAGGTCCAAACCTGCTTGTGCGCGCCAGTTCCAGGGGCTACCGGGCTTGACGCTGAGGCGCTCGGAGATGAGCGCACGTGCAATGTCAGCCTGTCCACTTCGGATGGCTGACTCCACCAGCGTGCGCTGGATCGCATCGCGCTGAGCATGGCTGCCGCCGATCTCGCCTATGCGGGAGCGGATCGGCAGCAGGCCGTCAACGACCGCATGGTGATCTCCACGTCCGAAGTCAAGGATTGCCTGGCACACGGGGATCCCGATCCCTGCTGTCATGCGTGCGTTCGTGCTGGCCGCCGGGGCCGCGGCGAGCCAGGCCCGTCGCCCCACGATGAGGCGCGCAGCGTCGGACTGGCGACCGGCACCTACGTACGACATGACGGCGAACATGTCGTTGAATGCGTAGTAGGGCACTTCGGCTGCGGGCGCCCACGCGTCCGCCAGCGCCGCCCAGCGCGTCGTCTGGTCGTCGCCGTTCAGAAGCAGGCGCCATAGGTAGCCGGAGGCGTCAAGCATTTCCATCGCGGCGCCTGGAGAGCCTGCGTGGTGCAGCATCGAGTCGTAGATGGAAAGCCCCGTCGAGACATCCTCGGCCTCAAGCCGGTAGATCGCGTAGTGCCACGAGTTGTGCACATTGAGGAAGTTGCCGGTCACCCAGTCGGCGCGGCGCTGATCCATGTACCGGACGCCTTCGCCGAACCGTGCCTGCATCTCATAGGTGTGCACGACGGCGTGGATTCCCCAAACATCCTTCGGATCCAGCTCCACGGCTCGCAGGCCGACGGCCTCTGAGCGGTCGTAGTGCCCGGCTTCCTCCAGCCCGAACGCGCACATGCCCAGCACCACGCCCAGATGCTCGTCATCCTCATGCCACGACGTCACCGCCGATCCCACCCGGTCGCGGAGAGTCACGGCGTCGCCGGTGAAGAAGTCAAGTTGATGCCCAACCGCGAGTGCCAGTGCGTCTCGCGGATGCATGACGGTGAGCTCACGCAGGATCGTGGCGGCACCGGACATGTCACCGCTGAGCCATGCCTGCGCGGCACGGACGTGCCCGCGCTCGCGAGGGGTCCACCTCGCGGCATCGGTGTTCGTCACATAGTCGGTGAATGCCTCCGCTGCTGCGGCGGCGTCGGCCGACTCGGTGGCCAGCAGTCCAAGGTAGGCGGCAAACACGCGCGGCAGGGGCGCACCGGGGTCCGCCAGCGTCGACGCCTCGACCAGCTCGCCGATCCCCGGCCGAAAGTGCAGGAGTTGGTCGAGGGCCTCGTCGTACCGGGAAGCGGCCTCACCGGACGCGGTCATCGGATTCCCGTGCAGGTCGATTGCCATACCGGCCTCCCATCGATTTCCTCAGAGGGAGGGTAGCCCCACGTGCGAGGGAGAGCGAGAAACTGGAACCTCCGATGACGGCCCTACCGTGCGCTGTGCGATCACAGGCCAGGTGAGCGTTCCAACGCCGAGCGCATGTGCCAGGCATCGGTGATGAGCTCCTCGAGCCGCTGCCTGTCGACCTTCTCCAGCCGCACCATCACGAGGGGCACGCGGTCGTACCCGGGAGCGGTGAAGAAGAGCTCGGGCTCACCGCGGACAAGCGCCTGCTTCTCGGCTTCGTCCCCGACGAAAAGCACCGCGACGTCGGTGCGAATAGTCCTCGGCCGACCGGGGGTGCGTTCGGGATACGACCAGACGAATCCGTGCCCGCCCACCCTGAAGTCGAAGCCGTCGCTGTCGATCTCGACGACGCCAGGCAAGGACATGGCGATGTCGCGCACATCATCGGCATCCGACACGTGAACCCTTCCGGTGTTCGAGGTGCTCGCTGAATCTGCGGCCCCGCACATTGTGGACGACTACAGTCCCGCTGTGAAAGCGCCGCTCGGCTGGGCCGGCAAGGCCGACCGCGAGGACAAAGGCCGATGACCCACATCCAACCTGCGCCTACGTCTGGTATTGGCGACCTGACGTAGCCGGCGACCCACCATCGAGTGGGCGCTGGCGTAGATTCAGATTCACATCTACGGCTGGGGACGCGCATGACCGAGACCGCCTCCGGTACTCCCGCCCAGCATGACGATGACGCCGTCCTCGCCAAGCTCTCCCTGCTCGACAGATTCCTGCCGGTGTGGATCCTGGCGGCGATGGCGGGCGGACTCCTGCTCGGCCGCCTCGTCCCCTCGGTGCAGTCGGCGCTCGATGCAGTGAAGGTCGGGCAGACGTCGTTGCCGATCGCCCTGGGCCTGCTACTGATGATGTATCCGGTGCTCGCGAAGGTCCACTACGAGGACATGAGCCACGTGACCGGCGACCGTAAGCTCCTGTGGCTGTCGCTGCTCCTCAACTGGGTGATCGGCCCGCTCCTGATGTTCACCCTGGCGTGGGTCTTCCTCGCCGACTATCCGGCGTTTCGCACGGGGCTGATCGTCATCGGCTTGGCGCGCTGCATCGCCATGGTGCTCATCTGGAATGACCTTGCCTGCGGCGACCGCGAGGCGGCCGCCCTTCTGGTGGCCATCAACTCCGTGTTCCAGATACTCGCCTACGCGCTGCTGGGCACGTTCTACCTGAAGATCCTCCCGGGCTGGCTTGGGCTCGACACGCAGGACGTGCAGTTCTCCACGTGGGAGATCACGAAGGCCGTCCTCATCTTCCTCGGCATCCCGCTCGTTGCCGGCTATTTGACTCGGCGCATCGGCCTGCGCACCAAGGGCAAGCAGTGGTACGAGGGGACGTTCATCCCGTTCATCTCGCCCTTTGCGCTCTATGGGCTGCTGTTCACCATCGTCGTGATGTTCGCCCTGCAGGGTGACGCCATCACCTCGGATCCGTCCTCCGTCCTCCGCATCGCGATTCCCCTGCTGTGCTACTTCGCGATCATGTGGGGGGTCTCGTTCATCGCCGGCGCACGCAGCCGCCTGGGCTACCCGAAGACGGCGACTCTCGCGTTCACGGCTGCCGGCAACAACTTCGAGCTCGCCATCGCTGTCAGCATCGGCGTGTGGGGCGTGATCTCGGGGCAGGCCCTTGCGGGGGTCATCGGCCCACTGATCGAAGTGCCCGCGCTGGTGGCACTGGTCTACGTGTCCTTGTGGCTGCGTCGCCGGTACTTCGGCGCGAGGGCAGGATCGTGATCGGTGTCCATGGTGGTAGGAGCATGACGTAGTGGACCTCCGCATTCGGTACTTCGATGACTGCCCCAACTGGCGTGCGGCAGACGACGTGGTGCACGAGGCGCTGGCCACGCTGGGGCTCTCAGAGACCTTGGTCAGGCACGAGCAGGTGACCACGATGGAGGCCGCCGAGCGGCTGGGGTTCACCGGTTCCCCGACGATCCTGGTAGACGGTGTGGACCCCTTCGCCAGCCTGGACGATCAGCCGGGGCTGGCCTGCCGGGTCTACTCGACGCCGGACGGACTTCGCGGCGCTCCCAGCCTCGCGCAGGTCGTCGCGGCGCTCCAGTCGCGTGAACGGCGGTAGAACTCCGTTGCGATCCCGTGCTGGTTCCCGGTTTCGCAGGTAGGCTGCCCGAACCGCTCAGCGAAGGAGTCATCAATGCCGCAGGACAAGCCCAACATTCTCGTGATCTGGGGTGACGATATTGGTATCTCGAACCTGAGTTGCTACAGCGACGGGCTCATGGGTTATCGCACTCCCAACATCGACCGGATCGCCGACGAGGGCGTCCGCTTCACCGACTACTACGGCGAGCAGAGTTGCACTGCGGGCCGGGCAGCATTCATCTGCGGCCAGAATCCGGTCCGTACCGGCCTGACGAAGGTCGGGCTACCGGGCGCCGAGATCGGGATCAAGCCCGAGGACCCCACGATCGCGACGGCGCTGAAGGCGCACGGGTATGCGACGGGTCATTTCGGCAAGAATCACCTTGGCGATCGCGACGAGCACCTGCCGACGATGCATGGCTTCGACGAGTTCTTCGGTAACCTGTATCACCTGAATGCGGAGGAGGAGCCCGAGCTCGACGACTACCCGTCCCCGGTGGACTTCCCCAACTTCCGGGCGAACTTCGGTCCGCGGGGGGTGCTGCACTGCTGGGCGAATGGTGACGGAACGCAGCGGATCGAGGACACCGGGCCGTTGACGAAGAAGCGGATGGAGACCGTCGATGGGGAGTTCATCGACGCTGCGGCGGTGTTCATCAGGGACAAGGCCGCGTCGGAGACGCCGTTCTTCGTGTGGTTCAACTCGACGCATATGCATTTCCGCACGCACGTGCAGCCGGAGAGCAAGGGCCAGGCGGGGCGGTGGCAGTCGGATTACCACGACGTGATGATCGATCACGACCGGCAGGTCGGGTCGCTGCTGGACCTGCTCGATGAGCTCGGGCTTGCCGAGGACACGATCGTCGTCTACTCGACGGACAACGGCCCCCATATGAACTCGTGGCCGGATGCGGGGACGACGCCGTTCCGCGGGGAGAAGAACACGAACTGGGAGGGCGCCTACCGGGTGCCGGCGGTGGTCCGCTGGCCCGGCCACATCCCCGAGGACACGGTCCTGAACGGGATCATGAGCCACAACGACTGGTTCACCACGCTGCTGGCCGCGGCCGGTGTGCCGGACATCGCCGAGCAGTTGCGGGCGGGCGCGGACCTGAGCGGCACGACCTACAAGGTCCACCTGGATGGTCATAACCAGCTGCCCTACCTCACGGGCGAGTCCGACTCAAGCCCGCGCAACTTCTTCTTCTACGTCAACGACGACGCCAACCTCGTCGCGGTGCGGTACGACAACTGGAAGATGGTCTTCCTTGAGCAGCGCGTCCCGGGCACCCTGCAGGTGTGGGCCGAGCCGTTCGTCGAACTCAGGGTCCCGAAGATCTTCAACCTGCGGACGGACCCCTATGAGCGTGCCGACTTCACGTCGAACACGTACTGGGACTGGATGCTCGACCATGCCTTCCTGCTGGTGCCGGCCCAGGCGTTCGTGGGGCAGATGGCGGCTTCCTTCCTGGAGTTCCCGCCACGGCAGGAGGCAGCCACCTTCGGGATCACCGACGCCCTCAACAAGCTGCGGGCCGGCCTGCCCAGCGCGTGACCGACGTCCCCAGTGTGACGATCGCGGGGGATCCACCAGGGCACGATCTGGGGTGGATCCCCGGCGGCAACTTCCGCATGGGGTCGGACGCGCACTACCCCGAGGAGGCCCCCGCCCGCGACGTGGAGGTGAGCGGGTTCTGGATCAGCCGCCACGCCGTGACCAACGACGACTTCGCCACGTTCGTTGCGGAGTCGGGGTACGTGACCGTTGCGGAGCGGCCCCTGGATCCGAACGACTTTCCCGGTGCGCCCGCGGAGAACCTCGTGCCTGGCTCGATGGTCTTCACGATGACTCCACGCCCGGTCGACCTGCGTCACCTGAGCCAGTGGTGGACATGGACGCCGGGGGCCAGCTGGAAGCATCCGAGCGGGCCCGCGAGCGGCATCGCCAATCAGGGCAGCCATCCGGTCGTCCATGTCGCCCATGAGGACGCGCTGGCCTACGCGATCTGGGCTGGTCTCAGCCTGCCAACGGAGGCGCAGTGGGAGTGCGCCGCACGTGGCGGGATCGAAGGCGCCACCTACGTGTGGGGAGATAAACCGGAAGCGCCAGGTGAGCGCCGCGCGCACTACTGGCACGGTGACTTCCCGTGGCGCCCCGAGTCGGGATACGGCGCGACGGCGCCGGTCGGCTCATATGCGGCGAACGGCTTCGGACTGTTCGACATGGCCGGCAACGTCTGGGAGTGGACCGACGACTGGTACGTCGAGACGAGATTCGCCGACGAGGCGCCGTGCTGCGCCCCACGCGACCCGCGCGGGGGATCGGCCGAGGACAGTCTTGACCCCCGGCAGCCGCAGTTCCGGGTGCCTCGGAAGGTCATCAAGGGCGGCTCGTACCTGTGCGCCGACTCCTACTGCCTGCGCTACCGCCCAGCCGCGCGACGGCCGCAGATGATCGACACCGGGATGAGTCACATCGGCTTCCGGTGCGTCAGCGCCTCGTCGAGCGAGATGGTCTCGCCGGCAACGAGCGTCACGGAGTGACGAACCGTGATTGACGCGACGGACGAGACGCGTCAAGACGAGGTCCCGTCCCGGGCCGCGCGCTATTGGCGCATCGCCAGACCGATCGTGCTGCTGGCGGCCGCCTTGCTTGCTGCTCGCATCATCATCGGTCTCGTCGGCGCCATCGACTGGGCCGCAGTGTGGTCCGCAGTCGGGCAGCTCACCCTGCAGGGAGCCGTGCTCTTGCTGCTGGTGCTGCTCGCCCGTCAGGCGTTCAACGCGGTCCCGCTGTCCCGGTTCGTCGAGGGACTCTCGTTGCCCCGATCGATGCAGAACGACCTGGGCGCCATCCTGCTCGGCACGGTCGCACCTCCGCCCGCCGATGTCGTCCTGCGGGTGTCCATGTTCCGTTCGTGGGGCATCGATCCCATCGAGGGGATGGCCGGCGTCACCTTGAACACACTGACGTTCTACGTCGTCCGGTTCGCCGCGCCAACACTTGGGCTCGTGCTCTTCGCGTTCGTCGAGGCGGAGGCCGGATACGTCTGGGCCGCCGTTGCCTCAGGGTTGATCGCGGTGGTCCTGCTCGTCGCGCTCCTGTCCCTGAGTCGCGGAGATCGACTGGCCAGGATCGCGGGGCTGACGGCCGGTCGGGTCGCTGCACGATTCCGTGCGACCGTGGATCCCGACGCGTGGGCGGTATCCGTCGTGGAGTTCCGCGGCCGGGTAGGCGACAGGGTTCGCACGGGAATCGCGCCGTCCCTCCTCGCACTGACAGCCATGGTGATCTGCGAGTCCGTGCTCGTCCTCGTGTCGATCCGCGTCGTCGGCGTGCCTACGTCTGCTGTGGGAACGCTGCTCGTGATCAGCTCGTTCCTGCTGGCCTATCCGCTCACGCTGTTCCCCCTGATGGGCCTGGGCATCCTGGACGCCCTGCTCGTGGCAGCGTGGACGCAGGTTGCCGGCATCGAGTACGAGGCGCGGATCGTGGCCGGCCTGATCGTGTGGCGGGTCTTCTCACTCCTGGTCCCGATGCTTCTCGGGGTCGTCGCCCTCTCCTGGTGGCGGCGTTCGTCGGGCACCAAGGCGACGCACTGATCAAGCGGATTGTCCGCCGTCTGAGCGCCGCTGCTCGATCCACGCGAGCGCCGTCGCCTCGGCCCTGCCGATCGCCGCCCCGACACGCTCGTCGCCGCTGAAGATTCCGTCGGGGCCGACCACGTCCGTGATGCCGCTGACGACCAACTGCTCGTCGATGTCAGGGTTGGTGGACGCGATCATCAGTCGGCTGCCCGCCGCGTCCAGCGCAAGTGCATAGCGGAGCAGCACGTCCATGAAGGTCGTGCCGAGGTCGCTTCGGCCGCGCAGGCGAACGATCACCACGGAACCCGTGGAGGTCTCCTCAACGGCCGGGAGCTGCGCCTCGAACACCGGCGCTGCCGCGAAGAACAGGCTGCCGTAGGGCTGGAGGACAACGAGGTCGTGTGCCGGAACTACCGCGGGCGGATCGGTCTCGATGAGGTTGCCGCCCGCATCCTGCTGACGGCGTCGGATCGTGATCTTGTTCGACTGCTGGATGACGTAGAGGATGACCGAGACACCGACGCCAACGAGCACGGCGTACTGCAGCGGGATCAGCATCGTCAGTGCGAAGGTGATGACGAGCACGACCTTCTGGACCGCGCCGGTCTTCCAGACCGTCATCAGATCGGCGGGCTTGATGGTGCGGTACCCGATGAGGATCAACAGTCCGGCGAGAGCAGGCATCGCCACGTAGCCGATCACCGAGCCGAACGCGACGATGACGATGGCCATGACGATGCCGGCGATGAACAGGGACTGTCGTGACCGCGCGCCCGCAGCCTTGTTCAACGCGGAGGCGGACACCGACCCACCGACGGGCATCCCCTGGAAGACTCCGGAGGCCACGTTGGCCACGCCCTGGCCCACGAAGTCGCGGGAGGCGTCGGGGAAGGTGCCGTCGGGGTTCGGGTAGCTCGCCGAGATGCTTGCGCCCTGCACCAGTCCGACAAACGCCAAGGAGAGCGCAGGCACGATCAGTACCGGCAACAGCGTGAGGTTGGGCGCGGTCGGGAGCGGCAGCGAACGAGGAACCTCGCCGAGGTCGTTCAGCGTCGCGACACTGTCCCAGCCGAAGGCCGCGGCGGCGCCCGAGGTGACGATGACCGCAATGACGAGCGCCATCGCCCCCAGGCGGGTGCGCTCGAGCACGACGATGAGGAGGATCGTGGCGACGCCGACAGCCACCGTCACCCAGTCCAGCTGGCCCGGGCTGATCAGGGTCTGGAACGCGCGCGTGATGCGGTTGGATCCCGGCGCCGCGTAGCCAGTGAAGCTGGCCAACTGGCCGAGGATGATGTTAACGCCGACCGCGTTGATGAAGCCCACCATGACCGCGTTGGAAACGAAACGCAGGACCGATCCAAGCTTCAGCAGTCCGGCCACAAGCATGACCGCACCCGTGAGCATGCTGAGGGTGAATAGCGCCTGCGCTGGATCGGTCGCGCCGTGCACTGCCGGCACGTCAGTCACGATCATCGCCATGGCGCCGGTGCCCTGGATCGCCATGAAAGCCGAGCTCGTTGCCGCGGCGCCGGCGACGGTCCCGACGAGATAGGCGTACAGGCCCGCCAAGGGACTGACCCCAGCCAGGAGCCCGGTTGCCAGACCGTCGGGGACGCTCTGCACGCCGAGAACCAGCCCGGCGACCGAGTCGGCACGCAGGGTGTCCCGGCGCACCGGCCAGCGCAGCCGCATTCGTGCCTCCCGAGTCGGTCTGGACCGTTTCGTCACCCTAGATGCAGGAGACGGACCCCGCCATGGACGCGGGTGGTCAGGCCCCAGCGGTCGCCTTGTCGACGCCACGAAGCCTGGGCGGCCTTGCCGGCCGCCGAACGGTCCCTCGCGGGCCCGCCTGATGCCCGTGCAAGTCCGGCGGTCGCCACGACGTTGCCGCACTGATGCAGCAGTACATCGACGACTACGGGGACCGCTTGGCAGGTGCGGCCAGGGCGAGCGCGACCAGCACCACGGTGACCCTGGCTCTGCTGCCTATCACGCCATCGCCTCCTTCATCCTGGACCGCAACCAGCCATGCACGTCTACCGTCCGGCAGCTGGGGTCCCGTCGTAGTTGACGCGGTGCTCAAGGCGACGGGCCGTCGCCAACCCCATCACGAGGATGCCGACGACCCGCCGTTTCGGCCAGTTCTAGCCCTCGTCGAGCTGGGCCTCGAGCTCGGCCTCCGCCACGGCAACCGCGAAGCCGAGCGCGCGCGCGATGTTCCCGGCTGCCTCGACGGTCCGCGGTCCGCCCGCGATGGGCGCGACGGCGACGAGGACATCCTGCACATCCTCGAGGGTGATGCCCAGGTCGGCGGCCGTGCCGGCGTTAGCCAGGTACGAAAGTGCCGGTGCTCCCGAGGCGACGAGAGCCGCGATCCGGACGAGCATGAACTCCCGCGGCTCGAGCTCGCAGTTCTCGATGGATGCTGCCGTCATGAGGGCAATGGTGTCTTCGACGGGCCGATCAGAAGCCATGTTCTCTCCTAGATGCTTGTGGGTGCACCCTCAGGGACGGGGCGCTCTTTCGGAGAGGCAAACCTACGTGCTGGGCGGGAGGCGTGTCCCACGATTTGTCTACGGTTCATGCGACCTTGCGCCGCAAGACACGTCGCCGAGTCAGCGGATCGAGATGCGGCGACTGGGCCGTGACGGGACGCTGTCGCCCATGGCTGTGTTCGCCACCACCGTGAGGGTGTAGGTGCCCTTCTTCAGGGTCTTCGAGATGCAGCTGAGGCGGCCGGGCTGTGCGGCGATTGGGGCGGTCGACCTCGCTCGGCACACGACGCGCCCTCGGTTGTCGGTCACCGTGTAGCCGCCGACGACGGCGGACGTCGTCAACACCGGATTGGTGAAGGACACGCGGACCTTGCTGCGTCCCACCCTCTTCACCGTTGGGGTGCGCATTTGCCCGGGCGCTGCGACGGTGGCACCGAGCCTCTGGTCCACCGGCATGACGTCACCGTCCCCCTCGGCATTGACGGCGCGAACCGTGAAGGCGTGGACGCCGTCGGGCAGGTTGCTCACCGTGCAGGTCAGAGCGGTGGAGGTGCAGACGACGGCACCTGAGGAGTCGATGACCTGGTAGCCGGCGACGGAGTCTGCAGCACTCTCGGGCGCGGACCACGTCACAACAACGTCGCGATTGGTGGCTTCCATCCCGATGCTCTTGGGGGCACTCGGGATCGCGGGATAGCCGGCGCTCTTCAATGCTGGGTTGAGCAAATTGAGGTACGCCATGCCGATGAAGTTGCTCGTGTGCGGCTCGCCCGTAGCGCCGGCAATGCACGGGGTCACGCCCCCGGCGACCGTGCCGACGAGCACGTAGGAGCCGTCGTCGTCGTGACGGAACACGGGGCTGCCGCTGTCTCCTGGGCAGACGCCCTTTGTCTGGTCGGCGAACGTCGTGAACACGGGCCCGAGCGACGAGGCCGGGTAGTAGCCGGTGATCGGTGCCGAGATGGTCATAGGTACGTCGGTCAGCTGGTTCGGGCTGAGCAGTCCGTAGCCGACATGCTCGGCCACCGCCTGGCTCGTCGCCCACTTAGCGATGTCCGCGTGAGTCGCGAGTCTGGTGTACGCAGGGGGCGCCAGATCGCTGGCCAGTTCGATGACGGCGAAGTCGTTCGGCTGCACCTGGCCGCTGGGATTGGAGTAGTCCGGGGAGACCCACCACTGCTTGACCTGCACCGACGACGCCCCGACCGGACCGACGTCAGAGTAGATGGGCGCGGACACGCCAGGCGGGAAGACCACGATCCGGTCGATGGGGCTGCTGCCGCCCTGCTTGGTGACGCAGTGAGCGGCCGTGAGCAGGAGCCGTGGCTTCCACATGGCCGCGCTGCAGGAGGCCCAGCCCGCCCCCTCCCAGATCGCCAACTGGACAACTCCGGGGTTTCCGGTCGCACCGGAGCCGCCGTAGATCGTCCGGATTGGCGCAGCGGTGGCGTCGGGCATGTTGCCCAGCAGGGGAGTGGCGGCCACCGCCAGCCCCGCGACCAGCACGCGCAAGCGGCTCACGTAGGTCTCTTTCGATCCGACAAATGCCTCAGAAGATGAATTCTAGGTCGCTTTCCGCGTACAACCCCTCCCCGTGGTCGCGGGTCAACCCTTGTCGGGTGACAATGGGCGCTCGATTACTGGCATGGGCACAGGGGGACGGACCGTTGTTCGAGGAATTCACTACAAGGCGAAGGACGAGGGCCTTGCGTGCGGCGGTAGCCGCCGTAGCCCTCGCAACCGTCGCGGTGCTCCTGCCGGCCGCACCCGCCATGGCGGTCGACGCCGTTCCCGGCGCGCCGAC
>JBAXSI010000046.1:0-22237 GCA_037130755.1 Actinomycetes bacterium
CGCAGCGCTGCCGTTCCACCCGGCGATGCCCCTCAGTGTCGAACCGATTTACAGTGGCGTCTGTGTGGTCGACAGGCACGAGGCCCGGTCTCCATCACTGAAGCCCCGTCAAGCCAATTACAAGGGAGAGCCCGTGTTTGCGTTGCGTCGCCTTAACCCTCGGACGATGGCCGTATCCGTGACGTGCCTTGCGATCGCGATCACGCTCGCAACCGCTACTCCTTCCCACGCCGACACTGACCTCCCGAAGCTCGGACCCAACGCGAATTCGATCATCGGCGACCACGCTTACCTTCAGACGGCCGGCGCCCCCGACTACTGGCAGTACTCCCCCTTCGACAAGCCGCAGTTCACCTCCAGCGCCTGCAGCATCGCCAGCGTGACCATGGCGCTCAATGGCCTGCGCGGCCTGCCGCCTCTGGCGAGCCAGAAGGTCCTTACTCAGCAACGGGTTCTCAAAGGTGTCGGCATCCCGCGCTGGGCACGGGAGAGCGCCGAGGGCGGCGACGGCGTCACGTTTGCCGAGCTGCGTTCCTATACCCGCAAGTCCTTGGATCACTACGGCATGCACGCCGCGACCATGGACGTGTTCAAGCCGACCTCCGTCGACGACTCGTCCCTGGCACGCATCCGTTCGATGCTGACCACGAACGAGCAGTCGGCGAGCACCGTGGCCCTGATCTACTTCAACCAGGGCGTCCTCACCGGCGACTGGAACGGTCCGCATATCTCCGTCATCGGGGCATTTGACGCCGCCACCGATCGCGTGCTGGTGCTCGATGTCGATCAGGAGTGGTACATCCCCTACTGGTCACCGGTAGAAGCGCTCGCGCAGGCGTTCATCAAGCCAGCTCCGAAGGACCAGGGTGTCCTCGCAGGCCAAACCGGTGGCATAGTCCTGATCTCCCGCTGACTCCGCCGCCGCCGCGTCGACGACCCTCGCTCGCCATGCGGCGATCCCCGATGCACGAGTGGTCACGTGATGGGTGTGCACCTACTTCGTCTGATTCGGGCACGCCCGACGATCTCACTTCGCGTGGGTGACGCTGGCATACTGGCGCTGCCTGCCGTGGAGGCGGACGGACAGGCGCAGCCGGCTGCGCGATCCCGCACCGCGAACCCGGCCTCACCTCACCAGGGGAGTCAACGAGATGGCGAAGAAGCACAAGGCCAAGAAGAAGAACGCCGCGGACGTCGCCGCTCCCCCGACGCAGGTCGACGCCGAGGCAGCCCCCAAGTCGAAGTTGACCAACAAGGAATACGAGCGGCAGATGCGGGTCCTGCAGGGCGAGCTGGTAGCGATGCAGGAGTGGGTCAAGGCGACCGGCGCGAAGATCTGCGTCGTGTTCGAAGGCCTCGACTCAGCGGGCAAGGGCGGCACGATCCGGCGGATCACCGAGCGGACGAGCCCTCGGGTGTTCAAGCACATCGCGCTTCCCACGCCCACCGAGCGCGAGAAGTCGCAGATGTACATCCAGCGCTACATGGCCCACTTCCCCGCCGCCGGGGAGGTCGCCATCTTCGACCGCAGCTGGTACAACCGGGCCGGTGTCGAGCCCGTGATGGGCTACTGCACCGCGGAGCAGAGCGAGAGGTTCCTCGAGCAGGTCCCGTCGGTGGAGAAGGCGATGGTCGACAACGGGATCATCGTGATCAAGTACTGGCTCAATGTCAGCGTGGCGGAGCAGACCCGCCGGCTGGGGAACCGCATCGAGGACCCGCGCAAGATCTGGAAGCTGTCCCCAACGGACTTGAAGTCCTACAGCCGGCACTTTGAATACTGCAAGGCGCGGGACGTCATGCTGGCATCCACCGACACCGCGTGGGCGCCGTGGTGGGTGGTGGACAACGACGACAAGAAGCGCGGACGTCTCAACATCATCTCGCACCTGCTCAGCCAGGTTCCCTACACACCGCTCCCACCCCAGGAGACGAAGATGCCCCGGCCGCCGAGTCCGCGTGGATACGTGGAGCCGGACGCGCCTGTGCGTCGCGTCCCGACCCCGTTCTAGGCACGAAGAGGAAGAGGAACGGCGATGACCGAGAAGTGGTACGCGCTCTCGCCCGAGGAGGTCGCCGACACGCTGGCCGTGGATCCTACGAGCGGGCTGTCGGCGGCGAAGGCCGCCGAATTGCTGAAGGCGAACGGACCCAACGCTCTGCCGGCGGAGAAGTCCCCACCGGCATGGCATCAGTTCCTCGCCCAGTACAAGTCCTACATGCAGATCATCCTCGTCGCTGCGGCAATCGCATCGATCCTCATCGGCCAAATCACGACCGGCGTGGCGGTGCTGGCGATCACGGCGCTGAACGCGCTGGGTGGAATGCGGCAGCAGGGCAAGGCCGAGAGCGCCATGAACGCGCTGCAGTCCATGCTCAAGACCACGGCCCGGGTGCGTCGCGACGGCACCGAGGTGCAGGTCGATGCCGACCAGGTGGTCATCGGTGACGTCGTCCTGCTGGCGGCCGGTGATGACGTGTGCGCGGACGGACGCATCATCCAGGCGTCGTCCCTGCAAATCGACGAGTCGGCGCTGACGGGCGAGAGCGTTCCCGCCTCGAAGAGCGCAGAGATCATCACTGATGAGAACCCGGTCTTGGGAGACCAGGTGAACATGGCGTTCATGAACACCCCGGTCACGCACGGCAACGGCATCCTGATCATCACCGGGACCGGTGCCGACACCGCCGTCGGCAACATCTCGGGCATGCTGAAGTCGGCCCCCGCGCTGAAGACGCCCATGACCAAGCAACTGGACACGTTGACGCTGTGGATCGCCGCGGCAGCCGGCTTGACCATCGCGATCATGTTCGCCTTGGGAATCTCCCGCGGAGAGTCCACCCAGGTCATCTTCACGACCGCCATCGCGCTGGCGCTGGCCGCCGTCCCGATGGCCATGCCAACCGTCCTGCAGGTGATCCTGTCCGGCGGATCCCGGGACCTGGCTGCGCACGGCGCCGTCGTCAAGAGCCTTGACGCGGTGGAAACCCTCGGTTCGACATCCGCCATCAACTCGGACAAGACCGGAACGCTGACGATGAACCAGGTCACCGTCGTCGAGGTCATCGACCCCACGGATCACTTCACGGTGAGCGGGATGGGCTACGGCCTCGAGGGCGAGGTCCATCACGCGGCCGGCAACACCAACACCATCGAGGCGGCGATCCTGCCGTTCCTGATCACCAACGATGCCAAGCTCGTCGATGGGAAGGTCGTCGGCGACCCCACCGAGGGCGCGCTCCTGGTCCTGGGCCATAAGGCGAACCTCGACATCGAGGGCACCCAGGCGGCCTATCCGCGGCGCGCCACCTTGCCGTTCGATCCCACCTACAAGCTCATGGCCGCCTTCTGCGACGCCGTAGACGATCAGGGCAACGCCGTCGTCCGCATCTTCGTGAAGGGTGCCGCCCCGGCAGTGATTGGCCGGGCCACGTCCGCCCTGGCGAAGGGCCAGAGCGTCCCGTGGACCGCCGAGGCCGGTACTCGCACCGATGGCGAGATGGCTCGCCTCGGCGGCAAGGGACTGAGGATCATGGCCGCGGCTGTGAAGGATATGGACCCCAAAGACTTCACCCCTGACGGCGACCTGCTGTCGATGGTTCAGGGCCTGCAGATGACTGCCATCGTCGGGATGATGGATCCGCCACGGGCGGAGTCCCTCGACGCGGTTCGCGCGGCGCAGGATGCGAACATCCGGGTCCGGATGGTCACCGGAGACGACGTGATCACCGGAGCAGCGATCGCCCAGCAGCTGGGCATCCCCGGTGAGGCGATCCTGGGGACAGAGCTAGCGGCGATGTCCGACAAGGAGCGTCTGGACCGGATCGACAAGATCGGCGTCGTTGGCCGCGTCGCCCCCGAGCACAAGGTACTGATGGTCGAGACGCTGCGCACGGAGGGAGACGTCGTGGCCATGACGGGCGACGGCGTCAACGATGCGCCGGCCATCAAGGCCGCTGATATCGGTATCGCCATGGGCACTGGCACCCAGGTCGCCAAGAACGCCGGTAAGATGATCCTCACCGACGACAACTTCGCCACCATCGTGCGGGCGGTGTCGGTGGGCCGCAAGGTGTACGACAACATGTTGAAGTACATCCGCTTCATGCTCGTCGCGCTCGTCACCTATGTCGTGACGTTCCTGATGGCGAGCCTGTTCAACATCGCGGGGGGCCAGCCGTTCACGGCAGTGCAGATCCTGTGGATCAACTTCCTCATCACCGCACCGGTCGGCATCGCCTTGGGCTTGGATCAGGCGACGCCCGGACTCATGAAGCGCAAGCCCCGGCCCCGGTCCTCCAAGATCATGTCCCCCGCGGTCATGGTCACGGTGGGCCTTGCCGGAGTGTTCATGTCCGTGGCAATCAACTTGCTGATCATCCTCGGTGAGAATCGGTACGACAGTGTCGTGATCGGCAGCACCATGGGACTCGTGGCGTTCTCGCTCATGCTCGTGGTTGCCGCGTTCGAATCACGCGACGAGAAGGCGTCCGTCCTCACCACGAAGACCTTCGACAACAAGACCGTCAACCTCACCGCGATCGTCGAGGTCGTGCTGGCCATCCTGATCGCCGAGGGTACGTTCCTGCCCCCGCTGCTCGGAACGACCCAATTGACGGGCAACCAATGGCTGATCGGCGCCATGCCGGCCGTGGTCCTGCTCATCGGATGGGAGATCGGCAAGCTCATCGCGCGCCGCCGTGCTCCAGCCGTCAGGGTATGAGACCGAGTTCCCTCGCCCGTCGCACGACCGTACGTCGGTTGATGGCAGTGGAACGCCCCTCCGCCTAGCCCGCCGGTCCGCGCCGGCGGGTGCCATTGCCCGACCCCGGCGGCGGACAGGTCGGACAGGTCGGACAGCGACCCCCTGCAGGTGTCCCGGGTGTAGCTGCATGAGGTTTTCGGGCCCGAGCGTCGTCCAGGCGTACCGGTCGCGCGGGAACCCCGCGTTGAGCACCTGTCGGGTCAGGAGATCGACGGTGCGGCTGACCGGTCAGCGGATGGCGGTTGCGCCTACGCCTGCTCGGCCGCCGGTCGGGTGACCACCAGGAGGCGGTAGTCGATCAGGCCCCCGGTCAGGCAGCGCTGCAGCGCGTCGCCGCCGGTCAGCATCCGCCAGTACTCGCTCCGCGGTCGCAGCGGTCCCCGGGCCAGGGCGACGCCCACGGAGATCGCGCGGTCGCGTGGACGGCGCAGTTCGAGGTACGGCGTGAGGTCGGTGTCGGACTCCAGGACGAGGCCTGCGTCGGCGGCGTGCCGGACGACGTCCTCGAGGGTGACGAGCGACCCGACCCGCCACCCCTCGCGGAAGTCGTCCAGCCGGCGCCGAGCGTCTGCGGTCGGCAGCGCTCCTGCGGCGGTCAGGAGGTCGTCGCAGACGGCGAGCCGTCCGCCGGGCTTCAGCAGCCGGGCTGCGGAGCGGAAGTATGCGGCCGGGTCGGGGCCGTGGACGAACGCCTCGATGGAGAAGACGAGGTCGGCCGTGCCCTCGAGGTCGGCGGGCGGGGAGAGGAAGTCGCCCTCGCGGCATCGGACCCGATCGGCCAGGCCCGCGGACGCGACGAGCTGCTCGGCATGCGTCGCCTGCGCGGGGCTGATCGTGACGCCCTCGGCACGCAGGTCGGGGCGGCGCTGGGCGAGGTGGAGGAGGCTGCCGCCGACGCCGCACCCCAGGTCGACCGCGAGCGGGTTCGGGCGATCGGGCAGGAGGGCGAGGAGACGGTCCTCGACGTGGTGGAAGGCCTGCTCGCGGGACGTGACGCCCTGGCCCCAGACCGCGCGGTGGATCGACACGCCGCCCTGCCCGAGCCGCACGAAGCGCGCGGTGTTGCGGTCGTAGGACTCGCGCACCTGCTCGACCTGTCCGGCGGCGTCATCGGGCACGTCTCAGCGTAGCCTCGAGCGGCCATGCGAGCGGGTGACGGGATCCGTCGTTCGTCTGTCGACGAACTCCTCCCGATTCCCGGCGAGTTTCCCGATCGCGCAGAAGGGGTCCCCTAGAACCTTGGGGGACCCCTTCAACGCGAGCGGGTGACGGGAATCGAACCCGCACTGTCAGCTTGGGAAGCCGTTCGGGCTAGGCCAATAGTCGTTGCGAATAAACGAAAACATGGACTTGAGCGTGTCACTGTGTCACTCTTGTGTCACTTCCCGCTGAGCCGGGAGGTGTCGTGGGGGCGCTACCGGGCAGACCCGGAGAGTGGGGATCGTGGGCAGGCGGAGTGGCTTTGGGGCCTTGCAGAAGTTGCCGAGCGGCAAGTGGCGGGCGAGATATCAGTACGAGGGTCGATGGGTGAACGCGGGCACCACGTTCGCTACGAAGACGGACGCTCGTCTGTGGCTGGACTCGCAGCGCACGGACCTGTTTCGCGAGGTCATGAAGGCACCCAAGCGCGTGACGCTCTCCGTCGACGAGTACGGACAGCGGTGGATCCGGCATCGACGCGGCCTGAAGCCTTCAACACGGGAGCAGTACGAGATCGACTGGCGCCTGCACATCGCCCCATACCTCGGACGCATCCGCCTGGACCGGTTGACGCCCGACCAGGTCCGGAGTTGGAACGCCGAGCTCTGCGAACATCTGCGGGAGCAGTTGGCCGAACAGCGACGGCAGCAAGTCGCGCGCGAGGCGCAGCGGGAAGCGCGGGCGCGGAAGTCGGGCCGTGCCTACGTGCCACGACTTCCCAGCGCGGCGAGCAAGCGCGATGGGTCGGCCACCGCTGCGCGGGCCTATCGCCTCCTGCGCAGCGTGATGTCGACCGCGGTCGAGGACGAGCTCATCTCCGGTAACCCGTGTCGAGTCAAGGGCGCCGGCCTCGCCCGTGCGGCGGAGCGGCCGACGCTCTCCGTCACCGAGGTCAACGCACTCGCCGCTGAAGTGCCGCCGCATTACGCGGCATTGGTTCAGCTGCTGACTTGGACCGGCCTTCGCATTGGTGAGGCGGCAGCACTGCAGCGCCGCGACATCGATCTGGATGGGGTCGCACCGTCCGTGACCGTCCGCGAGCGGGAATACCGGGTCGACGGCGTGTACGAGCTCGATACCCCCAAGTCGCGTGCAGGACGGCGTACCGTTGCCCTACCCCCACATCTCGTGCCGATCCTGCAGGCGCACCTCGAGGCGCACGCAGCCCCCGCTGCAACGGCCCGGGTCTTCACCACGGAATCGGGCGGCACCGTGCTGTCAACGTACTCACAGGTGTTCGCGAGGGCGCTAGGCCGCATCGGACGAACAGATGTGCGCCCGCACGATCTCCGCCACACGGGTATGACGCTTGCCGCACAGTCTGGTGCCTCGCTGGCCGAGCTCAAGCAGCGGATGGGGCAGTCCACGACGGCAGCCGCCGAGGTCTACTTGCACACCACGCTCGATCACGGCCGCCAGGTGGCCAACCGAATGAGCGAACTGGCCTCGTCAGACGACAACGTCAGGCCGCTTCGGAGGAAGGGGTGAGCGTGGGGCCAGCGGTGCGAGGGTCCCATGCTTCTCGGTCTGAGCCCGGTACAGACTGCCGATTCTCACAGGTACAAATTGCGGAATCAAATGGGTACAATCTGCGGTAGATGAGAGGAGGTGAGTGGTGCCGTACCTCCCTCGTGTTGTCGACCGCGAGCTCGCTGCCTCCCTGGCTTCGGCTGGTGCGGTCGTGCTGGAGGGTCCTCGAGCATGCGGCAAGACCTCGACGGCCCAGGAGCAGGCAGCCTCCCAGGTGAGGCTGGACGTGGACCAGGCCGAGCGGCTGGGTGCGGAGACAGCCCCCGATCTCGTTCTGGATCGTCCGGCGCCGCTGCTCATCGACGAGTGGCAGCTCGTCCCCAGCCTGTGGGATCACGTTCGAAGGGCCGTCGATGATCGTGGGCGTCCCGGGCAGTTCATCCTCACAGGATCCGCTATGCCGAACGACGACGCGCGACGCCATTCGGGGGCGGGTCGGTTCGCCGTCATCCAGATGCGTCCGATGTGCCTGGCCGAGTCCGGCAGCAGCGACGCCAGCGTCTCCCTCGACAGGCTGCTGGCAGGGCAGAGCCAGCAGGCCTCCGATCCCGGGCTGACGCTCACCGACGTCGCCAACGTGCTCGCGGCCGGTGGGTGGCCCGGCTGGCTGAATCGGCCGCTCGAGGCGACAGCCCGGAGTTTGCGGGACTACCTGCGACAGATCAGCCACGTCGACGTGCCTCTCGTGTCCGGCAGGCGGCGCAACCCGCAGAAGGTCGAAGCGACCCTGCGCGCGATCGCGCGCAACACCGGAACCGAGGCAGCGCTCACGACCCTGGCCGCCGACACCCGTCAGTTCGGTGCCAGCGTCGACCGGGACACCGCCCGTGACTACATCGCCGCGCTGGAGCGACTGTGGGTGATCGAACCGCAGCCGGCGTGGGCCCCTGCCATGCGGTCGCGGGCACAGCTGCGGAACTCGCCCAAGTGGCACCTCACCGACCCATCGCTGGCGGTCGCGGCCCTGCACGGCTCGCCGGTCAAACTCCTGCGCGACCTCGAGACTCTCGGCGTGCTCTTCGAGTCCCTTGTCGTGCGTGACCTTCGAGTCCTCTCCCAGCCGCTGGGCGGTGTCGTCCATCACTACCGCGACAACAAGGGACTAGAGGTCGACGCCATCGTCGAATGCCCAGACGGGCGGTGGGGTGCCTTCGAGGTGAAACTCGGCTTCGCGCGCATCGACGAGGCAGTTGAGCACCTGTTGACGTTCGTCGGGAAGGTCGACACCAGCACCATCGGGGACCCGGGTGTCCTCGCCGTCGTCACGAGCAGCGGTCCCGCATACCGACGTAAGGACGGAGTCCATGTGCTCCCGATAGGTGCCCTGGGTCCGTAGGCGCGCCAGCGTGGCTGTCATCGGACGTACCGATCGATGGCGGGCACCGTCCAGTCGTCGAGGCAGCACGCGATATCGGTATCGCGGATGCGGACGAGGCGACCGACCTTGACGAACGGCAGCCGTCGGTCGGCCGTGAGTCGTCGGATCATGCGAGGCGTGACACCGAGCCGCTCGGCGGCCTCATCAATCGTGAGCAGCTGCGCTGCCCTGCTCCTCGGCTCAGACATCACGCGCCTCCCTGAGTCGCCGGTGGACGGTCGCGACGCTGACACCCCCGAGCGTGGCTGCGGTGCGCACGCTCATGCCGGGAACGTCGAGCAGGTGCACCCATGCCCGCCCCTCGAGGGCGGCTGCTCGTAAGACAGCACCTTGGTACTCCGCACGGGCCATGTCGAGGCGCTCGAGGGCGAGCCCTTCCTGCCTCTGACGCTTCTGCTGTGCGCGCTGCAATTGGCGCAGCGCATCCTTCGCTTGAGTGAGGAACTCCGTCGCCATGGTTGCCTCCTTGGCTTGGCGGGGCCGAATGGCCTCCTGTCCTATCAAGCGCGTGGCCCCCTCGGTGTCTCGCAGTTCGAGGTCACGGGCCTCGTCGCGCACCGCCGTCGCTGTCGCGGGCTCAACCGTCGACGCCGTATCGGCGACAACGTCGGGAAGCGCGAGCTGCCCGTCTGGGTGATGCAGGTCGTTCATCGTCCACTCCGCGTCTGGGGACCACATGTCCCCTCACTCGGTAGACCGCGTGACCCCCTCGGTGCCTCGCAACTACTGCGGCCCGCCGAATGCGAGGCACCGAGACCCCAATGCGGTTTGTAGGGGTAGGGACACAGAACGACCGGATGAAGCCCAACCACAACAGACCAAGGACACCTATGAACATCACGACAAATCCAAGAACACGAATCACAGACCAAAGAACGACAAGAATCACAATCCAAGGCACAGCCAAGAACACGAACTCATACACCAAGGACAACGACAACCAGCCAAGAATCAGAACCCGGGCTGGCATCCCGATGCCCTCCGGTCACGGTGCTCGCCGGGGAGTGGCCGGTCATGGCGCGTAACGGGCACCTGACGAAGCTCGCCCACGGGACGGATCTGCCGGCGCAGGTCGGCTACCGCCTTGCCGGAATCGATCCCGGCCGAAGCCTGTCGAGGCAGGCGCAGGAGGCTCAGGTCGACTACCGACTCGGCGACGGCAGCGTTGACTCCCGGCAGGTCTGGTTCCTCGGATCCGGGAGCACGGCAGCGCACTTGGGCTACCGGCCGGGAGAACGGCTGACCGCCCCCGATGGCGCAATCGTGCGGGACGCCATGTTCGGAATCGACCGGACCACCGGGGTCCGCGCCCGCATCACTCAGGAGCGCAATCGCCACGCGCGGATCGCTGCGGCGCCGTTCCTGACCGTGCTCACTGAGGCGTGCGATGGCACCGGCATCGATCCCGAGAGCCTGTGGAGTGGGCGCAATCTCGTCGCCCAGTTGCGGGCGGTCACCAAGGCCGCGGCAAGGCCCAATGGCACCGTGGCCTTCCGCTCGGTCGCTTCGCTACTCAGGTCGATCGAGTTCGCATGGGAGGCCCATGCGATCGCAACCGCAAAGGGCCAGACGGTGGACTCTCCTCGAATTCGAATCGATCGCGACGAGCTTCTGCGGCGACTGGGGGCCCATCACCGGGCCATGCATGAGGCAGGTAGCGCCCACTTCCTCGACGACCGGGAGTTGGACCTCGGCCTCGATGATCACGCCCTTGGTTCACTCATCTGGCAGCAGACCCAAGCGGATGCCGCGCTCATGATCGCAACCGGCAACGCCGGATACGAGCTGACCGCGACGTGCCCGAAATCCTTCAGCGTCGCTGCCTTCCTGGACGACCCTGAGCACCACGAGCAGTGGTTGGCAACGGTCCGCGATGCCGTGACGGATGCCACCGACGAGCTCATGCGCCGGGTCGCCCACGGGCGCACCGGGCACGAGGGCGATGGCGAGCAGGCGACCCCCATCCGAGGCGACGGCTATGCCGCGACCGTCAGCATCGAGTCCTACAGCCGTGAGCTGGACCCGCACCTGCACGCCCACGTGATGATCCCGAACCGCGTCGTCTGCGTCGACGGGGTCGAGCGCACCATGGCGACCGGCGGCAGCGATCTGGTCAACCACGCCTGGCTGTTCCAGGCCGAGTTCGAGCGTCGGCTCCAGTCGCTGTCGGTTGAGCGGGGTCTGGTTTCTGGCTGGGAGTTCGACGTCAGCAACTGGCAGTGGGAGGTGGCCGGCGCGGAGCCGGAGATCATGGCCTTCTACTCGCAGGCCCGGGCCCTCGTGAGCGCCGCGACCCTGGAGGACATGGAGGCCGACGGACTCGCCGTCAGCAACGATCGGCTCCGACTCCTCGATTCGCGAGCCAAGCGTCGTGTGACCCAGTCCAAGAGCGAGCAGACCCTCACCTGGGACGAGGTGCGGCACCGGATGCTCACCCGGGCTTACGCCGAGCACGTCGACGTCCGCACTGCGTTCGACCGCCCCGACACCCGCGCGGACTGGCAGCGGCCGGAGACCTGGAGTTCCAACGACTGGGCAGCCACTGTGGACGAGATCGTCTGCCAGAACAAGGGCGCCGAGATCAGCGCCCGGATCGAGGCCGCAGTCCGCTCCCTTGCCCCGCACGACTGGGACGACGACGCGATCGCCGATACCGTCAGGACTGTCATCCGGAGGGCGTTCACCACCGGCGACGTCCGCGCACGGGGTCGCGTCGGGACGCTCACGCACGCGTCCAACCGCGTCCTCCTGGCCGAGCGACGGGCCACCAACGCCTTCACCGCCGGTTTCGACGCGAACACCCACCGACTCACTTCTGAACACGCGGAGGTAGCACTCGCCCGATGGAAAGTCGAGTCCGGTTGGGCCGACGACGGGCGCGACTTCACCCCGGGCCAGCGAGCACTGTTCGACCAAATGACCTGCGGCACCGATCGTGTCTCGGTCGTCGTCGGCGCCGCGGGGTCCGGCAAGACGACGGCTGTCGACGCGGCCAGGCACGCACTCGCGATCAACGGGCAGCGGGTCTATGGAGTCACCGTTGCAGCCATCGCGGCTCAGGCGCTGCGTAACACTGCCCGGGTGGAGGCTGGCACGGTGTCCTGGCTGGTCCAGCGCATCAACATCGAACGGGACGCCGATCACCCCATCCGGAAGCAGGTCGAGGAGCTCGAGCGGTCCCGGCGCCGCCCCAATCTCGTTCGTGCCGAGCACATGCGGCGTCGCTTCTCGATCCCCGAGATGGACCACCTCGTCATCGACGAGGCCTCCATGATCCCGGCCACCGACCTCGCCAAGGTCCTCGACTGGGCGGCCATGCGCAACGTCACAGTCACTCTGATCGGCGACCACAAGCAGCTCCAGCCGGTGGGACCGTCCGGAATGTTCGCCCAGTTCCGTGCTGCTCGCCCAGGGGCGGAACTCGCTGAGAACCTCCGTCAGCGCACAGACATCGGACGTGAATGTGCGGCCTTCCTGCGCGACGGTGACGCCGAGACAGCGCTTACCCTGCTGGCGGATGCCGGACAGCTGGTGGTCGTGAGCAGTCAGACCGAGGCCGAGCAAGCTCTCGTTCACGCGTGGGCTGACCGCGCCGCGCGTGCCCACACGCCGGCGGAGCGCGTCACGTCCGTTGCCATCGAGTCCGACCGCAATGACCAGGTCGACCTCCTGAACCACCACGCTCGTGCCGAGGCACGCCTGCAGGGGTGGATCACCGGCCCGGACGCGACCTTCACGCACCGGGGCCGCTCCGTGACCTTCGCCGTGGGCGACCAGATTCTTGTCACGAAGAATATCAACCGGCGGAACTCCCCGGCACTGGCGAACGGCACCCGCGGCGTGATCGCCGCGGTCCACTCCGACCGCCTCGAACTCGTCCACTGGGCAAACGGCGTGCCCGTGCACGAGTCCCTCACTGCCAGGCAGGCCGTCACGCATGCCCGCCATGGGTACGCGATGACCACGCACAAACTCCAGGGACAGACCGTTGATTCGCTCGTCGTGGACGTCGGTCCCGATCGCGACCTCGCCTCCGCGTACGTCGCTCTGACGCGCCACCGAGACGACGTGGTCGCGGTCGTCAACATCGCGGATATCGCGGACGGACCCTGGGTCGAGCAGCTCATGCGAGCAACACCGGAGGCTCGCCGCGATGCAGTGGTGGCCATGGTCGCCGAGCGCATTCAGCGCAAGGGGTTCGGTGCGCAGCCGACGGCGCACCAGTCCGCAGGGATACACCTGCACTTGGATCCGCCGAGTGTCGGGATAGGAATGTCCATGTAGGGGTCGCTCTTCTGCTCGTGCTTGTGGACCGACCTGATCCTGTCTGCATGGGGAAGCGGGAGATTCCTGCGCGTTCCACTTCGAGGTCGAACAAGCACGGTCGGTTGCCATCCCGGGGTGCGCCTCGCACCGGCGTGGTCAATATGCAGGCTCGGCGCCGCCGTTCCCGGACTGATGGCGGCTCCCCCTATAGGAGTTCCGGGTGATCTTGCCTATCCGGGGGGTGAGTCGGTTCGCGAGGAATTTGGCGGCGGCCCTGCCTCTCCGATGAAAAGCTGGGCGATCACGACGCGCGCGTTTGTCGAATGGTGCGCCTCAATTCCCAGCACGAGCATGATGCGATGGATCATCGTTTCGACCGACTTGACGGAGGTTGATCGACGAGCTGCGATCTCCTCATTGGTGTAGCCGGCTGCCACCATCCGAAGTACCTCGGTCTGTGCCAGTGTGAGTTCCGCCAGTTTGCCGGCCGCTGTCCGTGCGTCGAGTGGCTGGGACCGGGCATCGGCCAACACTGACTGCAGGGTGTCCAGCAGCATTTTCGGGTCGTCCAAGTCGCGCTTTCTGAGGTAGGCGGCCTCGGCGAGCGCTGCGTGACGTCGGTCAGGTGCGATCGCGTAGTTCGAGAGGATGACCACGCGCAGGGTGGGGTGCCGCTTCTTCAGGGCGACAACGAGGTCGATGCCGGAGGGTCCATCGCGAAGGTCGATATCCGTCACGATGGCGGCCGGCCGAAACGTGGGGAACGCGCGGGACGCCGACATCGCATTGGAATGCGCCTGGACGTCGTACCCCGCGGTTGTCAGCAGTTCGGCGAGGAAGGTCCGTGACATTGCCTCGTCCTCGACGAGCAGGACGCGGACGGGTCCATAGTCGGTCATACGAAGATGCCCGTCGCACGGACCGATTCGTCGCTGCGACAGGCAATACGTGCTGAGAGCGTTGTGGTCGAGTCGAACTCGAGGCTCCAGGACGCGCAGTTCGCGTCGTAGATCCGCGTACCGGTGCCGCTCCCGGGTGATCCTGCCCGGGGAGTCCCGTCATCGTGGACCGTAAGCAGGAGATAGCCGGGATCGGTCTCGACCGTAGCCCGGACGGAGTTGGCGTCTCCGTGGCGTACGGCGTTCGTGACGGCTTCGCTTACGACCTGGAATGTGCAGCGTGCGGCGAGTGGGTCCTGATCCAGGGCAGATTCAGCGTTTGGGGTGACGTTGATCGTCAGATCGATGGCCCCGTCCCACACGTCCGACAGGTTCTCGAGCTCACGACGCCAAGGCGTCTCGGCGCCCTCGCCGAGGGCGTACCGCAGGCGTGTGGACAGGCCAGCGATGGTCTCGGCGGCCTCCTGCGGTGACTGTTCGCGGACCTTCAGCGCGGCAGCCACCATGCTGGCCTGCACGGTGCCGTGCAGCAGACGACCGAGACTGCGCTGCTCGATCCAGGCCCGCTGACGAAGTCTGGCGGAGGCCCACTCCACCGAGGCCACGGTCTGCTGAAGGCTCCAGCGTGCCGTGCGCATCTGATACTCGACCGAGCCTTCCACCGCAGCCATCACCATCGTCGTCAAGGTCATGGCGACCAAGGAGAAGACGGCCGCCCTCGTGGGCGAGCCCCCGGCATATTCCATCCACAGCGCCGCCTGTCGATTAGAGACGCCGACCACGGCGCCGAAGAGTGCGCCGGCGATCACGGTGATGCCGAGCCATTCACCGATGACGACAAGAGCGCACCACCCCGTAGACCACCGAGGAAACGCGGCCATGGTCGACGCGCGCAGGGCACGTAGTGAGAGCCCGACCACGGCGGCCGACAGCAGCACGGCGAGGATGCCGATGGCTGCGCCGAACAGGTGGATGCTGACGACCAGGGGGGTTGCAATGACGACCGCCGTGGTGGCAAGCGGGGCGAACGGCCGGGCAGTGAAGATCCCGCCGATATAGGCGAACAGAGGAATGTGGGTCGTGGTGTTCGGCTCCTCGACCTGCGAAAGCAGTCGCGCATCGGCCATCGCCCGCTGCTCCAGCTCGTGGCTCAATGGTCGGATGACGTCGTCGACCGTGCGTTGCAGGGATGTCGCCGCAGCGGATGGCTGGCCGCTGACCGCGCTTGCTGATGCGAGGCCGTCGCTGATGGCACTCTCGGTCCGCTCGACGACCGAGTGACGAAACTTGGTGATCATTACCGTGGACTGCTCGGCTAACGACTGCTCTCGAGACAGCTCGGATCGAAGCCTGCCGACGATCGTGTGATGTGATCTCCAGCCGTCGACAACAAGCATGGCGAGGGCGTACCAGACGGTGAAGGCCAACGCTGCCCCCGTGGCCCGTTCGAGAACGAACCCGTGCTCGGTCAAGGAAAGCTCCTCACCTGCGAAGGCGAGCAGGGCGCCGCGCAGGAAGCCGGCGACCAGGAGTGTCCCGATCAACGCTGCCGGACGTGATGGTCGAGGCTCGCGCTGAAGGTAGGTCACTCTGGCCATGATCAGGACACCGCCGAGGGCGAGTTGAGCGGCCAGGCTGAGGACCATCCATTCCGCGGCGCGGATGAGGGGGCCGTCGGGCATCCAGGAGAACGACGCCAGCGTCCCGCCTACCAAGGTGAAGATCCATGCCGGCAGGTTGATGGCATTGGGGCCGCCGAGACGTTGCCACCAATCCGTCCGCTCGTCCACTCGTCTCCTGTCAGATCGGCAGTGTGCCCCGCCACCTCGCTGCCAGGCCAGCGTCATCGTGGTCTGAGGGTATCCACGAGGCCACCGTGCACGTAGCACGAAGTGGGTGAATAGACGGAACGCTTAGGGGTATCCCCATGTCCTACTCGCCATCGGGATGCCCAGCGTGGGGAAGGTCGCGGGGTATCCCTACACAAGCATCCTCACCCACCGCCCCCTCCTACTTTCGCAGGAGGAAGGAAGGCGGCGCCCCGCCGCTGCTGAGGAGAAGAGGGAGGTCGGCCATGGGAACACTCCTGGCCCGTCACGCAGAAGTACTGGTCACGATGGACGACGAACGGCGAGAGATCAAGGACGGCGCGATTTTTGCGCGCGACGGGATCATCGAGCAGGTCGGCCCGACGTCCGAGCTGCCAGACACGGCAGACGTGGTGATCGATCTCTCCGGCCAAGTCGTCCTGCCGGGCTTCGTCAACACCCACCATCACCTGGACCAGACCCTGACGCGCAACCTGCCGCAGGCGCAGAACATCAACCTGTTCCCGTGGCTGATCGCGCACTACGAGATCTGGGCCGAGCGCACTCCCGAGGCCACCCGATTCAGCACGCTGATCGGTCTTGCCGAGTTGGCGATCAGCGGGTGTACGACGGTCTTCGACCACTCGTACGTCTTCCAGAGCGGCTGCAAGGTCGACGACCAGATCGCCGCGGCTGCTGAGATCGGCACCCGTTTCGTCGCTTGCCGCGGCTCGATGACTCTCGGCAAGTCGCTCGGCGGGCTTCCACCGGACAGCTGCGTGGAGAATGAGGACGACATCCTCATCGACTCCGAGCGCGTCATCAACCAGTACCACGATCCGTCACGCGGTTCCATGCTCAACGTGTCGCTCGGCCCGTGCTCGCCGTTCTCGGTGACTCCCGGCCTTATGACGCGGTCCGCCGAGCTGGCTCGCCAACACGTAGGCGTCGGCCTCCACACGCACCTGTGCGAGACCTTCGACGAGGAGAAGTTCACCCTCGAGATGTACAAGATGCGCCCTGTCGCCTACATGGAGTCGGTCGGCTGGCTGGGCAGCGATGTCTGGTACGGCCACGGCATCCACGTGAACGACCTCGAGATCGCGCAGTTCGCCGCCACCGGCACAGGTGTTGCGCACTGCCCGTCATCCAATATGCGTCTGGCCTCCGGCATCGCGCCGGTCAAGAAGTACCGCGACGCGGGCGTTCGGGTCGGCATCGGCGTTGACGGCTCCGCGTCGAACGACTGCAACCACATGCTTGGAGAGGTGCGCTTGGCGATGCTGCTGGCCCGCCTGAAGATGGGCCTGCTTCCGCCCGAGGGCCCGCAGACCGTGCTCTCGACGTCGGATCCGCTCCGTGCGGCAGAGTGGATGACGGCTCGCGAGGCGCTCGAGATTGCTACCCGCGGCGGCGCCGAGGTTCTCATGCGTGCCGACATCGGTCACCTCGCACCCGGGATGTGTGCGGACTTCTTCAGCGTCGATCTCAACACGATCGACTACGCCGGCGGTCTCGTCGATCCGGTGGCGGCGACAGTGTTCTGCGCGCCGCAGAAGGCTAAGTACACCGTGATCAACGGCAAGATCGTGGTGGAGGACGGACGCATTGTGACGGTCGACATGGAGCCCGTGGTGCGGGAGCACAATGCTTTCGCCCTCGCGCATGCGGGGTAGTCGCCATGGAAACCACTGAAGCAACAGTCATCACCAACACCTGCGTAGCACCCGAGCACGAAGCCGAGTTCGCAGCGTGGCAGGCCGAGATGAACAAGGTCGTCGAAACGTTCCCGGGGTTCGAGGAATGGCAGGTGATCCCGCCGTTCCCGCCGACACAGGTCGACTGGGTAATCGTCCAGCGGTTTAGCGGGCCGGACGAGGCTCGCAATTGGCTCGCCTCGCCCGAGCGGGCGAACATGGTCCGGCGGATTCAGCCGGTGCTGTCCAGCGACGACGCGATCAACGTCTTCGTCGGTTCGCCCGGACCGGACCGGAGCTCGGAGACCACCGCGGTCATCATGACAAAGGTGGCACCTGAGGCCGAGAGCGACTTCATGTCCTGGCAGAGGCGCCTGGACGCTGCGCAGTCGAAGTTCCCCGGATACCTGGGTTGCGAAGTTCAGCCACCGGTGCCGGACTTCCAGGAGCACTTCGTCACGATGCTCAGGTTCGACTCCTCCGAACACCTCAACGCCTGGCTGGTGTCGTCACAACGTCAGGCGCTCCTCGATGAGTCGACCAAGTTCGTGGAGAAGTCCGTGATCCGGCAGGCCCGCTCGGGCTTCGGGAACTGGTTCGCCTTCGGCGCGCAGCGTCAGGGAATGCCGCCCGCGTGGAAGAACAACTACATCGTGCTGCTGGGCCTGTACCCCATCGTCATGCTGGAGATCATCTTCCTCAACCCGTATCTCCACTGGATGCCAGTGTCGATCAGCAACTTCATCGGCAACATCGTCAGTGTCGGCGTGCTCGGGTGGCCGGTGATCTGGCTGCTGTCGAAGTGGTTCGCCTGGTGGCTGGCACCCACGGAGGAGAAGAACCTCAAGCGTGATGTGGGCGGAGCCATTCTGGTCCTGATACTCATCGCGATCATGGGAATCATCTTCTATTTCATCGGATTCCCCGTCGCCAACGTGGACTCGATCTAGGTTCGGAGGACGCAATGACTGCAACCATCATCATCGTTATCGGCACAGTGATCGTCTTCGCGCTGTGGTTCTCCCCGCTGGGTAACAAGGCCGGCATTTGGGGCGGCAACGGCTAGGTGACGCTTCGAGTGCGCCCGGACCCGAACCGGGGTCCGGGCGCACTCATGTCTGAGGAGCGCACCGGTCCACGGTGGAAACAGCTGCGTGGAACGCCCGGAATGCTCCTACCCGCGCTATCAGCTTGGTTGATTCCGTGTCACTTCGTGTCACTTCTGTGTCACTTCTCGGGGTATTTAGGGGTGTTTTGCGGTTTCCGGGGGTTTGTCTGCTGATCTGATAGGAAAACGAAAAGCCCTTGCACTGCAAGGGGTTTCGGTGGAGCGGGTGACGGGATCCGTCGCTTCGCTCCTCCCGACTCCCGGCGTGTCTCCGGAGTCACCGTCGCCGCCATCGCGGCGCAGCAGCTGCGGGGCGCGGCACACGTGGAAGCTGGAACCGTGTCGTGGCTGGTCCAGCGCATCAATGTCGAGCGCGATCCCGACCACCCCCTCCGCAAGCAGATCGAGCAACTCGAGCGCTCCCGTCGTCGCCCCAACCTCGCCAGAGCCCAGTACATACGCCGTCGGTACTCGATCCCGGAGATGGACCACCTCGTCATCGACGAGGCGTCCATGATCCCTGCAACAGACCTCGCCAAGGTCCTCGATTGGGCAGCCATGCGGGACGTGACAGTCACCCTCATCGGCGACCACAAGCAGCTCCAGCCCGTCGGACCATCGGGGCTGTTCGCCCAATTCCGCGCCGCGCGCCCGGGGGCTGAGCTCACCGAGAACCTGCGCCAGCGCACCGACGTCGGCCGAGAATGCGCCGCGTTCCTGCGCGACGGTGACGCCGAAGCGGCCCTTACCCTGCTCGCGGACGCTGGTCAGCTCGTGGTCGTGAACAGCCAGACCGAGGCTGAGCGGGTGCTCGTCGAGTACTGGGCTGACCGCGCCGCTCGCGCCACCACCATGGCCGAGCGGATCACAATGGTCGCCATCGAGTCCGACCGCAACGATCAGGTCGACATCCTCAACCACCACGCCCGCACCGAGGCGCGCCAGCGTGGATGGATCCCCGGTGCGGACACCACGTACACAGGCAGGGGACGATCCGTGACGTTCGCTGAGGGCGACCAAATCCTCATCACCAAGAACATCAACCGGCGCAACGCCCCGGCGTTGGCCAACGGCACCCGCGGCGTCGTCACCGCCGTGCACTCAGACCGGGTCGAGCTGACACATTGGGTGAACGGCGGCCCGATGCGCGAGACCATCACTGCAAAGCAGGCCGTGGCGCATGCCCGTCACGGCTACGCCATGACGACGCACAAGCTCCAGGGCCAGACCGTGGACTCACTCGTCGTCGACGTCGGGCCGGATCGTGATCTCGCGTCCGCCTACGTCGCGCTGACCCGTCACCGACACGACGTAGTCGCCGTGGTGAATGCCGTCGACATCGCGGACGGCCCCTGGGTCGAGCAACTGATGCGAGCCACACCCGAGGCACGACGGGACGCCGTCGTCGCCATCGTCGCCGAGCGCATCCAGCGCAGGGGTTTCAGCATCCAGCCCACCGCCCACCACTCGGCGGGGATGCATCTCCCGATCGACCACGCGAGCCATGGCATGGGCATGTCGATGTAACCGCGGTCGCGTTGCGCCGCCGCACTTGAAGGAGAGCTCGTGGTGGCCGGTGTCGATGCCGCGCCCAGTCAGTTGCTCGAAGTATCCGGTTTGGGCGGGTGGTCGTCGGTCGTGATCTGGGCGATGAAGGCTGCTCTGCGTTTGGTGATCTCGGAGATGAAGGCGGCAATGACGCCGAGGCCGAAGAGGATGTAGATGATGGTGAAGATCTTCGTTGCGTCTCCTGTTGGATGGAGGTCGCCGAATCCGACTGTGGCAAGGGTGACCACGGAGAAGTAGACGGAGTCAATGATCGACCAGCCTTCCAGCCACCTGAAGACGATCGTTCCCAGGACGATCTGGCCGAAAGCCCACAGCAGGATCAGCCTTGCTTGTGGATCTCGCAGCATGAACCGCAGCGCCGTGAACATCAGGCCTCAGAGCTCCTTGCGTGATTGGGCCTCGGCGATCGCGAGGACGATGAAGGCGATGGCAACGCCGACGACGGTCTCGACGAAGCGATCCTGCCCCGATTCGGCGGCGTCCGCTCCGAGGATTCTCTGGCTGTAGACGACGAGCGCCGTGACGAACATGGCGAACAGTGCGTAGTTCGCCTCACGGAATGCCATGGCGAGGAACGCCGATACCAGGAACAGGATGATCAGCCCAGGCCTGTTGTCGCCGACGCGTCCCGCAACGATCACGGCCGCGATCACACCGACGCCCGTCCCAAGCGATCTCTGGAGACCCACGACCAGCGCCTGGCGGGTCGGCGGGCGCATGACGATGAGGGTGGAGATCGCCACCCAAGCCGGATGCGCGGGGAACAGGATGAACCCCAGCAGGACCGCGACGGCAAGGCCGGCTCCCCGTAGCAGGGCGAACTGCCCGACACGGCTGGCGAAGAGTCCCGTCAACGTCGTGGGCGTGGGCTCCGCCACCGGAATGTCGTCATCGTCTTCGCCGTCATCCGAACCACGCCGAGCGCGGAGCCAGGTAACGATCCCGCCCAGCAGGGCACCGCCCGCGAACGCCGCCGCGTAGCCCACGGCACCAACCGCAGTGTCATCCAACGTTAGGGCGAGAACCACCCAGATGGTGGCGATCAGCCCTCGAATTCCTGCCTTGCGGCCGTCGCCCGCGTGGATCGCGGCCACCACACCCACGATTCCCACCAGGATGGCGGCTGGAATGGGTCGAGCGCCGACCCACACGGCGAGGAACGTCATGGCGGTGCCCGCGACCAGCAATGGCAGCAGTGCAGTTACCCAGCGGCGACCCGGCGGCGGGGGATCGGTCACCAGCAGAACGAGTGCCCCCATGGCCGCTGCGATGAACACCGGTCCCCAGACGGCGACCGCGACGCCGAACACGGACAGGACCACGAGGCCGAGAAGGCCAGCACGGACGTTGATGCGCTCACGATCGAGGTTCAGCAACTCATCCGAGAAGGACGACATCCGTGAATGGTACGAACTCTGGGCTTCGTGGTGGGGCATGTCGACAAGGTCGGGTGCATCGGGGAGGTTCCGGTCGCGCCGATAGTGCCGTTGGCCTCCGCGTCGATCAACAATGCTCTCGGTTTCGGGGCGTTCGGGTCAGGATTCCTGAGGGTGGGGTGGCTTGATCTGCTGATCTCGTGGAACTAGCGTGGAACTAAGGCGGGGGATTTGAGGTATTTTGAGGTCTCGAGGGGTCACTGAGCAGGACCCTTGGAACGACGAAACCCCTGCGCTGCAAGGGGTTTAGTTGGAGCGGGTGACGGGATCCGTCGCTTCGCTCCTCCCGATTCCCGGCGTGCTCCCTGCTCGAACGCAAATGGCCCCCCGAAAAGCGTGGGGAGCCATTTCCATTCGAGCGGGTGACGGGATCGAACCCGCACTGTCAGCTTGGTTGATTCCGTGTCACTTCGTGTCACTTCTGTGTCACTTCTCGGGGTATTTAGGGGTGTTTTGCGGTTTCCGGGGGTTTGTCTGCTGATCTGATAGGAAAACGAAAAGCCCTTGCACTGCAAGGGGTTTCGGTGGAGCGGGTGACGGGAATCGAACCCGCACTGTCAGCTTGGGAAGCTGATGTTCT
>JBAXSI010000047.1:0-20668 GCA_037130755.1 Actinomycetes bacterium
GTCGCCGCTTCGCGGCGAGGGAGGGATTTGAACCCCCGGAGAGTTTCCCCTCGGGCGCTTTCAAGGCGCCTGCAATCGGCCGCTCTGCCACCTCGCCTGAGGTGCACAACCGTAGTGTCAGGGGGCTGGCGGCGTCGCGCTCGGGTAGGGCACGTCGATGAAGGACACGTCGTCCCCCGTCACGGCGATGAGGGACCACTGGCTGCCGTCGTCGCCCGTCAGTCGATACGCGGGCAGGATGAGCAGGTCGCCGTCCGGCTGCCAGAACTGCGCTAGCGCCAGCTCGGCACCCGTCACGACGACGTCAGACATCGGCACGCGTAGGGCCGGCCGCCCCGACGCGTTGAGTGTGGGCCGCGCGGAGGGCGTCGGTTCTGCACTCGACTGCGCAGCGTCGAGCGTACGTGGCCCGAGCACCGCCCAGGTGGGAAGGGATGCTCGGCGCACGGCCGTCGCCGCCCCCACGACGGGGTACCCGGGAATCTCCACCAGACCGGCGGCGAAGCCCGAGGCGGACACGACCGCCCCGGCCCGGCCGAGCCCTACCGTCCAGGACAACTGGGTCCGCGCGCCATTCACCTTCTGCCAGGCGGTCACTCGCGTGCGGTCAGCGAAGCGGTCGACCTGCATGTCGACGGCGGCGACGTCCACACCGAGGCTGCCGAGCAGGGCTGTCGCGACCTCGAGCGCTTGCTGCGCAGGCACCGCCACGCCGACTGAAGAGTCCGCCGCCGCCGCGCGATCGGCGAACTGCCACGTCACGAGCGGGTTGTCCGTCACGACGAGGCTCGACGACGCAGCATCGGACGGGTCACCCACCTGCCAGCCGGTCAGCGTCCGCCCGACGTCACCGGTCACGCCGAACGTGCCAGCCACCGACCTCGCGAACGAATCACCGTCGACCTGCCCTCGCGTCAGTCGGTAGCCCGAAGCGACCCCCGGCGTGTCAGCAAGATCCACGGCCGGCGAGAAGATCGCCGGCGACGGGCTCGAGACGGTCGGCACCTGGAGGCTCGGCCGGGTCGGTCCGTTCGATGGCACGACACCGCTGACGGGCAGGCTGCTCGCCGCCGGGGACTCCTCCACCACCGGACCGGGAGCCACGACGATCCTCGGCCCCGGAGCCGTCTGCCGGCCGACGACGAAGGCCCCCGCCACCGCTGCAACAAGGACCGCCGCCGCGAGGAGACCCAGGACGACGGCACGTCCGGTGCCGCGAGCAGGCGCACCCTCGTCCGACGATGCGGGCCCGTTCGTCACCCGTGCCTCCTACCCATTGGCTAACGTGGCAAGTATGCGACTCCATCGAACCATCACTCCCGACCGGCCGTTGCTGGTCGTCGCCCTGGAGGAGGAGGCCTCGCATATCCATGCCAGCGATCTGCCGGTTCTGGTCACGGGGATCGGCAAGGTGAACGCCGCCGTGGCCGTGGCCTCGATCCTCGGCGAGTACTCCCCGAGCAGCGTCGTGAACCTCGGTACGGCCGGCGCACTGCATGACGGCCTGTCCGGGACCTACGTGGTGAGCAGCGTCATCGAGCACGACCTCGACGACGACGCGCTCTACGAGTTGACCGGACTGCACTTCAGCGAGCGCATCCATCTCACCGACCAAGGCCTCACCCTCGCGACGGGTGACTCGTTCATCGCCGACGACGCGGCGCGGGCACGGCTGGCCACGCGGGCCGACCTCGTCGACATGGAGGGTTACGCGGTGGCGCGCGCGGCGAAGGTTGCTGGCGTCCCGGTGACGCTGGTCAAGGAGGTCAGTGACCTCGCCGACGGATCGGCCGGCCGCTCGTGGCGCGACTCCATCGACATCTGCGCCGAGCGGCTGGGCGCGTGGGTGCGGGGGAACCTACTCGGCTGACTCGACGGGGATCGGCATGCTCGGCGCGCTCCGCCGGTCCATGAACAGGCCTACGCCGGTGAGCACCAGGGACACCGCGACCACGGTCGTGACGATGTCGGCGACCGAGTTGTGCCGCCAGCCCGCGACGGTGACAACGAGGACCACCAGCGCCACCCAGACGGCGATCACTGCCTTCTTGTCCTGGGTGGCCAGGCGCGCGTAGAGCAGGACCTGGACCAGAGCGAAGGCGGAGCCCTCCAGAGCGAACAGCCAGGCCTCGGATCCCAGGTCGCTGTACTGGGCGCCGCCGAGGACCCGCATGACGAAGTTGCCGAACAGCAGGCTGAAGCCCGTCACCGCAACTCCGACGCAGGCCGTCAGTCCGGTCGCGATGAGCACGGCGCGGCGGTTGTTCCCCGACGTCATCTTCGGGAAGAGCACGATGATGATGGCGTTCGGCAGGAAGAACGCGATCTTGGCCAGGAGGACGCCAACCGCGTACTCGCCCGACTGATCTGCCGTCAGGAACACGCGCGCCAACAGGACGTCGACGTTGGTCAACGTGAACAGCACGAACAGCGCGTGCACGACGTGGATGAACTCGTTTCGCGCGTCCCCGGAGAGCTTCAGGCCCCACGTTCGAGGGCAGATCATCTGGTAGGCGATCACCGCACCGAAGGCGCAGCCGACAAGAACGCCGAAGCCGACGCCCTCCACGTTGCGGAGGACGAGCACTCCGACGATGCCACCGACCGCGCGCCCCAACTGCACGAAGATGAACGCCCACGAGAAGGTCACGTGCTGCTCGCGACCCTGGGCGATGCCGAGAGCAGCGGAGCTGACCACAGTGAATCCCAGGGATGCGATGCCTGCGGCTACTGCGATCGGCGGGATCGAGAACAGTGATCCAAGTGGCCAGGCAACGATGAGGCCGCCCACGACGATGGTCGCTCCGACGACCACCGAAAGGCGGATCGCTTCGCCCTCGATGCTGGCGCGGTCGGTCGTTGCGACCGCGACGCGGCGCGCGGTGAGCGCCTGAGTGGAAAGTGCCACCGTGGAGATGATGACGAGCAGTCCGAGGAGGGCGCCCAGAGCACCGAACTGCGCCGGGGTGAGCGCGCGGGCCGCCACCATGCTCAGCAGGTACGCCGCGCCGTTGCCGACGAGCGTCGCGATGCCGACAAGGATCAAACCCTTGGCCAGGACACCCCTGGTCTGCGGCTCGCTCACTCGCCAACCCTAGCCGTCCAAGTCGATCCGGCTCAGACGCCTTTCGAAGCGGCTTCGCCACCTCGGCGCATCTACCGTGAAGCCATGATCTGCAACCCAAGCGTCATCAGGCAGCCGACCGCCGCGACTCGTCACTCCGTCGTTGCACTACTCGCGGCAGGTGCACTGCTCCTCGGCTTCTCGCCGCCCGCGCAGGCGGCGGTGACGGTGCCACCTGAGGTCGCCAGCGCCCTGCAGTCCTTCAGCACCTCGCCTCAGGCCGCCATGACGGCATGGGTGGGTTGGGCGAAGACCCAGCCGATGACGTACGTCAACACCAATGTCGGCGGCAAGGGCTCGTGCGCGATAGACGCGGCGGGCGTGACGAAGTGCCGGGAGTTCGACAACAATCCCGCCGGCCCCGGCTACGTCAGCGCCGGCTCCCTATACACGCTGGCGAACAAGAAGACCCAGGTATTCAAGTTCCATGGCTCGTGGGTCAGGAACGACTTCGGCGCCAATACCAACCCGTTCACGAACGCCAAGCGCTTCTACCCCTACAACTACTGGCTGCCGTGGCTGACGCCAGGCGTACCGGTGTCCACCACCGTCGACGCCGACGGCTGGCTCGTCGTCACCGCCCAGAACAAGAACCCCGGTGACGACCAGTCGCAGGTCACGGTCGTGCGCGTGTCACCCGACGGACTGCACGCACAGTTCAATCAGCAGAGCCGGAAGGGCAAAGTCGACGTTCGCGAGACGATCACGTTGAGGGACGTGCCGCCGATCAAGGTGCCTGCCAACAAGCCGCAGCACCTCTAGCGACATAAGAAGGCGCCCCCGACCATGGCCGGGGGCGCCTTCTCGTCGTCGGGCTAGCCGACCACCTGAGGCAAGGTGGCCAGGGCCTCGGCGAAGCGCTCGTCCGAGACTTCCTCGTCGACCATGTTGCCGTTGAGGTAGCTGTCGTACGCCGCGAGGTCGAAGTGGCCGTGGCCGCACAGTGCAGTCAGGATGACGGTCTCCTCGCCGGTCTCCTTCGCCTTGAGCGCCTCGCGCACCGCCAGGGCCAGAGCGTGCGTCGGCTCCGGTGCCGGCACGATGCCCTCGGTCCGGGCGAACTGGATGGCAGCCGCGAAGCACTCCGTCTGCGGGACGGCCACGGCCTCCATCAGGCCCAGCTCGTAGATGTGCGAGATGAGCGGGGCCATGCCGTGGTAGCGAAGGCCGCCGGCATGGATCGGGTCGGGGATGAAGTCGTGACCCAGCGTGTGCATCTTCATCAGCGGAGTCATTCCGGCTGTGTCGCCGAAGTCGTAGGCGTAGACGCCACGCGTGAGCGACGGGCACGAGGCGGGCTCGGCCGCGATGATGCGCGGGTTCATCTTGCCCGCCATCTTCTCCTTCAGGAACGGGAAGGACAGGCCCGCGAAGTTCGAGCCACCGCCGGTGCAGCCGACGATGTGCGTCGGGGTGTCGCCGGCCATCTCGAGCTGGAGCAGCGCCTCCTGTCCGATGATCGTCTGATGCAGCAGCACGTGGTTGAGGACTGAGCCCAGCGCGTAACGGGTGTTCGGGTCCTTGACGGCGGCCTCGACGGCCTCGGAGATGGCGATACCGAGCGAGCCTGACCAGTTCTTCGGGTCAGCGCCCAGCGCACGGCCGACCTCGGTGAGGTCGGACGGCGACCGGTGCACGCGCGCTCCGAAGGTCTCGATCATCAGCCGGCGGTATGGCTTCGCGTCATAGGAGGCGCCGACCTGCCACACCTCGCAGTCGATGTCGTACAGCGCGCACGCGAACGCCAGTGCGGTGCCCCACTGGCCGGCGCCGGTCTCGGTCGTCAGCTTGGTGGTGCCTTCCTTCTTGTTGTAGTAGGCCTGCGGCACCGACGTGTTCGTCTTGTGCGAGCCGGCCGGGGAGACGCCCTCGTACTTGTAGTAGATGCGTGCCGGCGTGCCGAGCGCCTTCTCCAGCCGATGCGCGCGGAACAGCGGCGATGGCCGCCACTGACGGTAGACGTCCAGGACGCCACCGGGAATGTCGATGTACCGCTCGCCCGAGACCTCCTGAAGGATCAGGTCCATCGGGAACAGCGGGGTGAGGTCGTCCGGTCCCACGGGGTCCATGCGGCCGGGGTGCAGCGGCGGCGGCGGGGGTGCGGGCAGGTCCGGGATGATGTTGTACCAGGTCGTCGGCATCTGGTCTTCGGTGAGCGTGTACTTGTGCCGACGGATCGTGTCGTCCATGGCCGGTCCTCCCCTATGGCTGGTGGAGTGTGGACGGTAGCGCCGGTCCGACGGTCGCGGCAGCCATTTGCCCAAGGATGGACCGGTGCTGTGACTGATGTGGCTTATGGGGTCCATGGGAGTGACTGTGAGGCATCCCACATGTCCCCCAAGCGGGTGTCCGATGAGCGGAACGGAACCCTGATGGGCCAAGACCCGTCCGTACTGTCGAACCGCTGGTGACCAAGGCACGGAGACCGCCGTGCCGCACCAGCCCGCTGAATCGGCCGCGTTGCCGGGCAGTCTCCCCTCGGGGAGCAGCCCGATGACACGTTCGTACCGGGGACCCAACCGGGCTCGCGCCTAGCGCGTGCCCATGGGGCGAATCAGAGGCTGCTGCCTTCGGGCTGCGCCGACGTAGGGCGACCTTCACGCCCGAGCCCGTCAGCTCACCTGGGAAGCGGACAGCGAAGGAGCGCTAGTGCGCCTGTCCCACCGTAATCGCACGACTTCCACCACCACCCGCCGCATCGCCAGTCGCACCACCGCACTGATCGCCACCCTGCTGGCCATCGTTGTCACCGCTGGTATCGCCATCACCGCGTCCACCGCAGCACGGGCCCAGCAGCCCGTAGCCGCCGTGGCCAACGTGACCCGCACGGCCGTGGTCCCGGCGATCAACTTCACCGCGTTCAACCAGTCGATCAACTCCGGCCTCGCCGCGGCCCACCGGGTCCAGGTGGCGCAGGTCAAGAACCTCCGGATCAAGGTGGTCGACTTCGCCAAGGCGCAGATCGGCGATCGCTACGTCGCAGGGGCGGCCGGTCCGAACCGCTTCGACTGCTCGGGACTGACGCGCTACGTCTACAAGTCGATTGTCGGCAAGGAACTCCCGCACCAGTCGCACGCGCAGTACGCGCGGGTCAAGAAGATCTCCAAGAACCAGGCCCGCCCCGGTGACCTCGTGTTCTTCTTCCGGCACGGCGCCCACCATGTGGGCATCTATATCGGCGGCAACAAGATGGTCGACGCCGTCGGCTACGGATCGGGCGTTCGCATCAGCCCGATCTCGGGCTCGTGGTGGTCAGCCACCTACAGCGGCATGGGCCGCATCCTCCCCGCCTAGGCAGGCAGGCAGAGCACTTCGTGGTGTCAGGCGTCGAGGATGCCTGACACCACGTGCTCGCCGACCGCGAGGGCACTGGTCCACGCCGGGGAAACGGCGTTGAGCACGTGCGTCGACTGATCTCCCGCGCGCACCACGAAGTCCATCTCGAGTCGTCCTGTCGGGACGTGGAGCAGTTGCGCCCGTACGCCGGGCCGTCCTTTCTCGACGAAGTCAGCAGGATCGAGAGAGGGCACCAACGCCTGCGCCTGCCTGACGAGGTGACTGCGGTTGTACTTCGGCAGTTCAGTGCGCATGAGCCCAGGCACGTTGTGGTGCTTGCTGAACAGAAATCTGGGATAGAGCCGAGCAATCTCCCACGCCTCAGATCCGTCGAATCCCCCGAAGCCCGAGTAGTCCTCACGCCACATCGCGGGGATCGCGGTCGGGCCCACCTTCGCCCGTCCGTCCACGGTGACGGTGAGGTGCACGCCGAGGAACGGGTTGCGGGCATCGGGCACGGGATACACATGGCGTTGCAGCCGACCCGGCTGCCACGAGCCGTACCAGTACAGCCCCTTGAACGGCAGCATCCGGTACTCCTCGCCCACCCCGAACCAATGGGCGACTCGATCGGCGTACAAGCCTGCGGCGTTGATGACGTGCCCAACCGACGAGCGACCCTCCTTTGCCGACATCACCCACCCAGGTCCGGCCCCGGTGACCTCCGAGGACATGGCGATCCGACCGCCGCGGTCGCGTACGCGATCGGCCAGTGCCTCCACGACGGCCGATGGGGACGACACGGCGGTGTTCGGGGACCAAAGCGCCTGCCCGACAGTGCGAGCCAACGGCTCCAACTCGGCCAGGCCCGTCTCGTCGACCAGCTCCAGTTCGACTCCGTTGGCCTGCCCACGTCGGTACAGCTCGCGCAGCGACGGGAGCTGGGCTTCGTCGGTCACCACGACGACCTTGCCGGTCTCGCGAACCTCGACGCCGCGCTCGTGGCAGAACTCGCGGAGCAGCTGGTTTCCCTGCCGGGTGAGGCGGGCCTTGAGTGACTCCGGCGCGTAGTAGAAGCCCGCGTGCAGGACGCCGCTGTTGCGCCCGGAAGCGTGCTCAGCAAGGTGGTCCTCCTTGTCGTGCACGACGACCCGGGCCGTCGGATCCTGGCGAAGCCAGGCATCCGCGAGGGCGAGGCCGACGATCCCGCCGCCGATGACAGCAACGTCGGCGGTGTGGGTCATGAGTTCAGCGTAGGCGGGTCGGGGTCAGCCCGGCCGCGGGACTACGCCGCGCACCGGGGCCGATGTCGGCATCCGCAGGATCACTTCAAGCCCGCCCCAACGAGACTCGTCGGCGCGGGCACTGCCGCCAAGCGCCATGACCGACTCCCGGACCAGGGCCAGTCCAAGTCCACTGCCACCCGGCACCGATGTCGAGCCGCGCGTGAACCGCTGAAAGATCGCTTCGCGCTCAGCGCGCGGAACTCCGGGACCGTCATCTGTCACGGACAAGGTGGCCTCGCCGCTGGCCTGCGTGAGGCTGACGTGCACGTGGCCCTTCGCATACTGCAGGGCATTGCCCAGCAGCTCGTCGATGATGCGCGCGAGGACTCCTGACGGCGCGGCAACGAAGACTCCCGCGTCGATCGACGACGAGAGGTCGACATCCCGCTCCTCGAACATCGGGCCCGCCACCGCGACGCGGTCGCGCACGACGTGCGAGGTGTCCTGCGACTCGAACGGCGCGATGCCGGCATCGGCTCGCGAGAGGGCGAGAACCTGGTCGATTCGGTGCGTCAGCCGGTCGACTTCCTTGGTCGCCGCACGAGCCTCGGCCTGCACGCGAGCGTCGTCACTGATGTCCTCGATCGCCTCCAGGCGAAGCCGCACGCCCGTCAGCGGAGTGCGCAGGTGATGCGAGGCGTCAGCGGCCACCCGCTGAGTTCGCTGCAGGATGCCGGCGAGTCGCGCGCCGGTGCTGTTCAGCGCTCGGGCCACACCGCGAACCTCGGCCGGACCATGCGTCTCGTCCGCTCGCAGATCGAGATCCTCGGGCAGCTCGGCTGCCACCCGTGCAAGACGCCGCAACGGGGAGGCGATCGATCGCGCAAGCAGCCACGCCACCAGCGCCGCGGTGATCACGACGCTGACAACGAAGACGACCAGCCATCTGGCGGTCTGTCGCACCTGCTCGTTGACGCTCGCCTCGGGCAGGGAAAGGCGAACTGCTGCCTTCGCCGCGTAGTTCTGCACGATCGGCGCCGCGACGTACCGAAGGTCTCCGCCGATCGTCGCGGAGAAACGCACGTCGGACGCGAGTGCGCCATCGAGTGCCTGATTGATCTCCGGGCGGTCGAAGAGTCGGTCAAGTGAGGAGTTATCGCTGTCGGCGATGAGGTTGCGCTCGTCATCGACGACGACGACCCGGGCGCCCGTTCGGAGCGCTGTCTCCTCGGCGGTCTTCTGCCAGTCGAACACGGGCTCGTCCGACATCACGGATGCCGCCGCCAACGTGTCGACCTCGAGGTTGGAGATGAACGCCGCGCGCTGGTCGTTGGCGACCACGATCGCCAACGGGATGGCCAGTGCCGCAGCCACTACCGCAACAAGCACGGTCATGGCCAGGACCAGCCGTCGGGTCACGCCTTCTCCACCGCCAGCCGGTAGCCGACGCCCCGGACAGTCTCGATCAGTTCGGGGTCACCGAGCTTCTTGCGAAGCGAGGCAACATGGACGTCGAGAGTCTTGCCGGTGCCGATCCAGACGGGATCCCAGACGCGGGAGAACAACTCCTGGCGAGTGACCGCTCGGCCGGGCTCCTCGGCGAGGACGGCGAGCAGGTCGAACTCCTTAGCCGTCAACTCGACCGGCTCGCCATCGACCGTGACCAAGTGGCGTGTGCGGTCGACAACCAGACGGCCGGACTCGAGATTCGGCTCGATCCGACGGCGCCTGGCGACGGCCCGAACACGCGCCGCCAGCTCGCGCACCGAGAATGGCTTGACCACGTAGTCGTCTGCACCCAGCTCGAGGCCGACGATGCGGTCGGTCTCGTCACCGCGAGCCGTCGCGATGATGACCGGAATGTCCAAAGTGCGACGCAGCTCGCGGAGCACCTCCAGGCCATCGCCGTCGGGCAGCCCGAGATCGAGCAGCACAACGTCGACATTCTGCGCAGCCGCGATCACCTGCGACGCATACACGACGTGGTCGACCTCGATGCCGTTTCGCTGGAGCCCCGCAAGCAGCGGCTCAGCAACGGCCGGATCGTCCTCTACGACCAAAACCCTCATGACGTCATGGTGTCAGAGAGTCGGATGCTCTGCTGACACACGCGTCCATACGGCTCCAGTTGAGGCTCCGCTGAGGGTGCAGCCGCCTTACTCCTGTCTTACCTCGTCGTGGTCGGACCTTGTTTTGACCCGCCTACCTTCATCCATGACAGCAGAACGGGCCGCCAGGACCGGCGACCGACAAAGCCCGCCACGCATCACTGGACCGCACGACCGAGGGGTATGACCATGAAGAACTCACGCCACGTCGCCACACCGCTGCGCCGCAAGCGCCGCTCCCGCACCGACAAGGTCGTGTCCGCAGGGCTCGCTGCCGCGGCGTGCGCCGGACTGGTCGGCGTCATCGGCTTCCGCACGATGGATGACAGCGCCGCGGCGACGAACACCACCCCGACCGCGGATGCTGGAGTCGATGCGGCTGCCCCTGTCGAGACCTCGTCATCGCAGGGCCTCACCGAGGCTCAGCTCGACGCCTATGCCGCGCAGTTGACCGCAGAAGCAGCGAAGCTCGACGCCTACCGCGCCAAGTTGACCAAGGCAGCCAACCAGTTGGCCAATGCCAAGGTCACCGCTGCACCGGTCGCGGCGTCGGTGCCAGCGCGCACGTCCGTGTCGTCGAAGCCCAAGCCGGTTGCCAAGCCGATCGCTAAGCCCGCTCCCAAGCCGGCCGCGAAGAAGCCGGCGTCGAAGACCAAGTCCAGCTGAGCCGTGAGCCACTCGGCCGAACATGAGTTTCGGGCGATGGGCACCGACTGCCACGTTGTTGTCGTTGCCGGCGAGTCCGCGTGCACCGACCTGCTGTCCCTCGCTGTCGAGCGCGTGGAACTGCTCGAGGAGAGCTGGAGTCGTTTTCGGCCCACCAGCGCGCTCAATCAGCTCAACGCCCGCGCGGGCCAGGGACCCGTCCCCGTCTCCGCGGACCTGCTACGCCTCGTCGTACGCATGAAGCAGGCGTGGTCGATGTCCAACGGCCTCTTCGACCCCACCGTCCTGAACTCCATGCAGGCACTTGGCTACGACGCTGACTTCGACACGGTCACGGCCCGTCCGGCAGCCGCTGCTCTCGACGACGTGATCGTGTCGGCGTCGCCGGGGATGTCAGGGGTCGCTATCGACGAGCTCGCCAGCACCGTTTCACTGCCGTCAGGAGTCGGCATCGACCCCGGCGCAATCGGCAAGGGCTTGGCAGCCGACGTGATCGCCAGTGAGCTGTACGACGCAGGTGCCGACGGCGTCCTCGTCAACCTCGGCGGCGACCTGGCCTTCATCGGCACGACCGCCGACGGCACCGGCTGGACGATCGGCGTCGAGGACGAGCGCAGGCCAGTCGAAGATCCCGATCGCGTCCTTCGGCGATTCGAGTTCCCCGATGGCGCGACGACGGCAGGTATCGCCACGTCGACGACGCTCAAACGAAGATGGGCGCAGGGCCGCCGCCATCACCTCATCGATCCGCGAACCGGTTCGATGAGCATCAGCGACCTGGTGCAGGTGACCGTGGTCGCCGACGAGGCATGGCACGCCGAGGTCCTCGCGACCACAGCACTGCTGATGACGTCCGACGATGCCGAACGGTGGCTGCGCGACCGCGAGATTACCGCCATACTCTTGACGACCGATCGGGCCGTCGTCACCACCGACGAAGAGGACGACCATGGGTAACATCGCGCTGACGTGGCTGGGCATCCGTGCCAGTGGGATCACCGCCTGGGGTCTCCTGACCGCCGTGGTGCTCTGGGGCCTGTTGCTCAAGACTCAACTGCTGGGGCGCTACGCGCACCCCATGAAGCTACTCGACCTTCACCGCTGGCTCGGAGCCATCGCCATGCTGTTCCTCATCGTGCACATGGTGCTGCTCATGGTGGACTCCTTCATGAAGTTCAGCATCTTCCAGGTGCTCATCCCTGGCCTCGCACCCAACAACGCCTGGGCCTATGGCCTCGGGTCCATAGCGTTCTGGCTGCTGTTGCCGGTCACCTTCCTAGGTCGAATCAGGGCCAAAATGGGACAAGTCGGCAACGCCTGGTTCAAGCGAGCCCACATCGCCGCCTACTTCGCCTGGCCGATCGCGACTGCGCACTACGTCCTCGCTGGCACCGACGCCTTGGCCCAGTGGTCGTTGGGCCTGCTGTTCACGGCAACGGCGCTCGTGGTCATGGCACTGCTGGCCCGAGGATTCGTCCCCGCGCCCGGCCCGCAACGCGAGATCCGAGGACAAGGTACCCTTACTCCCTCTTAACCGTGGTTTGGTGCGCATCTGCACGCTAGGTCCTTAACTTGATTCAAGGCCGTTCGCCTACCGGGTGGACGAGCCCACGGGGATCGCTTCAGGGAGAGATCATGCAGCGCTCAAGCATCATCGCGGCGGTTGTCGCCGCGAGCGGCATTCTGGTGGCCGGTTCGGTCGCCAGTGTCGCGGTGATCAACGCTGCATCGAGCAACGCCGTCGTCACGAGCCAGGTCACCCTGATCGCCAGCCCGATCGCACTTCCGACTGACGCCGAAGCAACCGACACTGCTCCTGCCGAGACCACCCCGAGCGACGAGCCCACTCTTGATCCCGACGAGGTCGGCGGCGCCGAGTTGCCGGCCATCCCGGACGTGACTGCGCCGGCGAAGGCTGGGGCCGAATCGTCTACTCAGACCACCTCGCAGGGCCGGAACCGCCAGGCGAATCGCCCCGCTGCGAAGCCGGCCGCCAAGCCCGCCGCCAAGCCCGCTGCCAAGCCCGCTGCGAAGCCGGCCGCGAAGCCGGCCGCCAAGCCCGCTGCCAAGCCTGCCGCGAAGCCGGCCAGGAAGCCCGCTGCCAAGCCCGCCACCCCAGAGATCTCTGCCGACCAAGCACGCGACATCGTCCTGTCATCGACCGGAGGTGGCGTCACGCGCAGTGTCAGCCGCGTCGAGCACAACGGCTTCTCCGCCTGGGCAGTGCAGGTGACCCGTCACGACACCTCGACTGTCACTGGCTGGGTCGAGGTGCACTCCGGAACGATCTACGACTGGCATGTCGACGCCGAGGCCAACCCGGCCCCATCACCAAGTCGCCAGTCTGGCGACACGCACCAGCAGTCCGGCAACGGAAGTGGTGGCAGCGGAGGTCATGGCAGTGACGACTAGCGCCCGGCGGCACAGCCGTGCCCCCCTGCGTCGCTCGTCGGCACCGGAGAAGATCCTGTCGACCGGACTAGCCGCAGCGACCTGTGTCGGCATCGTGGGTGTCATCGGCATGCGGACGATCGACTACAACGCCTCGGCCTCCGCCGATACCACGGCGGCGCCTTCGGCAGTGACGGCACCGCAGCCCGCGACCGTCCCATCAGCGCAGCCCGCCGCCCAGTCTGCGGGACAGGCCGTCGTAGAGCCCGTGGTCGCCATCGAGCCGATGGCCGCCACCACCACCACGGGGGGTCTGACCCGCGAGCAGCTCGACGCGTATGCGGCCTCGCTCGTCGTGGAGAAGCAGCGCCTGGACGCCTACCGTGCCAAGCTCATCCGGGCGGCCAAGCGGCTTCAGGCGCGGGCCCAGGAACCGGCGGGCAGGTCGGCTGCCACGACATCGCGCTCGTCGACCGGCCAGACCAGTCGCAGCACCGCCTCACGCACCACGACGCACCGGACCTCGTCGACCACCGCCTCACGACCCCGACCGTCAACGGCCAAGCCGGCGGCCAAGCCCGCAGCGCAGGCTCCGGCAGCCAAGCCCGCAGCGCAGGCTCCGGCAGCGCCTGCCGCACCGGCCGCCCAGCCGGCACCGGCGGCCCAGCCCGTCGCGAACAGCACCACCAAGTCCAGCTGACCTGCCGCATCCACCAGGGCGCGGCCGACTCATGCCAGCATGAGCCCGTGAGCACCTACGGTCTTGACGGCGTCCTGCCTTGGGCGCAGGCACGGATCGTCGCCGCGGCCGCTGGTCGACCTCTCTCGTTCGTCCCTGCCCGTCTCGACGAAGGCGGCGGCGCGAACCTCGCTCGGCCCCTCATCACCGCGCAGGACGATCCGCCAGCCGACAGTGCGGCCTTCGACGGCTACGCGGTGTGTGGCGAGGGACCGTGGCTGCTGGAGGACGTTCCAGATGTGCTCACCCCCGGCGTCGCCACCCCGCTCGAGATCGGGCAGCCGATTCCCCGCCACACCGATGCGGTCCTGCGGATCGAGGCCTCGGCGACGTCGACTCGCGCTGACGGGCGTGCCATCGTGATCGCCCGCGACCCCTTGACGGACATCCCCGACGAGCGAGTCCGCCCCGACTTCGGCAGCGGCATCGTGCTGCAGGCGAGCATCACCGCCGCCGGGCACGAGATGGTGCCAGCCGGGGCGGCCGTCACGCCGGCGGTGCTGTCCCTCGCTGCGGCCGGCGGGCATGACGAGCTCGACGTCGTGCGCACGCCGGTGGTCGGCACGCTCGTCCTGGGCAAGTCGCTCCTCGATCGCGGGCTGCCCCGCAACGGACGAGTGCGCGACGCGCTCGGCGATTCCGTGCCCGCCTTCGTCGGTGCACTCGGTGCTCGCGGCAACCCTGCCGTGCGTGCCCCCGACACCGAGGACCTGCTGCTGCGCGAGATCGACGATGCGGCCGTCGATGTCCTGATCACGACCGGCTCCACTGCGCCGGACCCCGACAACCACCTGCGCCGAGTGCTGCGCGATCTTGATGCGCGCTGGCTGGTCGACGGCGTCAGCGTCACGCCAGGCGCGCAGATGGTGCTGGCTCGCCTGCAGGATGGTCGGTTCCTCATTGGGCTGCCCGGCGAGCCGCAGTCCGCGATGGCAGCCCTGCTGACGCTGGCGAGCCCGCTGATCCGGGCCCTGCGCGGCGACCCGCCGGAGGGGCGGCCACGCTCCGCGGTCCTGATGGACGACGCCCCGCCAGCCGACTATGCCGACGACACCGCGTTGATTCCCGTGCGCCTTGAGGTGTCGTCCGCGGCCGTGCAGGCTCGTCCGATCCCTGCCAGTGGGCCGGCGCAACTGCTCGGCTGGGCGAACGCCGACGCGATCGCGATCGTGCCGCCCGGTGCGGGGCTGCGCGGCGACGTCGTCGAGCTGCTCGATCCGTACGGCCGCGCCAGCTAGCCGCTACTTCCTGAGAGTCGAGAGCTTCGGCAGGGCAAGTACCTTGCTTCGGCTGATGATCATGCGACCGGCGAGGAAGTTCAGCCCGGTGTCGGCGCCCCATTCGAGCGTGTACCTCTTGGGCGAGCGCGCGTAGGTCGCGAGCACATCAGGACGCGCTCCGATGACGCTGGGGATGAACAGTCCGTAGGCGATCCGACGCGGGTCGGCCGCCTGCAATGGCGCGGTCGAGCCCTGCACCGACGGCTCCTTGACGAGCAGCTGGGTGGTCGGGAACACGGACGGCGAATAGCGCATCGCCGGCATGGCGAGGTCCTCGTCCGCCGCCGTTCGGTGACGGCACTTCCAGTGGGCAGACCGATCGCTGGCGATCGCGTTCGGGAGCTTCCTCGTCGCGCGACGGTTGCACACCTGCTTGCCGTCCATGTAGGTGACCTCGTCGCTCGAGCCCCAGCGGGCGGTGCCCTTGGCCCGCGTGAACGTCCACACCGGGTAATACGCCTCGCCGTCCGGCCCGGTCTCGCGGTAACTGGCGTCCACGTCGCGGGCCAGCATCCCCTGCATGGCCTTGTCCATCGCGGCCACGCCTGGCAGCGCAGCCAACTGAGCGATCGTGCCGGTGAACGCAAGCGCGGGCGCGGGCTCCATCGCCGCAGACAGGTCGATCAACTGCATTGACGTGCCGAGGTTGAACCAGCCGTGCGACCCGTCCGACAGCAATGCGAACGGACTGGGCGCCGACGCGAACGGCACCTGACCGGCTCGCGTCATGGTCGCCGCGTCGATGTAGGACAACGGCGAACCCTCCTTCCGCCCGGACATGTCATCGGGAATCACGACGTAGAGGCGTGCGCCATCACGCGACACGGCGGGGCACCCGGCGCGATTGCCGAGGTCGACGGTGGCCACCTGCGCCAAGGTGGCCGGGTCGACTGAGACCAACGTGCGAACACCGAGGGGAGTCTGCGAATTGACGTACACCCGCGAACCAGTCGGATTGACGAGAACGCAGTCGGAATGCTCCGTCGGCATCCCCACTGCGGTGATGGCCAGGGACGTCGTGTCGACGGCGGCCAGGCCATCGCCTCCACCCGACAGCGCGCCGGTCACCATCACGTAGGCGCGCGTGCCACTGGGATCAATCGCGAGCGCGTGGGTCTCGCGGGCGATCTGCGCATCCGCGAGGACCGCCCAACTGGCGGCGTCCACGACCGTCAGGTGACCCGTCGACCCGGTCGTCAGGTACAGCCGGGAGCCATCCGGCGACAGTGCCAGTGCCGAGGCCCGGACGGCGATCTGCCCGAGGACGGCCAAGGTGCCCGCGTCCAGCACGACGACAGAGCCGGAGCCCAGTTGGTAGAGCCGCGAACCGTCCGGCGACAACGTGATCGCTCCCGAGCCTGGGGTTGACGCGGTCGCGGTCACCAGCGCTGAAGCGGTGTCGATGCGAAGGATGCGGTGGTCGTTGTAGTCGAAGTCCATGGCCGCGAAAAGGCGTGCGCCATCGAAGGAGAGCGCGACGGATGCGGCGAAGTGCGGGATCTGCACGCTGACGATGGGCGCCGGCTGCGCACGCGCAGGTCCGGCCGGACCGATCACGGCCGCCGTCGCCATGAGCAGGGCACCACCGACCAGCACCCAACACCGAAACCCTGGCTCCACCCGACGACTCCGCCCTCGCGCCCCTGGCCGCCACGCTAGCCACGAGCGCCCCCGATGGCCCGTCGAATCGACCCGCGAACCGCCTGTCGTTTTTCGATCTATTAAGTAGACAAACTCCAGACCGCCCCCTAGCGTGCCTTCGTGAGCCTCGGCGACATCGACTTCGCGCTGTCCCTCGGGGGGTTCATCGCCGGCATCATCGTGGGCCTGACGGGCATGGGCGGGGCGGCCCTGGTGACCCCGATGCTGGTGCTGCTCTTCGGCATCAACCCAGCGGCCGCAGTCTCCAGCGACGTCGTCGCATCCGCCTTCATGAAGCCGGTCGGCGCGTTCGTCCACATTCGCGCGCACACGGTGCACTGGGGTCTGGTCCGGTGGCTGTCGGCCGGCTCGATCCCGGGCGTGCTACTGGGCACAGTGGTCTTCGCGAAGGTGCTCACCACGGACGATGCGTCCGCGACCATCAAGACCTGGATCGGCTGGGTCCTCCTCCTTGCCGTCGGCGCGATGGTCGTGAAGGTCTTCGTCGGACGCCGCGCGACGGGGCTCCGCGAGCAGATCACGTCGTACGGCACCGAGATGCCGATCAAGCCGGTGCCCACCGTCCTCCTCGGCCTGTTCGTCGGCATCCTCGTCGGCATGACGAGCGTCGGCTCCGGCTCACTCATCGTCACGACGCTGCTCCTGCTGTACCCGTTGCTCCGGCCATCGATCCTCGTCGGCACCGACCTCACCCAGGCCGTTCCCATGCTGATCGCCGGAGCCATCGCGCACGCCGGATTCGGTGACATCAGCTGGGTCGTCGTCGTGTCCCTGCTCATCGGCCAGATCCCCGGCGTCTGGATCGGCGCCCGCATGTCCTCCCGGTACGACGGCCACGCACTGCGGTGGCTGCTGATGGTGATCCTTTCGGCTACAGCCCTCAAACTGCTCGGCGTATCAAGCCTGATTGCTGGCATGATCGCTCTCGTGGGTGTCGCCGTCGTGATCGTCCTCATCGTCCGGGAACGCATGCATGTCGCCGCGTAAGGACGAGGGCCCGCTCTACGACGACGACGTCGACATCTCGCGCTTCGTGCGCTTCCCCGAGCGTCGGCTCGGCCCGATGCGCATCATCGCCATCCGCGTCGGCATAGCCCTCCTTGCACTCCTCGCCACGACGGTCATCGTCTACAACGAGCAGGCGTGCTACCAGGACCGCGGCGAGATCGACGGCCTCAGCTGGATCGACGCGTTCTACTACGCGACCGTGTCGCTCTCGACCACGGGTTATGGCGACATCACGCCCGTGTGCGAGTCGGCCCGCCTCGTCAACGCGCTGGTGATCACGCCGCTGCGCTTCCTGTTCCTCATCGTCCTGGTCGGCACGACCATCGAGGTACTCACCCGTCGCACCCGCGACCAGATCCGCACCCGCCGCTGGAGGTCAAAGGTGAAGGACCACACACTCATCATCGGCTACGGCGTGAAGGGCCGCGCTGCCGCACAGGGGCTGGTCGACGCAGGCGTGCCGAAGTCGCAGATCGTCGTTGTCGCGAATGAGCGAGCAGCCGTCGACTCCGCCGCACGGGACGGCCTCGTCGGCATCATCGGCGACGGCCGACGCGAGGAGGTCCTCATGGATGCTGGTGTCGAGCGGGCGGCAAGCATCGTCGTCGCCACCGATGAGGACGACACAACAATCCTCATCACCCTCACCGCACGACGTTTGGCCCCCATGGCGAAGATCGTCGCGGCGGCCCGCGAGGCCCAGAACGCGGACATCATCCGCCAGTCAGGTGCCAACAACGTCATCCCGACGGCTGAATCCGCCGGTCGGCTCATGAGCCTGTCGCTGATGTCGAGCGCGGCAGGTGAGCTGATGGAGGACCTGCTCGACTCCGGACGCGGTCTCGAGGTCGCCGAGCGTGACATCACACTGGACGAGCTAGGGCTTTCGCCCGCAGAACTCGATGCCAACGGCCAGATCGTCCTGGCCGTCGTGCGCAAAGACACCGCTCACCGCTTCGACACCGATAGCATCGGACGCCTTGAGGCTGGCGATCGGCTGGTCGTGATCAGGCAGAACTCCACCGGGAGGTGAGCCATGCAGGCGATCACCCTCTCCGAGCCTGGTGGCCCCGAGGTGATGCAGTGGGAGAAGGTCCCTGACCCAACTCCTGGTGCCGGCGAGGTCATCGTCGACATCGCGGCGACCGCGGTGAACCGGGCGGACCTCCTGCAACGACAGGGCCACTACCCCCCGCCGCCCGGAGCGTCGCAGATCCTGGGCCTTGAGTGCTCCGGCACGATCTCGTCGGTCGGTGCTGCAATCGGACTGAACCGCATCGGCGAGAAGGTGACGGCGTTGCTGTCCGGCGGCGGATATGCCCAGAAGGTCGCGGTACCGATCGGTCAGATCATGAGCGTTCCCACCGGAATCGGGCTCATCGAGGCGGCCGCGCTGCCCGAAGTCGTGTGCACCGTGTGGAGCAACCTCGACATGACGGCCAATCTCAGCGAAGGCGAGTGGCTCCTCATCCATGGTGGCGGCTCGGGCGTCGGCACCGCCGCCATCCAGATCGGTCGCGCACTCGGGGCCCGCATCGCTGTCACTGCGGGCGGTGCACAAAAGCTCGAACGCTGCGCTCACCTCGGTGCGGACGTGCTCATCAACTACAACGAACAGGACTTCGTCGAGGTCGTGATGGATGCCACCGGCGGGCGCGGCGTCAACGTGATTCTCGACAACATGGGCGCGGCCTACCTCGAGCGGAACGTCCGGGCGCTGGCACGCGACGGCCGCCTTATCGTCATCGGCCTCCAGGGCGGCGCTCGGGCTGAGCTCGACATCAATGCGCTGCTGCGAAAGAACGCGTCCGTGCACGCGACCTCGCTGCGCGGACGCCCGGAGTCGGAGAAGGCAGCGATCTGCGCCCAAGTCGAGCGGAACGTGTGGCCCTGGGTACACGCCGGGATCGTCCACCCGATCATCGACCGAGTGCTGCCGCTTCGTGATGCCGCGTATGCGCACCAGTTGCTGGCCGATGGAAACGTCACCGGCAAGGTCGTACTGTCCAACACATGATCCGGCGCAGCACCCTGGTAGCAGTGCTCGGCGTGGGCGCACTGGTTGGCGCTCTCGCGCTCGCACCTGCGGCCCAGGCCGTGCACCGTACCGAGGATCCACCAGCGCCGAGCTCCGCTGACCGCGTGTGGTCGCTGGCGGCCACCCGTCTCGCCTCGCTCACCGGTCCGGGCACGCTGCCCTTCGGGTCCACAGCGGGCGGCCCCTACCGACGGACGAATGCGTACGCCTGGACCTCGGGCTTCTTCCCGGCCTCGCTCTGGTTGCTCTACGCGCATGACAACAGTCCCGCAACGCTTGCTCAAGCACGCCGCTATACCGACCTCGTGCTGCCCGTCGCGTCCTGGCGCGGTACCCACGACCTCGGCTTCATGATCGGCCTGCCGGCCGGGCTGGGCCTCCAGTTGGACCCTGACGCCACGCGCCGGGCCGCCTACCGGAAGGCCACGAACACTGCTGCCATCTCGCTGGCCACCCGATGGAATGCACGCGTAGGAGCGCTGAAATCCGCCGACTACGCCGGTCAGTGGGGCGTCATCATCGACTCGGCAATGAACGCACCCCTGCTGATCACCGCAGGCAGGAGCCTCGGCGGGAAGCAGGGGCAGGTCCTGATCGTTCGCGGGACCAAGCACCTGCTCACACTCGCAAGGGACTTCGTGCGAGAAGACGGCTCGACATTCCATCGCATGGCCTTCAATCCGCGCACAGGCAAGTTGCTCGGACCCATCCCCGGCCAGGGGCTGAGCCAGTCAAGCACGTGGTCACGCGGTCAGGCCTGGGCGATCAACGGGTTCGCCCAGGGGTACACGCTCACGAAGGATCAACGCCTGCTCGCCGCGGCCCGTCGCACCGCCGACTACTGGATCTCCCGCCACCAGACCGACCTGGTGCCGCCGTGGGACTTCGATGCGACGGATGCCACCGCGCTGCGGGATTCGTCGGCCGCCGCGATCGCCGCCGACGGGATGCTCGTGCTTTCGGCTGCCGAGCCCGACGCCACCCGCGCCTCGGCGTACCGCTCGTACGCCCAGGCCATTCTGACGACGCTGAGCCTTGCACCATGGGTCACCGAGACAGGCAGCGCGGTGGGACTGCTACAGCAACAGGCATACAGCGTCGCTATCGACCCGCGCGAGGGCACCTACGTCTGGGGAGACGCCTACCTGCT
>JBAXSI010000048.1:0-20647 GCA_037130755.1 Actinomycetes bacterium
ACGCACCCACAGGCCGCTGCCCTCTACCTCGGCATCATGGTCGTCGTCGCCGCTTACACGTCGAACCGACGGATCGGCGGCGACCGGCGCGACTTCGTCGGCGTGCTCCTGGCCATACTCCTCGGCGCATCGGCGACGGTGCTGATCGTCACCGTCACGGGCGCCCTGCCGTTCGACGCACAGAGCCTCCTGCCGTTCAGCGCGCAGATGATCGGCGGCGCCATGACGACGGCATCACTGGCAGGCGTGCGCTTCCGCGATGACGTCAACGACCAGATGACCACGTTCCAGGGCTATGTCGGACTGGGAGCCAGCTACCGGCAGGCCGGCCGGGAGTTCGCCAAGCGCGCGTCCGAGAAGGCCCTCTTCCCGACGATGGACCAGACCAAGAGCGCCGGCCTGGTCACGTTGCCCGGCGCGTTCGTCGGGATGCTGCTGGGCGGCGCCACTCCCCTGCAGGCAGCGCAGGTGCAGCTCATCGTCCTCGTCGGGCTGCTGCTGGTGCAGGCGATCTCCGCGCTGCTCACCACCCGCCTCATCAGCCCACTGCCTCCGGGCCTCGGTCGGAGCATCTCGGCAACGGTGCAGGCATGAGTCACGCAGACGTGTTCGAACTCGACGACGTGAGCATCTCCTACGGCCCGGTCCTTGCCGTCAAGGGCATCTCGATGGGCATCCCGCACCAGGGCATCACCGCGCTGATCGGCCCGAGCGGCTGCGGCAAGTCCACACTCCTCATGTCCTTGAACCGACTCACCGACCTCGTCCCCGACGCCCGCCTCGAGGGGACCATCGCGTTCGACGGCGCCGACATCCACGCACCCAACGCGGACCTGGTGGAGTTGAGGCGTCGGATCGGCGTGGTGTTCCAGAAGCCCAACGCCTTCCCGAAGTCGATCTACGACAACGTCGCCTACGGTCCGCGAATCCACGGGCGCACAGTGGACTTGGACGAAGTCGTCGAGCTCAGCCTCGTTCGCGCGGGCCTGTGGGACGAAGTGAAGGGCGACCTGCGTCGTAGCGCCACGGCCCTATCCGGCGGCCAGCAGCAGCGCCTCGTGGTGGCCCGCTGCCTCGCGCTCGACCCCGAGGTCATCCTCATGGACGAGCCCACGGCATCACTGGACCCCGTGGCCTCGGCGACGATCGAGGAGTTGATCGCACACCTGGCCACGGACTACACCGTCGTCCTCGTCACGCATGACCTGCAGCAGGCCGCCCGCCTCGCGGACCGGACCGCCTTCCTGGCCGTCGAGTTCGATCCCGACGGAGCGCGCCATGGCGTGCTCGTGGAGTACGGCCCGACGCATGACGTCTTCGAGAATCCGGTCGATGCCCGCACAGCGGAGTACGTGGCCCGCGCGTAGGCGTCACATGCAGCCGACGCGTCAGGCGGTCGATCCGACGACGTCGTGGAACAGGCGCTCGTAGTCGCCGACCATCCGGTCAGCGGTGAACCGGGCCAAGACGTCAGCGCGACACGCGGCGCGATCGATGTCTGCGATGGAGCGCACCGCCGCGACCGCCTCAGTGACCGTCTCCACAAGGAAGCCTGTCTCGCCGTTGCGGACGAGCTCTGGCATGGAGCCACGGCGGCGGGCGATGACCGGCGTGCCGGCAGCCAGCGACTCTACGACCGACAGCCCGAACGGCTCCTCGAAGTCGATGAGGTGCAGCAACGCTGCGGCCTCACCGAGCAGGCGATCACGGTCGCGAGGACCGACGGGCCCGATGTGCGCCACCGCTCGACCGTCGATGTGCGGAACGATCTCGCGACGGAAGTACTCGTTGTCCTGGACCACTCCCGCGATGATGAGCGGCATACCTGCCAGCCGAGCCACCTCGATCGCCTCGTGCGTGCCCTTGTCGGGATGGATGCGACCTAGGAAGAGCAGGTAACCGCCGTCACCTGCACCGAAGGCGAAGTCAGCAGGCTCGATCCCATGATGGATCGTCGCGGCATACGTGAGGTCCGGATGACGGTCTGAGTCACTGATGGACACGTAGTGGCCGATGTCGTCGTAGGCCCGGTAGACGGGGACGATCCGCTCAGACGAGAAGCCGTGGATCGTCGTCACGACGGGAGTGGACGTCATTCGACTGAATGCCAGCGGCAGGAAGTCGAACTGATTGCTGATGACGTCGAACTCATCGGCTCGCTCGAAGACACTGGCGATGTGGAGCGCCTCGTAGACCTTCGCATCGACGCTCGCATCCTCCTCGTATCCCGCAGGACACTCGGAGTGAAGTCGTGCTGCTGTGGTGGAATCAGCCGTCGCGAAGAGCGTGACGTCGTGACCTCTGGCGACCAGTCCCTCCGTGAGGGTGGAGGCCACCTGCTCCCATGGTCCATAGGCGCGTGGCGGCACGGAATGAGCAACGGATGCGAGCACTGCGATCCTGACGAGGTCCTCCAACCAGGGACTACCTAGAAACTACACGGAAACCAGCCGCTCCAGACACTGGTAGTCTGGGTGACCAGACCTCGATGGACTCAGCTCCGTCGATCGATCCCTTCTGTGATCGAACGTCTTGGGATGACGACTCTCCCGTCCGGTAAGGCAGCAGTCGGCTGCAGCGTTTAATGCAGGAAGCGGGCCCACATGGCCATCAGAATCAGTGTCCTTTCCACGTACACGCCCACTCAGTGCGGCATCGCCACCTTCTCCGAGGCCCTGACCATCCATCTGCGCGAGGCAGGTGCCGATGTCGGAGTCGTGCGCATGGTCGATGACATCCAGCCACAAAGCGAACCCGTCATTCACCAGTGGGTGTCATCGGAGCAGTCGGCATCGTCCGACGCCGCCGCCGCGATGAACGACTACGACGTGGCCGTGCTCCAGCATGAGTACGGCATCTTCGGCGGCCCAGACGGCGAGGACGTGCTCGATCTGGTGCAGCAGCTTCGCGTCCCGTTGGTCACGGTTTTGCACACGGTCCTGGTGGACCCGACACCGAATCAGCGACGAGTGCTCGCCGAACTGTGCGCGGCGTCCTCAGCGCTCATCACGATGACGGAGACCGCACGCGGCCGGCTCATCGAAGGCTGGGGCATCCATCCGTCGCGTATCACCGTCATTACGCACGGAGCCGAGGACAACCGCGGCGACCCGTTGGACATCCGTCCCGCCCTGAGCCTGCGCCCCACGATCCTTACCTGGGGACTGCTCAGCAAGGGCAAGGGAATCGAGTGGGCGCTGCAGGCGTTCGCACAGTTGCGCGACATCACGCCGGTGCCGCAGTACCGGATCGTCGGGCAGACGCATCCGCGCGTACTCGAGCGCGAGGGCGAGGCCTACCGCGACTCCCTGGTGGGCCTGACCAACGCGATGGACCTCACTTCGATCGTGCGCTTCGACAGCCACTACCTGTCGGGCCCGGCATTGCGGCGGATCGTCCGCCAGTCCGACGTCATCCTGCTGCCGTACGACTCACGCGACCAGGTGACCTCAGGCGTCCTCACCGAGGCAGTCGCGGCCGGCAAGCCCGTCATCTCAACATCGTTCCCGCATGCCGTCGAGCTGCTCAGCAGCGGCGCCGGGCTGCTCGTGCCGCAGGGCGATCCCGATGCCCTCGCGCACGCCCTGCGTCGGGTCCTCACCGAGAACCAGCTCGCCGAGCGCATGGCAGCGACGTCTCGGGACCTCGCGACGACGCTGCTCTGGCCAGCAGTGGCCGACAGCTACATCGCACTCGCCAAGTCCCTGCGCTCAGTGGCTAGCCGATCCGTCGCGTGATGACGGCGGGGCCGACGTTCGACCACCTGGCGAGCCTGTCCACGCCACTTGGCCTCTACGAACACGCGAGGTACGCCGAGCCGCGCATCCAACACGGCTTCTGCCTGGACGACGTCGCACGCGGCCTCGTCGTGACTGCCCGCGAGCCGCATGCGAATGCGCAGGTGCGCCAGCTCGCCGACTCCTACCTGTCATTCGTCCTCGCGTCGGTCTACGACGACGGCCGGATGCACAACAGGCGGAATGCAACGGGCATGTGGACCGACGCCGCGTCGACAGACGACCACTGGGGACGGGCCCTGTGGAGCTTGGGCGTTGCGTCATGCGTCACCGACGATCCGAGCTTCGTTCAGCGTGCCAGGGAGGGTGCCTCGAAGGCGATGAAGTCACGGTCGCGATATTCGCGGTCGATGGCCTACGCAGCACTCGGGGCAGCCGCGATCCTGCGGATGGATCCCAGCGATCTGCCGGCACAGCGCCTGCTGGTCGACGCGCGACCTGCACTGGGGATGCGACGCAACAACGCCGCGTGGCCCTGGCCGGAGGACCGGCTCACCTACGCGAACGCCGTCATTCCCGAGGCCATGATCGTCACCGGCGAGGCCCTGAACGACGAGGTCCTGCAACGCGACGGACTGGTGCTGCTGGAATGGCTCGCAGACCTGCAGCAGCAGGACGGACACCTGTCCGTCATCCCGTCCGCGGGTTTCGCAGCAGGCGACCCACAACCCGGCTACGCCCAGCAGCCCATCGAGGTGGCCGCACTTGCTGAGGCGTGCCGCGCTGCCTACGTGAGAACCGGCGAAGCCCGCTGGCGGAAGACGATCGCGCAGTGCCTCGCATGGTTCGAAGGGGCGAACGACGTCGGCGTTCGGATGTACGACGAGGTCACAGGCGGCGGCCTGGACGGCCTCGAGCGCGGTTCCGCCAACCAGAACCAGGGCGCGGAGTCGACGTTGGCCTGGCTCTCGACGCAGCAGATCGCCCTGATGCCGCAGTTGACCGGCGCGCTATGACTCCCCTGTTCGATCGCAGCTGGGTGCGCCGCACCGACCACCTGCTGCAGCCCGACCTGACCCGTGTCGTCAGCACCCTGTTCCTCCCCGGTCAGGAGACCGAGACCGGTGAGTCGCGCTCCAACAAGGTCATTCATCGCGTCCTGGAACTGTCGGACGACGAGGTCAACATCAAGCTCGCCCGCCTGACCGAGTCCTTCGGCCACCGTCACCGCGGGCTGCGGTCGACGTGGGAGCGGCACTTCGAACTGGTGGTCCATCGGCTCGATGACGTGGAGTCGCTGACGAATAACCGGCGACTGCTCATCGGTGCCTACTTCACGCAGGAGTACGCGCTGGAGGGTGCGGCGCTGTTCAACCCCTCGATGGTTCCCCATCCGGACCAAAGCGGCCTGCCCGAGGGCACGACCCGTTTCCTGATGACGATCCGCGCCGTCGGCGAGGGTCATATTTCCAGCATCGAGTTCCGGACCGGGACCATCGACGAGGCGAACGTGATCGTCCTGGATCCCCTGCCCTCCGCTGCCGCAGTGGCGCGCACAGTGCCCGTCACCTTCTCTCGAGCCTCCTTCCGTGACCAGCTCCGCGAGCTGGTGGGAGAACGGACGAACGTCGACTTCGTGCTCGACGGGCTGCCTGAGTTCTTCACCAGGCATGACCTGGACGGCGCCCTCGACGACCTGCACGATCAGCGCCTCACGCGCGGCAAGGCCGAACGCACGCGCGCTGCGCTGCAGCTCATTGCCGACTGCACCTACTCGACCGAATTCAGCGAGACAACACCCCTCCAGGAGCGGGTGATCATGCCGATGGGGCGGTCCGAGAGCCAGGGGATGGAGGACGCCCGCATGGTGCGCTTCTCCGGCTATGACGGCACCCCGGCCTACCTGGGGACGTACACGGCATTCGATGGCCGGAACGTCACCACGCAGCTCATGGGAACCGACGACTTCACCCGCTTCTCCTTCGAGCGGCTCAGCGGACCCGGCTCCAAGAACAAGGGAATGGCGATCTTCCCGCGCCTCATCGCCGGTCGCTACGTCGCGATGTCGCGTGCTGATCGCGAGAGCAACGGCGTAACCACGTCGACCGATCTCCGGCACTGGGAGAGGCGGGTGCTCGTGGAGGCACCCCATGAACCCTGGGAGATCGTGCAGTTGGGCAACTGCGGTCCGCCCATCGAGACAGCGGCAGGGTGGCTTGTCCTCACCCATGGCGTAGGGCCGATGCGCGAGTACAGCATCGGCGCGATCCTGCTCGACCTGGACGACCCGACCGTGCTGATCGGCCGACTCACCGAGCCACTCCTCTCCCCGATCGGCAGCGAGCGCTCGGGCTACGTGTCCAACGTCGTCTACTCCTGCGGCGCCATGCGGCATGGCAGCACCCTGGTACTTCCCTATGGCTGCAGCGACTCACGCACGCGGCTTGCCCTCGTCGACATCGAGGCCCTGCTATCCGAACTCACGCAGTCATCGAAGGGGACCCCATGACCGTCATCACCACCACGTTCGCTGAGATCATCTCCGCTCCCATCCAGGAGAAGCCATGGGGACACGAAGTGATCTTCGCCGACGGGTCGAACGGCTATGTCGGGAAGATGCTCAACGTGCTCGCCGGCCATTCGCTGAGCCTGCAGTACCACTACCGCAAGGATGAGACGCTGCGCCTGCTCACCGGCGAGGCCGTGCTCGAGCACGGTCCTTCGGCTGACAGCCTGACCCGCCGTTCCGTGACTCCGGGCGAGACCTTCCACGTGCCGCCCCTGTGCGTGCACCGGATCACCGCGGTGACCGATGCCGTCTTCGTGGAGGTATCGACTGCCCAGCGAGGCTGGCGCGACGACGTGGTGCGACTGTCCGACCAGTACGGTCGTACCGGAACGAGCGCCCCCTGATCCAATGAGGGCCTAACGCCCCTCAGGAGGTCGAAGTGCCTGCAACGTCCGAACGGCCGTGGCTGTCGAGCTACGCCGAGGGTGTCCCGGCCGAGATCGACGTCACGGGCGAGACTCTGTGCGACCTCCTGGACACAGCCGTTGCGCGCTTCGGGCCGAAGGTGGCGCTCGACTTCTACGGCGCAACCATGACCTTCACGCAGTTGGGCGAGCAGGTCGCCCGAGTCGCCGGATCTCTACGCGCACTGGGCATCAGCGCCGGCGACCGCGTCGCGCTCATTCTTCCCAACTGCCCGCAGCACGTGGTCGCGTTCTATGCCGTCCTCCGGCTGGGCGGGATCGTGGTCGAGACGAACCCTCTCTACACGGCCGACGAACTCGCGTACCAGCTCGCCGACAGTGGCGCTCGCCTCGCGATCGCGTGGGACGTCGTGGTTCCGACGATCGAGGGCATCCGATCACAGACCGCGCTCACCGAGATCGTTGCCGTGAACATGACGACGGCGCTGACGCGCGCCAGGCGGATCGCGCTCCGGCTACCTGTCGCCAAGGCGCGCGCAACGCGCACGGCCATGACGGCACCCGCACCGGGTGCGCTCGCCTGGAAGAAGCTCGTCGCCAACGGCTGGCCACTCACAATCGCCCACGTCCGACCGAACGCAGGGGACCTGGCTGCACTGCAGTACACGGGCGGGACGACCGGCGTGCCGAAGGGCGCGATGCTGACGCACCGCAACCTGCGCTCCAACGCCGCGCAGGGACGGGCGTGGGTGCCCGGGCTCACCGACGGCGACGAGGTCATCTACGCGGTGCTGCCCCTCTTCCACGCGTATGGCCTGACGCTCTGCCTCACCTTCGCCATGAGCATCGGCGCCACCCTGGTGCTCTTTCCGAGATTCGATGCTGCGCAGGTCCTCGAGGCGATGGGCCGCCGGCCGGCCACCTTCCTTCCCGGCGTCCCGCCGATCTACAGCGCGCTCGCGGACGCCGCGGTCAAGCAGGGCGTCGACCTCACGTCCATCCGGTTCGCGATCTCCGGCGCGATGCCCCTTCCGACGACGATCGTCGATCACTGGGAGGCGACCACCGGCGGACTTCTCGTCGAGGGCTACGGAATGACGGAGACTTCACCCGTCGCCGTCGGCAACCCGCTCGCGACCAGCCGTCGCCCCGGCACTGTCGGGGTCCCCTTCCCGTCGACGGACATCCGCATCGTCGATCCGATCAGCCCCGACCAGGACACTGAGGACGACGATGCGGGTGAGCTTCTGGTTCGGGGGCCCCAGGTGTTCGCTGGGTATTGGAACCTCCCTGACGAGACGAGCACCGTGCTGCTCGAGGGCGGCTGGATCCGGACCGGCGACATCGTGGTCATGGATTCGGACGGCTTCATCACCATCGTCGACCGCATCAAGGAGATCATCATCACCGGTGGGTTCAACGTCTATCCGTCCCAAGTGGAGGACGTGCTCCGTCAGGTCGACGGAGTGCTCGACGCCGCCGTAGTAGGCCTGCCCGACGGTTCGGGAGGCGAGCGCGTGGTGGCGGCCATTGTGTGCGAACCGAATACTCATCTGGACCCGGAAGTGGTGCGCGAGCTGACTCGCCAGCACCTCACTGCCTACAAGGTCCCCCGACAGGTCTTCATCGTCGATGAGCTCCCGCGGTCGATGATCGGCAAGGTGCTTCGCCGCAGGGTGCGCGAGCAGCTGCTCGAGCACCCCAACCAGCGCTAGCCCGGGCCAAGGAGCGGTCCTCACGCGCCGGCCGGGGTTACCCTGACGATCATGCACCCCCTGGCTCCGACCCTGAGGCGATTGGCCCGCGTCGGAGCAGGTGCCGCCGTCATGGTGGTCCTACTGGCCCCGACCGCCGTCGGGGCGGAGACGAGTCCGACCGCCTGCGTGGCCAAGGATGCCGTTTCGGGGCGGAACACCTACGGCGGAGACCTCGCGGACTGGATGACGTGCATGTACCCGCCTGGATCCGCGTCAGCACGGACCACCCAGTTGGGGACCGTCATGATGCCCGGCTCCCACGACGCGGGAACGAATGCCCTGTTCAACGCCGAGGCCAGCACCTTCCACTACGCGGCCCGGTGTCCCTCACCGATCGACAAGGCAGTCAAGGACCTGCACTGGGCGACCCGTCAGTGGGCGATGGCCCAGACACGTACGTCTGCCGACCAGGCCGCAGTGGGATCGCGTTGGTTCGACCTCCGCGGCGTGCTCGACAACTACGTCTGGCACTCGTGCAACGGCCTAGTCGCCGACCGCTGGTTCGACGTCTTCGACAGTCTCATCATTTTCAATGCCAGCCATCCGGCAGAGGTGCTGGTCATCGACATGGCCCAGCTGCTCGACCCGATCAACGATGTCAGCGCCCTTCGGCTGTCCGAGGCCTTGGCGCCGCTGTGCCGCAAGGCAGTCGGTCCCGCACAGGCGCCCTTGGCAAGCGGCATCGCCGGCCGCGTCACCATCGCCGAGGCACGCTCCGCAGGCGGCTTCGTCATCCAATTGGCGGACGATGCTCCAAGTCAGCATGCCTTCACCGCCATGACGCGGTGGCTGGCCGACCACCCGACCGATCACTGCTACGGCAAGCTCTGGTCGAGGAGTGGGACGCGCGTCAGTGTCGACAACCGCGCCGATGCCAACCTCTGGCTCAATCGCCGGAAGGTGAAGGAGGGCGCCAACAGCATGGTGAAGTGGGCGTCCACACAGCACGCCGACGCCCTGGGCTCCTTCCACGTCACACAGTTCACGTGGGACTTCACCGGTCCAGCAGGCGCGATCCCCTACCAGGTCTGGTTGATGAACCACTGGCTCATCGACTACAACGCGGCCCTCGCTCGGCCCACGCGGGATCTGGCGCGCGGCCTCTGGCAGGAGGCATGCGCAACCGGGAAACCCCCGAACGTGATCCTGCTCGACAACATCTCGCGACCCCGGCCGATTCGCGAGTTGATCGCCTACAACCAGACTCCCTGCCACTAGCCCCATCGCTCATGCTTACTCTGCAAAAGTGTTGGTAACACTTGCATTTCCGTACATCCGCTACTAGAATCGAACACATGTTCGAACGATTCGGATCCCCTGTCGAGATGGCTGCTCTTCCCGTAGCCGGCACCCGTGACGGCTGGCATCCGGTCGCTTCGATCGAGCTGCAGGATCGCGCGCTACGGCGCCTTGACCCGACCGCGCTGAGTGCCGACGAGGCGCTGTCAGCGCTGGTCACGCTGCAGGAGCATCGGGCCAGGCTCGATGCGCTCGAGGTGTCCTTGCTGGTGCGTGCGGCCGGAGCGACGCGCGTGATCCGTGACGTGCTCGTGGAGCCCGCCGGCGATCCCACGGCACTCGCCGCACCACAACACCAGGCTCGCGTGCTTCACATGGTTGACGAGGTCGTCGAGGAGATCTCGTGCGCGCTGCGGCGGCCTCACGGCGTTCTACAGCGGCAGGTCCAACATGCGCGCCTGCTCAAAGGCCCGTTGGCGCGCACGCATGCCGAGCTCGCGTCCGGACGCATCACCATGCAGCACGCGAGCGCCCTGGCAGAGCAGGCGGAGCGAATGGTCGGGATCGAGCCGATCGTCGGTAGCGAGCCGATGCACGCCACCGCGTGCGAACGATTGCAGGACCGGGTCCTGCCCCACGCCATCAAGGAGACTCCCTCGCAGACCCGCACTCGGGCGCGCCGAGCGGTCGTCGCGATTGACGCGGCCGGCGAGCACGCGCGCCGCCAGCGGGCCCGTCGCGGCTGCGACGTGGGCGCGTACGCGATCAACGACGGACTGGCCGTCGTCGAGGCCCGCCTGCCCCTCAGCGAGGCAGCGTCGATCATGGCCATGGTGGACGGTCGCACGCGGTCCTGCGTGACCGACGGTCGCAGTCGGGATCCGCTGTGGTTGGAACGGCACGGCCTCGACATCGGTGCCACCATCGGGCAACTGCGCGCCGCGGCGTTCGTCGACCTGATGCGCTCGAGCCTCGTCGACCCGGGTGCAGACGGCAGCGGCGGCAGCATCGAGACGACTGGCACGCGGTTGACGGTGGAGGTGCAGGTCGTCATCGACGCGGCAGCCCTGGCCGAGCCGACCGCCGACGCCGTTGCATGGACGCAGGTCGGGTCCGGTGCACCGCATGCGTTCGACCGTGCCGACCTGGCACGCCTGTTGGCCGACCCCAACACCCACGCGACGATTCGGCGACTCGTTACCGACCCGATCACCGGCGCATTGGTCGACCGCGGGGCAAATCGCTACCCGATCAGTTCGTCACTGGCTGCTTGGATCTCCGACCGGGACCGCACCTGCCGATTCCCCGGGTGCACCCGGCCGGCCATCCGCTGCGACGTCGACCATGCCACGGACTTCAGCGACGGCGGCCCCACCACTATTGCCAACACCGGAGCCCTGTGTCGCAGGCACCACAACCGCAAGACCCACGCCGATTGGACCATCACGGACTCCCGACCCGACGGGTCCTGCACGTTCACCTCTCCCACGGGGCGCATCTATCGCCATTCGGCGGGCGAGTTGGTTCCTCGACCGGCGCCGCAAGCCCCGCCGCCCACAGCGAAGCCGCCGCCGGGCTCCCCCGCCGCCTGGCAGCCCGGCGACCCGATGCCGTTCTGACGGCGCCTCACGTACGTCTTCCTCACCCCGTCCGTGAGGCGCTCATGCACGCCGGCTGCGAGTAGCCTCGTCGTAGGTCAAGACCCTGACGACGGGGACCAAAGGGGGTTCGCATTGTCGTCCGACGACGCGCGACTGGACATCGTTCGCTTCTTGTACCGGAGCGAGGTGCGTGAACTCGCCGGGCTCGAGCCGTCACTCAGCGTCCTTCACTGGCTGCGCGAGGACGAGGGCAGCATGGGCACGAAGGAAGGCTGCAATCAGGGCGACTGCGGAGCGTGCACCGTCGTGCTTGCGGAGCTGCGTGGCGATGACGTTCACCTCCATACCGCCAACTCATGCCTGATGCCGGTGGCGATGCTCCACGGCCGGGCGCTCTTCACGATCGAGGACGTGGCCGTCAAGGGCGTTCTCCACCCGATCCAGGAGGCGATGGTCGAGCACGGCGGATCCCAGTGCGGGTTCTGCACGCCCGGCTTCGTCATGTCCTTGTGGTGCACAGGCGAGACCAGCCGGCTTGAGGGGACGACGCTGACGCGTGAGGCGGTGGCCGATTCGATCAGTGGCAACCTCTGCCGGTGCACGGGATACCGGCCGATCCTCGACGCGGCGATGTCGGCCGTATCGGAACCAACCCAACCGGCGTCCTCGATCGATGCGTCCCGGCTGCGGACGGTCCTGCAGGAACTGGATGCTCCCGGCACTCTTCGGATCGCTGCTGGCGCGGCGGCCTTCGTTGCCCCCGACAACGAAGGGGCCCTCGCCCAGGAACTGCATGCCAACCCGGCCGCCCACGTGATCTCAGGTGGCACCGACCTCGCGCTCTCGCTGCGCGCGACGGGCGCGGACCATCATGACGACCTCGTCCTGATGTCGACCGACCGAATCGCCAGCCTGCATCGCATTGAGGTGACAGGCGGCCAGGTTTCCATCGGTGCAGCCGTGAGCGTCGAGGACGCCTGGCGTGCACTGGTCGAGCGGGCTCCGCATCTTGAGCGCATGCATCGTCGATTCGGCTCACCGGCGATTCGCTCGGTCGGAACTGTCGGCGGGAACATCGCCAACGCCTCCCCCGTCGCAGACCTGACCCCGGTCCTGATCGCCGTCGACGCGGCCGTGATCCTGATGCGATCCGAGGGCAGCCGCACGGTCCCGGTCGCGGAGTTCGCAACCGGCGTTCGCTCCACCGTGCTGCAGCCGGGCGAGTTCCTTGCCCGCATCACCATCCCGCTCCGAGGGTTCTCTCGCGACGTCCGCGCCTACAAGGTAAGTCGACGGTTCGATGACGACATCTCGAGTGTGAGCGCGTCCTTCGCGCTGGAGATGGACGGTGCGACGATCACCGATGTTCGCGTGGTCTATGGCGGCATGGCCACGACGGTGCGGCGAGCATCGCGAACGGAGGCCGCGCTGCGAGGGCGCGAGTGGGACGAGACGGCGCTGGCTGCGGCGCAGGCTTCGCTGGCCGACGAGTTCACCCCGATCAGCGACCATCGGGCCAGCGCGCAGTATCGCGAGCGGGCAGCGGGCGGGCTGCTGCATCGATGGTGGCTGGAGACCGGGCTGGACGCACCATCGGTACCGGTCGATATCTGGGCCCGGTCATGAGCGAGCCGGGAGCGCGAATGAACACCGTGGTCGGCGAGCCGGTCTCGGACGAGTCCGCGGCCCTCCACGTCACCGGGCGCGCCACCTACGTCGACGACATCCCCACGCCCGACGACGTCGCACACGGCGTCCTGGCGCTGTGCACGATCGCGCACGGCCGGATCACGAACATTGACGTGGCCCGTGCGGCGCGGCAGCCCGGAGTACTGGCCGTCCTGACGGCGGCCGACATCCCTGGCGTGAACTCGCATGCGCCCCGCTCGGGAGTTGACCCGATTCTTGCCGGCGACGCCGTGTCGTACGTCGGGCAACCGGTCGCGATGGTCGTCGCCACCACGCGTCGCGCTGCGCTGAAGGCGGTCGCGCTGGTGCACGTGGAGTATGCGGCGGCGGCGGCTATCCTCGACCCGCGGGCAGCCCATGCGCAGGGCAGTTACGTCGTCGATCCTCTGCACCTGGCGCGACCATCGGTCGAGGCAACTGACGAGGCCCTCGGCTCCGCACCCAACCGCCTTCAGGGAACGGTCCGCATCGGTGGCCAGGAGCACTTCTACCTCGAGACCATGACGGCGCTTGCCCAGCAACTCGACGATGGCGCTGTGGTGATCAGGTGCTCGACGCAGCACCCGACCGAGGTGCAGCAGGTCTCCGCGAAGGCACTCGGCATAGCCGAGAACCGCGTACGCGTCGAGTGCCGTCGCATGGGCGGCGCCTTCGGCGGCAAGGAGTCCCAGGCGACGCAGGTCGCGACGCTGGCGGCGATCGGAGCGGTTCGGCTTGGTCGAGCCGTGAAGGTCCGGCTCGACCGCGTCACCGACGACCGCGTCACCGGCAAGCGGCATCCTTTCGAGGCCGACTGGGATCTCGGCTTCGACGACAGCGGACGCATCCTCGGCTACCGCGTCATGCTGCTCTCCAACGGCGGCCACTCGACCGACCTGTCCGGTCCGGTGCTGACCCGCGCGGTGACCCACATGGACCATGCCTATTGGCTGCCCGCCGTGACCGTCGACGCCTTCGCGGCCCGCACCAACACGCAGAGCAACACGGCGTTCCGCGGCTTCGGCGGGCCCCAGGGCGCCCTCGTAACGGAGGTCGCGATCGATTCCGTCGCCCGCCATCTCGGCCTCGACCCGCTCGACGTTCGCCTCGCGAACCTCTACGGCGACCGAGCCACTGCCGACGATCCGCATGCCGGCCTGCGCACTCCCTACGGGATGCTCGTCGAGGACAACGTCCTTCCCGATCTCATCGAGCAGTTGCTGGCGTCCAGCGACTATCGACACCGACGCCAGCAGATTTCGGAGTTCAACACCAACAGCCCGATTCTCAAGCGCGGCATCGCCTTCACCCCTGTGAAGTTCGGAATTGCCTTCACCCTGACGCACCTCAATCAGGCCGGCGCCCTTGTGCACGTCTACCTCGATGGATCGGTTCTGGTGAATCACTCCGCTACCGAGATGAGGCAAGGGGTCAACACAAAGGTGTGCCAAGTGGTGGCCGAGGAGCTCGGAATTCCCTTGAATCGTGTGCGGTCCACGGCAACCGACACGGAGAAGGTCGCGAATACGTCGGCAACCGCCGCCTCGTCAGGTGCCGACCTCAACGGGATGGCGGCACAAGTTGCCGCCCGAAGGGTTCGCGATCGACTGGCGTTGGTGGCCGGCAGCATGCTTGAGTGCAGCGCCGACGAAGTGGACTTCCGCGACGGCATGGTCGAGGGACCAAGTGGTGCGGCCTCCTTTCTTGACGTTGTGGCCAACGCGTACACCAGACGCGTCCAACTGTGGTCGGACGGCTTCTACGCCACGCCCGGCCTGCACTGGAACCGCGAGACCATGACGGGGCGACCGTTCCACTACTTCTGCTACGGCGGGTCCGTCAGCGAGGTCGTCATCGACACCCTCACCGGTGAGCATCGCCTCCTTCGCGCTGACCTGCTCCAGGACGTGGGCCGTTCGCTGAACACCAAGATCGACATCGGGCAGGTCGAGGGGGCCTTCGTGCAGGGCATGGGCTGGCTCACGACCGAGGAGCTCCGCTGGAACCCGGACACGGGCGCCCTCGAGACGCTCGCACCAACGACTTACAAGATCCCCGCCGTCCACGACATCCCGCGCGACTTCCGGGTGGCCCTGTACGACAACGCGAACCTGGTCGACTCCATCCACCAGAGCAAGGCCGTTGGCGAACCGCCCCTACTGCTCGCCTTCTCGGTGTTCCTTGCCATCCGCGACGCGATCAGCGCGGTCGGCGACCATCGCGCGGACCCGCCCCTGCGAGCACCGGCCACTGCGGAGGCGATCCTGGCTGCGGTGGACGCGGTCCGATTCCCCTAGCGGATGCCGACGACGCTCACGGTATCCCGGACCGGGACCGGCCGGCTACGGCCTGCGACCAGGACCACGCCGACGAGCCACGCAACGACCAGACCAAGCGAGGCGAGCAGTCCCATGGTCTCGTCGTTCGCGAGGTTCGTTGCGTATGGCGGAACGAAGAATGCGAAGTACTGCGGCGAGATGATCCCCGGCACGGCCAACGCGACAACGATGACGGCAATCAGCGCTGCAGCAAGCGCCAAGGCGGGCGCAAGGCGCCATCGACCGGGACCACGTGCAGCGAGGAAGACCGCACCGCACGACCACAGGCCCAGGCCCACGAGTGCGAGGTCAAGGAAGGTCCGGCCCCAGAAGGGCCACAGGAGGTATCCGATAGCGGGGGTGCCGAACACCGCCACCACGAACGTCACCGTGGCAACGATCGGTATCGCTGGGTCCACCCGCCTCGCCCAACCCACCTGCTGCGCCACCGCCGGGGGGATTCCCAGGATGAGGAGAGCGGGGACGATGAGAAGCAGGAGGACCGAGTGCACCAGCAGCGCACCCGCCATGAATCGCGAGAAGGTCCCGAGCCCGGAGCACGACGCGATCAGTAGCACGATGAGCCCGGCACTGAAGGTCAGGACCGGACCCCCTCCCCACGTGTAATCCGCATCGATCGACCGCGATCGCCAGTGAGCGTATGCCGCCACGAGCAGGATCCCCAGGATGAGCATGGCGCCGTCAACTCGCCATTGGCCCATGAGCTCCCCCAGGCCGGCCGGTGGATCGGGCAGCGGGTGAACGTGTGCCTCGGCACCGGTGCCCTGCCCGCGGCTGACCGTCGGCGTGCGGCTGAGCGTCACCGAGATGCCCATGACGATCGCCATGAGCGCGAGCTCGACAGCGACCATTGCCGCGAAGGGTCCGCGCGCACCGCGCCTGAGTGCCGGCAGGCTCGATCGTCGCTGCAGCCACCCGATCGCGATCAGGAGCGCGAGCAGGATCGCCTTCGCCACCAGGAGGAGTCCATAGGCAGTCGTGAAGAGGTCGATCGGATCAGACAACCGCATGCCCACCTGGGCGAATCCGGTAACCGCGACCGCGGTGACGCACCACAGGGCCAGCGCGCTGTATCGAGAGGCAATCTCGAAGCCGATGGGTACCCGTCTGAGCAGGAGCAGGCCCAGCGCCGCCAGCCCACCCACCCACAACGACACGGCGCCGATGTGAACTGCGAGGACGAGCGTGACGGACTCGTGGTCACTTCCGACCCCAGAGTGCCCCGACGTCGAGCGACTCGCCATGCCCACCAGAGCAACGCCCAGCAGCACGACCGCCTGCCAGCGTCGCGACGCGATCGGGCCAAGGCCGGCGATGACCGCCGCGCAGATCATCTGGGCGAGAAAGGCGTGTCCGACGACAGACTGCGTCAGGAAGGAGATCGCCGCCGTCTGACTGAGCGCCGCTCCGACCGGCAGTCCGAAGGCGTCTGACAGGGTGAGGATGGCGCTCACCGCGATCGCCGTGAGCCAGACAAGGGCGGCGCGGGACCCGGTGACGATCAGGGATCGTGATTCGGCGCCGAGCCCGCCGCCATTCAACAACGGGAGCAGCACCGCTGCCAGGAGACAGCCGACGACGAGGACCCCGGCGAGGTCAGCAACGACACGGGCGATGGGAAGGGCCACCTGCACGGCGGTCGACGACACCGGGATGCCCGGGGGCGCCGTGACGATCAAGACGCCTGCCAGTGCGGACGAGATCAGGACGGCGACGATCGCGACGAGCCATGGCCCCGTGCTGGCTAACGCGCGATTCACCATCCGGCCAGAAGCCGGCTCAGCCCATGGAGGGCGGTGACGGCGTTGTGACGAGGAACGTCGTCATCAAGCCCACGAGAACCGAAGACACCACTACCCAGGTCCACCAGTACGTGGCGATCCGCGGCTGCCAAGACTCTGGATCCTCGTACTTGCCCATCCGGGCGCGGTTGACGATCCCAATCGAGATGAAAACCGTCAGGATGATGTGGAAGAGATTCGCTCCCGCCAGCGCAACCATGCTCGACGAGTAGGCGCTGATGTAACGGCCGTTCTCCTGCTTGGCGAAGTCGAATCCGGTCAACTGCTCGAACTGGATCACGAGCGCAACAACCGCCGCGATCACGGCGATCCACGACGCGATCCGAAGACTCCCAGGACGCCCCCCGCGCAGCCCTCTGGCACCCCACGCGAACACCACAGCACCGATGAACAGAACGACGACCGTGAGCCACGTCAGGCCAGACGGTGCCGGGGTGATCTCCTCGGGCAGCCATAGGCCATTCACGTTGAGGAATCGCAGATAGAGGTACGTGAACATCAGGCAGAGGACGAAGGCAATGTCCGCGACGATGAGAAGAACGACACCCATCCGGTCGCGCGAGCCGGCCACGGCCGGCGGGTCGCGATGGACGTGCACGTCGGTAGTTGTCATGTCCGCGCCCCTTCCGTGGGCTTCGGCGCGGGTTGTCGCCCGTACCCGTAGGGATCAGCCGTGATCACCGGCAGAACGTCGAAGTTCTCCAACGGCACCGGAGTGGGGACCTGCCATTCAAGCGTCTTGCCACCCCAGGGATTGGCCGGTGCCACCTCGCCGCTGCGCCAGGAGCTGACGGTGGCGAACAGGAACACGAGCATCCCTACACCGATGGTGTAGGCACCCATCGTCGAGACCATGTTCCCCGCCGCGAAGACGTCTGAGTAGTTGAACACCCGTCGCGGCTGGCCGGCGAAGCCGACCATGAACATGCCAATGAAGGTGACGTTGAATCCGATCTGCGCGATCCAAAACCCCCAGCCGCCGATGCGCTCGTCGAACATCCGTCCCGTCATCTTCGGGAACCAATAGACCAGCGCGCCCATCGTTCCGGTCAGGGCAGCGCCCATCAGGGTGTAGTGGAAGTGCGCGGTGACGAACATCGTGCCGTGCAGGCCGTTGTCGACCGGGATGTCCGACAGGTACACCCCGGTGATGCCGCCGATCACGAAGTTCCACAGCATCAGGTAGACGGCCATCATCGGCAGTCGGGTCCAGACGCGCCCCCGCCAGATGGTTCCGATGAACACGAGGAACAGCAGGCCCGTCGGAATGGAGATCATCTCGGTCGTCAGCATGAATGGGCCACCTAGTTGCGGCGCCCATCCCGACACGTACATGTGATGCGCCCACACGAGAACGCTCAGGCCGACGATGCCGGCAATGGCAATGACCGCGGCCTTGAAGCTGAACAGCGGTCGACGCGTGAAGACGGGCGTGAGTTCAAGCAGTGCGGCAAGAGCGGGAATGAGGATGACGTACACCTCGGGGTGGCCCATGAGCCAGAACAGGTTCGCGTACAGCCAGCCGCTGCCGCCTCCGCTTTGATCATAGAAGGTCAGCCCGCCCGCGCGATCCAGCCCGGAGAGCACCTGGGACGCCATGAATGCTGGAAAGACCGGGATTGCCAAGCCGACGCTGGCGACGACACCGAACACGAAGATCGGCGTGCGCGTCCACGTCATTCCGCGGGTGCGCATCTTGACGGCCGTCGTCGTGATGTTGGCGCCCGCCACGGCACTGGAGACCGCGAACACGATGATCGTCACGACGAAGCCGTCCATGCCCGGCGGCGCCTGGTCGGCAAGAGGGTTGTAGGCAACCCAGCCGGTCGGCATGCCGCCGAGGAAGGGTACTGAGAGAAGAACAGGCACGACCGAGGCGAGCAACCAGAAGCTGAGGGCGTTCAGTCGCGGGAAGGCCATGTCCCGCGCACCGATCATGATCGGAAGGATGAAGTTCCCGAACGGGCCCGTCACCATGACGATCGTTGCGACGATCATGATGATCCCGTGCATCCCGACGATCGTGTTGTACGTCGTCGGACCGAGGAACTTGGAGCTCGGCGTCATGAGGTCGGTGCGGATCAGCATTGCCAGCGTGCCGCCCGCGCCAAGCAGGACCATCGTGATGACGAGGTACTGGATGCCCACGACCTTGTGGTCGGTGGTGAAGCGGAAGTACCTCTTCACGCCCTGATCCTTGCCTGCCTGGAAGAGCAGGTCCTCGTCGGTGAGGTCCTTGCCGAGCAGCCAGCGGAAAGGACCGTTGAACGCGCCGATGCCCAGCATGAATCCGACGACCCAGCCGAACATCGTGGTCAGGGCGATCCGGTTCTCGAGCAGGTACGCCACTGCCGCTGGCGGGTCAGTGCCCTCGGGCGGGGGCGGCTGCACGAAGACGGCGGCGGCCACGTAGTGGGCCGCGATCGCGACAACCAGACCGCCGACGATCGCGGTGCCGATGTTCATGCGGCTCAGGAGCACTCCGCCGGGTACCGATGCGCGCGGCACCTTCCCTATCGTCTCGCCTGGCGCGGTAACGGTCATCACCCGCCTCCTTCTTCAGTGGGCAGTGGCGGCGGCGCTGTGGCCTTCATTTGGGCCGCCCAGGCGTCGAATTCCTGCTGCGTGACGACCTTGGCCTGAGTCTGCATCGCGGCGTGCAGGATGCCGCACAGCTCGGCGCAGCGGATGTCGTAGGTCCCGACCGCGTCGGGATAGACGACTGCACCCGTGACCGCGCCCGGATTGGCATCGACCTTGACGCCCATCTGGACGATCCAGAACGAATGCGTGACGTCGTTGGACGTCACCTCGAAGTTGGCGGGATGGTCGACCGGCAGGTAGAGCTGGTCAGACTGGATGCCCCCAAGCCCGGGATAGGTGAAGTTCCACGCCCACTGCTGTCCGGTGACCTGGACCTCAATCGGTATTGCGGAGTCAGCGGGAAGCGCGGCAACACCGCCGGCTGCGGGGATATCGGCGATCTTCACCAGGCCCCAGATGAATACGAACAGCGTGAGCGCCGCCGACCCGATGACCCAGATGATGACGCTCTGGACGTTCGTGTTGAATCCCGGAGCATCGTCCGGCGGCGGACCGTCGCCCTTGTAGCGCCACTTGGCGATGCTGTAGATCATCACCGCCCAGACAAGGGCTGCGACCGGGGCCGCCGCCGCGGTGAAGATGGTGATTGTCTGCTTGATGTCGTGCATCTGGTCCGAAGAACTGCCCCCAAGAAGCCAGGCAGGCACCCATGAGAAGCACAACCCAATCACGGTGAGGGCGAGCCATAGCCAGAAGATCGACCGCACCTCAGGTCGGCGCCACCAAGTCTCGTCCGGCGCTGCCGCGTCCTCGGCGGGTTCCACGATCGTTTCAGACATCGCACCCCACCTCAGACCACTGTGATTTCGCCGGCCATGTAACCCTGGGTAGACATCGGCCCGCCGAACTTGGCGAGAGTCCCGTCACCGCAGGGGAATTCGCAGTTCCAGTAATACGTCCCGGCCGCACCTGTGTAGAACGAGAACTCGACGACGTTCGCCACGGCCTCGTCATCGGTCAGTTGGA
>JBAXSI010000049.1:0-20136 GCA_037130755.1 Actinomycetes bacterium
TCCTGACCCGCGCCCGGGCCATCGAGAACCAGACATGGTTCATCGCCTGCAACGAAGTCGGAGTGCAGGGCGATTTCACGCTGGGCGGCCATTCGGTGGTGGTCGATCCCAAGGGCGCCGTGGTGGCGCAGGCCGGCTCCAAGGCGGAGGTCCTGATCGTCGAGGTAGATCCCGGCGCGGCCACGGCCTGGCGTGAGCAGTTCCCCGTGCTCTTCGACATCCGGATGTCATAGCAGCTTCTGCTTCGTCGACTACATCGACCTGATGTCGGACTCCGGTCCGATGACGATCACCGGGTGCTTCGCCGGCTTCAGCCACGCCAGGATGCCGCGCATCGTGTCGAGCGGGATCGAGATGCAGCCGGCCGTCGGCTTGCCCTTGCTGACGTGCAGGAAGATTCCGCCGCCCATCTTCGTGTTCGGCGGTTTCGTGGTGCGACGGATGCCGTCGGAGCCGGTGCGCACGGGGCCCTGGGGGAGGTTGAAGTCGAGCACCGCGACATAGCGGTACTGCGGTCCCTTGGCCCACAGGTGCTCGGCGTAGCCGCCGTACGAGCGCCAGTTGATCGCGGCGGTCTGGAATACGTTGTAGGTGAACGGGTGATGTGGGTCGTATGTCCACGAGTCGTTGTGGTCGAACTGCCGGTAGGGCATCGACGTGCCGGGGTCGGCCAGGCGCCCGAACGCGCTGGTGATCGCGTACGTACCTGCCGGGGTGGTGCCGGTGCCCTGCTTCCTCTTCGCCCCCAGGACCAGTCCCCCGAAGCCGAGCCATGCGGGCGTGGCCCGTACGACCTCGCGCCAGCCGCCTGCCCCGTCGCGCTCGAACGTGCGCAGTGTGCCCTTCGTCGAACGCCACGACGGTGCGGTGACAACGATGACCTGGCCGGCCTCGCCCACGTGCGCGAGCGTGTCAGGAGTTGCGCCGGTCGACGATGCGGCGCCAGCGGTGACCGGCGGCAGGCCGAGGAGCGCGAGAGAGGCGATTCCCACAACAGCAGCGCGCATGAGGTGCACGGTGCGAGTGGGGTTCGACACGGGTCCACGGTAGAGCCTGCGCATCGCACGAGGGGACAAGGCAGCGCCCGATGGTCATGCGCTGTTGGGGAACGGTTCGGTAACGCGCTACCCGGAAGTGTTCGGGATGGGTACGTTGATGGCGTACGACCAATTGCTTGATCATCCAAGGGAAGGAACGCCAGATGCGCAAGTCCTTGCTCATGGTGCCCGTCCTGCTGAGCGCCGCGCTCGTCGCGTCGTGCTCGAGCAGCGGCACCGCCTCCGACGCCGCGTCGTCGCTGAAGTCCGCTGCGGCCTCCGCCGTCGCGGGCGCCCAGAGTGCAGCGGCCGGTGCCGCGAGCACCGCAGCAAGTGCCGCCGCGAGTGCGGCAGGCAGCGCAGTTGCAACTGGTGCGGTCTGCGGCGACACCGTCGACCAGATCGCCGCCAAGGCCAAGGAGGAGGGCAACGTCAACCTGATCGCCCTTCCCGATACCTGGGCCAACTACGCCGGCATCCTGAAGTCGTTCCGCGACACCTACGGCCTCGAGGCCCCGGTGGCGACACCCGATGCCTCGTCCGCTGACGAGCTCACCGCCATCAAGACCCTTGCCGGCCAGCCCGACAAGCCTGACTCGATCGACATCGGCCCCTCCTTCGTGGAGCAGGCCAAGTCGGAGGGCGCCATCGAGCCGTACAAGACCACCAACTGGGCCGAGATCCCCGACAACCTGAAGGATCCCGCCGGCAACTGGGTCGGGGCCTACTACGGCATCATGTCGATCGCCAGCAACTCGACGCTGGTGAAGAACCCGCCGAAGACGTGGGCCGACCTGAAGAAGCCCGAGTACAAGGGTCAGGTCACTCTCAACGGCGACCCGCGCCAGGCAGGCGCTGCGTTCGCGGCCGTCGTCGCGGCATCGCTGGCCAACGGCGGCTCGTACGACGACCTCATGCCCGGCATCCAGTACTTCGCCGACCTGAAGAAGTCCGGCAACCTGCAGGTCATCGACGTCACCCCGGCCGCCATGGTGTCCGGCGACGTTCCGATCGCCCTCGACTGGACGTACAACTTCCCGGGTGTCGTCTCGCAGATGAAGGACGCGGGCTTCGACCTGAACGTCACGATCCCGACCGACGGCCTGTACGGCTCGTACTACGCGCAGTCGGTCGTCAAGGATGCGGTGCACCCGTGCGCAGCTCGACTCTGGCTCGAGCACATCACAGGTGACGAGGGCGCCCTCGGCTACCTTGCCGGCGGTGCCATCCCGGCCCGCTACGCGGCCCTGGACGCGGCCGGCAAGATCACGGCGGATATGAAGAAGAGCCTGCCGAGTGCCGATCTGATCTCGAAGATCACCTTCCCGACCGCGGCGCAGACCGAGGCCATGAAGAAGCAGCTCACGGACAACTGGGGACCGATGGTCGCCGACGCGTAAGCCGAAATGCGAAGTGGGGCGTCGTCCAACTTGGGCGACGCCCCACTTTCGTCGGGCCGCAACGCCTAGCCTGTCCCTGATTCGAGCCGAGGAGGTCAGCGTGCGCGCGATGTTCCGTCGCGAGAACCGGCTGGGCCTGTTCGTCCTGATCCCGTTCGCGGCGTTCGTCTTCCTCTTCCTCGTCTATCCGACCCTCGTCGTGCTCTGGAAGGCGATCACTCCGCATGGGGCCATGGGCACCAGTGCCCTCGTGAAGGCTCTCTCCGGCACCTATCGGACCGGCTTCATCCAGTCCATCGCCTTGTCAGGCTGGAGCGCGCTGATCGGCGGGATCATCGGCCTGATGCTTGCTCTCGTCATCAAGAGCCTCAAGCGGCCGAAGTGGCTTCATCCGTCCTTGGACTCGTGGTCGGCCGTGGCGTCGCAGCTCGGCGGAGTGGGCCTGGCCTTCGCGTTCATTGCCCTCATCGGCACGCAGGGCATCCTCACCAAGGTGTTCAACAATCTCGGCATCAATCTGGCTGACTACGGCATCACGGCCGTGGGCTTCTGGGGCCAGGTCACCGTCTACCTGTACTTCCAGATCCCGTTGATGTTCCTCGTCATGATGCCGGCGGTCATGGGCCTGAAGAACTCGTGGCGCGAAGCAGCGGCGATCATGGGCGCGAGCCCGGCACGCTACTGGTGGTCGGTGGGCATCCCGCTGCTGACGCCGTCGACGCTCGGCGGAATGCTCCTGCTGTTCATCAACGCCTTCACGGCGTACGCGACCGTGTATGTCCTGAACCCCAGTGGCGCCCTGGTGCCGCTGCAGATCCGCTTCCTGCTGCAGGGCAACGTGATCACCGGTGAGGAGGACCTTGCGTACGCCATCGTGGCGTGGGTCATCCTCCTGCTGCTGACGGGCCTGGGCCTGATCACTGTCATGCAGCGTCGCACGCTGAGGTGGTCGAGCCAATGATCAGTGAAAGCCGCTTCCGCCCCACCGCGATCCTCAAGTGGGTGTTCCTGATTGCTGTGGGTCTGTACTTCTTCCTGCCGATGGCAGCGATGGCCCGCTTCGGCTTCCAGTCCGTTCCGACGGCCCTGCTCACGCCGGAAAAGCTCTTCACCGGATGGTCGATTTCCGGGCTGACGACCGCGATCACCGACCCCCGCATGGTGGCGGGCATGCGGACCAGCCTGGCGCTCGTGGTCCTCGCAATCCTGTTGAATCTCGCCCTGCTGGTGCCCCTCGCGATCGTCACCGAGGTCCGCAGCCCCCGGCTGCGGCCGTACCTGACCGCCCTGACCCTGCTGCCCTGGGTCATCCCCCCGATCGCACTCGTGGTCGGCGTGTCCGCCACCTTCCGGGCCACGGTGCCGTGGTTCCTGGCCAGCGTGTTCAGCCTGGTGCCGTTCTACGCGCTGTGGGCAATGCCCTTCACCTATCGGGCACTGGATGCCGGCCTCCAGGCGATCAACGCGCGCACGCTGTACGAGGCGTCGCGCAGCATGGGCGCATCCTTCTGGACCATCATCTTCAAGGTGCTGCTGCCCAACATGCGCGCATCGATGATCGCGGCCTCGACCCTCACGGCGGCGATGGTCCTCGGCGAGTTCGCCTTCGCGTCGCTTCTGCTCAAGAACACCCTGCCGACCGAGATGGTCATCTACCAGGCGAAGAATCCGCGCGGCGGCCTGGCGTTCGCCATCTTCATCATGGTGCTGACCGCTGTGTCCATCGGACTCGTCGTGCGTTCCCTGCGCCGACAGGGCATCTCTTTCAACGCTACCGGCATCTAGGAGAGTTCGTGGCAACCGTCGACATGGCCGGCATCCGGAAGACGTTCGGATCGTCGGTCGCGCTCGAGGACTTCAGCCTGTCCATCGCCTCCGGCGAACTGGTCTGCCTCCTTGGCCCCAGCGGCTGCGGCAAGACGACGGCGCTGCGGATCCTCGCCGGATTCGAACGGCCCGATGCCGGCACGGTCGTGGTCGAAGGCCGCGACCTGTCGAACGACCCGCCGGAGAAGCGGCAGTTCGGGATGGTGTTCCAGGACTACAGCCTGTTCCCCAACATGACGGCGCGGCAGAACATCGACTTCGGACTGAAGGTGCAAAAGCGCAGCTCGGCCGAGCGCAAGGAGATCATCGACCGGATGATCGAGGTCACGGCTCTGCAGGAGCATGCCGACAAGTTCCCGCATCAGATGTCCGGCGGACAGAAGCAGCGCGTTGCTCTAGCCCGAGCGATTGCCACCTCGCCGAAGGTCCTGCTGCTGGACGAGCCGCTGTCCGCCCTCGACGCGAAGGTGCGCGAGACCCTGCGCGACGAGATCCGGCGCCTCCAACTGGAGATCGGCGTCACCACCGTCTTTGTGACGCATGACCAGCACGAGGCGCTGGCCATCGCGGACCGGGTCGGTGTCATGAGCGCCGGTCGCCTCGAGCAGCTCGCGCCGCCGCGTGAGCTGTACGAGAACCCGGTGAACGCGTTCGTCGCGTCCTTCATCGGCACCGTGAACAAGATGGCGGCCGTGGGCGTCGAGGACGGTCGCTGGCGCGTGCTCGGCCGCTCGATTCCCGGCAACACCGCGTCGACGATTGGTGCAGCGGACATCGCCGCCGTTCGGCCCGAGCAACTGGCGGTGGACCCGGCCGAGGATGGCAGCGGCGTCGTCGAGTCTGTCTCCTTCCTCGGTCCGATCACCCGCGTGATCATCGATGACCGGGACCACGGCCGGCTCTTCGCCGACATCATCAGCGCGGACGCGGCCGGGCTCTTCCCGGCCCAACGGGTTCGCCCGCGCCTGCGCGACGATGTGTCAGACGTCGTCCTGATCGGCCCGGACCTGACGTGAGCGATCCGCAGGCGCCGGGTGTCACGACCGGTGGCACCGTCGAGCGTGGAGACATCGGAGCCGGCGGCTGGCGTGAACTCGTTCCGGGTCCTGCTGAGGCGTATCAGCATCCGCTACCGACCGGAGAGGTCCTCGGCTGCATCTGGCACCTGTCGGATGTACACCTGTGCGACGCGGAGTCGACGGCGCGCCTTGAGTACCTCGACCGCTACAGCGACCCAGACTCCCCGTACCGCGAGGCACTCGGCGACATCGGCACGTATCGACCACAGGAGGCGATGACGGTGCAGGTTGCCGTCACCATGGTCGAGACCGTCAACGAGCTGACGACGGCGCCCGTCTCGGGTGCGCCGATCGACACGGTCCTGGTCACGGGAGACCTCACCGACAACGCGCAGCGCAACGAGCTCGACTGGTATCAGACTCTCATCGAGGGCGGCACGGTCTCGCCACGCAGTGGCGACGTCACGCGCAGTTCCTGGGTCGGTGCTACCGATGCGGACTCGTGGGACGAGCGGTATTGGCACCCCGACGGTGCGCCGAACGGGTTCGAAGCGGATCGGCCGACCCGGCTCTTCGGGTACCCGATCATCCCCGGGCTGACCGAGGCGGTTCGCCGGGATGTCACCTCGCCGGGCCTGACGCTGCCGTGGATCAGCGTGTACGGCAACCACGACGGGCTGCTGCAGGGGACTGTCGCCCCGGACGAGGCCCTGCGTTCGCTCGCCACCGGGGAGGCACGGATCACCGGACTGCCTTCGGGTGCCGACCCCATGCTGACCGAGGAGGCGATCGCCGGCGCAGGGCCGGTGCGGTATATCCACGACGAGACGTCGCCACGGGTCCATGTGCCCCGCGACCCGGAGCGGGACTTCGTGTCGCCGGCGGAGTTCGCGGAGAAGACCCGCGACTCCGGCGACGGTGTCACCTACTTCACCGCCCAGGCGGGCCGTCTGAGGGTGATCTCCCTCGACACGATCAATCCGCACGGCGGCTGGCAGGGCTCCCTCGGGCTGACCCAGTACGAATGGCTCGTCGAGGAACTGGACAACGCGCGGAACGAGTACGTCATCATCGCCTCGCACCACCCGAGCCCGACGCTGGTCAACGACTACAGCCCGGCGGGTGCGGAGCCACGCGTGCTCGGCGACGACGTGATCGAACTGCTGACCCGACACCGTCAGGTGATTGCCTGGCTCGCCGGGCACGTGCACTTCCATGCGGCCCTTCGGCACGAGAAGGACGGACATGCCTTCGTCGAACTGACGACGGCGTCGTTGATCGACTGGCCGCAGCAGGGTCGCATCCTGGAGTTCCTGCGGCTGCCGGATTCCGGCGAGGTGGCGATCGTGAGCACCGTCGTTGATCATCGTGCGCCTGCAGGGTGGACCAACGACCTGGGCGACGTCGCGAACCTCGCGTCCATTTCGCGCGCCTTGGCTGCCAACGACTACCGGCTGCGCGAGAACTCCCTGCGCGGTCTGGTGCTGGAGTCGACGCCCGACGTCCGCAACGTGGTGTGGCGGGTCCCCGACCCCTTCGCCTGAGGGGTTACTGGTAGACGACGGGGTAGGCCTCGTCGACCCAGCCCTGGATGCCCTTCTCCAGTTCGTAGACGTGGGTGATCCCGGCCTTCTGCATCGCGGCTACGGCGGTCTGCGAACGGTTGCCGCTGTGGCAGTACACCGCATACGTCTTGCTCGGGTCCAGGGCGGCGATCTCCTTGGCGAAGTCCGCCCCTGCCACGTCGTAGTTCACCGCGGTCTCAATGTGGCCGTCAGCGAACTCCTGCGGCGTGCGGACGTCGATGAGGATCGAGCTGGGCGACTCGATGACGGCCAGGAAAGCCTCGTTGCCGACGCGGACGGGCGACTCGGGCGCAGGAACCTCCGAGTCGGCAGACGCGGCTGCGATGGCAGCGGCACCCGCGTCGGCCGGCGCCGACGAGCAGCCGGCCAAGCCCACGATGGCGGCCAGAGCCAGAGCGGCGAGCAGGGCGAGGGGAAGTCGACGAGAGCGCATGGACCGAAGTTATACGGCTCTCGCGTTGGTGCCTCGACCGCCTACCGGCCCGGGTGGCGCTCGTCGCGCGCCGCCAGCGCTGCCAGCTGCTCGTTGTACGCGTTGAGTTCGGCGTCGTGGTCGCGAATGGCCTGACGGTCCAGCCGCACGGCCTCGCGCTCGTCACTGCGCGACCACTGCACCGCGATGACGAGCAGCACGATGAGGCTCGGGATCTCCGAGACCGCCCAGGCAACCTGTCCGCCCTGCAGCGTGTCGAGCAGCGGGTCCGCAACCCACGGCGGCTTCACCACGCCGTACCACTCCACGGCCATCGGGGTCGTGCCCATCATCATGATGACGGAGAAGAAGGCGTGCACCGCCATCGCGATGAGCAGCAGGAGCAGGCGCCCCCAGTACGGCAGCGGTCGTGGCCGCGGATCGATGCCGATGAGCACCCAGTAGAACAAGTACCCCGCGAACAGGAAGTGCAACTGCATCACCACATGCCCGATGTGGCTGCCCATCAGGAAGCCGAAGAGCGGCGTCATGTAGAGGCCGTAGAGGCCGAGCGCGAAGATGAAGAAGACGAAGAACGGATTGGTCAGGACGCCAGTGATCCAGCTGTGCAGGAACCACACCAGCCATTCGCGCGGGCCGCGCTGGTTGCCGATCGCCGGCTTGAGGGCGCGCAGTGCGAGCGTCGCGGGTGCGCCAAGCACCAGGAAGATCGGCCCCATCATCGTCATCGTCATGTGCTGCAGCATGTGCAGGCCGACGGTGACCTGCGCGTAGAGCGCGATGCCCGAGCTGGTGCACCAGATGACGATCAGCAGACCCACGATCCACGACACCGTGCGCATGATCGGCCATGCGTCACCGCGTCGCCGCAGTCGAACCACGCCGACGATGTAGAGGGCCCCCGCGACCAGGGCCGCGGTGAAGAACAGCGGATCCAGGTGGAAGGTGAGCGCGACGGACGAGAAGGTCGGTGACGGCGGGTACGGGAAGCCGAGGATGGACTCGCCCAGTGACGGGAGCTGCACCTCGACGCGCGGGATCGGGCTGGAGGCGAGGGCCACGCCGAGCCCGAGTGCTGCGAACATGACGCCGAGCTCGAGGCCGGCGATTCGCGCGAACACCGACCCGCGGGAGGCGTTGCCGAGGGTGCCGATGATGCGGTTGCGCATGATCCAGCCGAAGACTGCCAGGACCACGACGAGGCTGGTCTTGATGAGAAGCACCTGTCCGTAGCTGGTGGTGACCAGCTGCGAGGGCTCGTCGAGGCGCGTATACGCGTTGCCGAAGCCACTCGCGGTGGCGAGGACGATGCCGATGAGCGCGATAGTCGAGAACCGACGGACCGGGTGCTCCATCGGGACCTCGCGACGGAACGCATGGACGGCGAGGGCGAACAGCCCACCCATCCAGACCACTGCAGCGACCACGTGGGCGACGGCGCAGGTCGTCGCGAGCGCGTGGTCCCCCAGCCCGGCACTGTGGCCGGCGAGCGCCGGCAGGGTCGTGGCGGCGACGGCGATGATGAGCCACGCGGCGCAGGCGCCGGTCGTCGACGTGGAGATGGCGCCGATGGCGACGATGATCGCGAGGACGGCCATGACGAAGAGGGCGCGCGTCGTAGGGATCTCGTTGGCGAAGGTCGACACGGACTCTGGGCTGGCGGCCACGCTCAGCGGCTCCCCCAGCACGTTGGCAAGCTGGAACAGCATCTGGATCAAGGCCAGGACGGCCCAGATCCCGGCGAACCACATGGCCCGCGTGAGATCGCGTCGTCCGATCTTGGAGACCACGCCGTCCTTGCCGGAGGGGTCAAGGATGGTGGCCGCCAACAGCCAGCCGATCGTGACGAGCGCGGCGATATCGGTGAGCGTGCGCAGGATGGGGGTGCCCCAACCGACGATGGGCCCGGCGTCGGGCAGGCCCGGCAGGGCTGGCTGGTAGTTGCCGCCGGCCACGACCAGGCCGAAGGCGAGGGCGGCCACGGCCACCGTCACGAGGGCTGCGCCGACGAGTGCCACGGGCCCATTGCTGGTGGCAGTCTTAGCCGCCGCAGCCCGGGTCGTCGTCACGAACGTGAGCGTACGACCCGGGCTGCGGCGATGCGCTAGAAGGCCTCTTCGGGCAGTTCCATGATGTCAAGGGTGGTGGCCTCGGCGACCGCTCGCTCGGCGGCGATCAGCGGGAGCCGGTTGCGAGCGAACCAGCGGGCCGTCTCGACCTTGCCGGTGTAGAACACGCGGTCGCGCTCCGATGGCGATCCCTGGAGGGCCTTCGTCGCCACCTCCGCCTGGCGCAGGAGCAGCCACCCGATGATGAGGTCACCTGTGGTCATCAGCAGGCGCGTGGTGTTGAGCCCGACCCGGTAGATCTCCTGGGTGTCGGTCTGCGCGGCCATGGCCCACTGGCCGAGGACGCCGACGATGCCCTGAACGTCCTCGAGCGCCTTGCCGAGCAGCTCGCGCTCGGCTGACAGCAGGCCGCTGCCCTCGTCGCCCTTGACCGTCTCGGTGATCTGCGCGGCGAGGTAGAAGATCGCCTTGAACTGGTCGCGGATCATCTTCCGGAAGAAGAAGTCCAGGCCCTGGATCGCGGTGGTGCCCTCGTACAGGGTGTCGATCTTCGCGTCACGGATGTACTGCTCGATCGGGTAGTCCTGCAGGAAGCCGGAGCCGCCGTAGGTCTGGAGCGCGACCGCGAGCATCTCGTAGGAGCGCTCGGAGCCGACACCCTTGACGACCGGGAGCAGGAGGTCGTTCATGCGCTGGGCCATGTCGAGGTCGATGTCGGTGCTGCCCGCCTCGGCAAGCTCGATCATGTCCTGCCAGTACGCGGTGTAGGCGATGAGAGCGCGCATGCCCTCCGCGTATGACTTCTGCAGCATGAGGCTGCGTCGCACGTCGGGGTGGTGGGTGATCGTCACGCGGGGTGCGGACTTGTCCGTCATTTGCGTGAGGTCGGCGCCCTGCACGCGCGTCTTGGCGTACTCCAGTGCGTTCAGGTAGCCGGTCGACAGGGTCGCGATGGCCTTCGTGCCAACCATCATGCGGGCGTACTCGATGACCTTGAACATCTGTGCGATGCCGTCGTGCACGTCGCCGACGAGGTAGCCGATCGCCGGCTCCTTCTCACCGAACGTGAGCTCGCAGGTGGTCGAGACCTTCAGTCCCATCTTCTTCTCGACGTTCGTGGCGTAGACGCCGTTGCGGCCGAGCAGCTCGCCGGTCTCGAGGTTGACGAGGAACTTGGGGACCACGAAGAGGGACAGCCCCTTGGTGCCGGCACCGGCTCCCTCGGGACGGGCGAGGACGAGGTGGACGATGTTGTCGACCATGTCGTGCTCGCCGGAGGTGATGAAGCGCTTGACGCCATCGATGCGCCAGGTGCCGTCACCGTTGTCGAACGCCTTGGCGCGGCCGGCACCCACGTCGGAGCCCGCGTCGGGCTCGGTGAGGACCATCGTGGCACCCCAGCGCTTGTCGATGATGAGCTCGGCCCAGCGCTTCTGGTCGGCGTTGCCAAGGTGGTCGAGGATGGACGCAAAGCCGGGGCCGGACATGAACATGAAGGCGGCCGGGTTGCTGCCCAGCATCATCTCCGACGCGGCCCACCGCAGGGATGGCGGTGCGCCGGTGCCGCCGAGATGCTCGGGCAGGTCCAGACGCCACCACTCGGAGTCCATCAGCGCGTCGTAGGACTTCTTGAAGCCCTCGGGCATGGTGACGGACCGGGTGACCGGGTCGTAGACCGGCGGGTTGCGGTCCGCGTCGGCGAACGGCTCGGCGAGCGGGCCGCTGGACAGCCGCTCCACCTCACGGAGGATCTCCCGGGCCGTGTCAACGTCCATGTCGTGGTACGGACCAGCGCCCAGCCGGTCGCCCGCGCCGAAGACCTCGAACAGATTGAACTCGAGATCGCGCAGGTTGCTCTTGTAATGCGGCATGGGTCGTCCCTCCGATTGTTACCGGCCAGTAACTCCATGATGCTACTGGCCGGTAACTTTGGCAAGCCGCCCGGCCGCGAAACGGATTCGGCCCTGCGTGGGTCACGAGGGCGTTGGCCGGGAACAATGGCGCACATGACGGCAAGGTGGCTGGAGTCGAAGACCCCCGTGGGTCCGCCGGCCTCCGCCACCCCCACGGTGCGTCAACTGCTCTACGCCGCGATCGTGACGGGGGCCTGGTCGGGGATCCTGTCCTTGGTCGTCTACGTGGTCGGGCGGATCTTCGGGGTGCCGTTCGACGTCACCCGTGGCCTGGAGTCCGTGGTCACGGTGTCCTGGCTCGGCGTCCTGCTGATCCCGCTGGTGATGGCGATCGTCGGGGCCATGCTCGCCTCGCTCGCCCGGGGCCTGCCGCACGCCGGTCGCCTGGTTTTCTGGATCGGCACGGTCGTGGCGATCGGATCCTGCTGGTTCCCGCTCAACCAGCCCGCCAACGTCGGCTGGTCCACCCGCATCCTGCTGGTCGTCATGCACGTGATCACGTGGTTCCTGGTCGTGCCGCAGATCGCCCGCATCGTTGGAGACTCCGAACCCGGTGCGAATGACGACCGAACCGAGTAGCGCAGTGGAGCCCGCGAAGCCGCGCGGCACGGCGGTGGCGCTGGTTGCCGCGATGCGACCGAAGCAATGGCTCAAGAACGTCCTTGTGTTCGCCGCTCCGCTGGCCGCAGGCTCCCTGATGCAGCCAGCGGTACTGCTGCCGAGCATCGGAGCGTTCATCGCGTTCTGTCTGTTGTCGAGTGCCACCTACCTGCTCAACGACGTACGCGACGTCGAGGCCGACCGTGCGCACCCGGTGAAGCGGATGCGGGCGATTGCCGCGGGCGAGATCTCACCGACGCTTGCGATGGTCGCCGCCGCGGTCCTGGCGCTCGCCGCCTTCGGCGTGGCCCTGTCGATCAACCTGGCGCTCGTGGGCGTCCTGGCGGTATACGCGGCCTCGACCATCTCGTACTCGATGTTCCTCAAGCACGAGCCGGTGATCGAGCTAGCGCTGCTGGCGCTCGGATTCCTGTTGCGCGCCATCGCCGGCGGTGTCGCGTCCGAGCTGCCGATATCCGAGTGGTTCCTGATCGTCGCCGGCTTCGGATCGCTGTTCATGGCGGCCGGCAAGCGCTACAGCGAGCTCACCCATGCACTCGACGGCGCAGGTGGCACGCCCCGCGAGGGGACTCGCCGCAGCCTTGCTGGCTACACACCGGCGTACCTGCGCTTCGTGTGGGCCACCTCGGCAGCGGTCACGATCACCGGCTACTGCCTGTGGGCCTTCGAGGTGTCAGCGGCTCCATCCACTCTGCCGTGGGCGGCCTGGAGCATCCTGCCCTTCGTGCTGGCGATCCTTCGCTACGCCGTTGACGTGGACAAAGGTGACGCCGAGGCACCAGAGGATGTCGTGCTCCGTGATCGAATGATGCTCGTGCTCGGCCTGATCTGGCTGGTGCTGTTCGCGCTCGGGGCCTTGGGAGTGTGATGACAACGCCGGTGGAGTCACCGCTCGCGCGTGGGGCGTCGGAGCAGCTGCTGGCCGGCTGGGGCCGTACGTCGCCGACGCTGGCGCGGGTCGAGCAGGTCTCGTCGGTCGACGAGGTCCGTCAGGTCGTAGCAGGAGCGGGACCTCGAGGAGTGCTGGCCCGCGGTCTTGGCCGCACCTATGGCGATGGCGCGCAGTCCGGTGGCGCCGTCGTGCTCGATCTCTCGCCGATGTCCGACGTCACTCTTGACCCGGCCACCAGCACCGTCACTGCTGGAGCGGGCGCCAGCCTCGATGCGCTGCTGCGCATCATCGTTCCGACCGGCTTCTTCGTCCCGGTCACGCCCGGCACGCGCATGGTCACGGTGGGCGGCGCTATCGCAGCCGACGTGCACGGCAAGAACCATCACGTGGAGGGCACGTTCGGCTCGCACGTCCAGTCGCTCACCCTCGTTGATGGCAGGGGCGACGTCCGCATCCTGGAGCAGTCGGGCCAGGGCGAGGAGTTCTGGGCCACGGTCGGCGGCATGGGCCTGACCGGTGTGATGACGGAGGCGACGTTCGATCTGATCCCGATCACGTCCTCGATGATCAGCGTCGACACCGATCGCACCAAGGATCTCGACGACGTCATGGCGCGGATGATCGAGGGTGACGACCGGTACCGCTACAGCGTTGCGTGGATCGACAGCGTGCACCCGTCCGGTCGTGGAGTGCTCACCCGCGGTGACCATGCGCCCGCCGACTGGCTGCCGGCCAAGCGCCGCGCTGACCCGCTCGCCTATGGCGCGAAGGCCATCGCCACTGTGCCCCCGGTGTTCCCGAACGGCCTGGTCAATCCCCTCACCATGCGGGCTTTCAACGAGGTGTGGTTCCGTAAAGCGCCGATGTCCAGGAGGGGGGAGCTGCTGCCCATCGCCGCCTTCTTCCACCCGCTCGACATCGCGCACGAGTGGAATCGCGGCTACGGTCCTGCCGGCTTCCTGCAGTACCAGTTCTCCGTCCCGGACGCTGCGGGCCACCTCGTTGGCACGACCCTCGACCGTCTTCGCGCGATCGGAGCGATGTCGCCGGTCACGGTGCTCAAGCGGTTCGGCGCCGCCAACCCTGGGCCGCTGTCCTTCCCTCAGCCCGGCTGGACGCTCGCCATCGACGTCCCTGCAGGGGTCCCCGGACTCGCGCAGGTCCTTGACGGACTCGATGAGCTCGTGCTCGCCGAAGGCGGCCGCCTCTACCTGGCCAAGGACTCGCGCATGTCGCCCGCGATGATGGCGGCGTCGTACCCGCGCCTTGGCGAGTGGCAGAGGGTGCGCGATCGTATGGATCCCAACGGGGTTTTCACGTCGGACCTGGCCAGGAGGCTGTCGCTGTGAGGATGACGTCATGATGGATGCGCTCGGCGAACCGCAGTCGGTTCTGGTCCTCGGTGGCTCCAGTGAGATCGCCCTGGCCACGGTCAAGGCACTCCCCCGTGCCCGCCTGCGCCGGGTCATCCTCGCCGGCCGGCTGTCGCCCGCGCTGGACGCGGCCGTGGCCGATCTCATCGCGATCGGCATCAGCGGCGTCGTGGCCGAGTCGTTCGACGCCACCGACACCTCGGCGCATGCAGAATTCGTGGATCGAATCTTCGCGGCCGGTGATGTCGACGTCGTGCTGCTCGCCTTCGGGGTGCTCGGCGACCAGGCCGAGGCCGAGAACGACCCCGCGCTCGCCGTCACGATGGCGACCACCAACTACACCGGAGCGGTGAGCGTCGGCCTGCACGTGGCTCGACGCCTGCGCGTCCAGGGTCACGGCACGCTCGTGGTGATGTCGAGCGTTGCCGGTGACCGGGCCCGCCGCACGAACTTCGTCTACGGGTCCACGAAGGCGGGGCTCGACGCCTTCGCCCAGGGCCTCGGTGACGCACTGCACGGCTCCGGTGCGCGCGTGCTCATCGTGCGACCTGGCTTTGTGCGCACGCGGATGACCGCAGGACTCGACGAGGCACCCATGACCCTCGATCCCGAGGATGTCGCGGCGATCATCGTGACGGCGCTGCGCAAGGGCAAGGAGACCGTCTACGCGCCCGGACCACTTCGCTTCGTGATGATGGGCCTGAAGTCGGTACCGCGGCCGGTCTTCCGCAAGTTGCCGATCTAGGCCAGAGTGTCCCGGGTGGATGACTCAGTCGCTCGAACAGCCGCTCTCTTCGACGCACTCTCGTCTACGTACGACGCGGTCGGCATCGACTTCTTCCAGCCCATCGCCGCGAGCCTCCTGTCCGCGCTTCCGCCAGCACCGGGGGAGCGGTGGCTCGACATCGGCTGCGGACGCGGCGCTGTGCTGCTGAGGGCTGCCGAGGGCGTGGCGCCCGACGGCGTCGCTGAAGGAATCGACATCTCCCCCGCCATGGTCGCGATAGCGAATGATCTCCTCGCAGGGGCAGGTCTGCCTGGTGCGCACGCACGCGTCGGCAATGCCATGTCTCCGGACTTCGCCGAGGAGTCGTTCGACGTCATCGCCTCGTGCCTGGTGCTGTTCTTCCTGCCCGACCCCCAGGCGGCACTGACTGCCTGGCGTCCGCTGATCGCCCCGGGCGGTCGGCTCGGCGTGACCACGTTCGGCGCCATCGACGAACGCTGGGAGCACATCGACGATGTGCTGACTCCTTTCCTGCCCCCGGCGCTCCTCGATGCTCGGGCCAGCGGGAGGCGTGGGCCGTTCGCCGACGATGCGGGGATGGAGGCGCTCGTGTCGGCGGCTGGGTACTCCGATGTCCGAACGGTCGTCGAGACGATTCCGGTGCGGTTCGCGAGTGCGGAGAAGTGGTACGAGTTCAGCTGGTCTGTCGGCCAGCGCATGATGTGGCTGGCCGTTCCTGACGACCAGCGTGCCGACGTGAAGGCCGAGGCTCTCAGGCGGTTCGCCGCGTACGCGGGCGATGAGGGCTCGGTTGTCTTCTCGCAGGAGATCCGGCACACACTAGGCAGGCGAGCGGCGTAGCGTGTAGCCCATGAAGCGACCGATCACGCTGACGATTGCCGTTGTGCTGCAATGGATCGCGGCCGTCATCGCCACGCTGGTGGGGCTTGAGCTCATCATCGCTGCCATCGAGCTCTCCGATTCGGACACTGAATCAGCGGTCGGCCAAGCCATCGCTAGGACTGGCGTCAACGACGTGTCCTCATCGCTCGTGGTGGAGGGACTGTTCATCGCCGGTGCCCTCGTCCTGGCCCTTGCACTCGTGCGAGTGATCGTCGCGGTGTACCTGGCCCGAGGTCGCGGCTGGGCGCGTGCTGTCATCACCGTCATGGTCGCCCTGAGTCTGCTGACTGGTGCGGCGTACTTGTTCCAGGAGGAATTCGTGCGGGGGCTCGGGATCATCGTCCTCGAACTGGTCGTGCTGTGGCTGCTGTTCAACCCACGCTCGAACGCGTTCCTGAGTGAGCGTTCCGGGGCCCCCGAAGCCGCCTGAACGGCGGGGCAGTCAATAGATAGGACCACTTTTGACCGGCTACTTTCTGGATATCCACTCGGGGCCGTCGACCTCACGTTCCGGACATTTCCTCCCGTCCTGAGGGACCGGCCGCATGGCCACTGCTCGGGCGTGATCTTGGTGGCGGCCGCTGTAGGAGTGGCCTGATCGGTCCGGAATACGACGATAAAAGGGGCACTTCGCCCCGCTCTCGCCGCTGAACCTGTGCCCGACCTGACGGGATGTCCGGTGGCGGGTCGACTTCGACCAAACAGGGTGGTTTGGACGCGCGGCGTTTTCGGCGGCTAAACCGGGACTTAAGTCCTTATCCACCCCAACGCTCTCAGCCGTCGGTGGGACTTAGGTCCTTCCGGAATTAAAAACTGGGTAAAGAATGTGTACCGAGGGACAAGCGTATGACCTCACCAGCAGTCCATGAGTACGAGTTCGACGGTCGTCCGGTTCGCGTTCAGGCCAGCACAGAACGACCCGCACCACCACAAGTGAAGACGTCAACACGAGCACGACGGTTGTCGGTCAGGGCCCGGCTCGGGCGCCCCGAAGCAGTTCGAACTCGTAGTGAAAACCGAGGAGATCTCATGAAGAAGACGTTGCTGCCGCTAGTGACTGTCGTCGCACTCCTGACGATGCCAGTCAGCCAGGCCATGGCGGCTCCCAAGCCAGTACCGCCCGCGGGCGGTCAGATGGACATGACCGCGTCGCAGATGGCCTCAAGCCAACCCGCCATGAGCGGCTGGGACATGGTCAAGATGCGCACCACTGCGAAGATGCGCGCCAGGGCGGCGCACAACGCCAGGCTGAAGGGCAAGCCTGCGCAGGCGGTCGCTGCGTCGACGTTCGTTGCCGCGAAGGGCCCGGACTACTTCGGCTCGTCGCCGAACTACGCCACCAGTTCGATGCCGCACGTTACGTGGAACGCGGGCGGGAACGTCACCCTGCCCATCTTCGATCCCACGATCGTTGCCGCACCGCCGGCCCTTCCGGCCGCGGGCGACCTCGCCAAGCAGCTCATCGATCCGTCGATTCCTGAGTTCCTCACCGACGGCACCGCCAATCCGGCCTATCCGACGTACGTCGCGGTGGGCACGCAGGCTGCTCCCGGTGCGGGCAACCCGTACCAGGTCGACGCCACCGGCCGCATCGTCATGGATCCGATCAACCAGGTGGCGCAACTCGACCTCACCCGAGTACAGGTCACCGGTGGTGTCCGTAAGTTCGTCGAGCCCCTGCCGGGCGTCGGCGGACCCTCCGCTGGCTCGACCATGAAGAACTTTGACGAGAACCAGGCCAATCAGGTCGCGTCGTACATTCCCGTGGCCACCGCGGACACCACCACGTACCCCGGCTCGGACTACTACGAGATCGGCCTGAAGGACTACTACCAGACCTTCTCGCCCGACCTGCCGCCGACTCATCTGCGCGGCTACTACCAGAAGAATGCCCCGACGGCTGCCGAGGCGCGGCCGTTCTACCTCGGCCCGATCATCGTCGCTCGCGCCGGCGTCCCCGTGCGCGTGAAGTTCGTCAACGAGCTTCCGACCGGTGCAGGCGGCAACCTGTTCATTCCGACGGACACCACCGCCATGGGCGCGGGTGCCGGCCCGGATGGCACCTACTACACGCAGAACCGCGCGGTCATCCACCTGCATGGTGGCCTGACCCCGTGGATCTCCGACGGCACGCCGCACCAGTGGACCACCCCGGTGGGCGATAACGCCACGTACCCGAAGGGTGTCTCCGTCACCTCCGTGCCCGACATGCCGGCCGTGCAGACGGTCAACTCGGACGGCACCAAGAAGACCGGCGCCGGCAACTCCGACGGCACCCTGACCTTCTTCTACACGAACAAGCAGGCGGCTCGCATGATGTGGTACCACGACCACGCCTACGGCCTGACCCGGCTCAACGTGTACGTCGGCGAGGTAGCCGGCTACCTGCTCAAGGACAACTACTCCGACAACCTGGTGACGACCGGCGTGGTGCCGGGCGCCGGTACCCCCGCCAACGAGGGCATTCCGCTGATCATCCAGGACAAGGCGTTCGTCCCAGAGAACACGCCTTCGGGCTACTTCCCCGACGGCCAGCTGACCACCCAGGACCCGACGTGGCTGCCCAAGTGGGGCGGCACCGGCAACCTGTGGTTCCCGCACGTCTACATGCCCAACCAGAACCCGTACGACAACTCCGGCGCTGCCCCGATGGGTCGCTGGGACTACGGCCCCTGGTTCTGGCCGATCTTCGGCACGAGCGCGGGCCTGCTTCACGGTGAAGTGGCGAACCCCTACTTCGACCCGACCAACGCACCGTGGGAGCCCCCGATGATCCCGGGCACCCCGAGCACCTACACCAAGGCGCAAGGCCTGGCCACGTCCGATGCGTCCCTCGTACCTGAGGGCTTCGTCGACACCGCGGTCGTCAACGGCGTTGCCTACCCGTACATGAACGTCGACGCGAAGGCCTACCGCTTCCGGATCCTCAACGGCGCCAACGACCGCTACTGGAACCTGCAGATGTACTGCTCGGCCGCCGACATCCCGGCCGCTTCCGGCATGTACACCGCAGCCAATGCGGCCGACATGTGGAAGGCCGACGGCACCCTTCAGAACGGCGCCGCTGGCGAGGTTGCGATGGTCCCGGCCGTTCGCACCCCGGGCTACCCCGCTGACTGGCCGACTGACGGTCGCGCCGGCGGCGTGCCCAACCCGTACTCCTCGGCTGGGAACTTCGTCCAGATCGGGACAGAGTCCGGCGTCCTTGCCAACGCAGCTGAGGTGCCCAACCAGCCCGTCAACTACGTCTACAACCGCCGCGACATCATCGTGCTGAGCATCAGCACGCATGCGCTGCTGCTCGGTCCGGCCGAGCGCGCCGACGTGGTGTATGACTTCGCCGCAGCTGCCAACAAGGGCTGCAAGAACGTCATCCTCTACAACGACGCGCCGACCCCGGTCCCGGCATTCGACCCCAGGAACGACTTCTACTCCAACAACGGCGACCAGACGAGCAGCGGCGGCACCCCGTCGACCCTGCCCGGCTACGGCCCGAACACCCGCACGATCATGCAGTTCCGCATCAACGGTGCGGCGGGCGGCGGCACGCCGATCGCACCTGCGGCCGTGGGATTCGACATGGCGAAGCTGAAGGCCGCCGTGCCGACGTGGTTCGCGTCGACGCAGCACAAGCCGATCGTCCCGGAGGTGCGCTACCACGCGGCCTACCCGACCGATCCGATCGGGGACGCGAATGTGTACTCGACCATCGGCGACAACAAGATGTCCTTCAACACCTCGACGGTCGGCGATGTGGCAGCCCTGAATCTCGATCCGGGCAGCTCGGGATACGGCCCGACGGTGACCGCCACTGGTGGCGGCGGAGCGGGCGCAGTGCTCGTGCCCGTCATCGGCACCAACGGACGGGTCGCCTCGGTGACGGTGGTCAACCCCGGTGCGGGTTACCTAAGCCGGCCGACCCTGACGGTCAGTCAGCCAGTGGGCGGGCAGGCCGCGACCCTTCGGGCCAGCGTCGCCAACGGCGTCGTCACCGGCGTGACCGTGCTCACCGGTGGTTCGCTGTACAGCACGGGGGCGACCGTGACCGTCGCTGCTCCGACGACCGGTAACACGGCCTACGGCACGGCGACGGTTGACCAGGTGACGGGGGCAGTAAACGCCCTCACGATCACCGATGTGGGCAACGGTTACACCGCGGCTCCCGCAGTGACGATCAGCGCACCGCTGTACGTCGGCGGCGTCCAGGCGACGGCGACGTCGACTCTGGCCACCTCCGTGACTCCGGTAACCGTCAAGATGGAGCCGAAGGCCATCCAGGAACTGTTCGAGATGGACTACGGCCGGATGAACGCCACCTTGGGTGTCGAGCTTCCGT
>JBAXSI010000005.1:0-89262 GCA_037130755.1 Actinomycetes bacterium
CTGCCGGCCCTTCGACAGGATCTCGGGGGATGCGGTCATGGGTCTCCTTCACGATGTGCGTAACCTACGCCTCCGTAGGTTACGGGACCGTAGGTACTCCGGTCAACCCATCCGACGAGAGTTCACCCGCTCGTCACCCGCGCACGGACGGCAGTCCGCCTGGCCGTCAGATCCGTTGACACGCTGACTCGCCTACGGCTCTGCCATCATCGAGATGCCATGCGTGCCGTCCTCACGGCGTTCCTCGCCATAGTCGCAGCGAGTGTGCCCGCCCCCGTTTCGGCTGCCGAGCAGCCCCTCGCTGGCGCGATGGTTCGGCTCGACATGACAACCGTCGACACGGCCTGCGGCCCGCAGTCGATGGCCCGCGTGGGCGCGGCGACGCAGGTCCCCTTGCTGCTGCTCAACGGCACCGGCTCACCTGCCTCCGAATGGGACCCGTCCCTGCTCGCCAGCCTGGCGCGCACGCGCGAGGTCATCGTGTGGGACTACCCCGGACTTGGCACGTCGACTCCGCTTCGTGACGTCACCTTCGACGCCCTTGCCGACTGCGCCGCATCGCTCGTCGTTGCGTCGGGCGCGCCGAAGGTGGACGTACTGGGCTGGTCGATGGGCGGTTTCGTTGCGCAGCGCCTTGCCGTCAGGCATCGCGACGTCGTGCGCCGTCTGGTGCTGGTGGGCACCAACCCCGGCGGCCCCCGCACCGTACTCGGACCGGATTGGGTGCAGGTAGAAGACTCCGATCCGGATGCGTCGCTGAACGACTATGTGCGCACCAACTACCCGCCCGGACACCGCGATCGCGGCTGGGCCTTCATCGCTCGGCTTGACCAGGCGGTGTCATCCGGGTGCTATCGCGAGACGACCGTGCCGGCGGGGGTGTACGACCAGATGGTGGCGGCCGAGGGTCCATGGCTGGCGTCGTCGACCAACGCGCGCCAACTGATGAGTCTGCGCCTTCCCGCGCTGGTCATGGTCGGGGTTGATGACGTCATCACTCCGGCAGGGAACTCAGAGCGCATCGCCGCCGTGATCCCTGGCGCACGCCTGGTGCGAGTGCCGCACGCCGGGCATTCGGTGCTCTTCTCATTCCCCGTGCGCACCGCCCGCTCAATAGCCGCGTTCCTCTCGGCGACCTGAGGCGGGCAAACACATCCTTCCCTGGGGCATTGGTGGGGCGGTCGGAGGGCAGGTGGGAGTATTCAGCCGCGATTCCCTCACACATTCCCGGGTCGTCTAGCGGCAGGACAGCGGACTTTGAATCCGTCAACGAAGGTTCGATTCCTTCCCCGGGAGCTCTGCAGTTCGGCTGCCAGTCCCGACCGGGTTCCGGCGGGCACTGGGTCCAACGCCATGACGCGCGACGGGGCCGGTGCGGTGCGCGGCGAGCGCTCGGCGCCAGGCGCCGACCCCCACTGAGTTCATCCACCGGCCATGCGCCGTGGACTCCCTCCTGCGGCGATAGATAGGGTGAAGGCGCCTTCCCCGAGGCCAACGCCGCCAGCAGTGGCCTCAGAAGCCGGCCGTAGCAGGAGCAGTCCTGCCCGACCCGATGAGGACCAGATGTGACCAGCAGTCGTCCGTCGGTGGTCGTGATCCTCGCCGCCGGTGAGGGCAAGCGGATGAAGTCCGCGACGCCCAAGGTCCTCCATGCCGTAGCCGGCCGTTCGCTCCTGGGCCATGTGATCGAAGCGGCGTCCGCGGTGGAGCCCCAGAATCTCGTTGTGGTCGTCGGGCACGGGCGCGAGCAGGTGGTCGCCCATGTAGCGGAGATCGCCCCTTGGGCGCTGACCGTCGTGCAGGCACAGCAGAACGGCACCGGCCACGCCGTCCGCGTCGCTCTGGACTACTTGGCCGCCCGCGACATCGTCCTGACCGACGGCCCGGTCGTCGTCCTGACCGGCGACACCCCGCTGCTCACCGGCGATACCCTCGCCGCCCTGCTGCTCGAGCACGGCAACGCCGCCTCCGCCGCAACCGTCCTGACCGCCCGCCTCGATGACCCGTCGGGATACGGCAGGGTCGTCCGGGACCCGGCAGGTGGCGTGTCCGCCATCGTCGAGGACAAGGACTGCGACGACGAACAGCGGCGCATCGACGAAATCAACTCAGGGATGTACGCCTTCCACGGGGAGTTGCTGTCGGCTGCCCTGGCGAGAATCACGACGGACAACGCCCAAGGCGAGGAGTACCTCACCGATGTCGTCGGCCTCCTGCGCTCCGACGGCAATGCGGTCGCCGCCTGTCTCGTGGCCGACCCCACGGAGATCCTCGGTGTCAACGACCGGGTTCAGCTCGCCGAGGCTGCGGCGCTCATGCGCGACCGCATCAACATCCGATGGATGCGCGAGGGCGTCTCGATGCTCGATCCGTCCTCGACGTGGCTCGACGTCGACGTCGACCTCGAGCCTGACGTCGTCCTTCGGCCGCAGGTCACGATGCGCGGTCCGACGTCGGTCGCGGCGGGAGCCGTCATCGGGCCAGGGACCACGCTGACGGCCTGCGAGGTCGGGTCCGGGGCCGAGGTCGTGCACACGTGGGCCGAGCTCGCCGTCATCGGCGAGGGCGCGAAGGTCGGCCCCTTCACGTTCCTGCGTCCGGGCACGGTCCTCGGGACCGGAGCGAAGGCGGGCGCGTACGTGGAGATCAAGAACTCCTCGATCGGAGATGGCGCGAAGGTCCCGCACCTGTCGTACGTCGGCGACGCCGAGGTCGGCGAGGGCACGAACATCGGTGCCGCGACGATCTTCGTGAACTACGACGGAGTCGAGAAGCACCGCACGGTCGTCGGCAGCCACGTACGCATCGGCAGCGACACGATGCTGGTCGCGCCGGTCAACATCGGCGACGGCGCCTACACCGCGGCCGGCTCGGTCATCACTGACGACGTTCCGCCCGGTGCGATGGCCGTGGGCCGTGCCCGCCAGCGCAATGTCGAGGGCTGGGTCGAACGACGTCGGGCCGGCTCCGCTGCGGCCGACGCCGCGGCGCGCGCCAAGGACGCCCAGTCCCCACAAGTGTCCGCCGATCCGTCCCAACCAGCGTAGGAGCCTCGGTGTCAGACGTCCTCATCCCGAACCAGAAGCGGTTGATCCTGCTCGCCGGGCGCTCCTACCCCGAGCTTGCGCAGGAGGTGGCGAGCGACCTCGGCGTCCCGTTGTCACCGACGCTTGCCTACGACTTCGCCAACGGCGAGATCTTCGTGCGCTTCCAGGAGTCGGTGCGCGGCTGCGACGCGTTCGTGCTGCAGAGCCACACCGAGCCGATCAACAAGTGGATCATGGAGCAGCTGATCATGATCGACGCGCTGAAGCGCGCGTCGGCCAAGCGCATCACGGTGATCGTGCCGTTCTACGGCTATGCGCGTCAGGACAAGAAGCACCGCGGCCGCGAGCCCATCTCGGCGCGACTGATCGCCGACCTGTTCAAGACCGCAGGGGCCGACCGCCTGATGACGGTCGACCTGCACACGTCCCAGATCCAGGGCTTCTTCGACGGGCCGGTTGACCACCTGTTCGCGATGCCGCTGCTGGCCAATCACCTGGCGGCCAAGCTCCCGCGCGGCAAGATCACCGTGGTGTCGCCGGACGCCGGCCGGGTTCGCGTGGCAGAGCGCTGGACCGACATGCTCGGGGCACCGCTGGCCATCATCCACAAGCGCCGCGATCCCGACGTCCCCAACCAGGTGCGCGTGTTCGAGGTCGTCGGCGATGTTCGCGATCGCGTCTGCATCCTCGTCGACGACATGATCGACACGGGTGGCACGATCGTGAAGGCGGCCGAGACGCTCTTCGAGAACGGTGCTGCCGACGTCGTGGTCGCTGCCACTCACGCCATTCTGAGCGACCCGGCGCGCGAGCGGCTGCAGAACTCGCAGATCTCCGAGGTCATCGTCACCAACACGCTGCCGATTCCGGCAGAGAAGCAGTTCGACAAGCTGACAGTGCTGTCGATCGCGCCGATCCTCGCCAAGGCCATCACCGAGGTGTTCACCGACGGCTCCGTGACGAGCATGTTCGAGGATGCCGGCGGGCAGGCCAGCCTCTTCGAGGTCCGGGCGACGATCCCCGAGAGCTCCTCCCACTAGAAGTCCGTCAGGCGGGCAGTATCACCAGCGGCGGATTCTGTGCGGAGAAACCCTTGACTTCTAATAATTAGAACTCTAATAATTTGTCCACGGATCCACTCGGCTACGGAGGACACCATGATCACTCTCGAAGTGCGGCAGTCGGTCGCGGATTTCGACAGTTGGAAGTCGGCTTTCGACGGGCACGCTGATTCGCGCAAGAGCCACGGGGCGACGAAGGATCGCGTCTTCCGCGACGGAAACGACGTCCTGGTCTTGATCGACTTCCCGGACGAGGGGCTCGCCCAGCAGTTCCTGACCGCCTCCTCGCTGGCCCAGGCCACGGAGAAGGGCGGCGTCCTGGCTCGGGAGATCCGTCTCCTCAGCGAGGTCGAAGCGGAGAACTTCTGAGTAGGGTTCGGGGTATGTCGACGAGGGGCTCCGGTAAGAGGGGCCCCTCATCGCATGCCGAGGAGACTGCCTTCGAGCGGGAGTTCCCGGGTGCCAGCGAATCCGCCAACCAGTCCGTGATCGCGTTGATCCGAGCGTCGGAGGCCGTCGTCGCGGTGACCAACAAGGCCATGCGCCGCCATGGACTGTCGGCGGCGGGGCGACAGGCCCTGGCCATCCTGGAGGGGGCGCATCAGCCGCTGTCCCCGACCACGATCTCCGAGCGCCTCGTCGTCACCACGGCTTCGACGACCTCCCTCCTCGACACCCTTGAGAAGCGCGGCTTGATCACGCGAGTTCCCGACCCTGAGGACCGTCGCAAGCAGATGGTGACGATCACCGCCGAGGGACAGCGCAGCGTCGACGAGTTCCTCCCTGAGATCGTGGCCCTCCAGGCTGCGGTCATGTCGGCGATCGGCGAGCCGGAGCGCACCCGTCTGGTGAAGACGCTGCTCGCCGTTCGTGAGGGCGCGGCCTCCGTCGACCTCGACGAGGTGGTGGGCTCAGCCCCGCGGCGGGGACCCCACTGAACAGCAGGTAGACTTCCGTCATCCTCGGCGAGGGTGAACGGCCTGGGCAGTCGACAGGCTGGCACCGTGATCGACGTGGTCGGCGCCCGCCGGCGTTGCCGAGGTGACCGACGATGACCGAGGAGTCTTGAAGTGACCACCGTTGCACTCAACGCCGTTTCCCGCAGCGACTTCGGCAAGGGCGCGGCCCGCCGGATCCGCCGCGAGGGGAACATCCCCGCCGTGATCTACGGCTCGGGCTCCGATCTGGTGCACTGCGCAATCCCGACCCACGACCTCGATCTCGCGCTGCGCAAGCCGCGCGTCGTCCTCTCGATCACGGTCGATGGCTCCACGCTCCTGGTCAAGCCCCGCGACATCCAGCGCGACCCGGTCAAGCGCAGCCTCGACCACGTCGACCTCGTGATCATCAGCAAGGACGAGGCTCGCGAGCGCTCCGAGATGGCCGACGCCATCAAGGCCGCGACCGCCGCAGCCGAGGAGGCCGGCATGGACGCCGCCTCCGCCGTGCAGGCGCTCGAAGAGGCTGTCGCTGCTGGCGAGAACCCCGAAGAGGCCGCGAAGCACGCCGTCGCCGACGCCGAGCACAAGGCCGAGGAGTACGCCGAGGCTGCACAGCACGAGGCTGACGTCGAGGCTGCGGAGGCCGCCGAGGGCGCCGAAAGCGCACCCGTCGAGGCTGCTCCCGCCGCGGAGTAGCGCCCTCCGTTGTCCCATCCGTGGCTGGTCGTCGGCCTCGGCAATCCTGGCCCTGAGTATGCGGCCACGCGCCACAACGTCGGTGCGATGGTCGTCGATCAGCTCGCCGAATCCGTCGGCGCCAGGTTGGCTCGGCACAAGCAGGCGCATGCGCAGGCGGCCGAGACCAAGCTCGGTGTCCCAGGCTCGGTCGTCCCGGTGGTGCTGGTCGAGCCGATGACCTACATGAACGAATCCGGTGGTCCGGTCAAGGCGGCGATGTCGTACTACGGCGTCGAAGCCGACCGGCTCGTGGTGGTCCACGACGAGCTCGACATCGACTTCGCGACCCTACGGGTGAAGTTCGGTGGCGGCGACAACGGCCACAACGGGCTCAAGAGCATCCGCAAGGCCATCGGCACGGGGGACTTCTACCGGGTTCGCGTCGGCATCGGCCGGCCGCCGGGTCGGCAGGATCCCGCCGAGTTCGTCCTCAAGCTCTTCGGGTCGACCGAGCGCAAGGAACTTCCCGACCTGCTCGCCCGTGGCGCGGACGCTGTTGAGGCGCTCGTGCTCGATGGGCTTGAATCGACGCAGAACCGCTTCAACGCCACTCCCGCTTGACCCACCGCCGACATCCAGGAGAAGGGCCGTCATGACGAGCGACGCAGAACTGTCCAGGGATGTGGCGCGCAGGGCCGGTGCCCTGCTGCTCGACCTGAGGGAGTCGTTCGGCTCGGTGACCGACAAGGACTCCGCGAACGCCCTGCGCAAGCAGGCTGATCGCGCCTCGCATGAGTTCATCGTGGCCGAGCTCGCCGCGGCCCGCCCGGACGACGCGATCCTCAGCGAGGAGGGCAAGGACAACGACGACCGCCTGTTCGCCGAGCGCGTGTGGATCGTCGACCCTCTCGACGGGACCTACGAGTACGGGCAGGGTCGCGCCGACTTCGCGGTGCACATCGCGCTGTGGCACGCCAGCCGCCAGGAGCTCTCGGCCACCACCGTCGACCTGCCGGCCCAGGGGCTGACCCGCTCGGTGCTCGACGATGTCAGCGCGCCGCCGGGCCTGCCGACGGACCGCCCGATCCGGGTCGTGGCATCGCGCAGCCGCCCGCCGGCCACGCTGCAGGCCACCGTCGACCTGCTCTCACGGCGGCTTTCCGGACTCGGCATCACGGACAAGGGCGTGGAGATCGTCGACGTCGGCTCCGTCGGCGCGAAGGTCAACGAGTTGATCAGCGGCCGGGCCGAGGCCTACGTGCACGACACCGGCTTCTACGAGTGGGACGTTGCAGCGCCCTACGGCGTGGCCATGCACTACGGCTTCGTGCCCTCGCACCTCGACGGCCGCGCGGTGCTGTTCAACCTGATGCCCCCGTACGTCACCGACCTGATGGTCAGCCATCCGGCGCTGGTCGACCACCTGCGCGACGCCCTCCAGGAGGCAGCGCGCTAGTGGACCTCTCCGCGCTCCTGGCGTGCGTCCAGGACGATCCGGGCTTCGCGCAGGTGCGCGAGCTGGTGCACGTCGCCGGCGGCACGATCGTCGAGGCTCCTGCGTCCGTGCATCCGCTGGTCGTGGCCGCTATCGCGCAGGCGCAGGCCAAGCGCACCCCGGTCTTCGTCGTGACGGCTACCGGGCGCGAGGCCGAGGACGTCGCGACGGCACTGTCGGGGCTGCTCGTCGACTCCGACGTGGCCGTCTTCCCGTCCTGGGAGACGCTGCCGCACGAGCGACTCTCACCCTCGTCCGACACGGTCGGTCGTCGGGTCGCGATCATGCGCCGGCTGGCGCACCCGGACCCCGCCGATCCCTTCGCGCAGCCGCTCGATGTCATCGTGACGTCGGTCCGCGCGTTCCTGCAGCCGGTCATCTCAGGCATCGGCGACGTCGAGCCGGTCCGCCTGCGGGCAGGCGACGAGGCTCCGCTCGCCGACCTCGTCGCGACCCTTGTCGGGCTCGGCTACGAGCGGGTGGACCTCATCGAGCGGCGAGGTCAGGTGGCCGTGCGTGGCGGCATCCTCGATGTCTTCCCGCCGACCGAGGAGCACCCGCTGCGGGTGGAGTTCTGGGGCGACACCGTCGAGGAGGTGCGGTCGTTCGCCGTCGGTGACCAGCGTTCGCTGGCCCTGTCGGAGGACGGGCTGTGGGCGCCCGCCGTGCGTGAGCTGCTCCTGACCGACCAGGTGCGAGCACGGGCCGCCGCACTGGCGGGGCAGTCTCCGGTGCTTGCCGAGATGTGCGACAAGCTCGCGCAGGGCATCCCAGTCGAGGGCATGGAGTCGCTGGCACCGGTCCTCGCGGAGGGGATGACGTCGCCCCTCGAGCTCGTGCCGGGCGCAACGCAGGTCGTGCTGCTCGAACCCGAGCGCATCCGCAAGCGCGCGCATGACGTCGTGCGCACCGCGCAGGAGTTCCTGATGGCGTCCTGGCACAACGCCACCGTCGGCAACGCCGCCCCCATCGACCTCGCGGCGGCGAGTTACATCGCGCTCGAGGACATGCGTGACATCGCACGTGGCCGCAACGACGCCTGGTGGCAGCTGACACCGCTGGCGACCGATGCCGACCACGACGACGCGAGGATCCGGATCGCCGCCAACGAGCTCGATTCGTACCGAGGCGACTCCGTGCGCGCACTGGCCGACCTGCGTGAATGGACGCAGCGCAAGGACCGCGTCGTCCTGCTGGCCGAGGGGCACGGATCGGTCGAACGGCTCGTCGAGGAGATCGCCGACGCCGGGGTGCCGGTGGTCGAGGTCGCCGACCTCGCGCAGGCGCCCGAGCCCGGACTGGTCACGGTGACCCGGGGCCGGCTGATGCACGGCTTCCACATCGAGTCCTGCGCCCTGTCGGTGATCACCGAGACCGACATCGTCGGGCAGCGCACGTCCACCAAGGACATGCGCCGCCTGCCGTCGCGTCGGCGTCGCGCGATCGACCCGTTGAGCCTCAAGCCGGGAGACTTCGTCGTCCACGAGCAGCACGGCGTCGGCAAGTACGTCGACATGGTGCAACGGTCGGTCGCTGGTGCCGAGCGCGAATACCTCGTCCTCGAGTACGCCGCGAGCAAGCGTGGCCAGCCACCGGACCGCCTGTTCGTGCCGACCGACCAGCTCGACCTGGTCACGAAGTACGTGGGCGGCGAGGCGCCGACGGTGCATCGCCTGGGCGGAGCGGACTGGCAGAAGGCGAAGGGCCGGGCCCGCAAGGCGGTCAAGCAGATCGCCGGCGAGCTGATCCGCCTGTACGCCGCACGCCAGGCCAGCAAGGGCTACGCGTTCGCCGCTGACACGCCCTGGCAGCGCGAGCTCGAGGATGCCTTCCCCTACGTCGAGACCCCCGACCAAGTCGCCTGCATCGACGAGGTGAAGGCCGACATGGAGCAGTTGGTCCCGATGGACCGCCTGATCTGCGGCGACGTCGGCTACGGCAAGACCGAGATCGCGGTGCGCGCGGCCTTCAAGGCGGTGCAGGACGGCAAGCAGGTCGCCGTGCTCGTCCCGACGACGCTGCTGGTCCAGCAGCACATGTCCACGTTCGGCGAGCGATACGCGGCGTTCCCGGTCAAGGTCGCGGCGCTCTCGCGGTTCAACTCCGACAAGGAGGCGAAGGCCGCGCTCGAAGGCGTCGCCGACGGCACCGTCGACGTCGTCATCGGCACGCACCGGCTCCTGACGTCGGGCGTGCGCTTCAAGGACCTGGGCTTGGTCGTCATCGACGAGGAGCAGCGGTTCGGCGTCGAGCACAAGGAGCACCTCAAGGCGCTGCGCACCAACGTCGACGTGCTGGCGATGTCGGCGACGCCGATTCCCCGCACGCTCGAGATGGCAGTCACCGGGATCCGTGAAATGTCGGTCATCCAGACCCCGCCCGAGGAGCGGCATCCGGTGCTCACGTTCGTCGGTCCCTATGACGACAAGCAGATCGCTGCGGCGATCAACCGCGAGCTCATGCGCGAGGGGCAGATCTTCTTCGTCCACAACCGGGTCGAGTCGATCGACCGCGTCGCGCGACGCATCGGCGAGCTTGTCCCGGACGCACGCATCGCGGTCGCGCACGGCCAGATGAACGAGCACACGCTCGAGCAGGTCATCCTCGACTTCTGGGACAAGCAGATCGACGTCCTGGTCTGCACCACCATCGTCGAGTCGGGGATCGACATCCCCAACGCCAACACGCTGATCGTCGATCGCTCCGACACCTTTGGGCTCTCGCAGCTGCACCAGCTGCGCGGGCGCGTGGGACGCGGCCGCGAGCGCGCCTACGCGTACTTCCTGTATGCACCGGACAAGCCCCTGACCGAGACGGCCCATGAGCGGCTGGCGACCATCGCGCAGCACACCGACCTCGGCTCGGGCATGCACATCGCGCTGAAGGACCTCGAAATCCGCGGCGCCGGCAACCTTCTCGGCGGCGAGCAGAGCGGGCACATCGCCGACGTCGGGTTCGACCTGTACGTGCGCCTGGTGGGGGAGGCGCTGGCCGAGTACAAGGACGAGCCGGTCCGCGAGACGCTCGAGATGAAGGTCGAGCTGCCCATCGATGCGCATATCCCCGCTGACTACGTGCCGCACGAGCGGCTGCGTCTGGAGGCGTACAAGCGGCTCGCCGATGCCTCAACGGATGCCGCGGTCGACGAGGTGGCCACCGAGCTTCTCGACCGGTACGGAGCCCTTCCGCCGCCGGTCGAGTCACTGCTCGCGGTGGCCCGGTTCCGGGTGCTCGCGCGGGCGGCCGGGCTCAACGAAGTCGTCCTCCAGGGAACCGGGGTGCGGTTCCATCCCGTCCAACTCCCGGAGTCGGGCCAGATGCGCCTGACTCGGCTGTACCCGCGCACGCTGGTCAAGCCCACGGTCCGTACGATCGTGGTGCCGCGACCGGCGACCGCCCTCATGGGCGGGACCCCCCTGCGCGACACCGAACTGCTGGCGTGGGCGACCGACCTCGTGAAGGCCGTCCTGCTCCCAGCACCACCGTTGGAGAGATCGTGATGACCAAGGTCAGCCACCGTCGAAGTGCCGTTGCGGCCGCCGTGCTCGCCGTGGGAGTTCTGCTCGCCGGCTGCTCGACGTCGGCCCCGCAGGCAGGTGCCGCCGCAACGCTCGGCGACACCCGAATCACCGAGACGCAGCTCACCGACCAGGTGCACGCGATCCTCGAGGCGCAGCGCCAGCCGGTCGACACCGCGAACGCTGAGCTCACCTCGCAGGCGCTCTCCCGCATGATCACGATCGAGTTGGTCAACACCCTCGCCAAGCAGAACGGCGTCGTCATCACGCAGGGCGACATCGACCAGCGCCTCACGCAGTTCGACTCGCAGGCCGGTGGCCGCGACCAGGTGCTCAAGGTCTTCGCTGAGCAGGGCGTGGCCCCGAGCCAGATCGAGGACGTCATCCGACTGGATCTGCAGGCCCAGGCACTCGGGGTCAAGCTCGATCCCCACGGCTCGGCCGAGCAGCAGGGTGCTGCCGTCGTCAACGCCGTCACCAAGCTCAGCAACGACCTGAACGTCACCACGAGCCCGCGCTTCGGCACCTGGGACGCGGTGGCGCTGAAGATCGCTCCGGGGGGCAGCGACTTGACCGCCCCGCCTGCGCTGGCTCAGTGACCGACCCGGGTCCGATCCCGCGGACGGGCGAGCGCCTGCTCGACCTGGTCGACGTCATGGATCGGCTCCGTGCTCCTGGCGGCTGCCCGTGGGACGCACGGCAGACCCACGAGTCCCTCGTGGAGTACCTCATCGAGGAGGCCTACGAGACCGTCGAGGCCATCGAGGAGAAGGACGGGTCCGCGCTCCGCGAGGAGTTGGGCGACCTCCTGCTCCAAGTGGTCTTCCACGCGCGGATTGCGATGGAGGCCGGTGATGACGGCTTCGACATCGATGACGTTGCCGACGGGATCATCACCAAGCTGATCGCACGCCATCCGCACGTGTTCGGGAACGTCACCGCGGACACGCCCGAGCAGGTCGAGGCCAACTGGCATGCGCTTAAGGCCAAAGAGAAGGGCCGTGAATCGGTCACCGATGGCATTCCGACCGCACTGCCCTCGCTGGTGTACGCGGGCAAGGTGATCTCCCGCAGCGCGGGGCTTGCGGACCGCTTGCCACCGCTGCCAGGCGCCGACGAGTCCGCGCAGATCGGCGTGATGTCGGAGGAGCACCTTGGCGAGCTCATCCTTGCTCTGGTTGCGGCCGGCCGGGAGCAGGGCATCGATGCGGAGACCGCCGTTCGGGCCGCTGCCCGACGTCGGGTGGCCGTGATCCGCGGAGTCGAAGGCGTGCAGTGAGCGCGACTGAAGAATTCCGCTTGCTCGCATCGACCGTCGTCGATGACCTGCTGGCCCTCGACCCTGTCGAGGCGACGTGGCTCGGTGACCACCGATTCGACGGTGAGCTGCCGGACCTGAGCGCCGGCGGCGTGGCTTCCGCGGTCCAGGCAATCGACGGACACGTCATGGCGCTGGATGCGATCGACGACGTCGAGCTCGAACTCGAGGATCTCGTCGACCTGGAGATCCTCCGTGCGCGCCTGATGCGAACGCACTTCGAGCTCGCAGAGCTGCGGGCCCACACGTGGAATCCCATGGTCTGGAACCCGGGCACGGCCCTGCACCTCATCGCCACGCGCGAGTTCGCCCCGCGCGACGAGCGCTGCGCCAGTATCGAGCAGCGGCTGGCAGCCATCCCCGACTTCCTCGCCGATGCGCGGGCCCAGCTGGGCGACATGCCCGGCATCCATGTCGAGACGGCCACTGCGCAACTGCACGGCACTGCGGCCCTGATCGACGGCGAACTGCGCGGCCTCGTCGGGGATTCCGACATGCTGGAAGTCGCGCGACGTGAGGTCGTAGCCTTCGCGGAATGGCTGGACGGACGACTGACGTCCGAGCAGCGCAGCCCGCGCCTGGGTCAGCGGCTGTACGCGGCGGCCCTGTGGCACAGCCTTGACGACGACCTGTCCGCCGACGCCCTCCTTTCGGATGCGCACGCGCAGCTCGACATGATCAACGAGGAGATGGCAGCCGTTGCGGCCGAGTACCTCGGAATTGCCAACGCGGATGCCGCCGATGTGCGGCGCGTGCTCTCGAGCATCTCCGAGGGCTCGCCCGTCACCGATGAGACCGTTCTGCCCCTCGTCGAGGATGCGCTCCGGAGCAGCACGGCCTTCGTCCGCGAGCTCGATCTCGTTGAGGTCCCCGACCTCGATGTGCGGGTGATCGAGATGCCCGAAATACATCGGGGCGTCGCCGTCGCGTACTGCGATGCACCGGGTCCGTTGGAGTCCGCCGCGGTGCCGACCTTCGTCGCGGTGGCGCCAACGCCTGCCGACTGGAGCGCCGAGCGGGTGCAGTCCTTCTACCGCGAGTACAACGCCGTTCAGCTGCAGACCTTGACCGTCCACGAGGCGATGCCCGGCCATGTGCTCCAGCTCGCGCATGCCCAGCGGGTCTCGACTTCAACCCCGGTTCGTAGGTTCGGCGGCAGCGGGGTGTTCGTGGAGGGGTGGGCCGTCTACGCCGAGGAACTGATGGTCCTCGCGGGCTACTCGCCGGCTGCCGGCCGTTCGTCGTGGCTCGAGCTGCGCATGCAGGAGTTGAAGATGCAGGCACGCGGCGTGATCAACGCGATCCTCGACATCAGCGTGCACGCCCAGGACATGCCCGAAGCGGAAGCACTCGCGCTCATGACGGGCCGCGGCTTCCAGGAGGAAGGCGAGGCGATCGGCAAGTGGCGACGCGCCCTTCTCACGGCCGGACAGCTACCCACGTACTACGCGGGCTATCGATCAGTCTCGAGCATTGCAGCCGACCTGCGCGTGCTGCACCCGGACTGGCGCGATCGTCAGATCCACGACCTGATGCTGTCGAAGGGCTCACCCGGGCCGCGGCACCTGCGGACTCTGCTGGGTATCTGAGTCGGCCGCGCCGCTAGATTCCGCCCATGTCCTTCTTCCGCTCCCGTGCTCTTCTCGTGTCCGTGGCGGTCCTGACGATGGTGGCACTCGGGGTCTCGATGGCCGTCATGTTCATGTGACCTGCAGTCGGCCGAATCGCTGAAGTGCTTGCCTCCGCGCTGATGTGCGGGGGAGACTGCATGCGGCTGGGGCCAACGTACGGGAGCAGGGATGATCGTCGCGATCGGCACGCGCAAGGGACTGTGGCTGGCAAGCAAGACCGACGGGGAATGGACGGTGGAAGGTCCAGCCTTCCCGATGAGCGAGGTGCCCTCGCTCGCCTGGGTGGACGGCGACGATGGCTCGCCCACGCTGCTTGCCGGTGCCATGAGTCCGCATTGGGGTCCCAGCGTCGCCTCGTCCGTTGACCTCGGCGCCACGTGGCAGGAGGTCGAGGGCGGCTCGATGCGCTTCGGGGCCGACGATGGGGCAACCGTAGAGAGGGTCTGGCAACTGCAGGCCGACCCACGACAGCCGGGCGTGATCTGGGCGGGCTGCGAGCCGACGTCGCTGTGGCGCAGCGAGGACGGCGGACGTCAGTTCTCGTTGGTGCGACCGCTGTGGGATCACCCGCATCGACCCCAGTGGGCGCCGGGTTTCGGCGGCGCCGCCGTCCACACCATCGTGCCTCGCGAGGGCGCGTCGACCGTCGTGGCAATGAGCACCGGCGGCGTCTACCGATCCGATGATGACGCGGCGTCCTGGCGTCCGACGAACACCGGCATCAGCGCGCGATTCTTCCCGGACCCGTACCCCGAGTTCGGGCAGTGCGTCCACAAGGTCGCCGCAGACTCCGGCGACCCGCATCGCCTGTACGCGCAGAACCACCACGGCGTCTACCGATCCGACGACGACGGGATCACCTGGCAGTCGATCGCCGACGGGCTGCCGTCCGACTTCGGCTTCGTGATGGTGGCCCATCCGAGCCGACCGGGCTCGGTGTGGGTCATCCCCATCGAGGCCGACATGCGGCGACTGCCGCCCGGCGGGGTGCTTCGCGTGTGGCGAACCAACGACGCCGGCGCCACGTGGCAGCCGAATGTCTCCGGCCTTCCTGACGAATGCTGGACCGTCGTACTTCGCGATGCCGCGGACGCCTGCGTCGAGACGGGGTCCCAGACCGCGTCCTTCGCGTTCGGGACGCGCGATGGCTGCGTGTACGTCAGCGACGATGACGGTGCCACTTTCGCTCAGGTGGCGGCGCACCTGCCCGACGTGCTGTGCGTGCGGGCGACAGCGGCGGTGTGACCGCGGCAGTGTGACCGCGGCTGCATCACGGTCGACGCCTTCTAAGGCGGCCATCGGCCTGGACCTAGGGTGTGGGAAATGGGTAGCTACCGGGAGTTCCTACGGATCCCCGGCGTGCTGCCGCTGCTCTTCGCCTCGACTTTCGGCCGCCTCGCGTATTCGATGGTCAGCCTGGCGATGTTCTTCCAGGTGCAGGACGTCACCAAGAGTGTGGGCACGGCCGGTCTGGCCGTTGGCCTGTCGAGCCTTCTCGGCTCCCTGACCGCTGGCCCGCGTGGTCACCTGGTCGACCGCTTCGGCCAGACGCGGCCTCTGTTCGTCATGGTGCCGCTCTATGCGGCGTCGTGCTTCCTGCTGGCGTTCTTCGCCCGTGACCCGCTCTCGGCGGTCCTGCTGTCCGGATTGGTGGGCCTGACCGCCCCGCCGATCAACATCAGCATCCGCCCGCTGTGGACCGACATCGTCGGTCCGGAGCGCGTCCGCATGGCCTACAGCGTCGACACCGCGTACATGAATGTCCTGCAGCTGCTCGGGCCGGTGATCGCAACACTCGTCGCCCTGCACGTCTCGCCGACTTTCGCGATCGCCTTCTGCGGGGCGTCGATGCTCACCGGCGGCCTGCTTCTCGCGTTCAATCGGCACTCTCGCCGCTGGATCGGCGAGGATCGAGTGCCCGAGGAGAAGGGCCTGCTGCGTTCGCCTGCCATGCGCCTGCTGGCCCTCGAGGGGGCAGCGATGGGCTTCTCCATGGGCCTGGTCACCATTGGGATCCCGGCGATGGCCACCCTGTCCGGCGAGGCTTCGCTGGCGGGTCCGCTCATGTCGGCCATGGGGGTGGGCTCGATCATCGGCGTGGTGTGGGCGGGTGCCAAGGCGCACGAGATCGCACCGGCCAACGGCCTGCGGGCGTCCATGGGCCTGTTCGCGATCGCGCTGCTTCCGCTTCCCTTCGTGCCGATCGGGCCGTGGATGATGCTCGTCATCCTCGTCGCATGGGCGATGGCCGGCCCCGCACAGGTGTTCTACTTCGAGACGATCGACGTGGTGCGCCCGCGTGGCACCGCCGTTGCCGCCCTTGGCTCGCTGTGGATGATCGAAGGGTCGGCGGGTGCCCTGGGCAATGCGCTCGGGGGAAACATGGCTGTGTGGTGGGGGCCGCAGTCCACGCTGTTCCTCGCCTGCGCGATCGTCATCTTCTCGCCGATCATCTTCACGGTGGGCATCCGGGGCCCGTTGCGCCCGGCGAGCAACTCCGTGCCCAAGGAGTCCTGGAGCCAGGCCATCGATCCGGTGTGACGCAAGCGATTGCATGGCCCCCTGGGCGGCCCCATAGACTGAGCCCATGGCTCTCATCGACTCCATCATCGCCCGCGAAATCCTCGACTCCCGTGGCAATCCCACGGTCGAAGTGGAGGTCCTGCTCGACGACGACACCGTGGCGCGCGCTGCGGTTCCCTCGGGCGCCTCGACCGGCGCCTTCGAGGCCTCCGAGCGTCGTGACGGCGGCGCTCGGTACGGCGGCAAGGGCGTGCTCCTCGCCGTGAAGGCAGTCGAGGACGACATCGCCCCCGAGCTCTACGGCCTCGACGCGACCGAGCAGCGCCTCGTCGATCAGGCGATGATCGACCTCGACGGCACGCCCAACAAGTCACGACTCGGCGCCAACGCCATCCTCGGCGTCTCGCTCGCGGTGGCCCGCGCGGCTGCGCTGTCGGCCGAGCTGCCGCTGTTCCGCTACGTCGGCGGACCCAACGCGCACGTGCTGCCCGTCCCGATGATGAACATCCTCAACGGTGGCGCCCACGCGGACTCCAACGTCGACATCCAGGAGTTCATGATCGCGCCGATCGGCGCCACGACCTTCGCGGAGGCCCTGCGCCAGGGTGCCGAGGTCTACCACTCGCTCAAGAGCGTGCTGAAGAAGGCGGGCTACGCCACCGGGCTCGGCGACGAGGGCGGCTTCGCGCCGTCGCTCCCCAACAACCGCGCCGCACTCGAGCTCATCGGCACCGCCGTCGAAGGAGCCGGACTTGTCTACGGCACCGACATCGCTGTCGCGCTCGACGTTGCCGCCACGGAGTTCTACTCCGATGGCTCGTACACCTTCGAGGAGGCTGGCCGTTCTGCCGAGTGGCTGACCGCCTACTACGAGAGCCTGGTGGCCGACTTCCCGATTGTCTCCATCGAGGATCCGCTGTCCGAGGATGACTGGGCCGGCTGGATCCACCTGACCCGGGCCTTGGGCGATCGCATCCAGATCGTCGGCGACGACCTGTTCGTGACGAATCCGGTGCGCCTGCAGCGCGGCATCGACGAGGACGCCGCGAACGCCCTGCTCGTCAAGGTGAACCAGATCGGCTCGCTCACCGAGACCCTGGACGCCGTCACCCTCGCCCAGCGCAACGGCTTCCGCTGCATGATGTCGCACCGCTCGGGCGAGACCGAGGACACCACGATCGCCGACCTTGCAGTCGCGACCGACTGCGGCCAGATCAAGACGGGTGCCCCAGCGCGCTCGGAGCGCGTGGCCAAGTACAACCAGCTGCTGCGCATCGAGGAGGAGCTCGCCGACGCGGGTCGCTACGCAGGCGCGTCAGCGTTCCCGCGCTTCGCGGCGACTTCCTGACCCGGTTCGCGTTTCGGTCGTCGATCGGTCACGCCTTTCGTGACACCATCGACACGTGAGCGCCCCGACCACTGACGCGCGCCCGCGCGCCGAGGTGCGCCCACCGGCCCCGTCGAGCCGCGCCTCGTTGACGTCGCGTGCGGTCATCCTCGCGCTCGTGCTTGCCACGTTGGTGATCGCGTTGTCGATGCCGGCCCGCGCGTGGTTCTCGCAGCGTTCGCAGATTGCCAGCCTCAAGGCCAACGTCGAGTCCGCGCAGCAGCGAGTGGCTGACCTCCAGGTGCAGCAGCAGCGCTGGAGCGACCCGTCCTTCGTGGCGGCAGAGGCGCGGCGTCGCCTTCACTTCGTACTGCCGGGCGAGGTCGGCTACGTGACGCTCGGCTCGGCGGCGGCGGCGGCCGGAGCCGCCGCAGACACCGGTGCCGGCCAAGGCGCGTGGTACTCGTCGTTGTGGGGTGCGCTGCAGGAGGCCGATGACCATGCCGCCACTCCCAGTCCGTGAACCCCTGACGCCGGAAGACGTCGAGACGATCACCCGGCAGCTCGGCCGAGCGCCGCGTGCGGCGATCGCAGTCGCGAGCCGCTGCCCATGCGGTAGCCCGGCCGTCGTGCAGACCAGCCCCAGGCTGCCCGACGGGACACCGTTCCCGACGCTGTACTACCTCACCTGCCGACGCGCGGCATCCGCGATCGGAGCTCTCGAGAGCAGCGGGCTGATGCGCGACATGGAGGCCCGCCTTGCCGAGGATGCGGACTTGGCAGCGCACTATCGACGCGCGCACGAGTCCTACGTCGCCGAGCGCGAGACGCTGCAGTCCGTGACGGAGGTCGGTGGCGTGAGCGCCGGCGGGATGCCATCTCGAGTCAAATGCCTGCACGTGCTGGCGGCGCACTCCCTCGCCTGTGGCCCTGGCGTCAATCCACTCGGCGACGAAGTGGTTGCGGCGCTCGGTGAATGGTGGGCAGCCGGACCCTGCGCGGAGGGCCAGGAGTGACGACGGTCGCGGCCGTCGACTGCGGCACCAACGCTGTTCGGCTGCTCGTCGCCGACGTCGATCCGGACGGCACGATGCGTGAGCGCATCCGGCTGATGAGGATCGTCCGGCTGGGGGAGGGAGTCGATCGGACGGGGCAGTTCTCCGCCGAGGCTCTCGATCGAACCTTCGCGGCACTAGACGAGTACCGCGAGGTGATCAGCGGGCTGGGGGTCGAGCGACGGCGATTCGTGGCGACCTCCGCGAGCCGGGACGTCTCCAACCGGCAGGCGTTCGTCGATGGTGTCCGCGCCCGACTGGTGGTGGAGCCGGAGGTGATCACCGGTACCGAGGAGGCCGAGCTCTCCTTCGCGGGGGCGATCCTCGGTCTGCCGCCACACACTGCGGCATTGCCTGCCCTGGTCGTTGACATCGGCGGCGGATCCACGGAGTTCGTGATCGGATCGGGTTCCCCTGAGCGGGCAGCGAGCGTCGACATCGGGTGCGTGCGCATGACCGAACGGCACCTGCACAGTGATCCACCCGCCGCCGCCGAGATCGCCGCGGCTTTGACCGATATCGAGGACGCCGTCCATGCGGCCTTCGGTCAGGTGCAACCGGCCGAGGCAAGGTCTCTGGTCGGCCTTGCCGGCACGGTCACGACGGTGTCGGCGATGGCGATGGGCCTGCCGGAGTACGACGCGAACGTCCTGCACGGCAGCCGGATCGGTGCGGCTGACGTAGCCGAAGTGACCTCAGCGTTGCTGGCGATGACCCGCGCGGAGCGGGCGGCGCTGCCCTTCATGCACCCGGGCCGGGTCGACGTCATCGGTGGGGGAGCGATGATCCTCGACGCGATCGTGCGGGCCGGCGGATTCGTTGAGGTCGTCGTGTCCGAAACGGACATTTTGGATGGCATCGTTTACAGCCTGCGCGCCTAACTGGGGCAATTGACGGTGCAACCTTTCATGTAACCGCTTGTGTCAGCCGTCCGATCCTCCCTACACTCGCGGGACAGGAGGATTTGTCGTGGCCATCACCATCAAGGACGTCGCCGATGCCGCCGGCGTCTCGACCGCGACCGTGTCGCGGGCCCTTCGCGGCCTGCCCAACGTCGACTCGACCACCCGAGAGCGCATCCAGAAGATCGCCACTGACCTCGACTACGTGATCTCCCCGAGCGCGTCCCGGCTCGCGAGCGGCCGCACCGGCAGCATCGCCGTGATCACCCCGCACATCGCGCGCTGGTACTTCTCGACCGTGCTGTCCGGCGTCGAGTCGGTGCTCCAGAGCGCCGGCATGGACCTGCTGCTCATGAGCGTGAGCACCCCGGACGGCCAGCACCGTCTCCCTCCGGCGCCGCGCCTGCGCCGTCGCGTCGACGGCGTCCTGGTGATCGCACTGCCTCCGCAGGATCCGCAGCTGCACGAGGTCCTGGGCCTGAGCATGCCGACCAGCCTCATCGGCCTGACGATGCCGGAAGTGCCGAGCGTCACGATCGACGACGTGCTGGCCGGGCAGATCGCCACCCAGCACCTCATCAACCTCGGGCACACGCGGATCGGCGTCATCAACGGCGCACCGATCGTCTCCCCCTACACGGCAGAGAACGATCGTTTCCTCGGCTTCCAGCACGCGATGCACGGAGCGGACCTGCCGATCGATCCGCTTCTCGAGGCCTACGGGTACTTCACCATCGCCGGAGGTGAGCAGGCCATGACGGCCCTGCTCACGCACAAGAACCCACCGTCCGCGGTCTTCGCAATGTCGGACGAGATGGCCTTCGGCGCGATGAAGGCGATGCGCAACCACGGTCTCCAGCCAGGGCGCGACATCTCCCTGATCGGTATCGACGGGCACGACATGTCGGAGTTCTTGGACCTGACGACTGTGGTCCAGCCGGTTCAGGAGCTCGGCCGGATCGCTGCCGAGGCGCTGGTGCTGCAACTGCGCACCGCCGGTCCCGACGTCGTCGCCGATTCCGTCCGGCTGCCGACTCAGCTGATCGTCCGCGGCTCGACGGCTCCCTTCCGCGCCTGACATGCCGGGGGATACGCCCTGGTGGCATCGGGCCGCGATCTACCAGATCTACCCGCGCTCCTTCCGCGATCTCGACGGTGACGGCACCGGCGACCTGCGCGGAGTGATCTCCGAACTCGCCTACGTGGCTTCGCTGGGCGTCGATGCCGTCTGGCTGTCGCCGTTCTACCCGTCACCGCAGCGTGACTCGGGCTATGACGTCGCCGATCCCCGGGACGTCGACCCGATGTACGGCACCCTTGACGATGCTCGCGAGCTCATCGAGCAGGCGCACGCTCGCGGCCTCCGCGTGATCATCGACGTGGTGCCGAATCACTCGTCGAGTGATCGCGCGTGGTTCCAGCAGGCGCTCGCGGCCGCACCAGGCAGTGGGGAGCGCGCGAGATATCACTTCGTCGACGGCCGTGGCCCAGGCGGTGCGCTGCCGCCGAATAACTGGACCAGCTGGTTCGGTGGCGGCGCATGGAGCCGCGTCATCGAGGCCGATGGCCGGCCCGGGCAGTGGTACTTGCATACCTTCGACTCGACGCAGCCGGATCTCAACTGGTCCAACGCCGATGTCCGCGCCGACGGCTTGGAGACGCTGAGGTTCTGGATGGACCTTGGGGCGGATGGCTTCCGCGTCGACGTGGCCCTGGGCCTGATGAAGGACCTCACGTATCCGGATCTCGAGGATCCTGAGGGGCTCACGCTGGCGATGCGGATGGATCTGGACGACGGCTCGGAGAATGCGATGGCCCGGCGGCGGAAGGTGGCAAACTCGCCGGTCCTCGATCGAGACGAGGTGCAGGACGTCTACCGCGAGTGGCGAGCGCTGATGGACACCTACGACGGCGACAAGATGGCCGTCGCCGAGGCCTGGGTGCCACCCGAGCGGGCAGCGCGGTACGTCGCTCCCGACACGCTGCACCAGATCTTCAACTTCGACTTCATGGCTGCCCCCTGGGATATCGCCCGCGTGCGCACCGTGGTGGAGAACACCATGCAGGGCCTGGCGATCGTCGGTGCGCCACCTACGTGGGCGCTGTCCAACCACGACACCCCGCGCGTGGTCACCAGACTTGGTGGAGGGCCGCTGGGAGTTCGTCGGGCCCGAGCGATGGCGCTGCTCGCCCACTGCCTGCCCGGCGCGGTGTACGTCTACCAGGGCGAGGAACTCGGGCTGGCGGACGCACCGCTCGCTGATGCAGACCGTCAGGATCCGGTGTTCTTCCGCACGAACGGCGTGCAGCTCGGGCGTGACGGCGCGCGGGTGCCGATGCCGTGGTCGGGTGACCGGCCGCCGTACGGATTCAGTGACCTGCCCTCCACAACGTGGCTGCCCCAGCCCGATGACTGGGCGGAGGTCACTGTCCAGAGCGAGGAGAGCGATCCCGCGAGCGCGCTGCATCAGTACGCGACGATGCTCCGCCTTCGGCACGCCCATCCGGGGCTGATCGACCAGTCGACATGCAGCCTCGCGGAGTCGTCGGAGGATGTTCTGGTGCTGCGACGTGGCGCCGGGCTCTGCTGCGTCATCAACTTCTCGACGGATCCCGTCGAGAGCCCCATCGCCGGTCGCTTGCTGGTCGCGAGTGATGCGGGCGTGCGCGCCGATGGGACGAGGGTGATGCTCCCGGCAAGCACAGGAGCCTGGCTCCAGACCTGAGTCCGGTGCCAGGCTCCTGCCAGGCGGGTACTACGACAGGCGCAGTTGGTCGCCCTCGGTGTCGAAGACGTAGATGCGCTGCGGCTGGACCTTGACCACGCTGCCGATCTTGGGGGCGGCCATGCCCTGTCCGCGGGCGACGAGGTCGACCGGGCCGTCGGGTCCGGCGTAAGTGCCGTAGACGTAGGTGTCGGCGCCGAGCTCCTCGACCAGGGTGACGGTCATGTCGGCGCCGTCGGTGGCGAGTGCCAGATCCTCAGGGCGGACGCCGACGATGACCTTGCCGGACGTGGCCTTGGCCATGACGTCGCGCTCGACGGGCACGAGGTAGCCGTTCATGTCGATGCCGCCCTCCTTGATCAGGGAGGGGATGACGTTCATGCTCGGGGAGCCGATGAACGTGCCGACGAACGCGTTGGCCGGGTCGTCGTAGAGCTCACGGGGCGAGGCGCACTGCTGCAGGAGGCCGTCCTTGAGGACCGCGACACGGTCGCCCATCGTCATGGCCTCGACCTGGTCATGCGTGACATACAGCGTGGTCGTGCCCAGGCGGCGCTGCAGCGCGGCGATCTGGGTGCGGGTCTGCACCCGCAGCTTCGCGTCCAGGTTGGACAGCGGCTCGTCCATGAGGAACACCTCGGGCTCACGCACGATGGCGCGGCCCATGGCCACGCGCTGCCGCTGGCCACCGGACAGCGCCTTCGGCTTGCGCTCCAGGTACTCGGTGAGGTCCAGCAGCGCCGCGGCATCGGTCACCCGGCGGGTGATCTCGTCCTTGGGGACCTTCTGGATCTTGAGCGCGAACGCCATGTTCTCCGCAACGGACATGTGCGGATAGAGGGCGTAGTTCTGGAACACCATCGCGATGTCGCGATCCTTGGCCGGCACGTGGGTGACGTCGCGGTCGCCGATGTAGATGGTGCCTGCCGAGATGGGCTCCAGGCCCGCGAGCATCCGCAGCGATGTGGACTTGCCGCAGCCCGAGGGGCCGACCAGGACGAGGAACTCGCCCTCGGCGATCTCGAGGTTCAGATGGGAGACGGCGGGCTTGGTGCCGCCGGGATAGACGAGAGACACATCGTCGTACTTGACCTGCTTGGTCATGGCTATTCAACCCTTCACCGGCAGGAACGTGCCGGACGATCCGAGTGGAGGTGGAAGGCCCACGTTACCTCACGACGTAAGCGTTGGCACGCAATTGCCAGAACGCGCGATGCAACGCTGTTACATCAAATCGCCGTTCAGAGGTATATCAAATTGTGATGATTCGCAGTACGTCAAATGCCCGCTAGGGGTTGCGATCGCACCCGATCACGGGACAAGATGACAGCGTTTACGTCTCGCACGACTTTCTCGAGACACGACCTTGCGACGGGGACCTCCCTCGTCGCTTCCGTGAGGGCAAGGAGATTCCATGACCGCATCCATGCGGCGCCGTGGGGCAGCAATCCTCATCGGTGGCGTGGCAGCAAGCATGCTGCTCGCCGCCTGTGGCGGTTCCAGCTCCTCGACTGAGAGCACCAGCAGCGCAGCGGCTCCGGCCAGCAGCGTGGCAGCAAGCAGCGCCGCCAGTGCGGCGGCCAGCGGCAGTGCAGCGGCCAGCGGCGGAGCAGCCGCCGGTTGTGAGGCGTACGCCGCCTACACCGGGCAAGAGGGCACCAAGGTGAGCATCTTCACCTCGATCCTGCCGCCCGAGCAGCAGAAGTTCGAAGAGGCCTGGAAGCAGTTCGAGGACTGCACCGGCATCGACATCGTCTACGAAGGCAGCGATCAGTTCGAGGCGCAGCTGCCCACCCGCATCGCTGGTGGCAACGCTCCCGACCTCGCCTTCATCCCGCAGCCCGGTCTGCTTGCCAAGCTCGTTCAGGGTGGTGGCCCCGTCGCCGCTCCCGCGACTGTCGCCGCCAACGTCGACAAGTACTGGAACCCGGCATGGAAGACCTACGGCACGGTGGACGGCACCTTCTACGGCGCCCCGCTGGGCTCGAACATGAAGTCCTTCGTGTGGTACTCGCCGACGGTCTTCAAGGACAAGGGCTACACCGTCCCCACCACGTGGGATGACCTCTTCAAGCTCAGCGACCAGATGGTCAAGGACGGCATCAAGCCGTGGTGTGGTGGCATCGAGTCCGGTGGAGCCACCGGCTGGCCGTCGACCGACTGGGTGGAGCAGATCGTCCTGCGCCAGTCGGGTGGCGACGTGTACGACCAGTGGGTCGCGCACACCATCAAGTTCGACTCGCCTGAGATCACCAAGGCCATGGACACCCTCAAGGGCTGGATGAAGAACCCCGACTACGTCAACGCGGGCTTCGGCAACGTCCAGACCATCGCCACCACCGCCTTCCAGGATGCGGGCAAGCCGATCCTCGACGGCAAGTGCGGCATGCTGCAGCAGGCCTCCTTCTACGCGGCCCAGTGGGACTCGTTCAAGAAGGGCGCCAAGGTTGCTGAGGATGGCGACGTCTTCGCCTTCTACCTGCCCCAGATCGATGCGGCCGTAGCGGCCAACCCGGTCGTCGGCGGTGGCGAGTTCGTGACCGCGTTCGCGGATCGTCCCGAGGTTCAGTCGGTGCAGGCGTTCCTGTCGTCGGCTGAGTTCGCCACGGCGAAGGCTGCCCTCGGCGGCTGGGTGTCGGCCAACAGCGGCGTGCCGTTGGACACCTACGCGAGCCCGATCGACCAGCTGTCGGCGAAGTACCTCACCGACCCGTCTGGCGTGTTCCGCTTCGACGCGTCCGACCTCATGCCGGCCGCCGTTGGCGCCGGTGCGTTCTGGACGCAGATGACCGCGTGGTTCGCCGAGGACAAGCCGACGCAGGATGTCCTGAAGTCGATCGACGCTGCCTGGCCGGCCTCCTGATCAGGATCCCGGGTAGTTAGTTCGAATTGCTGAGTGCCGGGGCTCGCAGGGTGTAGACACATCTTGCGAGCCCCGGCCTCGTCATGAAGGAAGCGCTAGTACTGACCCCAGGCAAGGAGGAGTGGTGGTCGAACTATCCGCTGGACTCGCGAAGGTGGCGACGGGACTGGCCGCGGTCGCGATCTTCCTCGCGCTGCTACTGATCATCTTCTTCATCGGGTCGCGCGCGAAGGGCAGGTTGCAGGGCCCGGCGGCGATGATCGTGTTCCTCGGCCCCGCGGTGCTGCTGCTGGCCTACGGCCTGATCGCGCCCGCGTTCATCACGACCGTCGGCAGCTTCAAGGACGCGAGCGGCAAGAAGTTCGTCGGCCTCGCAAACTACGGCTGGATCTTCACGACGCCCGACAACCAGGTCTTCCTGCGCAACACCGTCCTGTGGATAATCATCGCGCCACTGGTGTCCACGGGCATCGGCCTCATGCTCGCGCTGCTGCTCGATCGAATGCGCCGCGAGTCCATCTCCAAGTCATTGATCTTCATGCCGATGGCAATCTCCTTCGTCGGCGCCGGCATCATCTGGGGCCTGGTCTACGAGTACCGCGATCCCGCGGGGCAGCAGGTCGGCCTGCTGAGCCAGATCGCACAGTGGATCGGCTGGCAGGATCCACCGAACTGGCTGCTGTGGCAGCCCTTCAACAACTTCTTCCTGATGGTCATCATGATCTGGATCCAGGTCGGCTTCGCCATGGTCGTCCTGTCCGCCGCCATCAAGGCGATTCCCGGTGATGTCGTCGAGGCTGCTGAACTCGATGGTGCGACCGGCTGGAAGCTCTTCAGTCGCGTGACCATCCCCATGGTTCGCGGCACCTTGATCGTCGTTCTCACAACGATCGTCATCGCAGTGCTGAAGGTCTTCGACATCGTTCGCGTCATGACCAACGGCAACTTCGGAACCCAGGTCGTCGCGAACGAGATGTACGCCCAGGCCTTCGTCCAGTTCGACGTCGGCCGTGGCAGCGCACTCGCTGTCGTTCTATTCGTCGCGGTGATCCCGCTGATCGCCTACAACGTTTCGCAACTGCGAAAGGAACGGACGATCCGATGAGCGTCGAAGCGCACGAGATCATCCCGATGCCCCAGCCGGAGATCACCGGCCGAGAAGAGTCGATCCCCGAGGCGGCGCGGCGCAAGCTGAGCAGTCCGTGGGCAACCGGCCTGGTCATCCTCATCACGATCATGTGGACCATCCCCACCTTTGGCCTGCTGGTCACGTCGCTGCGGCCGGCCGAGCAGGCAACTGGCTCGGGATGGTGGACGATCTTCACCGACCCGACGTTGACCCTGCACAACTACAGCGAGGTCCTCACCGGCGGATCGGTGATCCCCAACGGCATCGAGCCGTACTTCTTCAACTCGTTCGCGATCGCCATCCCGGCGGCGATCTTCCCGCTCGTGATCGCCTGCATGGCGGCCTATGCCATCGCGTGGATCCCGTTCAGGGGTGCGACCTTCGTGTTCTTCACGATCTTTGCGCTTCAGGTCATCCCGCTGCAGATGTCGCTGCTGCCGCTGCTGCAGATGTTCAACAAGGGCTGGTCGCTGGGGCCGATCCCGATCTTCCCCGATCTGAACAAGCCTGGGTCGAGTCAGTCGTTGTTCATCGGCACCTATGTGCCGCTGTGGGTCGCCCACACGATGTTCGCACTGCCTTTGGCCATCTTCCTGCTGCACAACTTCATCAACCAGCTGCCACGTGAGCTCTTCGAGGCCGCCCGTGTTGATGGGGCCAGCCACTTCCTGATCTTCCGCAAGCTGGTCCTGCCGCTGACCGTGCCGGCCATCGCGTCCTTCGCCATCTTCCAGTTCCTGTGGGTGTGGAATGACCTGCTGGTCGCGTTGACATTCGCCGGAGGAACACCAGACGTGGCACCGATAACGGCCTATCTGGCCAATATCAAGGGCTCCTATGGGGCACAGCTGCACCTTGTCACCGCCGGCGCATTCGTCGCCATCATCGTGCCGCTCATCGTGTTCTTCTCGCTGCAGCGGTTCTTCGTCCGCGGCCTGCTGGCCGGCTCCGTCAAGGGATAGCAACCCGTCAAGGGACCGCAAACAAGGGACTGATCCATGGATCTCGACATCCCGTCCGGCTTCGAGCTGGGCGTGGCTACTTCCGCATGGCAGATTGAGGGCGACATCGCGGGACGTGGGCGCTGCAACTGGGATGACTTTGCCGACATCCCCGGGAAGATCCTCGACGGTGCGACGGGTGAGCCCGCCTGCGACCACGTGCACCGGCTCGAGGAGGACCTCGACCGACTGGCCTGGCTCGGCGTGGACGCGTACCGCTTCTCGGTGTCCTGGCCTCGGGTCATGCCGAGCGGGACGGGCGAGGTCTCCTCAACCGGCGTGGATTTCTATGACCGCCTCGTCGACGGACTGCTCGAGCGCGGCATCAAGCCGGTGGCCACGCTGTTCCACTGGGACACCCCGAGCGTCCTCGAGCAGGCTGGTGGCTGGCCCGAACGCGATACGGCCTACCGGTTCGCGGACTACGCGCAGTTCATGGGCGAGCACTTCGCCGACCGAGTCGATCGTTGGGCGACGCTGAACGAACCGTGGTGCAGCGCCTTCCTCGGCTATTGCGCCGGCTACTTCGCCCCGGGTCGCAAGGAGCCCGGCGTGTCGCTCGCTGCCGCGTACCACCTGATCCTGGGCCACGGCCTTGCGGTCGAGCGGCTGCGCGCGGCAGGTGCGAAGAACCTGGGCATCGTTCTCAACGTCATCCCGGTTATCAGTGAGTCACCCGCCATGGACGCCACCACGGCCCACATCGACGGCGTGCAGAACCGGATCTTCCTAGACCTGCTCGCCGGCCGCGGCATCCCCACCGACGTCCGCGAGAACTGCGCGTCGCTCACCGACTGGTCCTTCGTCCGCGACGAGGACACGCCGATCCTGTCCACGCCGATCGACTGGATCGGCGAGAACTACTACACGGTGATGCGGATCGCCGACCCCTCGGTCGAGGCGACGGATGCCATCGGTCAGGACGTGAGCATGTTCCCTGGCAGCCCGCCGGCGACGTTCGCGCCGCGGACGCCGCTGACGAACATGGGCTGGGAGGTCATCCCCGAGGGGATCGAGCTCGCCTTCCGCTTGATCACTGATGCGCTGCCGGGCGTGCCGATCTGGGTATGCGAGAACGGGATCGCGTGCGACGACGTGGCCGATGCGACCGGCGTTCATGACCCCCTGCGCACCCAGTACCTGGACGACCACATCCGCGCAGTCCTGCGGTCGCGGGAGAAGGGCTTCGACGTGCGTGGCTACTTCGCCTGGAGCCTGATGGACAACCTCGAGTGGGCGTCCGGCTGGACGAAGAAGTTCGGTATGACCCACGTCGACCCCCAGACCGGGGCGCGGACGCCCAAGGACAGCTCACTGTGGTATCGCGAGCTGATCGCCTCGCGCGCCTAGCGGACCAGACTCATGTCGACTGAGGACCGTGAAGCGTCGACATGAGCGTCGAGGCCCATGAGTTCCTCCCCGTTCCGCCCCCATCGGAGCCCCACTCTCCACGCTCAGCCCACCGGAGGCTGACCAGCCCATGGGCGACGGTCGTGGTGGTGGGCATCACCGTCCTGTGGACGATTCCCACGTTCGGGCTGCTCGTCACGTCGCTGCGAACGAGAAATGACGCGCTAACGACGGGGTGGTGGACGGCTTTCGTTGCTCCACATCTCACGCTGGACAACTATCGCGTCGTCCTTACCGGTGGCGACACGTTCGCTGGCGGGATCACCCCGTACTTCTTCAACTCAGTCGCCGTGGCCGTTCCTGCTTCGGTCTTCCCTGTCGTTCTTGCTTGCATGGCGGCCTACGCGCTGGCCTGGATACCTTTCCGAGGCGCGAGCGCAGTGCTCTTCGTGGTCGTCGCGCTGCAGATTGTGCCGATTCAAGTTGCGTTGCTGCCACTTCTCCAGATGTTCTTCAACGGGTGGAGCATCGGCCCGATCCCCGTGTTCCCGAACCTCGACAACGCCGCGACCGGTCACTCCCTGCTGTTCGGCACCTACGTGCCGCTGTGGATCGCCCACACGATGTTCGCCCTGCCGTTCGCGATCTTTCTCCTGTACAACTTCATCGCGAGGCTGCCTCGCGAGATCTTCGATGCAGCCCGCGTCGATGGGGCCAGTCACTACCTCATCTTCCGTCGACTGGTCGCCCCGCTGGCCCTCCCCGCGATCGCCGCCTTCACCATCTACCAGTTCCTGTGGGTGTGGAATGACCTCATCGTTGCGATCACGCTGGCCCCCGGAGGCCCGGACGTGGCGCCCATCACGGCCTATCTCGCGAGCATCAAGGGTGGATTCGGCGAGCAGGAGCACCTCCTCAGCGCCGGCGCCTTCATCGCGATGATCGTCCCGCTCATCGTCTTCTTCTCCCTGCAGCGCTTCTTCTCGCGCGGACTGCTCGCGGGATCCGTCGAAGGGTGAAGAGCTGACGGACCCTCGACGAATCGGTGACGCGCAGCCCGACTCGATGCGACACTGCAGCCATGCGGAACACGACGATCGAGATCAACGGCGAGGACGTCCCCGGCATCATCGCGCTTCCTGCGTCGGGCTCGGGCCCGGGGGTCATCGTCATCCAGGAATGGTGGGGTCTGGTGGCGCATGTGCAACACCTCGTGCAGCGACTGGCGGACGAGGGCTTCGTTGCACTCGCCGTCGACCACTACCGCGGTGCTGAGACGACGGAGCCAGACGAGGCCCAGAAGCTCATGCTCGGTCTCGATATCGCGCGGGTTGCTGACGACCTTGCGGCAGCGGCCGCCCACCTCGCGGCTCGCGACGACGTCGAGGGCGACAGTGTCGCCGTCGTCGGATTCTGCATGGGTGGTGGTCTTGCGCTGCTGGCGCCGACCGTCTCCGATGCCATCTGCTGCACCACAGCCTTCTACCCCGCGATGCCGTGGCCGCAGTACGCGCCTGACTGGAGCCAGTATCGGGGCAAGGGCGCGATGATCCACAAGGCCGAGTCCGACGAGGAGTGGGCCGGCCCGGCCATCACCGAGTACTCGGCGGCGATCTCGGCCGCCGGGGGAGCCGTCGAAGTGATCGAGTACCCGGGCAGCGTGCATGCGTTCTTCAACGACGCGCGCCCGGAGGTCTACCAGGCCGACAATGCGCAGCTCGCCTGGGAGCGCACACTGTCCTTCCTTCGTGGCTGTTCCGGCTGATCCGGCCACCCTGGCCGAGCTCGATGCGCTGATCGTCGCCTGTCGCCGCTGCCCGCGGCTCGTGTCGTGGTGCCAAGAGGTGGCACAGGTCAAGCGCGCGTCCTACGCCGACCAGGAGTACTGGGGTGGTCCCGTCCCAGGATTCGGTTCAGCCGAGCCCGTGATCTGGATCGTCGGTCTGGCCCCGGGGGCGCATGGGGCCAATCGCACGGGGCGAATGTTCACCGGCGACCGCAGCGGCGACTGGCTCTTCGGGGCCTTGCATCGGGCGGGCCTGGCCACCCAGCCCACGTCGGTGAGCCGGGAGGACGGCCAGGTGCTGACCGATGTGCGGATCACCGCCGCGGTGCACTGTGCGCCACCTGACAACAAGCCCACGACGGAAGAGCGGCACACGTGCGAGGCGTGGCTGGACATGGAACTGGCGATCATCGGGCGCAGCCTGAGGGTGGTCGTCGCGCTCGGCGGGCTGGCCTGGACGGCGAGCACCGCCTGCCTGCGCAGAAGCGGCTGGACGGTTCCCAAGGTCGCCTTCGGTCACGGTGCCCTGCTCACGGCCCGCGACGAAGGCGGGCGCAGTGTCACGGTCATCGCCTCGTACCACCCCAGCCAGCAGAACACGTTCACCGGACGCCTCACCGAGCCCATGCTCGACGACGTGTTCGCGGCAGCGCGCGACGCAGCCGCTCTCGGGTGAGGTAGCGCCCTATCGTTGGACCGGCCCCTGTAGTCCAACTGGCAGAGACACCCGGCTTAAACCCGGCACAGTATGGGTTCAAATCCCATCGGGGGCACTCTCAAGCCGCCTTTGGGCCCGCCCCGAATTCGGGACGGCCCCTAAATTGGCGTTTTCCGCGACGTCAGTTAACGTGGATTCATGCAGTCATCGAACCCCGTCCTGACCCGTTACGAGAAGAACGACAAGTCCGGCTTCGCCTATGACGAAGGCGTGTCCGCCTACGCACAGGCGGCCTCCGGCGGCGCGGCGGCAGCCGACCTGAGCATGGCCACTTCGGCCGCGGCTCCGGGGACCGGAGCGCGCCTGACGATCAACGACGTCGTGGTCAAGACCGGCCTGATCTTCATCGTCTGCGTGGTCTTCGCCGTGGCCGGGTACAAGCTCGTCGATACCGCACCCTGGATCATGTGGGTCGGGATGATCGGCGGCCTCGTCCTCGGGTTCGTCAACGCGCTCAAGAAGGTGCCCTCGCCGCCGCTCATCCTGCTGTACGCGGTGCTGCAAGGCATCTTCGTGGGCGCCATCAGCAACTGGTACAACGCCTACGCCACGTCCTCGCAGTACGGGGGCATCATCTTGCAGGCGGTAGTGGCGACCATGACCACCTTCGGCATCATGCTTGCCCTCTACGTCACCGGGATCGTGAAGGTCACCAAGCGGTTCCAGAGCGTCATGATCGTCGCGCTGGTCTCGTACATGGTGCTCGGCCTCGCCTCGCTCATCGCGGCGCTCTTCGGCGTCGGTGGCGGCTGGGGCTTCTACGGAGTGTCCGGCATCGGCCTGATCATCTGCGTCGTGGGCGTCCTGCTCGCCGCGTTCTTCCTCATGCTCGACTTCGAGGCGATCAGCCAGGGCATCAAGATGGGTGCGCCGGAGCGAGAGTCATGGCGGATGGCCTTCGGCCTGCTGATGACGCTTATCTGGCTGTACCTGGAGTTCCTACGCCTGCTGGCGATCTTCTCCCGAAACTAGGTATAGTGGGGTTCATACCTTAGAATCACAGGTCATGGACGAAATCGACCTCAAAATTCTTGGCGCACTGAGCGAAGACGGCAGAGCAACCTATTCCGAGCTCGCCGATCAGGTGGGCCTGTCAGGTCCGTCCACGGCTGATCGGGTGCGCCGTCTGGAGGAGCGCGGGGCGGTCCGCGGCTACTGCGCGCTCGTGGATCCCGTCGCGCTCGGTCTGGACCTCACTGCCTTCATCTCCGTCACCCTCGAGGGCACCAAGTCGCGCACGGCATTCCTCGCCGCCCTGGCGACCTACCCGGAGGTCGTCGAGTGCCACCACGTTGCTGGGGATGACGACTACCTGCTGAAGGTCTACGCGGCGGGCACCCTCGGCCTGGAGGCCTTCATCAGCGACCGCCTCAGGACGCTGCCGGGCATAGCACGCACGCGAACGACCGTGGTGCTGTCGACGGCGCTGGATCGACCGCTCTCGCCGAGGCGCGATGCGTGATGGGCGCCAACGCCGCCTTGTTCGCGCGGATGCTCGTGATCGGCCTTGTCGTGGCCGCTCCGGTCGGCGCGATGGCGGTGCTGTGCATTCAGCGTGTGCTGGCACACGGCTGGCGGGCCGGGATGGCCACCGGCGGCGGGATTGCCACGGCGGATGCGATCTACGCCGGGCTGGCCGCGTTCGGCGTGACGGCGGTGTCCCACTGGCTGATCGACTACCAGACGGTTCTGCGGATCGTGGGCGGCGCCGTGCTCATCTGGCTCGGCTGGCGGGCGATCAGGACTCCACCAGCGCACGAGGCGGCTCAGTCGGCTGACTCGACCCGCCTCGGCGCGCTGTACTCCAGTGCCGTCGGCCTCACCCTCACCAATCCCATGACGATCATGGCGTTCGCGGCCATCTTCGCCGGCGCCGGCCTCGTGACCCAGACGGGCACGGGCAGCGCCCTTATCGTCACGGTGGGCGTCGGGTGCGGGTCCCTTGCGTGGTGGCTTGCGTTGACCACCGGGGTGTGGGCCGTGCGGCACGCGGTCAGCGACAGATCGATGCGGATCGTCAACCGCGTTTCCGGCGGAGTTCTCGTGGCGTTCGGCGTACTGGCAGTGGTGGCCGGTCTGCGCGGCTGATGCAGGTGCTTCGACCCCCTCGGCGGCGGTAGCGTCCCTCCACGGACTAACCCGAACCGTCGAGGATGGGGGCATTCATGCGGCGGAGCACGGTCGTCATCAAGGGCGCAGTCACGTCGGTGGTCATCGTCGCGCTGACGTTGACTGCCGCCTCCCCACCGAGCCAGGCAGACACCGGACAGGCGGCCCTGGACTTCCTGAGCGCAACGGATGCCGCAACGCTGACGGCCGTCGCCGGTGGTGTGGACGTCATCGAGCAGATCACCTACAGCCGGGCCACTGATCTGTCCAACGAGCTCTATCCGCTCGTGCACGCGACAGTGCCCGCCGGTGGGAAGGTGCGAGTCCACGTCACCGTCGATCCCGATCAGACGAACTACATGAGCGTGCGCCGCATGCCCGGGTCCAGGCTCCTTGGGGCGGCCGGACAGGAGATGCTCAGTGGGTCCCGATGGGCCACGGTCTCCATGCTCACCACGAGTGCGGCCCGGCGGGCGAGGGCGGCTGGCGCGACCGATGCGACGGCGATCACCGGAATCACCAACGCCCGCGTGATCGAGGACCCTTGGGTCGCGACCGAACCTGCCGAGATAGCCAGGCGCATGGTGCTGCCGCCCTACACCGGGGCGCAGGACGAGGGTTGGACGACGGTCGTCACCACTCCCCAGGCGGACGGCACCACGCTGATATCCGGCACCATCAATGCCGGCGTGCCCGCCAGCGACGGCGAGGACATGTGCGTCCGACCGTTCGTCGAGATCGTGGTCGGGCCGGACGGGGTGGCCCGCTCCTCGCACTGGCGGGAGACCTGCCCGGGCAAGGGGACCCGCGAGTACCGGACGACGTCCACGTTCGGCCCGCAGCCGATCCAGCCACCGACCACGCCGACAATGCCGGCTTCGCGAGCGCTTCGTTAGGGCAGCGCCCGCCGAAGCTCGGTGAGGCGGTCGCGGACGGCCGATGGGTCTGCGCCGGGCGACTGGCTCAGGGCTGCCAGGTAGTCGCGACCTACCACCGCCAACTGGGCACCTGCCGCGCTGGCTCCCACGGTGGGTAGGGCGTGGTCTGCCGGCATCGTCGGTTCAAGGTCACGGGTTCGCGCGACGATCAACTCCGCCACCTCGTGACAACCCGGCAGCAGCGGCTCGACCTTCGTCAAGGGAAGGCTGTTCAAGCGGTCGACGACTCGCCGCAGTTCGGTGGCCACGTCGTCCAGGTCGTTCACGCGTCGCTGCTCTTGCGCAGGAAGGACCTGATCGCCTCACGCGCGTTGTCGCGGATCTCCGTGCCGTGCGTGAAAGCCGCAACGTTGTACTCCAGGTCGCTGAAGACCTGCGCCGACTCCCTGTTCTGGCGCGCAGAGGTGCAGATGACGGCCATGGGCCACCGCATGCGTGACAGCGGATTGAACAGCGCATCGCCGGTGATGAGGACTCCAGTGCGCTCGTGCAGCATGGACACGTGACCTGGCGTGTGGCCCGGCGTGTGGATGATGCGCAGTCCACCGGCGACATCGACAACCTCGCCATCGTGCAGTGCATGCGATACCGCGAACGGATCGAACTTGCGGCCAGGCATCCGCAGGAACATCCGGCCCATCGTCGAGGTGAGGTCGGGCGGTGCGTTCTCGCCGGCGGCGATGTACTCGACGTCGTCCTCGTGGATCGCGACGCCGTCGACGCCGGTCCGTTCGAGCATCTCCCGCGCACCGCCGGCATGGTCGCCGTGCGCGTGGGTCAGGATGATCCGGTAGACGTCGCCGGGCTGCTTGCCGAGGTGTGCCAGGCCCGCGACGATCTTCGCCGGCGCCTGCTTGAGGCCGCAGTCGACGAGGGTGACACTGCCGTCGTCCTCTAGGAAGGCGAACGAGTTGATGAAGTCCCCCATCGTGGGGATGCGGACCACGCCGGGGCCAAGAAGGACTGCGGGCTGCCTCATTGCTCCAGCCTAGGGCGATAGTGTCGCCGGGTGCAGGTACATGAATCGGTCCTCGAACTCATCGGCAACACGCCCCTCGTCCGGCTCCGCAGCGTCACCGCAGGCATCGTTCCCGAGGGTGGCGCCGAGGTCTACGCCAAGGTCGAGTACCTCAACCCCGGTGGATCGGTCAAGGACCGCATTGCCGTGCGCATGGTCGACGCGGCCGAGAAGTCCGGGGCCTTGCAGCCGGGCGGGACGATCGTCGAGCCCACCAGCGGCAACACCGGTGTCGGCCTCGCACTCGTCGCGCAGCAGCGCGGCTACAAGACAGTCTTCGTCTGCCCCGACAAGGTCAGCGAGGACAAGCGCAATGTCCTCAAGGCCTACGGTGCAGAGGTCGTCGTGTGCCCGACAGCAGTGGATCCCGACGATCCGCGTTCGTACTACAGCGTGAGCGACCGGCTGGCGCGCGAGCTGCCCGGAGCCTGGAAGCCAGATCAGTACTCGAACCCCAACAACCCGCTCTCGCACTACGAGACGACCGGCCCCGAGCTATGGGAGCAGACCGACGGTCGCATCACGCACTTCGTGGCGGGTGCCGGCACCGGTGGCACCATCTCGGGAACGGGGCGCTTCCTCAAGGAGTCCAGCGATGGCGCGGTCAAGGTGATCGCCGCTGACCCGGAGGGCTCGGTCTACTCAGGCGGCACTGGCCGGCCGTACCTCGTCGAGGGAGTGGGCGAGGACTTCTGGCCGACCACGTACGACGCGAAGATCCCCGACGAAGTAATCGCCGTCTCCGACAAGGACTCCTTCGAGATGACGCGACGGCTCGCCCGCGAGGAGGGCCTGCTCGTGGGCGGATCGTGCGGCATGGCTGTCGTCGCCGCCCTGCAGGTGGCCGCCAAGGCTGCGCCCGGCGACATCGTCGTCGTGCTCCTTCCTGACAGTGGCCGCGGCTATCTGTCCAAGGTCTTCAACGACGACTGGCTCAGCAAGTACGGGTTCCTGCAGTCCGACTCCGATCGCACCGTCGGCGACGTGCTTCGTGGCAAGTCCGGCGAGCTGCCGCCGTTTGTCCACACGCACCCCACGGAGACCGTTCGCGATGCGATCGACATCCTGCGCGAGTTCGGGGTGTCGCAGATGCCGGTCGTCCGCGCGGAGCCGCCGGTCATGGCAGCCGAGGTCGTCGGTTCGGTGGTCGAACGGGACCTGCTCGACGACCTGTTCAACGGCCGGGCGGAGTTGGCTGACAAGGTCGATGCGCACATGTCCGCGGCGCTTCCGATGGTGGGCGCGGGCGAGCCGGTCAGTGCCGCCATCGAGGCACTTCAGTCGGCTGACGCGGTGGTCGTCGTCGACGACGGCAAGCCGACCGGTGTCATCACTCGTCAGGACCTGTTGGGCTACCTGACCAAGTGAACCCCGAGGAGCCGCCCGCACCGGGCGCGGTGATTCGTCCCACGGCGCGCGTTCTCCTCATCGATGGCGAAGAGCGGACCTTGCTCTTCCGCATGGTCAGTGAGGACTTCGGCGACACCTTCTGGTTCCCGCCCGGCGGCGCGCTGGAGGTCGGCGAGACGCATGCGGAGGCGGCTGCGCGCGAGCTCACTGAGGAGACCGGCTGGCCGCACCCGAAGGTCGGTCCCCTCATCGGGCATCGTCGTCACGTCATCACGTGGGGAGGCGTGCTGTACGACTGTCGCGAGCAGTGGTTCGTCGCGCGCGTTCCGTCGCTCGATGTTGACACCGCCGGCTTCACCGAGGAGGAGAAGCTCGAGGTCCTCGACTCGCACTGGTGGTCGGTTGACGAGCTCCGCAGCACCAGCGATCGGCTCGTGCCGGGCACCCTCCCCGACCTGCTCGCGCAAGTGCTGGCCGGCGGCCCTCCGGCTGTTGCGTGGGACCTGCCGACCTGACCCGGAGCTAGGAGCCTGGCTGCTGAGGTGATTCGAAGACGAGGACCAGCGTCCCCGTCGCCGGCGCGGCGAACGCCGACGTGAGTCCGCCCGGCACCTTCATGCGGCTCATCAGCACGGTCGCGCCGAGCGAGGCTGCCTTGGCCTCTGCCTCGTCCACGGAGCTCACGGCGATCACCGGGTTCCAGGAGACTGGCAGACCCTCCTTGGGCTGCTTGGTGATGCTCGACAACTGCGAATCGCCGCTCATGAGCATGCCCTGCCCATCGCCAATCACCTCGTTGAATCCGAGTTCGAACACCGTCGTGTAGAAGTCCTTCGCGGTAGCAGGAGCCGCGGACTGGTGGTCGAACCAGCACGGTGCACCCGGTGTGCCGAAGGCCTCGAACCCGCCGAACGCGGCCTTCTGCCAGAGCCCGAAGACCGCACCGGCCGGATCCATGGCCAAGGCCATCGAGCCGGTGTCCATGACGTCCATCGGACCCATGAACACCTGACCGCCAGCGGCACCGACCCTGCCGACCGTGGCCTCGATATCGGGTGCGTTCAGGTAGGTGACCCACTGGCCCATGCCCTCAGGCTGCTCGCCGATGGCGCAGACGGGCGAGCCGTCAAGCAAGGCCATCGTGTAGTTGCCGGTGTCGGGGCCGCCGACGTCGAAGGTCCAGCCGAAGACGTCCCAGAGGAACTGCATGAGTCCCTCGCGTGTCGCAGCATCCTTGACGCTGATGTCGCACCAGCACGGCTGGCCGGGCACGAAGGAAAGACTCATCGCATGCTCCCTGAGTGTCGAGGCGATCGGGCGCACGACACTACGGGCCAATGCTGACCTTGACTAGGACGCGGCGGCCGTTGGACTCGCCGTCACAGCGGTGGGCTGCGGAAGCAGCGGGGCACAGATCTTGAGCGCCGCCGCGACCTTGGGATCGGTGCGGTCCAGTTGGCCCATCCAGTCCTGTCCGTCGGCGACTTTGACGTCGTGATCGCCCAGGCACGAGGTGAAGGCGGCCACCGCCGTCGTGTCGATCTGGACCGGCCCGCCCGCGCCGCCCGGGCCGAACTCCGGTCGCAGGCTCGCGCATGCGGTCTGGGCCTTGTCGAAGGTGGCCTGGTCGACGCCCGATGGCAACGGGATGGCTCCGGGGGAGTCGGCGCCTGGACCGCCGGGCGGCATCCCACTGGGGAGAGTGGTGGGCATGCCGCTCGGCCGGGTCCCTGCTCCGCCCTGGTCCGGCAGCGTGACGCCGTTCTTGGCCAGGCAGTCCCGGTAGGCAGTGAAGTCAGCCGCGCCGTTCGCGGCCGGTCCGTTCGCGGCCGCGCTGCCTGCGACCCACGATCCTGGATTCGCAGCGGCGGGCGCCGACGATGCGGTGTCACCGCTGGCGCTTCCCCCGCAGGCGGTCAGCGCGAAAAGGAGCAGTGCCACGCCGGCCGTCAGGGACGTGGTTCTGGTTGTGGTGCTCATCAGTTTCCTCCGAGAGTGGATGGGGACCCGCCGGGCAGCGGGCCCTCGGACACGGTCTTGGCAGTCACGGTGCCGTCGTCGGCCTTGTCGCCACGAACGATGACGCTGGCGCCGTTCGGCAGGTCGGTGAGCGCCACGGTTTGCTGCGACGTCACCTTCGCGGAGGCCGGCACCTTCACCTTGACCGTCTCGCCGGTGGGCGTTGCCAGGTAGAGGCTTGTCCCGTCGACGAGCTTGACGGTGCCGAACGTCGTGTTTCCGAGGGCGCTGGCCGTCCCGCCTGTTGCCGGGAACGCGCCGGCAGCGGGGAACGCGCCGGCAGCGGGGAACGCGCCGGCAGCGGGGAAGGCGCCGGCGATCCCCGGCTGGTTCGTTGAGTTGCCGAACCGCTGGTTCGCGAGGGCGCCGCCAGCGAAGCCCACCATCAGGACCAGCACGGTGAGCAGGACCCACGTGAGGCGGTTCGGCTTGGCATGCTCGCGCTGGGCCAGCAGGTCGGCGAGGTTCTCGTCACTCATGTCTTAGCGCCTCGATCGGTCGTAGGGATGCGGCTCGGTTGGCGGGATAGCTGCCGAAGAACAGGCCGATGGCGACCGAGACGCCGAAGGCGGCGACCACGGAGGCCGGGATGATGACGGGCGTGATGCCCATGACGTCGAACCGCGTCACTACGAGGGCCAGCAGCACTCCTGCCACTCCGCCGATGACGGAAAGCACCGTTGCCTCGACGAGGAACTGCCCGAGGATGGCGCCCTTGCTCGCGCCGATCGCCTTGCGAATGCCGATCTCCCGGGTCCGCTCGGTGACGGTTACCAGCATGATGTTGGTGATGCCGATGCCGCCGACGAGCAGGCTGATGGCGGCGACCGCACCCAACAGCACGGTCAGCAGCTGGGTGGTCTCCTCGACGGCGGAGAGCAGTGTCGCCTGATTGAGCACCTGGTAGTCGCGGGACGTCGAGTCGGCGATGCTGTGACGTTGGTCGAGGACCGCGTACACCTCCGACTGCGCGGCGTCCATCACCTCAGAGGACGCCGACTGCACCAGAACCGAATCCATGCTGCCGTAGCCGGTCAGGTGGTTCTGCACGGTGGTGAGCGGTGCGATTGCTGTGTCATCCGCGTCGTTGAAGCCAGAGGATCCCTTTGACTCGAGGACGCCGACCACCGTGAAGGGCGTGTCGTCGCAGACGATCTGCTTGCCGATCGGGTCTACGGTTCCGAACAGCTCGTCGACGACCGTCTGGCCGATGACGATGTTGCGGCGTGCGTTCAGCACGTCGTCATTGACGAAGTAGCTTCCTGAGGAGACCTTCGAGTTCGACGCCTCGAAGTACGAGGGCCACGTGCCAGTGATCGCTGTGTCGTGTGTGGTTCCCTCGTAGCTGCAGGTCGACTGGGCGCTGACCACGGGGGACGCGCTCTTGACGTCGGGGGCGACGTCGACGTTCATCAGTGCCTTGGCGTCGGCGACGGTGAGGTCCTTGAACTGCGTGCGAGCCTCCGACCCGGGCCGGCCGAAAGTGCCGTGACGAACCGTGAGCGTGTTCGTTCCCAGACTCTCGAGGTTGGCCGTTACGGACTGGGTCGTCCCGCTGCCCACGGCAACAAGAATGATGACCGCGGCGACACCGATGAGGATGCCGAGCACCGTGAGTCCTGAGCGGAGTCGGTTGGCCCCGATCCCGCGCAGTCCGATCCGCAGCGTCTCGAAGAGGTTCATGACAGTCCCGCCTCGGTGGCGGCCATGCGGCGTTCGCCGCGCGGCCGGTTCCAGCGGTCGTCAGCCATCAGCCCGTCGACCAGCGTGATGATGCGATCGGCTCGTGCTGCCACGTCGTCCTCGTGCGTGATCATGACGATGGTGCGTCCCTCGGCGTGCATCTGGTCCATCAGGTCGAGCACGTCGGCCGTTGAGTGGCTGTCGAGGTTGCCGGTGGGCTCGTCGGCGAGCAGCAGCGACGGCTCAGCAACGAGGGCCCGCGCAACGGCCACGCGCTGCTGCTGGCCGCCAGACAACTCATTGGGCTCGTGGTCCATGCGCCCGTCCAGGCCCACCGCGCTCAGGGCCGCCTTCGCGCGCGCGGTCCGTTCGCGCCGACCCACGCCGCGGTAGAGGAGGGGGAGCTCCACGTTGGCGAGGGCCGAGGTGCGGGGTATGAGGTTGAACGACTGGAAGATGAAGCCGATCTTGCGATTGCGCACGATGGACAGCGCTGACTCGTCGAGGGAGTCGATGCTGATGCCGTCGAGCTCGTAGTGGCCATCGGAGGCGTTGTCGAGAGCGCCGATGATGTTCATCAAGGTGGACTTGCCCGAGCCGGACGCCCCCATGATGGCCACGTAGTCACCGCGCTCGACGGTGAGGTCGACCCCGCGCAGTGCGTGCACCGTTGTCTCGCCCATGCCGTAGACCTTGGTTATCCCCGTGAGAGAGATGACCGGAGACATCAGCCCCCCACTACGACGCTGGCGCCGGGCGGGGGCCCGCCACCGGTCGCGCCGCCGGGGATGCCGCCAGCTGGGAAACCGAAGTTGCTGCTGCCGCCGCTGGATGTGTTGACCACGAGCTGGTCACCCTCGGCGACACCGGACGTGACCTCGGTGCCTGTGTCACCGGCGAGGCCGGTGGTCACCTGGACGGTCGTGTCCTTGCCGTCCTTGCGGATCGTCACGGTGCTCTGCCCGCCGGCGGTGGTGATGGCAGCGGTGGGTGCCCACAAGACCCCACTGACCTCGTCGGCGGTGACGACGACGCTTGCACTCATACCCTGCTTGATGCCCTTCGGCGCCGCGTCCAAGGTGATCGTGACGCCGTAGGTGGTGACGTTCTGGCCCGTCGTCGGCAGGATGTCGACGGCCGTGACGGTGCCGGTGGCTTCCACTTCTGGCAGCGCGTCGAACGTGATGGCCGCCTTCTGTCCCACCTTGACCTTGAGCGCGTCGGCCTCGGCGAATGCGGCGGTGACCTCGTAGTCCTCCTTGGGCAGCAGTGTCGCCACGGCGGTGCCCGCCTGGCCTGCGGATCCCTTGCTGATGTCGATGGAGGCGATGCGACCGGACGCGGGTGCTGAGAGGACGGTCGAGTCCACGTCCTTCTGGGCCGAGGTGACTCCGGCCTTCGCCGAGGCTATCTGGGCCTGATTCGTCGTCGCCGAAGCGCTGCCGACCTGGATGGCGCGAACCGACAGCTCGGCATTGTCCAGGGACTGTTGAGCCTTCTCAATGGACTGCTCGTCGGAGGCAAGCCCCTTCGTCCGGTTGAGGGTGGCGGAGTCGAGGGCATCCTGAGCCGACGTCGTCGCGTCCTTGGCTGCCTTGGCGAGCGAGGACTGGAGCTTCTTGAGGTTGAGGTTCGCCTGCGTGACCTTGGCATCGGCATTGACGAGTGTTTGCTGGCCGGTCGCGCTCGATGCGTTGTTCTGCGCGAGCTCGAGCTGCTGCTGCGCCGAGCGCACGCTGTCGACGGCCGACAAGCACTCCTTGGAACTCGATCCGTAGGTCGTGCAGTCGCTGTTCTGCTTCGACTGAGCGGCGGACAGGTTCACCTGCGCCTGGTTCACCTTGATGATGTCCGTGGTCTGGTTCGACGACGCGGTCTGGACGGCCTGGTCGTAGGCGGTCTTCGCGCTGGTCACGTCGGCTTCGGCTGCGCGCAGCTGGGCCCATGCGTCCGAGTCCGGGCACACGCCGGCCGGGTCAAGGCAGGCATCCGACCACTTGGACTTCGCGGCGGCCAGAGTGGCCTTCGCTGTGTCGATGGCCTGCTGGTAGGCGACCACGTTGATGTCGGCGTTGTGCTTCGCGTCGGAGAGGGACTGCTTGGCCTGCGCAACGGCGGCCTGCGCCTGCGCGAGGGAGATCACGCCCTGCTGCTTGCCGTTGACCGCCTGGGTGTAGGCGCTTCGGGCATTGGCCAGTGCCTGCTGAGCCGACGTGTCGTCGAGCGTGGCCAGCGTCTGGCCCTTCTTCACGGTGTCGCCCTCGGCGACCTTGACCTTCTTGACCGTGCCGCTCGTGGCGAATGACAGCTGGAGGGTGCCTGCCGTCGCCACAGTCCCGGTGGCCGTGACGCTCTCGCTCACCGTTCCCTTCTGCACCGACACCGTGCGGCCGCTGGTGGCAGCCACGGTCTTGGGGGCGAACAGCCAGAAGTAGGCGCCTGCCGCTGCTGCGATGACGATCAGGGCGAGGCCGAGGTTGATCCAGACGATCCGACGCTTCATGAGGCAACCTTCGAGCTGGATCCTGTGAGGACCCTGTGAAAGGAGTGCATGACACCTGTGACTTCGGTTCACAGGAAACTGACAGGAATTGCACAGGGAAGACCCGGCACGGTGGGCCACACTGATCACGTGGCCAAATCCGCCCCTGAGGCACGCCTGCTCGTCGTCGACGACGAGCAGAACATCGTCGAACTGCTCGAGGCGAGCCTTCGCTTCCACGGATTCGAGGTCATCAGCTGCCTCGACGGCAAGACGGCTCTCACGCTCGCCAAGGAGGTCCAGCCCGACCTCATGGTGACCGACGTCATGATGCCCGGGCTGAACGGCTTCGACCTGGTGCGCGGCCTGCGTGCCGACGGCTACCAGTTCCCCGTGCTCTTCCTCACGGCAAAGGACGCGGTCGATGACCGGGTGACTGGCCTGACCATCGGTGGCGACGACTACATCGTCAAGCCGTTCAGCCTCAGTGAGGTCGTCGCCCGCATCCGGGCCGTCCTCAAGCGCACGGGCAAGGCCAGGCCGTCGGCACGACACGGGGTACTGGCGTACGCGGACCTCGCGCTGGACGAGGCAGCGCACGAGGTGCGCCGAGGCGGCAGGGAGATCTCGCTGTCGCCCACGGAGTTCCGGCTGCTGGCCTACCTCGTGGAGAACGCCGAGACCGTCGTGAGCAAAGCGCAGATCCTCGATCACGTGTGGCAGTACGACTTCGGCGGCGAGATGAACGTCGTCGAGTCGTACATCTCGTACCTGCGCCGCAAGGTCGACGTCGATGCGCCGCCACTGATCCACACGGTCCGCGGAGTGGGCTACGTCCTGCGCACGGCCAAGGGGTGACGGCGCTCATGAAGCGCAGGCCGCTGCGAGTGAAGCTCACCATCCTCATGGTGCTGCTGCTGTCGATCGGCCTGTTCCTGTCCAGTCTCATTGCGACGGCAGCTCTCCGCGGCTACCTCCTCGACCGCATCGACGAGGTCTTGATCGCGGACAGCCACCGACTCCAGGAGTTCGGGACGCCGCCGGTGGCCAATGAGAACGACGCCAACCGCCCGCCCCGACCTCCGTCGCTGTTCTACCTCGAGATCGTCCCGGCCGACGGCAGTTCTGCCATCGTCCTCAGTACGTCCAGTGCCGACGCGAGCGCCATGCCAGCCGTCCCGTCGGCCGGTGAGCTGCCGCTCCTTGGAGATGCGCCCTTCACCGTGGGTTCGGCTCACGGATCTGAGCAGTGGCGCATGAAGGTGACCGCGCTCACCGCGTCGGGCGGCTGGGCTATCGCTGCCTTTCCACTGGCCGACGTTCAGGCGACCGTGGCCCGGCTGGTGCTGCTGCAGCTGCTGGTGGGCCTGGCGGTCGTGGTGATCGCGGGAGCGATCGGCTACGTGCTCGTGCGTCGCAGCCTGAAGCCGCTGGATGACATGGCCGACACGGCCCAGGAGATCGCGGCTGGGGACCTCTCGCTTCGCGTGGCAGACGATGCATCAAGCACCGAGGTGCATGAACTCTCGACATCGTTCAACACGATGGTCACTCGGATCGAGGAATCCTTTGCGGCGCAACAGGAATCCGAGATCCAGGCGCGCGCATCAGAGGAGCGCATGCGTCGGTTCGTAGCGGATGCCGGACACGAGTTGCGCACGCCGCTGACCAGCATCCGCGGCTACGCGGAGCTGATCGAGCAGGGTGCTGCGGACGATCCAGCCCAGGCCCTCTCGCGCATCCAGGACGAGGCCGTGCGCATGGGTGGTCTCGTCGACGACCTCCAGCTGCTGGCGCGCCTTGACCAGCAGCGTCCGCTCGACCTGGAGGTGGTCGACATCCGCGATGTGGTGACCTCGGCCGTCGATGCTGCTCAGGCGACCCAGCCGGACCGCACTATCACCGTCGTGACGGACGGTCCCGACCCCGTCGTGAACGGAGAGGGCCGCCAACTGCGGCAGGTGCTCGACAACCTGCTCTCGAATGCCCTGCGCTACTCGTCGTGGGAGACCGCCGTCGACGTCCGGATCGTCACCGACGCTGAACTGCCGGGTCTGGTGCGAGTCGACGTCATCGATCGCGGGATCGGACTTACTCCAGACGAGTGCGCGCGCGTATTCGAGCGGCTGTATCGAACGGACGAGGCGCGCTCACGCGTATACGGCGGCAGCGGCCTTGGGCTGGCGATCGTGAAGTCGATCGTCGAGGCGCACGGCGGGCAGGTGTCCGTGACCAGCGAGCCGGGCCAAGGCTCCGACTTCGGCTTCACGATCCCGCGCGCCGACTAGCCGAGGGCGGGAAGTGCCAGCCCGGTGTTGGCGTGGCAGCGGTACCCGTTGGGGTTCTTGTAGAGGTATTGCTGGTGGTAGTCCTCCGCCAGGAAGTACGGGATCTCCTCGGCGGGGGCGACTTCGGTGGTGATGTCGTCGTATCCGCGGTCACGGATGACCTGGCCGTAGGCGTCGCGCGTGCGCTCGATGAGGTCGAGCTGCTCGTCGGTCGTGTAGTAGATCGCGCTGCGGTACTGCGTGCCGGTGTCGTTGCCCTGCCGGTAGCCCTGGGTCGGATCGTGGTTCTCCCAGAACGCCTTGAGGATGTCGTAGGTCGAGATCACCGCTGGGTCGTAGGCGACCATGACGGTCTCCGTCTGGCCGGTGCGCCCGGTGCAGACCTCTTCATACGTCGGATTCGGCGTGTAGCCGCCCATGTAGCCGGCGCTGGTCGTGACGATGCCCGGCAGGCGCCAGTAGATCTCCTCTGCGCCCCAGAAGCAGCCCATCGCCACATGGATCACGGCGGTGCCCTCGGGCCACGGTCCGGTGAGCGAGGTGCCCAAGACGGCATGAGGTGCCGGGTTCGGGAGCACGGGGGTCGAGCGGCCCGGAAGCGCGTCGTCCGGAGCGACCATGCGGGACTTGCTGAAACCGAAGATGGACATCGGCCTAGGGTACGTCACATGCATGGTTTCGACACTCGCGCTATTCACGCCGGCCAGGAGCCGGACCCGTTGACCGGCGCGGTCGTCCCGCCGATCTATCAGGTCTCCACGTTCGCCCAGGACGGCGTCGGGGGGCTTCGCGGCGGGTACGAGTACTCGCGCAGCGCCAATCCCACGCGCACGGCCCTGCAGGAGTGCCTGGCCTCGCTCGAGGCGCCCGACCAGGCGGGAGCGCGAGCCATGGCATTCGCGTCGGGTCTCGCGGCCGAGGACACCCTCCTGCGGACCGTGTGCCGACCGGGAGATCACGCGGTCATCCCTGACGACGCGTATGGCGGCACCTACCGCCTGTTCGCGCGAGTGGCGCAGCCCTGGGGCCTGGATTTCACTCCTGCCCCGGTCGCCGACGCCGAGAAGGTCGAGGCCGCGATCGTCCCGGGCCGCACCAAGGTGGTCTGGGTCGAGACGCCCACGAACCCGCTCCTGAACATCGCCGACATCGCTGCGCTGGCAGACGTTGCGCACGCGGCCGGCGCGATCCTCGTGGTCGACAACACCTTCGCCTCGCCATACCTGCAGCAGCCCCTTCTGCTCGGTGCGGACGTTGTCGTGCACAGCACCACGAAATACCTCGGCGGCCACAGCGACGTGGTCGGCGGCGCCTTGATCACTGCCGATGCCGAGCTCGGTGACCAGCTGGTCTACAACCAGAACGCGATGGGCTCGGTTCCTGGCCCCTTCGACTCGTGGCTGGTCCTGCGCGGCATCAAGACCCTCGCCGTACGCATGGATCGGCACTGCTCGAACGCACGTGCCATCGTCGACTTCCTGTTGGCCCACCCGAAGGTGGCGGAGGTTCGCTGGCCGGGACTGGAGTCGCATCCGGGGCACGAGGTTGCCGCGCGGCAGATGAAGGACTTCGGCGGCATGGTCTCCTTCCGTGTCAAGGGCGGCGAGGAGGTGGCACTGGATGTGTGCGGGCGCGCTCGCGTGTTCACCCTCGGGGAGTCGCTGGGCGGCGTGGAGTCGCTGATCGAGCATCCGGGGCGGATGACGCACGCCTCGGCGGCCGGTAGCCCGCTCGAGGTCCCAGCCGACCTCGTGCGCCTGTCCGTCGGCATCGAGAGCATCGAGGACCTGATCGCCGATCTCGACCACGCGCTGGGTGACCGCTGACCATGTCGGAGGCGACCACCGCGCGGCGCGGTGAGCAGCGCTGGCCGATGGCCCTTGCTGTGATCGCGGCTTCCGGCCTCCATGCACTTCTGCCACCCGAGTTGAAGGCCCAGCAGTCGAAGTGGGTGCCCCTGATCTCGGCAGGCATCCTGCTCGTCCTGATCCTTGCCGATCCCGGTCGCATCGACCGAGTCCAGAAGTGGACCCGGGTCATCACGGGGATCCTGTTCGGCTTCATCACGCTGGCCAACGCGCTCTCCGTCTACCTCCTCATCCAGGGGATCCTCGACGGTGCGAGCTTCGCCACCGCTCGCGAACTGCTGTTCGCCGGCGGCTCGGTGTGGATCACCAACGTGATCGCCTTCGCGCTGTGGTATTGGGACCTCGACGGCGGAGGCTCGGCCGCTCGATTGAACGGGACCGGACCGTCACCCGCGCTCGTCTTCCCGGAGATGACGCACAAGGAGCACGTTCCAGTCGACTGGTATCCCAAGTTCGTCGACTATCTCGCGTTCTCGTTCTCTACGGCGCTGGCCTTCAGCCCGACGGACGTCTCAGCCGTCAAGCCGTGGGCCAAGGTCATGATGGTCTGCGAGTCCCTGGTCTCGCTGGCGACTGCCGCCTTGGTGATTGCCCGCGCCGTCAACGTCGTCTGACGCCTACAGGTAGTCGCTCTTGCGCAGCCAGCGCATTGCTGCCGAGCCCCAGATCGGTGGCAGGTAGAACGTGACCAGTCGCATCGCGATGGCCGTGGAGATGGCGACGGTGCTGGGAATCCCGATCGCCTGCAGGCCGGCGGTGAAGCCCGCCTCGGCGACGCCCATGCCGCCCGGGACGGGCATGAGCCCGGCGAACAGGCTGACCGCCGTGTTGATGAGGATCAGTTGGGACAGGGCGGCTTCGTAGCCGAACGCCTTGAGACACAGTCCGAGGATGATCGCCTGGATCACCTGCGAGCCGAGGTTGCCCACCAGCATCTGGCCGACCTTCGCCGGATGCCGCAGCACTGTCAGCACCTCGCGCGCGGCCTCCGCATGCTTCTTGGCAGCCTCCCGCCAGCGGGGGATCGCCGTCCGCACACGGTTGCGGAACTTCGGGATGACGAGCGTGAGGATCGCGCCGAGGACGATGAGCGCGATCGCCAGGGCGAGCACGTTCGGAGAGGAACTGGTGTCGGTGGTCGATGTCGAGTCGGTCGATGAGGTCGTCGAACCGGTCAGGGAGGACGTGAAGCCCGGAAGACCGGAGATCGTGATCAGGATGAGCAAGGCGATCTGGACGACGAACCCGCTGAACGAGTCGAGCATGCCGATCGACACCGCGGCGCCGCCGGCGATGCCGAACTTCTCGAAGAAGCGGATCTCCAGGGCGAGGCGGGCGGCCGTCGACGGCAGGACCAGCGCGATGAACTGGATCGAGTACTGAAGCATCAGCACGGGCCAGTACCGCAGGGGCACGATGGACGCGCCCATCGTTGAGAACGAGTAGGCCACCTGCACGAACGGCGACAGGAGCAGCGCGGCGATCAGCCATGCCCAGTCGGCGGATGCGAGTTCCGCCCAGATGCTCTGGAAGTCCACGCCCGCCAGTTGCGTGATCAGCCAGTACGCGAAGACCGCGATCAGGACGGTCAGGAGGACCGACTTGAGGGTGACGCGCCTGAGCTGGATGAGCTCGGGAGCCTCCACTCCGGCGGCCGCAACGGCGGCTGTGCGCAGGTCGTCCAGGCTCCACTCCCCATCGTCGACCTGCTTGCGGGTGGGCCGGTCGAGAACCGCCGGCTGGAGGAGCGGAAGCACCTCCGCCAGGCCGTCCTGGCCGATCACTGCAGCGGCGGCCGCCACGGACCGCTCGGCGTCCGTGGCGATGGCCAGCGTGACGAGCAGCCTTGCGCGGTCGACCATCAGGGCCGATCGGCCAGCGCCCATGCTTGCAGCGCCGAGATCGGCAAGGGCCACTGTCCCCTCGTCGCGCACGACGATGTGCGCGGCATCGATGTCGCCGTGGCTGATCCCAAGCGCTTGCAGCGCAACGACCAGTCGCCATGACTCCTGCAGCACGTCGTCGGTGATCTGGTCATGCGGGACGTCGGTCAGGAAGGTTCCTGAGAGTCGCGTCACCAGAAGTGCGTCACCGTCGGACGATCGACCGACGGCGACGAGCGGTAGCACCGACACCCCTGCGCGCTCGGCCATCAGCGTGGCTACGGCCTCATGGTCGACGCGCTCGGTTCGGCCGGCACGGATACGCGGGGTCTGCCCCTTGTTCTGCAGGGCGGTCCAGGTCGACGTGATGAGCTGGCCGTCCCACGCATCTCGTCCGTAGACCTTCACCAGAAGGGGCTGGTCAGCGCTGTCCCGTGCGGTGAACATCGCCACCCCCGACAACTCGACGTTGGCCTCGGCTACGTCGTGCGCCTCGATGCCCAGGTCGGCGAGGGCGACGTCGACATTGGCCGAGATCGGCCTGCCGCCCGGCGACCCGAAGATCAGGTGCGTGATGGCGGCGGCTGCCACCCCGACGGCGAGGCCCGCGGCTGCTCCGATCGGCAGCGACGAGCCGAGCACGACTGCCGAGATCGCACCGATGAGCACGACTGCGCGCCCGATGTAGCGGAAGGGGCGAGCCAGGTGCGGCGATGCGGCGACGATAACGGCCGTGGTCACGGCCACGCGCACGGCGACGTAGACCGCAGGGGGATCTGCCGAGACGAGAGATCGCATGCTCTCCGAGACTGGCGTGCCCGCCGCCCAACCGGTGAGCAGGGCCAGTCCGAGGGCGATGGCCGCAGCGACGAGGTAGTCGACAAGCAGACGGACCCGGCGAATGAGCGTCAGCAGGAGGAGCACCAGCACCCAGATCGCGAGCAGTGCGTAGCCGATCTGCCACATCCACCCGCCGAACACCCGAAGCGACTGGATGACCGATGTCAACGCGGTGTCGAAGGCTGACGGGCCTGGGGCCATCACGGTGAGGACCGCTATACCGAACAGCGCAAGTCCGAGCAGGACGATGTCGGTGGGTCGGCGCACCCGCCCGGCATCTGCGGCGCTCGAGAAGACACGGAAGCCACGCACCATGCGGCGTGCGTTGAGCTGCATCCGTGTCCTTCATCCGATCAGGGTGATTTCCGCAAGCCTAGGCCTCAGGCGGCCGAAGCGAGGGTAGCCTGCGTTCCTTGACGTCGTGAGGAAAGGACGAAAGCGATGGCGCTCTCGGTGAAGGCCATAGTCCCCAGTTGGCTGCAGGGCTACAACAAGTCCTGGCTGTCCACGGACATCGTCGCGGGCGTCACGCTGTCCGCGATCGCGATCCCGGAGGTGATGGGCTACACCTCGATCGCCGAGACCCCGATCGTCACGGGCCTGTACACGGTGATCTTCCCGACCATCGTGTTCGCACTGCTGGGTTCGTCGAAGCTCCTCGTCGTTGGTGCTGACTCGGCGACGGCCGCGCTGCTGGCTGCTGGTCTCGGCGCCGCGGCGATCAGCGGCGTGACGCCCGGCTCGCAGGAGTGGCTTGCCTACTGCAGTGTCATCGCGCTCGCCTGCGGATTCCTGCTGATCCTCGCCCGGATCTTCCGACTCGGTTTCCTCGGTGACTTCCTGAGCGCATCCGTCCTGATCGGCTTCCTGACCGGTGTCGGCGTCCAGGTCTTCTCCGGACAGATCCCCGACATGCTCGGCATCCCCAAGGGAACGGGCACGTGGTTCCAGCAGCAGTGGTACATGCTCACGCACTTGAACGAGGTGCAGTGGGAGACGTTCGGCTTCGCCCTGTTCACCGTCCTGTGCATCTTCGGCTTCAAGAAGTTCGCTCCGAGGGTCCCTGGCGCGATCGTCGCCGTCGTCCTGACGATCATCGTGTCCGCCGCGATCGATGCTTCAGCGAACGGCGTGGCCGTGGTCGGAGCGGTGCAGGGCGGCTTCCCGCCGCTCGGCCTGCCTCAGGGCATCACGGTCTCCGATATCACGGACAACGCCGCCACGATCCTCGGAATCGCCTTCTCCTGCTTCGTGCTCATCATCGCGCAGAGCGCCGCCACGTCCCGCAGCTTCGCGATGAAGCACGGTGACCCCGTCGACATCAACCGAGACATCGTGGGCCTTTCCGGTGCGAGCTTCGCGGCCGGGCTGAGCGGAACCTTCGTGGTCAACGGCAGTCCGACGAAGACGCAGATCCTCGACGAGCAGAAGGGCCGCACCCAGCTGGCGAACCTCACGATGTCGTTGATCGTGCTGCTGTTCACCATGTTCTTCACCGGGCTGCTGGCCGACATGCCGAAGGCCGTCCTTGCGGGCATCGTCTTCGTCATCGGCATCGACCTGGTCGACATCGCCGGGCTGCGCGGCATCTACAAGCTCGCCAAGGGCGAATTCGTGATCGCCGTCCTGACCGCGATCGTGGTCTGCGCGGTGGGCGTTGAGCAGGGCATCATCGTGGCGATCGTGGTGTCGATCCTGAACATCATCCGTCGGCAGTACAGCCCGAAGAAGTTCATCGTCACCGTCGGCTCGGGGGACTCGCTGACCTACGAGCCGGCCGCGACGGGGATGCAGAGCGCACCCGGGCTGATCATCTACCGGTACGACGCCGAGTTGTTCTACGCGAACGCGAACCGCTTCGTCGACGATGTGGAGAAGACCATCGCCGCGGCTCCAGCGCCCGTGGAGTGGCTCGTCCTCGATGCCTCATCGCTCGACGACGTCGACTTCTCGGCGGGCAAGTCGCTCGGTGGGCTGCTGGACTTCGCGGAGGCCCGGAACATCACCGCATGCCTGGCGCGCGTCGACACGCACCTGCTCTCACTGCTGCGGGCCTACGGCATCGAGGAGCGGATCGGGGCCGACCACATCTTCACGAACCTGATCGACGCTTACACGGCGTTCGAGGCCCGCGACAAGGCGGCCTCGTCCTAGGACGCAGCGGGTGAGGCACTCTCCGCCACCGGCGCTGCCGACGGCGGGGGCGGCACGGGCAGTGAGTCGGCGACGCGGCAACCGGGTCCCTGGCAGGCGCGCAGCGCCTGCAACTGGGAGTTGAGGGCTGCCACGATGGCGGGATCAGCTGTGCTCACGATGTTGTTCAGCTCGTAGGGGTCCGCCGCGAGGTCGTACAGCTCTCGCTCACCGTCGCGGTACACCACGAACAGCCACTGGGGAGTCCGCAGCGAGCTGAAGCGAGGCGGTGCATCCGGCTGGTAGTCGGGGTCCTTGGGCGTCGACCGGCCCATGCTCTCCGACAGTGACCCGGTGCGCCAGTCGCCGGGCACTTGCCCGCTCGACAGGATCGGCACCAGCGAGCGGCCGTCCACCCATGCAGGAGCTGGGGAGCGCAGCAGCTCGGCGAACGTCGGTGCCAGGTCCACGGTGGAGGTCATGGCGTTGACGGTTGCCCCCGGCTGCACACCCGGGCCGATGACGACCAGCGGAACCACGGTGTCCTCGCGGTATGCCGTGCGCTTGCCGCCGCGCATGCGGTGGTTGCCCTGGTGGTAGCCGTTGTCGGCGGTGACCACGATCAATGTGTTTGCAGCCTTGCCGGTCGCGTTGAGCTCGGCCCGGACCGCGTCGATCGAGTCGGCGACAGACTCGGCGGACTGCAGGCGCTGGCGCCACTGGATGTCACCGGTCACTTGGGCCTTGACCGGCATCGGTGGGAGCTTGCGCAGCCAGGTCGGCTCGTTCTGCCCGACGGTGTTGTAGTTGGGGGTCCGGGGGGCGATCTCGAGCAGGTGGGTGCCGGAGTTGCGAACCGCGACCGGCGACGGGCGGTGCGGGTTGAAGCTCGCGAGCTCGGCGAAGAAGCCGTCACCGGAGCTTCGGATGAAACCGAGGCTGCGGTTGGTGATCACGTCGTTGAGGAAGTCCGACTGGCGCTTGCCGTACGAGCGCCAGCGTCCGTTGTCGTTGAGGACGTAGTTGTAGCCCGTGTAAGTGTCGGCGCCCGACGCGGGCACGGCCCACTCGTCCCAACCCGGCGGGATGCTCGCCTTGCCGCGAGCCTTCTCGCTGTACCCGTTCAGGAACTTGCCGAACAGTCCGGTGCGGATGCCGCCGGCCTTCAGCCACACCGGAAGGCAGTCGCGCTGCTCGCCGAGCTTCTTGAAGGTCTGCCAGCCGCCGCCGGTCGCCTCGATGTTGGACACCACGTGGTGGTTGTGCAGGTACTGGCTGCGCAGGATCGAGGTGCGCGAGGGGCAGCACAGCGAGTCCGTCACTGTGTTGTTGGTGAACGTCATGCCGTCCTGCTTCAGTGCTGCCAGTCGCGGCACGCGGTCGAACAGGGCCCAGTCCAGGTCGTCGGCGAGGATGAAGACGACGTTCTTGACGTCGGCGAGGGTGCCCGACGGTGCGGCCGGCGTGGACGCAGAGGTGGACGTCGCAGTTGGCGCGGGAGTGGGATCGGCGGGCGAGCCGACGGCCACGGGGGAGGCGAACGGGCTCGGATCGGCGCCGACCACGGTCGTCGAGGCGGCCGAGGAACCCGGGGTCAGGGTCGTGATGAGACCGACGGAGGCAACGGTGCCCACGACGGTGAGGATTGCCGTGACCGCGGTCAGGGCGCGCCTTCGGGGGGGCGCAGCGTGCTGCTTCATGCGGTGGCGGGCCTCTGGCTGTCAGTCGTGCGCTGCCGGTGCAGCGTCTCGGGCATCAACAACACCAAGATAACCGCTAGCAGGCTGAGTCCCGCACCCGCCGCGAACGCCCAGTCGAAATCGAACGAATCCACGAGGAAACCGGCCACCAGCGGACCGACAACTGCCCCCAAATCGGACATCATCTGGAAGGTCGCCACGACGATGCCGCCCTTGCGGCCACCCATGATGTCGCCGACCACGGCGGCCGGGGCGGAGCCGAGGAAGGCCGCAGAGAACCCCTGGATGGCCATCGCCAGCAGGAACAGGACCGTCGCGAGGACCGCCTGCGTGCCGACCCCGTTGACGGCGACGTCGGTGAGCGTGAGGACCACCATGCCGATGGTCAGGCCGCTGGTGCCGATGAGGAGGGCCTTGCGGCGCCCCTCCGTGTCGGCCATTCGGCCGGCCGGAAGCAGGAGCACCGCCTGGATGGCCGCCGCCACGAGGAAGCCGATGCCGGTCAGCGAGGCTCCTCGATCCATGCCCTCGGTCACGAACAGCGGAACGGCTGCGGACCGCATGCCGAAGACGACGAAACCGGTGACGAGGTTGGTGCCGAGCGCCGCCTGATAGGCCCGGTCGCGCAGGGCGACCCGCAACTGCTCGAGTTTGTTGGCCTCACCGTGCGAGACCAGTTCCTCGCGATCATGGAGTCGGCTGCGGGCCATGAAGATCAACGCGACCGCGGCTGCCGCAAGCAGGGTGAACGCGTAGACGAAGAACGGAGCGCGGATCGACCAGGCGACGACGATCCCGCCGACAGCCGGTCCAGCGACGCCGCCGAGCAGGAAGCCCCCTTGGAACGCGCCGGCGGCCCGTCCGCGCTGGTCGCTGTCGACGACTCGCAGCAGCAGCGCCATGGACGAGACGGTGAACATGCTGGAGCCCATTCCGCCGATCCCGCGCAGCGTCAGCAGCTGCACGTACGTCTGCGAGAACCCGGCGGCGAAGCTCGAGGCGGACACGATGAGCAGGCCGGTCGCCAGGACGGTCCGCTCGCCGAGCCGGTCGACGAGGGCGCCGGCGAACGGCGAGGTGATGAAGCGCACCAGTGCGAACACGGAGATCACCGCGCTGGCCTGGAGCGCCGAGACGCCGAACTCCCGTGCGAAGACCGGCAGGGCGGGGGCCAGGATCCCGAAGCCGAGGGCGACGCAGAAGGCGATGGCCGAAAGGACGGCCACCTCGCGCGGGAGCCCCTTCAGCAGCGGGGTTTCGCGCATCGCGCTTCCGAGGCGGCGGCGCTTGCTCACGCGCTGACGACCCGGCTCGGGGGCCGCCTGTACCGCATTGTCACCGTCGAACCCTATCCTCCGGCTGTGAGCCGATCCGCCGTCTACTCAGCGGAGGAGCAGTGGTCTGCCGTCCTCGACCGAGGGGGCATTGTCGACTTCTTCGGGTCCCGACTCGATGTGCCGATGCAGCGGCGATTCGGTGACCTGGACTCGGTTCGGCGCTACCTCGACGCCGTGCTCGCGCTCCCGGCCGTGCAGGAGCGGTGGTCGCCGGACCCCGTGGTCGTGCGCGAACGGGCCGGTCAGTCGAAGGCCCACTACGAGCCCGGCAGCCACACGATCGCCGTGCCCATGAAGTCGATGTGGGCGGCCCGCGAGTCCGTGCTCCTCCATGAAGTGGCGCACCACCTGCGCGAGTCCTCCGACGAGGACTGGCACGGTCCGGCCTTCCGGCGCACGATGTGCGCACTCGTCGCCGTGGTCCTCGGCGACGCGGCTGCACTACTGCTGCGCGCAGGCTACGAGGAGTCGGGCGTGCGCGTTCCGGAGGACGCATGAGCGCCACCCTCGATCGCATCAGCGCACTGCTCGCGAAGGCCGAGCGCACCGACAACGAGGCCGAGGCAGACGCCTACCTGATGAAGGCGCAGCAACTGGCGACCCTCGCCAGTGTCGACCTCGCCGTCGCACGAGCCCGGACTGCCCGACGCGAGGGCCGTCAGCAGCCCGAGTCGCGCACGACCACCATCGGGGAGAAGGGCAAGCGGGCCAACCAGCACCTCATCGCGCTCTTCGTGGCGATCGCGCACGCCAACGACGCGCAGGTCGATGTCGCGTCGAACTCCACCTACGTCATCGGCTATGGCATGCCCGCAGACCTCGATGTCGTCGAGACGATCTACGCGTCGCTGGCTGTGCACATGGTGCATGCGAGCCAGGGTTACCTGGCAGAGGGAACCTGGCGGGACGAGACGTACCTTGCCGCCGTCCCCCGCTCACGCCGGCGCGAGCGGCGTCCGCACACGGCGGTCACGGCTCGGGCGGCCTTCTATCGGGCCTACGTGGAGCGGATCTCCGAGCGGCTCGACCAGGCTCGTGCTGCGGCCATCCGCGAGCACGACCAGGTCCCGCGGGTCGCGACGGACTCCACCGGTGCGCTTGTGCTGCGGCGCAAGGCCGAGGAGGTCCGCTCCTTCCATCGGCAGGCGTCGAAGGCTCGTGGCTCGTGGGGCGGCTACTCCGGCGCTGTGCGATCGGCCACCGGATCGGCCGCCGACGCCGGTCGCGGTGCGGCCTCACGCGCGCGGCTGGGCAAGCAGCACGAACTCCCCGACAAGGGCCCCGCGATCTCCGGCTGACTGCCAAGATGACACGGTGACCGACCCGCCGGACGTGACCTTCGCCGACGTCGAGGCGGCGGCCCTCAACCTCGAGGGCGTGATCCGCGAACTGCCGCTCGCCGGTGCCAACTGGCTCGAGCAGCGTGTGCACGGGCAGGTCAGGCTGGTCACCGAGAATCTGCAGCGGGCCGGATCCTTCAAGATCCGTGGCGCCTACAACCGCATCTCCCGGCTGTCGGATGAGGATCGAGCCCGGGGCGTTGTCGCGGCCAGTGCGGGCAACCACGCGCAGGGGGTTGCGGTCGCCGCACAGTTGCTCGGGGTCAAGGCCACCGTGTTCATGCCGGAGGGGGCGACGATCCCGAAGGTGCAGGCCACGTTGGGCTACGGCGCCGACGTGAGGTTCTTCGGCAACTCGATCGACCAGGCCCTCGAGGCGGCGACGGAGTTCTCGCGGGAGACCGGGGCCGTGCTCATCCACCCCTTCGACCATGTCGACGTCATCGCCGGCCAGGGCACACTCGGCCTGGAGATCATGCAGAAGCTCCCCGACGTGCGCACCGTGGTGGTCTGCACGGGCGGCGGTGGCCTGCTGGCGGGGGTGGCTCTGGCGGTCAAGTCGATGGACCCCACCGTGCGCGTCGTCGGCGTGCAGGCCGAGGCCGCAGCCGCCTATCCCGCATCGCTGGCCGCGGGGGAGCCGATCCGCCTTTCGTCGATGGCGACGATGGCAGACGGCATCGCCGTGGGGCGCCCCGGCGATGTGCCGTTCGCCATCGTCCAGGAGTACGTCGACGAGATCACGACGGTGTCGGAGGACGAGATCTCCCGGGCGGTGCTCCTGCTCCTCGAGCGGGCGAAGCTCGTGGTGGAGCCGGCGGGGGCTGCTGCTGCGGCGGCGGTGCTGGCGCGGCCGCAGGACTTCGAGCCGCCCGTTGCGGTGGTGATCTCCGGTGGCAACGTCGACTCGCTGGTGCTGCTGCGGATCATCCGACACGGCCTGGCAGCTGCGGGCCGCTATCTCACCCTCGTGGTGCGCATGCCCGACAAGCCCGGCTCGCTGGCGCGGCTGCTGAACGACATCCAGGCCATGCACGCCAACGTTGTCGACATCGAGCACAACCGCGTGGACGCTGGCCTGCAGGTCGACGAGGTCGACATCGTCGTGCACGTCGAGACGCGTGGGCGTGAGCACTGCGAGTCGTTGCTCGCGTCGCTGACGTCAGCCGGCTACCAGACAATCTCGCACGGCTTCACCGCATCCCCCTGACGCCGAGTCCGACCGCCCCCGTCACATCCGGGGGTGCTAACTGACGGCTGTGGTCGGACTCGCGTTACGGGGTGTACGGCGCGACGTTGAGGACCTCGACGGTCATCTCCTTGCCGTTCGCCAGCGTGTACGTGGCACTGTCGCCGATGCGCTTGCCGAGGACGGCCGCACCCAGGGGCGACGTCGGGCTGTAGACCTCGATTGACGCGTGCGCCGCCTCCTCGCGGGATCCCAGCAGGAAGCTCTCCTCCTCATCCCACGCCGGGAAGCGCACCGTGACGACCTTGCCGTGCGACACCTCGTCGTGCTCGGCGTCGGGGGCGCCGACCTGGGCGTTCTCGAGGAGTTGCTTGAGCTGGCGCACCCGCGCCTCGTTCTTGCCCTGCTCCTCGCGCGCGGCGTGGTATCCGCCGTTCTCCTTCAGGTCACCCTCGTCCCGAGCCGCGGCGATGCGCTGCTTGATCTCATTGCGCTTGGGCCCCATGCAGTCGGCGAGCTCCTGCACCAGACGGTCATGCGCCTCTTGGGTCAACCACACGGTCGGCTGCTCGCTCATAGCGCAGAAGGGTAACTGGAGCCGTCGGTCATCGACGGGCGGACTGCCGTGCGCGCACATAGTCGGTAACGACGAAGTCCCCGAGGCGGCCGCCCGACACGGACAGAACCCTGCCGCCGTTGCGCTGGGCCATGCCGTCCAGGAACCGCTCGAGGCCCGGGTCGTCACCGAGCCGGAACCACGAGATGGGCACGCGGCGACGCGTCATCCGGTCGACCTGGGCCACCGTCTCGCTCAAGGTCTGCGATGTCGGGGGCCAGGAGAACCACTCCTGACCGCCGGGCATGAGGTGGGCCGTCGGCTCGCCGTCCGTGACGACCATGACGATCCGCTGCGAGCCGGGATGCCGGTCGAGGAACTGCCCGGCGAGCAGCAGCGCGTGGTGGAGGTTCGTGCCCTGCACGTAGCTGGCCTCGAGGTTGGGGAGCTCGTGCGGATGAACGACCCGCGCGACGTTCGCGAACGAGATGATCTGCAGCGCGTCGAGCGGGTACGCGGAGCTTGCCAGCGCGTGCAGGGCCAGCGCCATCATCTTGGCGTCGCGCCAGGTGTCGTTGATGTACATCGAGAAGGACTGGTCGATCAGCAGTGCGACCGCCGCACGGGTGACGGTCTCCGTCTCGTGCACCTCGAAGTCGTCGGGATGCAGGCGAGTCGTGGAGTTCCCGGCGATGACCCGGCGATTGACGGCGTTGCGCACCGTCTTGACGACGTCGACGGGCTGCTCGTCGCCGAACTGCCACGCACGGGACGTGCCGGTGAGCTCGCCGGAGGCACCGGATCGGTGCACCTCGTGGTTGCCGCGCGTGGCGCTGTCCATCGAGTCGAACACCGTCTTCAGGGCGGTGCGGCCGATGCGACGGATCGCCTTGGGCGTGAGCTCGAGGTGCTCGCCCTCGTGGGTCAGGTAGCCCTGTGCCTCGAGCTCGCGCTGCAGTTGGCGGAGCGCCTCGAGGTCGTCACGTGCCTTGCGCCCCAGGGCCCGCTCAACCGCCTCCTCGTCGATGTCGTCAAGGTTGGCGCGATCGAAGCCCTCGGCGAACTCGTCGTTGAGGCTCTCCAGGTCGGCGAGCTCGGCAAGCGCGTCGGTGGCCTCCGGCAGGCCGAGCCGGCCTTCTCCCTGCAGGTGCTGGGTGCCCTTCCAGCCGAATTCCGGCCGCAGTGCCTGGAGGTTCTCCTGCAGGGACGCCATCTCGGACTGGAGGTCCATGTCGGAGAGGGCCTGCGCCATCGCTTCCGCCAGCTCGGCGCGCTGCTCGGGTGTGAGGGACTGCATCATGCGCTGCATCGCGGCCGCTCGTCGCGCCAGTTCGTCGATGAACTCCTCGATGGTGTCGGGAGCGTTCGGGAAGAACTGCTGGTGCTTGTCCTTGAACTCCTCGTACTCCTGGCTGGCGTCCTCGCCTCGCTGGTGGCGCTCGAGCATGTGGTTGAGGTCGCCCATCATCTCCTTCATGGCGGCGCGCGCCTCGGGGGACGACATGTCCTGGACGCCCTTGCTGAGGTCCTTGAACTGCTGGTCGATCACGTCGCGCTGGAGCCGGTCGCGGATCTGATCGAACTTCGCCTGAGCCTCCGCCGAGCGCCAGTCGTAGTTGGACAGTTCGCGCACGGCCCGGCCGATGTCGTCGGGGACGTTGTCGAGCATGGCCTCGCGGAACCGGGCGTCGTCGGACGGATCGGGGAACAACTTGGCGCGCTCTGCGGTCAGCGCCTCGTCGAGGAGTTCGCGAAGGTCCTGCAGCAGTCCGTCCATCTGCCCGGACTTCGTCAGCTGCTTGCGCCGCTGCCGGATCTGCCGGGCAAGGTCCTGGAGCCCGCGACGGCCGTCCAGACCCTCGCGCATGAGTTCGCGGACCGCCTCGGTGAGCGACTGCCCGTTCATGATGCGCTGGGCGATCTCGTCGACGCCCGCAGCCACGTCGGGCGGGGCGGCGAGGGGATCGGGGCCGTCGTTGAAGCGGCCGTAGCGGTATCCGGTCACGAAGCCCCGTACCGGGTGATCCCGCCGATGTCGTCCTTGTCGATGCGACGGGTCAGCCACAGTCCCTCGACGGCGAACTCCAGGCATGCCGCGGCAAGTCCCGGGGACTCGGCCATATCGGGCTCCAGGCTGGTGATGAGCCGGCCCAGGCCCTCGACCGGCCCGATCTCGTCGAGGATGGCGGCCGACGAGACCACGTCTCCGGACACCAGCGAGTTGCCCTCGTCGAACCAGGTGACCAGCGACGTCAGCAGCGGCCGGACGTCGCCACCGCCCAGTGCCGCGCGCCACGAGTCGGCTGTCGCGCGGCGGGCCAGCAGTTGCAGGCTCTGCTCTTCTTGCCCCTCCTCGCTCACGTCGAACTCCACCTTGCCGCGCAAGGTGGGCACGACACCGACGAGGTCGCCGATGCGGGCGACGGCCTCGGCCTCGCCGGTGATGGCCGAGCGGCGGACGGCTGCGCCGGCCAGTGCTTCCACGCAGGCGATGGCGAAGCGGGCCGAGACGCCGCTGCGCTGATCGACGGACGGGGACTCGCGCACCTCGCGGGTGAACCGCGCGACCACGTCGAGAACGTGGTGCGGCACGACGGCCTCGATGCGGGCCTCCTGCCGGATCAGCTCGGTCTCGGCGGAGAGGCTGACGGGGTAGTGCGTGCGGACCTCGGCGCCGAAGCGGTCCTTCAGCGGGGTGATGATGCGGCCGCGGTTGGTGTAGTCCTCCGGGTTCGCGCTCGCGACGACGAGCAGGTCGAGCGGGAGCCGCAGCTGGTAGCCGCGAACCTGGATGTCGCGCTCCTCCAGCACGTTGAGCAGCGCCACCTGGATGCGCTCGGCAAGGTCGGGCAGCTCGTTGATCGCGAAGATCCCGCGGTGGGTACGCGGCACGAGTCCGTAGTGGATGGTCTCGTGGTCACCGAGGGTGCGCCCCTCCGCGACCTTCACCGGGTCGACGTCGCCGATGAGGTCGCCGACGGACGTGTCGGGTGTCGCGAGCTTCTCGCCGAATCGCTCGCTGCGGTGCCGCCATGACACCGCGAGGTCGTCGCCCTGCTCGGCCAGCAGGCGTCGGCAGCGGGCGCAGATCGGCTCGGCCGGGTCGTCGTTGATCTCGCAGCCGTCGACCACGGGCAGCCACTCGTCGAGCAGTGCCGACAGCGACCGGATGAGCCGGGTCTTGCCCTGGCCGCGCTCGCCGAGCAGCACCACGTCGTGGCCGGCGATCAGGGCCCGCTCCAACTGCGGGCCGACGGTGTCCTCGAAGCCGACGATCCCGGGAAAGGTCGGCTGGCCCGCCGACAGCCGGGCGATGATGTTGGCCCGGATCTCGGCCTTAACCGAGCGCGACTGGTAGCCAGAAGCGAGGAGGGCGCCGCGGGTGCGCGGCAGATGATCGGGGATGGCGGGCGCGAGGGAGGTCACTCTGCGACCGTACGTGCCTTAGGGGGATTGCGCGAGACGCTCAGCCCAAAGCGGACACACCTTGCCCGGTCATGACCACGGCTGGTCGGGCGGGACGACTCCGGGAGGGAACTGGGGGGCGGGCACTCGCGGCGTGGCGCCGGCCTCGCAGCCGAGCAGTTCGGCCGTGTACGCCGGCGCGATCGTGCGCAGGGGATAGGTCTTGGTGATGATGTTGCCGCCCGGGTCCGGGGGGATCGTGACGGTGGCGTAGCCGAGGTCGATCCGGTTCTTGTCCTGGGCGCGCACGACGCAGGTGAGGGGCTTGACGGGGTCAGCGGTCGCCTGGAACGTGATGTCGACGTGGTCCGGGCCCTGGATCTTCCACTGGATGAGCCGGATCGTGGTGGCGTTCGACGTCAGGCCGCGAGCCACGAAGAGCAGGGCGCCGGTGAAGGCGACGACCACCAGGCCGACGGCGATCCAGCGGCCGATGGGCCGCTTGTCGAGCCCGTACCGCCGCTGCATCGCAGGGCTGAGTTGGTCCCGGGTGAACGGCGAGGGCACGTAGTGGAGACTATCCCCGTGGCAGCACCCCTTCGGCTCATGGCCGTGCACGCGCACCCTGACGACGAGTCGAGCAAGGGTGCGGCTGCGACTGCCCGTTATGTGTCGGAAGGCGTCGAGGTCATGGTCGTGACCTGCACGGGCGGCGAGCGTGGCGACGTGCTCAATCCCGCCGCGCAGGCAGAGGTCGACGAGCGCGGGCTCCTGGCCGTCCGGCGCGACGAGATGACGAGGGCCGCCAATGCCCTGGGCGTCAAGCACGCCTGGCTGGGCTTCGCAGACTCCGGCTTCCCCGAGGGAGACCCCAGGCCACCGCTCCCGGCCGGGTGCTTCGGGGACCTTCCCCTCGGCGACACGATCGAGGAACTGGTGCGCCTGATCCGCGAGTTCCGGCCTCAGGTCGTCACGACGTACGACGAGAACGGCGGCTACCCGCACCCCGACCACATTCGCACGCACGAGACGACGATGGCCGCGCTCGATGCCGCCATGGATCCGGATGCCTTCCCCGAGCTCGGCCCCACGTGGCAGGTCCAGAAGGTCTATTACAACCAGACCTTCAGCAAGGCCCGAGTCCAGGCGCTGCACCTGGCGATGATCGACGCGGACCTGGACTCGCCGTACCACGACTGGCTCGATCGGTGGGATGACCGCCCCGACGACATCGACCGCATCACGACCAAGGTGCCCTGCTCGGAATGGTTCGAGGTCCGCGATCAGGCGCTGCTTGAGCATCGCACGCAGATCGATCCCGAGAGCATGTGGTTCCAGGTGCCCCTGCAGTTCCAGAAGGACGTGTGGCCGACCGAGGATTTCGAGCTCGCGCGGTCGAGTGTGCCCACGACCTTGCCCGAGGATGACCTGTTCGCCGGACTGAGGGAAGACGCATGATCATCAACGCAGTCGTGGTCCTCGCGGCCGACGACCAACGCTCGCAGATGGCCAAGCTCATCGACGATGCTGGACCCATCGCCGGGCTGTTCGTGGTGGTCCTCGGCGTCGCGCTGTTCTTGCTGTGGCGATCGATGAGCAAGCAGATCAAGCGCATCAGTCCGGACCTGCCGTCAGGCGAGCACGACCTCGAGCAGGAGGCCGATCGGGAGTTCACCGAACGCGCGGTGGAGGCGGGCGAGGACGCTCAGGATGAGTCGCGAAGCTAGCCACAGCACGCTTCGACTGGCCGCGACTCCGCGCTGGCTGGTCTTCGCGGGCGTCACCCTGATCCTCGTGATTGCCGCAGTGCTGCTAGGTCGCTGGCAGTGGGACAAGACGCAGACGATCCTCCAAGCCGAACGCGCTTCTGCTTCGCAGGCCCTTCCCATCGAGCAGGTCCTGCCGAGTGGAACGACCGCTCTCCCCGACGAGGTCATCGGCCAGCCCGTCACGTTGATCGGATCGTACGATGTGACGAAGCAGGTTGCCGTCGTCAACCGCGAACTCAACGGCAACCCGGGCGTGTGGATCCTCACCGGACTGCGGCTGGCCGACGGACGACTGGCGGCCGTGCTCCGTGGCTGGCTGTCCAGCGCCGACGAAGGTGCGTCGATCGTGCCCACGGGACCGGTCACGGTCTCCGGCGTGCTGCAGCCCGATGAGTCCTTCTACGCCGACGCCTCGTCGGCGCCCGGCACCGTCGCCTCGATCGCCAGCGACCGGCTGGCGAAGCTGTGGGGCGAGCCGGTCCTTCCCGGCTACGTGGTGCTGACGATGGAGTTGCCGCCGCGCAACGCCGCACCGGCGCCGATCCCGGCGACGGTGCAGACCGGCAACGTGCCGTTCCCGTTGCAGAACTTCGTGTACGCGTTCCAGTGGTGGCTGTTTGCGCTCTTCGCGCTCGTCATCTTCGTGCGATGGCTGCGCATGGAGGCCCAGGGCCCCGGCCACGTCACGCCGGAAGCACCGGACAGCGCCGCGTAGGGCTCACGGTGGCCGTCGACTACGGTTGGCTCCCGTGATCACCGTCCTCGGCGAGGCCCTCGTCGACGTCATCGTCGACACCGACGGCGAAGTGACGTCCGTGGTCGGTGGTGCGCCGCTGAACACCGCGCGCACGATCGTCCGGCTTGGCATCCCCGCGACCTTCCTCGGCGGCGTCTCGACCGACTCGTTCGGTCGCCGCATCAAGCGACTGCTCGACGACGATGGCGTGACCCTCGGCCTCGGCCATCAGGTCCCCGAGCCCACCACCTTGGCCATCGCCCAGATCGACGAGGGCGGCGCTGCGACCTACCGCTTCATGATGGAGGGGACTTCCGCGGCCTCGGTCACCCCCGAGATGGCCCTCGAGCACCTGTCCTTCGACTGCAAGGTGATCCACGTCGGGACCTTGGGTCTGGTGCTCCAGCCGTTGGCCGACGCCTCAGTTGCGGTCGTGGCGGCCGCCAACGATGAGCAGCTCGTCATGGTCGACCCGAACTGCCGGCCCAGTGTCATGACAGGCTCGCCGGTCTTCCGCTCGGCCCTGCAGGCAGTGCTCGCTCGCGCCGACATCGTCAAGGTTTCCGGTGACGACCTCGAGTTCTTGTTCCCCGATGTCGACACGCTCGATGCGGCGACAATGCTGCAGATCGAGACCGGTGCCGTCGTGCTGTTCACCGACGGCGCCAACGCGGTGCATGTCATCGACACCGACACCGATGTCGTACTCGACGTGCCGAAGGTTCCCGTCGTCGACACCGTGGGTGCGGGAGACTCGTTCAGCGGCGGCTTCCTCGCCTACTGGATGCACAACGGCCTGACTCGCGATGACGTGCACGACATCGACCATGCAGTGGCGGCAGCCCGGTTCGGGATCGCCGTCGCAGGCATCACTTGCCAGCGGCCGGGCGCGGATCCGCCCCGTTCCGACGAGATTCCAGGAGGCTGGGAATGAAGGGCGCATTCGAGCGTTACCGGATCATGGCGTACGTCACGGGTGTCGTACTCGCGGTGGCCTTCATCTGGCTTGTCGTCGGTCGGCTCTTCCTCGGCTACAACGACGCCGAGGTGCGGCCCTCCCTCTACGGATACCTGTGGATCGCACACGGCTGGCTGTACTTCGTCTACCTGATCACCGGCGTGGACCTGTCGTTCCGCATGCGCTACAGCCTGCCCAAGACGCTCGGCATCCTGCTCGCGGGCACGATCCCGTTCATGTCGTTCGTCGCTGAGCACTATGTGCGCAAGGACGTACGCGCCCGCGGCGTCCTCGACGAGCCCGCCCAGGCATAACCCCCCACCGTCCCTCTCCCTCTCCCCCTCCGCCGAGTGGTCAGTTGTGGCTGGGTTTTGCTCGGCAAAACCCAGCCACAACTGACCACTCGCGGGGGTGGTGGTGTTGGTGGGCGTGCTCGCCGCGTCAGTGGGGCCAAGCCCGACTGGCTGGGCGCACTACGGCAGGGACCAGTCGACGGGGTCGCCGCCCACTTCCTCGAGCAGGGCGTTGCTCCGGCTGAACGGACGCGACCCGAAGAAGCCTCGGTCGGCCGACATCGGGCTGGGATGCGCGCTGGCGACAACGGGCACGTCGGTCAGTTGCGGAGCAAGTGACTGCGCGTCGCGACCCCACAGGATCGCGACGAGGGGAGCGTCCAGTCGCGCCACGAGGGCGTCAATGGCTGCGCTCGTGATGTCCTCCCAGCCGATGCCGCGATGGCTGCCGGCATCGCCCAGGCGCACCGTGAGGACCCGGTTCAACAGCATGACGCCACGCTCGGTCCATGGAGCGAGGTCGCCGTTCGTGGGACGAGCGCAGCCGATGTCGTCCTGCAGTTCGCGGTAGATGTTCTGCAGGCTGCGTGGGAGCGGCCGCACGTCGGGTGCCACGGAGAACGACAGCCCCACGGCGTGCCCGGGCGTGGGGTAGGGGTCCTGGCCGACGATCAGCACCCGGATATCGTCGAGCGGCTGCTCGAAGGACCGCAGGATGCGCGCTCCCGCAGGTGCCCACGGCCGGCCCGCGCTGGACTCCTCGCGCAGATACTGGCCGATGCGGGTCAGCGTCGGCTGGTGCGGTGCGAGCGATGGCAGCCAACTCGGATGGACGAGGTCCTCGAACGTGCCGGCCACTCTCGCACCCTAGTGCGCGCGCTAGTGCGCAGGTGTGGAGTACACGTCGACGTCGACGGCCTTGAGGCTCAGCCATACCGGCGTCCCGCGCGTCAGCCCGAGTTCGGCGACTGCCGCGGGTGTGACGGTGGCGATCATCGACGGGTCACCCTCGACGAGGACCCGCACGCGGTCCTGCGAGGGCTGGAGCGAGGCCACGTGGCCCTGCCAGACGTTGCGGGCGCTGCCCTCGGGCTCATGCCGGTGGAGCGTCACCGCCTCGGGGCGCACGACGGCGAGTGCGCGCCCGTGAATGGCGTGGTCGGCCAGGTGCAGCACGCCGCCGCCGTCGATCGTCAGCAGCCCGTCGCCAGCCGTGCCGCGCAGGAGCGTGACGCCCATCAGCGCGGCGACGTACGGGGTCAGCGGTCGCCGTGCCAGTTCCGCGGGCGGTGCGTCCTGGACGATGCGGCCCTCCTCGACGACGATCACGCGGTCGGCGAGCAGGAGCGCGTCGAGCGGGTCGTGCGTCACGAGCACCGTGCAGCCAGTGAAGTTGGCTAGGGCCACGTCGAGTTCGGTTCGGACGCTCTCACGCGTCTCGATATCGAGTGCTGCGAGTGGCTCGTCGAGCAGGAGCATCGAGGGCTCTGTGACGAGGGCGCGGGCGAGTGCGACCCGTTGCGCCTGCCCTCCGGAGATCTCGGCGGGCTTTCGGTCGGACAGGTCGGCGATGCCCAGGCTGCTGATGGCGATGCGGGCCTTCTCCCGGGCAGCATCGCGCCCCGCACCGCGCGACCGCGGGCCGAACGCGACGTTCTCCAGCACGGACAGGTGCGGGAACAGCGCGTAGTCCTGGAACACGACCCCCACCTCGCGGTCCTGTGCATCCACGAAGGTGGTGCCGTCGTCGACGACCCTGCCATCGATGGTCACCTGGCCGGAGTCAATGCCGTGCAGTCCCGCGAGGGTCCGCAGCAGCGTCGACTTCCCGGCACCGTTGGGCCCGATGACCGCGACGACCGAGCCCGGTTCGAAGGTGGCGGCGAAGACCAGCGCGAAATCGCCGCGCGTTGCCGTGAAGTCGGCGACGACCGTCATGACGACACCGCCGGACGCAGGTACCGGCCGCGCAGCGCGATGAGCACGCCGACGGACACGGCCAGCAGGATGATGCTGAGGGCGATGGCCACCGAGCGGTCCGACTCAAGTGCGGTGTAGACCGCCAGCGGCATCGTCTGCGTGACGCCAGGGAAGTTGCCGGCGAACGTGATGGTCGCGCCGAACTCGCCCAGCGCGCGCGCCCAGCACAGCACGGCGCCTGCGATCAACGAGGGTCCCACGAGGGGGATAGTGATGCGGCGGAAGACCGTCCATGACGAGGCACCGAGGGTGGTGGCGGCGTCCTCGTAGCGACGATCGAGCGAGCGGAACCCGCCCTCCAACGTGATGACCAGGAAGGGCATCGCGACGAACGCCTCGGCGAGGACCACACCGGCGGTAGTGAAGGGCAGTTGGATTCCGAACGTCGAGTAGAGCAGGCCGCCGATGGACCCGTGTCGGCCGAATGCCGCGAGCAGCGCCACGCCCGACACGACAGGAGGCAGCAGCAGCGGGACGATCACGAAGGCGCGCAGGACGTTCGTGGCCGGCAGGACCTCACGCGCGAGCAGCCAGGCGAGCGGAATGCCGACAACGCAGGCGAAGGCTGTCGCGATGATCGACGTGATGAGGCTGAGTCGAAGCGCCTCGAGTGCGGTAGGAGAGCTGACGATGCTCGCGAACGAGCCCCACGGTGCCTGCCACAGCAGCACGATGAGCGGCACGACGAGGAAGGCGAGGGCGATCACGCCCGGAATCACGAGGAACCACGGGCGCGATACCCGAGTGCGGCTCACCAGGGTTTCGCGAACCCATAGGCGCGCAGGATTCCCTGTGCGGAGGGGGTGTAGCGCACGTAGGCGACGAAAGCGCGCGCGGCGTCCACATTCGGTGCCCCCACCACGGTGGCGATCGGATAGGTCGTGGTGACGTTGTTGGCCGGTGGAATGGCCACCGACGTGACCTTGTTGCCGGCCGCCCTGACGTCAGTGACGTAGACGATTCCCGCGTCGACCTCGTCAGCCATGACCTTGCCGAGCACGGCACGCACATCGAGCTCGAGGGTCACCGGCTTGACGCTGACATTGGCGAGCTTGAGCAGGTCGCGAGCGGCGGCGCCGCACGGGACCTGCACGGCGCAGACCGCGACCTGGACGCCTGGCTTGGCGAGGTCGGACAGGCGCGTGATGCCCTTCGGATTGCCAGGCGGCATGGCGATAGCCATGGTGTTCTTGGCGAACAGGAGCGGCACTCCCGCGTGGCCGGCATTGACGGCCTTCCACATCGTTGACTCGGAGGCCGTCGCGAGAACGTCGACGGGCGCTCCGGCGTTGATCTGCTCGACGAGAGCGCTACTGCCGCCGAAGTTGAACCTCACGACCGTTCCGGGGTACTTCTTCATGAACGCCTGCGCGATGATGGGGAATACGTCGGTCAGCGAGGCCGCCGCAGAGACGGTGATGGTGCCCGTCACCCTGGTCGGCGCAGCGACGGCCGATCCGGCGCCGGCGGCGGTTGCCACCAGGATGGCCGTGGCAGCAGCCCACGTGGCGATCATCCGGCTCTTCGTCACGACGTCTCCTCGAGTTCCACGACCACGTTCGTCGCCTTGACCGTTGCGGCTGCCCTGGTGCCGGGCTCGAGGCCCAGTTCGTCGGCCGCCTCCCGGCTCATCAACGACACGACGCGGTGCGGTCCGGCCTGGATCTCTACGAGCGCCATCACCCCGTCGCGCTCCACCCGCGTGACAATGCCGGGGAAGCGGTTGCGCGCTGACTGGCGCACGACCGGCTCGGTCGCCGGCGCGTGCTCGGCCATCAGCGCCGCCACACTCGAGGCGTCGACGGTGCGCGGCCCGTCCTCCTCGCCGCCGTGGGCCAGGCGACCGGACTCAAGCCAACGACGAACCGTGTCGTCGCTGACCCCGAGGAGGGCCGCCGCTTCGCCAATCCGCAATTGCGTCACGAGAGGGCAAACTACACCGCATCTGCGGTTCCTGCTAGCGGTTCAACTGGCGTTCGCGCATCGCGAGGAAGAGCGGGAATGTGAACCCGACCGCGGTGACGAAGGCGGCGATGACGTACAGCCAGTACCAGCGCACGCCGACCCGCCGACCCTCCAGCACCATGAAGACCGAAGCGGCGCTGGCGGTGACGAGCAGGTCCACCGACAGCGAGCTGGTCGCGGGGTTCGCGAACCACGCGGCGACGAGGTTGCCCTGCGAGTGCAGGACCCCCTGGACGTTGAACCACGCCGTCCCTAGCAACCCGATCGCAGCGAGGCTGAGGTAGACCCACATCGGACCGTTCGTGCGTTGCGTCATCGCCCAACTGTGACAGGTGTACTTGTCACATTTCGGGCTACAGTGGCCAAGGAGGTGCCCATGTCGCCGGCGCTGCTGTGGATGATCGCCGCTCTCGCGGCCGTCGGCATCGAGGTGTTCACCACTGACCTCACTTTCGCCCTGATCGGGGTGGGTGCGGCAACCGCCGGCCTCGTCGCTCTCGTCGGTGGCCCGCTCTGGCTTCAGGCAGTCGTGGGCGTGGGCGTGTCCTTGCTCGGCATCGCTTTCGTCCGGCCGGTGGCGCTGCGGCATCTGCGTCGAGCGACTCCACAGACGCGCACCGGGGTCGACCTCCTGCCGGGCGCGACCGGCAAGGCGCTCAGCGACCTCACCGTCGACGAAGGCCGCATCACACTGCGCGGCGAGGTCTGGTCCGCGCGTCTGGACCCCGACGTCACCAGCGTTCCCGTCCCGATCGGCACGCCCGTCGTCGTCACGCGCATCGACGGTGCGACCGCACTGGTGCACCCCATCGATCCCCTCTAGCCCGATCCCATCAAAGGCACTGGAGCAGTCATGGACATCCTCGTCCCGCTCGGAGTGGTCATCGTCGTCCTGGCGTTCGCCCTCGTCGTCGTCTCGCGAACGGTCGTGATCGTGAAGCAGGCGAGTACGGCGATCGTCGAGCGGCTCGGCCGATACCAGCGGACGCTGAACCCGGGACTGAGCATCCTCGTGCCGGTGCTCGACCGGGTACGAACCCGCGTCGACATGCGCGAGCAGGTGGCCTCCTTCCCACCGCAGCCGGTCATCACCGAGGACAACCTCGTCGTGTCGATCGACACGGTCATCTACTTCCAGGTGACCGAGCCCAAGGCCGCTACCTACGAGATCAACAACTTCCTTCTCGGCATCGAGCAGCTCACCGTCACGACGCTGCGCAACGTGATCGGGTCGATGGACCTGGAGGAGGCGTTGACCTCGCGCGACCAGATCAACGGACAGCTCCGCGGCGTGCTCGACGAGGCCACGGGCAAGTGGGGGATCCGGGTCAACCGTGTGGAGCTCAAGGCCATCGATCCGCCGAAGACCGTGCAGGAGGCGATGGAGAAGCAGCTCAAGGCCGAGCGCGAGCGTCGCGCGGCGATCCTCACGGCCGAGGGCCAAAAGCAGGCGGCGATCCTGACCGCCGAGGGTGCGAAGCAGTCCGTCGTCCTGGCCGCCGAGGGCGAGGCGCAGGCGGCGGTGTTGCGTGCCGACGGTGCCGCGAAGGCCCGTGTCATCAATGCTGAGGCGGAGGCCACGGCGGTCGTGAAGATCTACGAGGGACTGCGCACCGCTGACCCGCAGCCGAACGAGCTCGCCCACCGCTACCTGCAGGCACTCCCCGAGGTGGCCAAGGGCGATGCCAACAAGGTGTGGATCATCCCCGCGGAACTGTCCGGGGCGATGGCGCGGCTCAAGGAGGGCTTGGGCGGGTCAACCCCCTGATCGCCTCGCGCCGCGCGACGGGACTCAGGGTGGGGTGCTGGTCGAGGAACGACTGGACGGCGGCGGGATCCCATCGGGTCACATCACGCAGGGCCCAGCCGATGGCCTTGGCGATGAAGAACTCTCGGTCCTCGGCGTAGCGGTCGCACATGGTGAACAGCACCGCGAGATCTGTGGCCTCCTTGCGCCCGCGCTGGTGCTGGATGGCTGCGCGGATGAGCCACCGGTCGCCTGAGTCGAGCCACTGCCACATCAGGTCGACGAGCTCCGGGTGACGCGCGGTGACCGGGCAGATCGCGGCCGACTCGAGCGAGTCGACAGTGTCCCACCACGGCTTGGTCGTCAGCAGTCGCTCGATCGGATCGGCGACGAACGCTGCCGAGAGGCGGCGCCGATGCCGGTCGACGAGGTCGCAGCCCGCGTACTGGTACTCGCGCTCGGGTAGGGCCCACAGCTCGTCGCAGGCCCTCCCGAGCTCGGGTTCGCCCAGGTCCGCGAGGTCCGACCAGGCCGTCTTCAGCGCCGCCCGCCGATCGGGCGTGGTGACGCCGAGGAACGGCGCGACGTCCTTCAGATAGCGGCGCATGGGCGCGGCCTTGCCGGGATCAGCCAGCGGCTCCAGTGCCGCAACGGCGGCATCGACGTAGGCCTCCGCGGGTGCGCCGGTCACGACTTCGGGGTCCACTGGTTCGCGCGAATGCCCAGCTGAGCAAGGCGGGCGATCTCGTCAGCACGTCGGTCCCGCGTCTGGTCACGCTTGGCGTCGTCGACCCAGAAGATCAGCTGCTTGCGCACGTTCGCCGGGAACGCGTCGAAGTTGGCCTTGCTGCCCGGATAGGCCGCGAGCGCCTGGGCCAGAGCCGGCGGGACGATGGCTGACTCGCTGCGATCCAGCTTGGTCCACGACCCGTCGGCTTTGGCCTGGTCGATGACGGCTCGACCCGCCGGTGTCATCAGACCCTCGGCCTCCAGGGCCTCGATGCGCGCCTTGTTCGTCGCCGCCCAGCCGCTCCCCTTCTTGCGCGGGCAGAAGTACAGCTTCGTGCGCTCGTCATCGACTTTGCCGGGCTTGCTGTCGATCCATCCGAAGCACAGCGCCTCAAGCACAAGTTCCTCATAGCTGGGCGAGGGCTTGTTCGCCGCCTTCTTGAAGGTGACGACCCAGGCGCCCGGCGACGAGGCGTGGTGGCGCTTGAGCCAGGCGCGCCACTGGCTCCGCTTCTCGAACTGAACGTGCTCGGCGTCGTCGTGCCCCATGCCGGTGGACGCTAGCCCAGCCCGAGGCCGACTGCCACCTGCCGCATCTGGTGCTCGAAATAGGCGCGCCGGGCCCGGGCCCCGTCGGCGACGACGTTGTGCAGATGGCCGTAGAGCTCGAACGACACGGCGCCGAACAACCCGCTCCAGGCGGCCATGCCACGCAGCAGCAGGTCGTCGGGGAGCAGGCCGCCGGAGAACCCCCGGATGCCGGCGATCGCGGTCGACACGACGGGATCGACGGGCGACGACTTGGGCGACCGGCCCCCCGCATGCATTTCGACGAGGATCGTGATGAGGACCGTGGGCACGCGGCTCGCGGGGGCAATCGTGTCGGTGGGCGCCGCGTACCCGGGTACCGGTGACCCATAGATGAGCGCGTACTCCTGCGGATGCGCGAGGGCCCAGGTCCGCACCGCGTGGCAGGTGGCAAGGAAGCGCTGGAGGTAGTCGTCGCGACGTACCGATCGCTCGGCCTTCTCGACCGCGTTCCCGAGGCTGTCGTAGGCGTCGATGATGAGCATTGTCAGGAGCGCGTCGCGGTTGGGGACGTAGCGGTAGACCGCCGACGACACCATGCCGAGGTCGCGTGCGACGGCCCGCAGGGAAAGTGCCGCGGCACCGTCCTTGGCGAGATGGTCACGGGCGGTGTCGAGGATCTCCGCCGTGATCTCGACTCGAGCCCGCTCGCGGGCCGTACGGGGTGCTGCGGTCGTCGTCATGGAGCCAGTCTGCCGCATTGGGAGAGCGGTGGCAACAAACGAGAGCACTGCTCTTGACTTTGCGTCACGACCTCGCTAACGTGAGCACTGCTCACAGAACAGAGCATCAGTCCACTACAAGGAGTTCCCATGTCGAACCTGCCCATCGCCCCGCTCGAGGGCACGCATCTGGTCGTCGGAGCCGGTGAGGTCGGTACGGCTGTCGCCCTGCTCCTGGCCGAGGCCGGACGGCAGGTCGTCGTCGTCACCCGCAGTGGTAGCGGCCCCGACCACGCGCTGATCCGCAAGGTCGCGGCCGATGCCTCGAGCGTCGACGCGCTGCTCGCAGCCGAGCCCCGTGCGGTCGTCATCTACAACTGCGTGAACCCGCCCTACGACAAGTGGGTCGAGCTGTGGCCGCCGATGGCCGCTGCGTTCATCGCGTATGCCGAGCGCACGGGCGCCGTGCTGGCCACGGTGTCGAACCTCTATGGCTACGGACCCGTCGACGTGCCGATGACGGAGGACCTCCCGCTCGCCGCCACCGGCGTGAAGGCGCGCGTGCGAGTCCAGATGTGGCAGGAAGCGAAGGCTGCCAACGACGCCGGGCGCATCCGCGCCACCGAGGTCCGCGGCTCGGACTACATCTGCCCCGGGTCGGCCAGCCAGTTCGGTGATCGCGGGATGCCGCGCATCCTGAAGGGCAAGTCGGCGCAGCTGCTCGGCGACATCGATCAGCCGCACACCTGGACCGCGCCGGTCGATGTGGCCCGCACGCTGATCACGGCGGCCAGCGACCCCCGTGGATGGGGCCGCGCGTGGCACGTCCCGAGCAACGCGCCGAAGTCGGCTCGTCAGGTCGTCGATGACCTCGCGGCCGCCTCCGGAGTGGGCTCCGTCAAGTCCAGTGCCGTGCCCGGAGTGCTCATGTCCGTCATGGGCCTGTTCCAGCCCGTCATCCGCGAGCTCAAGGAGACCGACTACCAGCGCGAGCGTGCCTACGTCCTCGACGACACCGCCGCCCGGGCGACCTTCGGCCTCGAGCCGACTCCCTGGAACGACATCATCGGCGGCCTCGTGGCCGCGTACCGTCCGGCCCTCGCCGCCTGATGGCCGCCCGCCGGATCGCGAGACCGTGCAACACGATGATCCGGCGGGCAGGACGGAGGGGCATGCACGATCGATGAGCGGGGTGGGCGAATGAATGCCGACTGGCATCGCGCTCACGTGCTCGGTCCCCACGCCTCCTTGGACGACCGCGTGCGCTGGCACGTCGAACATGCCAAGGCGTGTGCCTGCCGCGAGATTCCCGAGTCGATCCGCGCCGAGATGAGGAATCGCGGCCTCGAAGGGTGATTCGCCCGCCTGTCACATAGGACGCATAAGGTGCACCCATGAGCAGGGATTCAGCGGTCCATGCCGAGGGCCTGGTCAAGCACTTCGGCGACGTCAAGGCCCTCGACGGCATCGATCTGACGGTCGAACGAGGGCAGGTTGTCGGCCTGCTCGGTCCCAACGGAGCCGGCAAGACGACGACCGTGCGCATCCTCGCCACCCTCCTCGCGCCCACGGCCGGTCGAGCCTTCGTCGACGGCCACGACGTGGTGAAGGACCCCGACGCGGTGCGGCACTCCATCGGGCTGACCGGCCAGTACGCGGCCGTCGATGAGTACCTCACCGGTAGGGAGAACATGCGCATGTTCGGCGAGCTGTACCACCTGTCGCCGAAGTACGTGAAGGAGCGCAGCGCCGAGCTGCTCGAGTGGTTCGACCTCACCGACGCGGCCGACCGACCGGCGCGCACGTACTCCGGCGGCATGCGTCGTCGTCTCGACCTGGCGTCCAGTCTCATCGCGAAGCCCTCGATCCTCTTCCTCGACGAGCCGACGACAGGCCTTGACCCGCGCTCACGACTGGGCATGTGGGGAGTGATCCAGGCCCTCGTCGACGAGGGCACGACGGTGCTCCTCACGACGCAGTACCTCGAGGAGGCCGATCAGCTCGCGCAGGACATCGTCGTGATCGACCACGGTCGCGTCATCGCGCACGGCACGGCCGACGTGCTCAAGGACCAGATCGGCGGCGACCGCATCGAGGTCGTGATCACCGATGCGTCGAGGGTCGGTCGCGCCGTCGAACTCCTCAGGCCGATCGGCACCGCCGAGGCCATCGTGGATGATGCCAAGATCCTCGTGCCGGTCTCCGGTGGGTCCACGGTGCTCGTCGATGCCGTGCGTGCGCTCGACACGGAGGGGATCGAGGTCTCCGACATCGTCCTGCGCCGGCCGACTCTCGACGACGTCTTCCTGTCTTTGACCGGCCACGTGGCAGAGGAGGAGACCGTTGCTGCCCCGAAGGGGCGCGGTCGCGGACGCAAGGAGAAGGCATCATGAGCACGCTCGCCTACAGCAAGCCGCAACTCCGCAGCCGCCCACTGTGGGGTTGGGCGCTCAACGACGGGCTGGTCGTCGCGCGCCGCAACCTGATCCAGACCGTGCGAGTCCCCGAACTGATGTTCTTCTCCCTGGTGCAGCCGGTCATCTTCGTGCTGCTCTTCGCGTACGTCTTCGGCGGTGCGATCCCGATCCCCGGCGATGCAGGAGCCAACGCGTACCGCGAGTACCTGATGCCGGGCATCTTCGGGCAGACGGTTGCCTTTGCGGCCGCCGCGAGCACGGTGGGGCTTGCGGAGGACCTGCACAAGGGCATCATCGACAGGTTCCGGTCGCTGCCGATGTCGCCACCGGCGGTGCTGCTCGGCCGCACGTTCGCCGACGCTGCACGCCAGGTGCTCGTGCTGGTCGTGCTGAGCATCACCGGCCTGCTCGTCGGCTGGCGGATCAACAACGGCCTGCTCAATGCCCTCTGGGCGTACGCGCTGCTGCTGCTGTTCGCCTACACGGTTGCCTGGATCGGCTCATGGGTCGGGCTCTACATGCCGAACCCCGAGACGGCGAACACCGCGGGACTGATCTGGCTGTTCCCGTTGACCTTCCTGTCGAATTGCTTCGTGCCGATCAACACCCTGCCCGGAGTGCTGCAAGCATTCGCCGCGTGGAATCCGATCTCCGCGGTCGTGCTGTCCTGTCGTGAGCTCTTTGGCAACCCGACAGGCATCCAGCCGGACTTCTGGCCGCTGCACCACTCCGAGCTGTACACGCTGCTCTCCTGCACGGTGCTCATCGTGGTGTTCGGCGGACTGGCCGCTCGCCGCTACACCCACGCGACCACCAAGAAGTAGCGGGCTGCCGTGCACATCAAGCTCACCACGGTCACGCTGGGTGCACCCGATGCGCGCGCACTGGCGGCCTTCTACCGTGACCTGCTCGGCGGTGAGCTCGTGTGGAACGATCCCGGCTGGGTGGTGCTGCAGTCGCCCAACTCCGCGTTGGGCATCGCGTTCCAGGAGGAGGCGCAGCATCGCGCTCCGGTGTGGCCGGGGCAGGCGGGCGACCAGCAGATGCAGATCCACCTGGAGATTCGCGTCGATGACCTCGATGCCGGCGTTGCGCATGCCCTCGCCTGCGGGGCCACGCTGGCGCACTTCCAACCGCAGGACGACGTGCGGGTGTGCCTGGACCCCGCGGGCCATCCGTTCTGCCTGTGGACCGAGACCTAGTCGACCGCTGCCAGAGCCTCAGAGCCTGAAGTAGCTGGCTCCGTTGAAGTCGAGCACGGACCCGCTGGCCCACTCAGCCTCCTTCGAGGCGAGGAACAGGACCGCGGCGGCGACCTCCTCGGCCGTAGGCACGCGGTTGAACGGGCTCTGCTGGCGGATCTCGTCGCCGCCGGGGCCGGCGAGTGACTCCGCGGCCATGTCGGTGTCGACGAATCCCGGCGCGATCGTGGTCACGGCGATGCCCTCGTGCCCCAGCGCCTTCGCGATCGACTGGCCGAACGCCGCGATGCCCGCCTTGCTCGCGCCGTAGGACGGGTTCTTTGGCTCGCCACGGAACGCTCCCCGCGAACCGACGTTGATGATGCGCGAGTCGCCGTGGCGCGGCATGTGCTGCAGTGCACACCAGGTGACATTCGCGGGGCCGACGAGGTTGACGTCGATGGTGTCGCGCCATGCCCGCTGCCACGTGTCGTAGTCGACAACCTCGATCGGGTGCGGAATGAAGATGCCCGCATTGTTGACCAGGACGTCGATCCGGCCGAGTGCCGTCGCTGCCTCGTCGACCATGGCGCGCACGGCCTCGGCGTCGCGGAGGTCGGCCTTGACGATGACATGACCCGTCCCGGCGAGCGAGTCGAGCGTGTGCTGGGCCGCCTCTCGTGCGCTGCCGTAGTGCACGGCAACGCGATCGCCGTTGCCGGCAAAGGCGCGCGCGATGGCGGCACCGATGCCCCGCGAGGCTCCCGTGACCAGGACGGCGCGGTCAGTGGTCGTCATGTTCCTGCCTTCGTCGTGAGGTCCATGGCCCAGCGAAGCTCAGCGTCCTGGTCCTCGGTTCTGCTGAACCCTGCCTTCTGGAGGACGCGTTGGCTGGGGATGTTGTCTGGATCAGTGCCGGCCACCGCCCGAGCAGCGCCGTTCTCCTGCGCCATGTGCAGCAGCGCGAGGAGAGCCGCTGTCGCGATGCCTTGGCCGCGGAACTCCTGGGCGATCCCGTAGCCGACCTCCACGGTTGCGGCGCCGTCGGGCTCGGAGTGGAAGCCGACGCCGCCGACGATCAGGCCGCTGTCGGCGAGTGCCACGGTCCACACGCTCCACGGGAAGCCCTCGGACACGATCTGCTTGGTCCCGCCCGCGATCCGCGCAGCCATCTCCACGTCGCCCCCGGTCGGGTAGCCATCCGCCCAGAGGGGGGAGCGGCGGTCCTCCAGCACGGCGACGGCATCCTCCTCGGAGAACGGGAGCAGGACGATGCGCGGCACGGGTTGATCCTTACCGTTGGCCACGGCGGGCGCAGCGTTTTGCCGCTTACGCGGCGTCGCTAACGTGAGGGACTGTGTCCTCTCCAGCGTCCGACCGGCGGCTCATCGCGAGCATCGCGGTACCGGTCAGCCTGGAGATGGTCCTCACTCTGGTCCTGAACTTCATCAGTCAGGTCATCGTCGGGGTCCTCGGTGCGACGGCCATCGCGGCCGTGGGCTTCGCCAACAGCCTCATCTTCATCGTGGTGATCGTCCTCGGCGCGCTCGGAGTCTCGGTCAGCATCCTGGTGGCGCGCGCCTTCGGTGGTCAGCGCCGCTCGGACATGAGTCACACCGTTGCCGTCGCGCTGGTCGGGGCGGGCTCCCTGGCCCTCATTGGCGCCCTCGTGCCGCTCTTGTACCCACAGCAACTGCTGAGCCTGCTGGGTGCATCGCCGACGGTGGCCGCCGCCGGAGCCGAATACCTGCGGCTGAACGCCATCGCGATGATCCCCACCGTGATCGCGGCGGTGTACAGCGGTGCCATGCGATCGACCGGCTACGCGCGCAGCCCGATGATCGCCACCTTCATCACCGTGCCGTTGAACACCGCCATCGCCTACTGCCTGGTGCTGGGCGTCGGGCCGTTCCCCGAACTGGAGGTCGCTGGCGCGGGTTGGGCGGTGCTGATCACCTCGGTGCTGAAACTGCTCATCCTCATCGTGCTGACCTACGCCGTGCATCGCATCGTGGACTGGCAGCTTCCTGACGGCCTTGCCGAGTGGCGGGCCATCCTCGTGCCGCTCTTCGTCCTGGCCATTCCCCTCGGCCTGACCGAACTGCTCTGGTCGACCGGCACCTTCCTCTACAACGTCATCGCGCAGCAGTTGGGTGACGAGCCGCTTGCAGCCATCCAGATCGCCTCGACGATGGAGGGCATCTTCGTCGTCGGCAGCATCGGCCTGATGAGCGCGACGACGGCGCTGGTCGGGCAGAGCGTCGGCCTGCATGATGCGCCCGAGGCCGCGCGCTGGGCACGCGTCCTCACGCGTGCGGGGGTGTACACGGGGCTCGTGTTCGGTGCGCTGCTCGTCCTCAGTGCTCTTGCCATTCCCGTGCTGTTCAAGAACGCCGGGCACACGGTGCAGGTGCTGGCGATGATCGGCATCGTCATCAACGGGCTGAGCCAGGTGGTCAAGGTGCGCAACATGATCCTCGGTGCCGGGGTCATGCCCAGCGGCGGCGATGTGCGCGGCGTGGTGCTGGGTGACGGGGTCAGTGCCTTCTTCGTGGGCCTCCCGCTGGCCATCATCCTCGGCCTGTTCACACCGTTGGGTGTCGTCGGCCTCTTCCTCGCGCGGGTCATCGAGGAGTGCGTCAAGCTGGTGATCTTCACGATTCGAACGCGACGAATCAGCTGGGAAGCGGTCGTGATGCGCGAGACTGCTGCACACGCCTGATCTGGAGTGGGATCGACGATCGACTTGGAGATGGACGCATGGGCTGGGTGTTCTTGATGGTCGCGATCGTCAGTGAGGTCCTCGGAACGCTGTCACTGAAGGCCAGCGACGGGCTGAGCAAGCTAGGCCCTGCCTTGGTCATGATCGTGGCCTACGGCCTGAGCTTCACCATGCTGGCGCTGGCCCTGAAGACCCTCCCGGTCGGGACGGCCTACGCCGTCTGGTCCGGTGTCGGCACTGCGGGTGCCGTCATGGGTGCGTGGTTCTTCTTCGGCGAACGACTGCCACCCATCTCGCTCGTGGGCATCGGGATCGTCATTGTTGGGGTCGTGGTGATGAACGTCCCCGCAACGCACTGACCAGCCCGATCACCAGGCCCAGCCAGATCACGGTCAGCACACCGGCGATTACCCACAGGACCGTGGAACCACCGCCGCCGGCAGGCACGCGGACCGGTGCCGCATCGCGCGCCGTCGACGTCGGGATATGCAGCGACGCGACGACGCCCGCGTGGTCGGTCGGCAGGCAGATTCCGGTCTGCGGTTCGGGCAGGTCCATCGCCTTGGCGGTCGCCTTCGTGTTCGCGACCTGCTCGGGCGTCGTGCACTCCCAGGTGTCGTCAGCCGCCGGCCACGTCGCGCCGACAAGGCCGGCTGCGTTCACGGTCACGCCGTTGCGCACGAACACGTAGTCGAGGCGGTCGGTGAAGCCGTAGGGGTTCCCCATGCGCAGGGCCTCGGGTAGACGGGTGAGGTCGGGCCCCGCAAGCAGGGCACTTGCTCCCCAACTGAAGTTGGCGGGCTCGGCGGGATCAGGACCAGCGTCGGAGAAGCCGTGCTGGACCATCGTCCAGTACGCACTGCAGGTCGGGTCCGTGCCTGACTGTGGTGGGCAGGCTGCGCCGATCTCAGGCTGGTCGCCGGGGTTGTCGAGGGCCGGTCGTGGGTCGCGTGGGTCGCTGTTGAAGTCGCCCATGACCACGAGTGGCATGGTCGTCGCCGAGTACTGCTGGGCGAGCTCGTCCGCCTGAGTGGCCGATGTCGGCACCTGGTCCGGCTTCCAGAACGATTCAAGATGCGTGGTGACGAACCGCACCGCGGTGCCGTCGATCTCGACGTCGGCCCAGGCGTTGCCTCGGGCGATGGTGAACAGGACCGGGACAACATCGGCCTTGGCGGTGTAGTCGATCGTCCCCGCTGCGATGACCTTGTCAGCGAGGTCGGCGCGCACGGCCAGCGCGTCGGCGATGACAAACCCGCACTCGGCGTCGTCCTTGCCGAACAGCGGCTGGAACGTGGCCGGGTCATGGATCCTCGTGAGGAACGGGATCGGCGGGATCGTGTAGCCCGGATTCGATGCCGTACTGCCGTTGGCGCTCGCGAGGACGTACGGCACCCCGGCCTGCGCGGTTGCGTCGAGGAATTGCTGCGTGAAGTCGTAGACCGTCTTCGTGTCGGAGGACAGCCCGGATCGGCAGGTCCAGGTCGTTGCCTCCTGGATGCCAATGACGTGGGGATGCGTCCCCGCTACGTCGGTGGCGAGCGCCGGAGCCCGCTTGGTGAAGTCGGTTGCCGTCACCTGGTCCCACATGAACTGCGCGGCCGCAGGCATGTCAGGCAGGAGGTCCAGAGCGATGCTCACGTCCGCACCCAGATAGAGATTCCGGGTCATCACGGTGACGTCGGTCTCGGCCGATGCCGCGGGTGCGGTGACGACGATCCCCAGCATGACGAGTCCCGCCGCCAGCATGTGCATCGTGCGTCGCAGCATTCGCTCTCCCTCGTTGCCTCGCCCAACGAAGTCTGTCACCTCGCGGCCGTGGTCCTCCACCGTGAGGGCTTGAGTGCTGCGACGACGGCGAGGGCGGCGGCGATGACGCCCAGCATGGGCACGCCGGGCAGCGGGGCCCACGGGACCTGCTCGTCGCCGTTGATCCACGATGGGACCCCTGCCAGCCCGAGCATGGCAAGCGTGCCGCCGATCACCCACGCCGACGTCCAGGCAACCCGGTCGACCCGCCACGCGATCAGGGCGCACCCGCAGATGTAGGTGGCCGCGCCCAGACACAACGAGACCAGTACCACCGGCAGGACCGCATCGCCCGGGCCCAGCATGATCTCCTTCGCTCCGAGGGCGGTCATGACGATGCCGGCCACGGGAAGCAAGTGACCGTAGGTGTACGCGTCGCGCGCGATGAGCGTGCGAGCGATGCCATCGGTGGCGTGCAGCGCAAGTTCCCCGGCCTCTGCGAGGTGGGAGAAATACAGCGTCCACATCAGGGCCGCGATGGCCAGGCCGACCAGCGACCCGACGATCGCGAACCACGCCGGGGTCTGGGTCTGCGCACTCGCCGTCGCGAGGCCGATCGCCACGACCGCCTCGCCCAGGGCGATGATGATGATCAGCCCATACCGTTCCGAGAAGTGCTGCGGATCGACCTTCCAGCCCCGCGGGCGCGCGAGGATCGGGGTGGCGAGGTCGAACAGGACCGCCGCTGCCCAGATCCACAACTGCAACGGTGAGCCGAGAAGGGCTCCGGCGATCAACGCGACGGGGATGATGACCGCCCCGACGCTGAGCCTTCGCACGGCCGCTGCGTAGCCGGGGTCCTCCTTGCTCGCATGCTGGTAGGCGACGATCCACACCACGCGGGTGACCGTGATCCCGAGGGCGACCAGCAGCGCGCCGCTGGTGAACGCCGTCGGTACCGCAAGGCCCACCACGAGCATGCCGGCCATGCCGGCCAGCAGCATCAGTCGCATGACCGTGCTGTCCGCCCCTCGGGCGTTGGTGAGCCAGGCGAACGAACTCCAGGCCCACCACAAGAGCGCGAAGACGATGAGCCCGTGAAGGAAGCCCAGCGGTGTCGGCTGGGCGGCAAGAAGCGTCGTGACCTGCGTGAACGCGAACACGAAGACGAGGTCGAAGAACAGTTCTGCGGCTCCGACGCGGTGCGCTGAGCCCAGCCCGGGTGTGGACGGGTCGGGATTCATGGAAGGAGGGTAGGCGACCTTGCCGATCTCGTTCGCATGTCGGGCATAACGGCTACTGTCGCGGGATGACTGAACTGGAGATCCTCGACCGCGCTGGCGCCGGCTTCTACGCAACTCTCGTCCAGGTGCAGGACGATCAGTGGGACGAGCCGACGGGGAATGAGGGCCAGACCGTTCGTCAGTTGGTCAACCATGTGGTCGGTGGCAACCGGATGGCGGTGGCCATCCTCCAGGGCGGCAGCAAGGCCGACGGGCTGGCTCAGTTCGCCAGGTCCGCAGGCGACGTCGACCTCGTGGGCGCCTTCGAGGTGAGCAGGATCGAGCTCGCGGAGGCGTTCGCGGCGCCGGGTGCACTCGACCAGACGGTGGCGCACCCCGCCATGGACATGCCGAGCCGGCAGCTGCTCGGCTTCCGCCTCACGGAATACGGCCTGCACGGCTGGGACCTCGCACGCGCGATCGGTGCCGACGACCAGATCGACCACGACGTCCTGACGGGCCTGCTCGCAGTGCTCGAGCCGATGGCTGAGGTCCTGCCGAGCACCGGGATGTTCGGCGAGGGGCGCAGCGGGGAGCTCGGCGACGACGCCTCGCTTCAGCACCGCGTGCTGGACCTGTCCGGCCGCCGGCCCTGATGCCTAGGCGGGGGTGACCGCCACCGCCATGCCGGCGAGGGCGGAGGTCCCGGACAGCGGATCGACCGCCCGGGAGCTGACGATCACGTTCACGTTCGTGCCCGGGTTCGCGTGCGCGATGGCACCCCAGGTGCCCTCGTCAGAGTGACCCCAGCCGTGCGGCATGCACACCACCCCTGGTCGCACGTCGTCGGTGATGGTGACTGGCGCGACGGCTTCCCCGGTGGCCGTCGCGATCCGGGCCTCCTGCCCGTCGACGAGTCCGACGCGCGCGGCGTCCATCGGATGCATGAGCAACGCACACTGGTTGGAGCCGCCGGCGAGGGCCGGTGTGTTGTGCAGCCACGAGTTGTTGCTGCGCAGTTGCCGACGGCCCACGAGGACGAGGCTTGGCTCGGGTAGGGGCGCTTCCAACAATCGCTCGGCGTCGCGGAGGGCATCGATGAGGACGCTCGGAACCAGTTCGATCAGCCCCGTTGGCGTGCGCAGCACCTCGGGTAACCGTGGCTGCAGCGGGCCGAGGTCAATGCCGTGCGGTGCGTCCTCGATCTGGGCGAGCGTCAGGCCCTCTCGGGCGCCGAACCCGTCGCCGTAGGGCCCGGACCGGATGCGAAGGTCCAGCAGTCGCTCGATGCCGCGGCGGGGCGCCACGGCTGCCATCAGGTCCTCGGCCTGCCGGCCATGGCAGCGCGACGCCTCGTCGGCACCCGCCTGCTGAGCTACCGTGAGCGCGATGAGGTCGTCCACGTCCTCCGTCGACGGCTCAGGCCCGTTCGATGCGATCGCGAAGGCAATGCTCGTCAGCTGCAGCAGGATCTGCGACTCGTCCATCTCCGTCGACTCGGCGTCGAGTGCGGCAGGGGAGAAGCGGGCGGTGTTGCGAACGGCGAGATTGGCGAACGTCACGTCGAAGTGCTTGCGCGCCAAGGGTGACGGCACCGGAAGGATCACGTCGGCATGGCGGGAGGTCTCGGTGACGTAGGGGTCGATGCTGACCATGAAATCGAGCGACGTGAGCGCCGCCTCGAGTCTCCTGCCATCCGGTGTCGAGACGACCGGGTTGCCCGCCACGACGAACAGGGCGCGAATGCGGGCGTCGTCGGCGGAGGGCGTGTCGATCTCCTCGGCCAGTGCGGCGGCGGGGAACTCCCCGAAGATGCTGGGCAGACCGCGGACCCGGCTGCGCTTGCGGCCCGGGATGATCGCCCCGCGACCGACCCCCGACGTGCCCTCCGTCGTCGGCCCGCCCGCAGGAGCCAGGGGCCACATCACGCCGCCTGGCTCGTCGACCGAGCCGAGCAGGAGATTGACCACGTCGATGAGCCAGGACGCGACGGTTCCGAGGTGGACGGTCGTGTCGGGTCCGACGGACAGGCCCGTTGTCGTCGTGCCCATCCGGCCGTAGACCGCGGCGCGCGGACCTGCTGCCAGTTCGTGCGCCAGTCGCCGGATCGTGTCGGCCGGCACGTCAGTCATGTTGGCGACCGCCTCGGGCGAGAACGGCCGCAACGACTGGGCCATGGTGTCGAGCGCGCCCGGTGCAAGGTGCTCCGCGGCGCGACCCGGCGAAGCGAGCCCGTCGGCGCACAGCACGTTGGCGATGGCAGCGAGCAGGAACGCATCCGATCCGGGTCGGATGGGCACGTGCTCGTCGGCGGCGCGGGCCGTCCGCGTGCGGATGGGATCGACGACGACAAGTCGTCCGCCGCGCCCGCGGAGTGCCCGCAGGCGGCCGGGTACGTCGGGCACCGTCATCATCGAGCCGTTGGAGACCAGCGGGTTGGCGCCCAGCACCAGCAGGTAGTCGGTGCGATCGATGTCGGGAACAAGCACGGACAGTCCGGTCCCGAACATCAACGCCGACGCAGCCTGCTTCGGGAACTGGTCGACGGTGCTCGCGGAGAACCGGTTGATCGTGCCCAGTGCACGGACGAACGCCGGCAGGTAGAAGGCGCTGGACAGGTTGTGCACGTTGGGGTTGCCGAGGTACAGGCCGACGGCGTCTGCGCCGTGCTCGGTGATCACTGGTGCAAGGCGTCGGCGGATCACGTCGAACGCGCCCTCCCACGTGGAGGGCTCAAGTCGACCCGTCGAGGGATCGCGCACGAGCGGCTGGCGCAGCCGGTCAGGGTCGGCATGCAGTTGGCCGATCGACGTGCCCTTCGGGCAGATGAAGCCGTGGCTGAAGACGTCGTCCGCGTCACCTCGTACGCGTGCGACCGCGCCGTTCTCGACGGTGATGAGCAGGCCGCAGGTGGCCTCGCACAGCGGGCAGATGTGCAGGTGGTCAACCATCTGGCGACAGTAGCCCCGACCGGCAGGACTGGTGGGTCATTCGCCGGACGCCGCCCGGGCACGCGCCTCGAACGCCTCAGTGACCTGGCGGGCGATCTCGCTGCCGTCAGCGACACCCGTGACGGTGGCGAGGAACTCGTCGCGCTCAACTCGAAGGAGGCGGCAGGGGACGAGCGCGGTCACGGTCGCCGATCGCGGCGCGTCGCGCAGGAGCGCAAGCTCCCCGAAGCCCTCCCCGGGCTCCATGTCGTAGGGCAGGCGCTGGCCGTCCTTCACGACCGAGAGTCGACCCGTCCCCACGATGAAGAACGCATCGCCAGGATCACCCTGATGGATGATGACGGTGCCCGCGGCGACGTCGACCCACTCCGCCTCCTGCGAGAGCCGTTCGATGGCGGGCGGCCTCAGCGCGGCGAGGAAGCCGACCCCGCGAAGCGCGGCAACGACATCGGGCAGGGCCGCAGCGCGGCGGTCCAGCTGGCGCAGGACTGGGGCGGCCACGAGGGCGACGATGACCAGCCCGAGCCCGACCGGCACGTAGGCACCCGCTGCGCCGAACCACAGGACGCACAAGGGGCCGACGATCGCGCCGAGTGCCAGGCCGAACATCGCCAACGACTCCTGAACCGCGAAGACTCGGGCTAGTAGCCGCGCATCGGTCGATCGTTGCAGCAGTGTCCGCACCGCCACGGAGCTGACGGCCAGTCCGATCCCGCAGGCCGTCAGCCACACGAGTGCCGGAGTGATCGCATGGGTGAGCGACATCCACACGAGGGGGACGCCACTAGCGACCAGCGCGATGACGATGATGGGCGACAGCCTGGCGCGGGCGGCCAGCCCCGCGGCGGCGAGCGACCCGATGAACGTCCCGATGCCCTGGGCACCGATCATCAGTCCCTGGAGGCTCGCGTTGCCGTCCAGGCGGTCGGTCGCGAATGCGACGCCCATGACCTCGAGGGATCCGATGACGATGAAGGAGACGCCCACCATCAGCACGAGGAGGAAGACGGCCGGATCGCGGCGCACTGCTCGCACGCCGGCAAGCCAACTGTCATCCTCGCCGGATTCAGCGCTCTCGGCCGCGGCGGCCGGCAGGCCGAGGCGGGTTGTCAGGGCCGCGGCGCCCAGCATCGCCACCGCGCAGAGCAGCGGGACGATCGCATAGCCGATGCGCTGGATCAGCAGGCCGGCCGCGATCGGGCCGGCGAAGACGCCGATGCCGTCGACGATGCCGGTGGTGGCGTTCGCCCGGACGAGGGCTTTCGGAGTGGGCGACAGCTGAGGAAGCGCGGCGTTGTGGATGGGCCGCGCGACGGACACGAGCACCGTGGCGACCGTCGATGCCGCCACGACCCAGAACAGCGGCGCCGCGCTCCACAGCAGCCCGGCGAGGACGAGGAGTGCTAGGCCCTGCAGCGCGTAGGCGCCGCTGAGCGCGGCGCCCCGCGGCAGCCGGTCGCCCACGACGCCCAGCGGCGTGGCAAGAGCGGCGGCGGGTATCAACTGGACGAGCAGGACCAGACCGGCGAGGGCGGGCCCGCCCTCCTGAAAGACGTAGAGCAGGACAGCCGCCCAGTAGCCGTATTCGACGAGGGAGAACAGGGCGCACGCGATGAGGGCCCTGGTCAGCAGCCGCACTTCGCCCCCCTCGTCGACGCTTCCGGCGACCCTACCGGCGCTCACGCGTCGGCGCATTGCGCTCGAAGATGAGCATTCCGGCCGCCGCGCAGGAGCGGGTCAATACGATCGTCTTCGTATCCGTTCCCGACACCTCACCTGGAAGTGCCTGACATGACGAGCGACGCACCCACCACCACCTGGCCGCCCAACGACCCCGCCACGTGGCGCTACCTGCCGGAATCCTCGACGCCGGTGGACCACGACCGGGTCGCTGCGCTGCTCGCCGTCGAGTGGGAGCGCTTCATTGCAAGCACCCCGGCTTCGGCTGAGCACAACATCCGGGCGAGCAAGTCGCTTCCCCTGGGCGTGACGTCGTCGTTCCAGCACTGGGATCCGTATCCGATCTCGATCGCCTCAGCGAATGGGGCGTGGCTCACCGACGTCGACGGCCGCAGGCTGCTGGACCTCTCGATGGGCTTCGGCGCCATGATGGTCGGCCACCTCAACCCCGTGGTCGTGGAGAAGGTGAAGTACGCCCTCGAGACAACGGGCACGCTCTTCGTCACGCCGTCGCCGACGGCCACCGAGGTTGCCGAGCGGTTCCAGAAGCGCTTCAGCCTCGACCGGCTGCGCTTCACCAACTCCGGCACCGAGTCCACGATGTACGCCGTGCGTACGGCCCGCGCGTTCACGCACCGTCGCGGCATCGTCAAGATGGAGGGCGGCTACCACGGTGGCTACGACGCCCTGTCCGTCTCCGTCAAGCCTGATGTCGCCGGAGCGGGGCCGGAAGGCTTCCCGAGCGCCGTGGTTCCGTTCGAGGTCGAGGCCGGTCTCGTCCATGTCGTGCCCTACAACGACCTCGAGCGGCTGGCGACCATCCTCGATGCGCATGCTGACGAGATCGCGGCCGTCGTCATGGAGCCGGTGATCGAGAACCTCGGCATCGTCCTGCCCGATGAGGGCTACCTCTCCGGGGTGCGCGCGCTGTGCGACCACCACGGCGTGCTGCTGATCTTCGACGAGGTCAAGACGGGCCTTACCGCTGGCTACGCCGGCGCTACCAGCCGCCTCGGGGTCACCCCGGACCTCGTGACTTTGGCCAAGAGCATCGGTGGCGGTCTTCCGCTGGCCGCGTTCGGCGGTCGCGAGGAGGTCATGGCTGCGGTCACTGACGGGCGCATGCCGCACTTCGGCACGTACAACGGCAACCCGCTGGTCATGGCGGCGGCGGCCGCCGTCGACGAGGTGTGCACCGAGGAGGCGCTCGCGTCGGCCGAGGCGATCAACGAGGGCGCTCTGCGCGCGCTCGACAAGGTGATCGACCAGTACGAGCTGCCGGCCCACACCGTCGGGTTCGGCATCAAGGGTGCCGTCACCTGGTCGACGACGCCCGTGCGCAATTACCGCGACTACAAGCGCACCGACTTCCTGACGGCTGAGCTCAGCTGGCTGTGGGGCGTCAACCGCGGCATCCTCACCCCGCCAGGACTGGACGAGCAGTGGCTGGTGTCCCTCGCGCACACGGCGGAGGACATGGCTGCGCTGGTCAGCGACTTCACCGACCTGGCGGCGGCGATCCGCGCCTGATTCTCCGCTTGCCGCGCCGGCGGGCTAGGACGACGTCGGGGCGAATGCCTCGTCGGTCGTCGTCAGGCCGCATCGTCGGCCCGGCAGGTCGTAGCCCAGGCACGACCGGTTCTGCTCGTCGACGGTGAACGACGCGGTGATCGTGCCGCTGTCCCACTCACTGTCGGACGTCGTATGGGCATCCTCCACAAGGGTGACGTCGTAGCCGCGGTCGAGGGCCGAGTGCAGGGTATGCCGGACGCAGTTGTTGGTCTGCGCTCCGCAGATCACCAAGGAGCCAACGCCCAGCCTGGCGAGGACGTCGTCAAGGTCCGTCTGGATGAACGAGCTGCGGAACTGCTTGTCGATGTGTTCCTCGTCCGGCCGGGGAACGAGTTGGGGAACGAGCAGCCATTGCTCGCTGTCGATCGGCATCGCGGCATCGTTGTGCTGGACCCACACCACAGGCACGTCGGACGCTCGCGCCGTCTTCACGAGCGTTGCGATGTTCGCCACGACTCGGTCGCGGTCGTAGGCGTCGGAGACCACGCGGCGTTGAACGTCGATGACGAGCAGGGCGCGGTTCGTGCGGTCGACGAAGGTGGACATGCGCCGCAGTATTCCAGTCGACAGCGGGGTGGGGATGAGCCGAGTGAGCCATCCCGTAGCCTCCGGACATGAGCGACCTGAACGAGGTTGGCGCGCGAGACGGCTGGCGCTGCTGGTTGTGCGACGAGCCCGTTGATCCCGAGGCGTCCGTCAACGCCGACCTCGGGCCAAGCGTCGACAGCGGATCGGTCACCAAGGGCAAGAAGGGCGCAACTGGCGTCGAGCGCCTTGCGCACCGGGCGTGCAATACGCGCAAGGGGAAGATCGCTCCCGTCGTGCCGTGGTCGCCGGACCTGTTCGTCGTCGACCCTGCCCCGATCGTGCCGACAGTCGAGCGGCTGTCCCGCAAGGGCGGCCGCGAGGTCGTCGCCCGCTGCCCGAGCCGTGCGGACGCCGATCAGGCGGCCGAGTGGCTGCTCGATCGGCTCTCCCGGCTCGCGCCGGACCTTGCCGTAACGACGCTCGTCGAGCCCGGTGGCGGGCAGTTCCTCCTGGTTCTGCGCGCGGCCTGACCTGCGGGAGGATTAGGTGGTGCCCAATCGCCTCGCCCGGTCGACAAGTCCCTACCTGTTGCAGCATGCGGAGAA
>JBAXSI010000050.1:0-19685 GCA_037130755.1 Actinomycetes bacterium
CCCGCTGTGTGACGCGGGGCGCTGCAGTCGGCGACGGAGTAGTTTCGCGGCATGGAGTTCCAGACGATCTTCGAACCCTTCCGCATCCACTCGGTCGAACCGCTGCGGCTGACCACCGATGAGGAGCGGCGTAAGGCCCTCGAGGACGCCCACTTCAACCTGTTCTCGTTGCGCTCGCGCGACGTGCTGATCGACCTGCTCACCGACTCCGGCACCGGGGCCATGAGCCGCGACCAGTGGGCCGCGATCCAGCACGGCGACGAGTCCTACGCCGGCTCGCCGTCGTGGGAACTGTTCCGCGACGCGGTGCAAGGCCTGTTCCCGTTCAAGCACGTGATCCCCACGCACCAGGGCCGGGCTGCGGAGAAGATCCTGTTCTCCATCGTCGCCGGACCCGGCAAGGTCATCCCCAGCAACACGCACTTCGACACAACCCGCGCGAATATCGAGTTCTCCGGAGCGACCGCGGTCGACCTGGTCATCGACGAGGGACGCGACCCGTCCTCGATGCATCCGTTCAAGGGCAACCTCGACCCGGTCAAGCTCGAGGCGTTCCTCAACCAGCACGGCCGCGAGAACGTCCCGGTGATCATGCTCACCGTCACGAACAACTCCGGTGGTGGACAGCCGGTGTCCTTGCAGAACATCCGCGAGATCCGCGAGATCTCCCTGCGTTGGGACATCCCCCTCTTCCTCGATGCGTGTCGCTACGCCGAGAACGCGTGGTTCATCAAGACACGTGAGCCGGGCAACGAAGACCGTGACGTCGCCGACATCGTCCGCGAGATGGCTTCACTAGCCGACGGCATGACGATGAGCGCGAAGAAGGACCCGCTCGGCAACATCGGTGGCTGGCTCGCTGTCAACGACGACGAGCTCGCCGCGCAGAGTCGCACGATGCTCGTCCTCACCGAGGGCTTCCCGACGTACGGCGGACTGGCCGGCCGCGACCTGGAGGCACTGGCCGTAGGCATCCGCGAGTCGGTGTCGCACGACTACCTGCGCTATCGAATCCGCTCGACGGCCTACCTCGCGGATTCCCTGACCGAGAGCGGCATCCCGATCGTGCAGCCGCCGGGCGGGCACGCGGTGTACATCGATGCCAAGGCCCTCCTGACGCACATCCCGCCGCTGGAGTACCCCGGGCAGGCCCTCGCAGTCGCCCTGTACGAGACGGGCGGCGTACGCGGCTGCGAGATCGGCACCGTGATGTTCGGCCGCCAGCCCGACGGCTCCGAAGTGCCGGCCGCGATGGAACTGGTGCGCCTGGCGATCCCTCGCCGGACGTACACGCAAAGCCACGTCGACTACGTCATCGAGGTGTGCCGGCACGTGGCGAGCCAGGCGGCGAGCCTCCGCGGATTCCGGATCGTCAAGGAGCCCGCTGCACTGAGGCATTTCACCTCGGAGTTCGAGCCCATCTGACCGCGCCGGTAGCGTCACCGTCGTGGTCGCGCTCCCTGCTCTTCGTGAAGTACTGGCCGGACGTGACTTCCGTCGACTCTTCGGGGTACGCCTGGTGGCCCAGTTCGGCGACGGCCTGCTCCAGTCCGCGCTCGCGACCTTCGTGCTGTTCTCCCCCGAACGCCAGCCCGATGCCGTCAAGGTCGCTGCGGCCTTCGCGATCCTCCTGCTGCCCTACTCGATCATCGGCCCGTTCGCCGGCGTCTTCCTTGACCGCTGGAAACGACGCACGGTCCTCGTACGCGCCAACCTCCTGAAGTCGCTCTTCACGATCCCGATCATCGCTTTGGTACTGGCCGGCAACGACGGCCCGTGGCTCGGCCTCGCCGTCCTTGTCGTGCTCGGCATCGGTCGGTTCGTGCTAGCAGGGCTCAGCGCGTCGCTGCCGCATGTGGTGGCCGGCCGCGATCTGGTCACCGCCAACGCGCTCACTCCGACGTCGGGCACCATCGCCTCCGCGATCGGTGCCCTGCTCGGCGTCGTGCTGAGGTCAGAACTCGGTGGCGGTGACCGGGGCAGCGTCATCGTGCTCGTGTGTGCGCTGCTCGCGTACGCCGCGTCGGCCGGCATCGCGGTTCTCATCGCGGTCGATCGGCTCGGACCTGACGGCACCCGCGCGTCGGACACGCTCCGTGGTGTCGCTGTCGGCCTTGCCGAGGGGGTCCGCGAACTGCGACTTCACGGCGAGGCCGGGCGCGCTATCGCGGTCGTGGGCGCGCACCGCATCGCCTTCGGCGTGCTGACCGCCGGCAGTGTCCTGCTCGTCCGCTACACCTTCAACGCCGTCGTGGCCGCCGACAGTGCGCTCAACGAGTTCGCGCTGCTGACTGGAGCCGCGGCGCTCGGGGCCCTGGTCGGTGCGATCGTCACCCCCGGGATGAGCCGGCGCTGGGGATCGGTGCCGTGGTCGGTGGTCGCGCTCGCCCAGGCCGGCGTGCTCGGGATCGGGCTGGTGATCGCCGGATCCATGCTGCCGTCGTTCCCTGTCCTGCTCGTTGGCTCGCTGAGCATCGGCTTCGCCGGCCAGTCGGTGAAGGTCTGCTCGGACACCCTCGTGCAGCGGTTCATCCCGGACGATCACCTCGGCCGGGTCTTCGCCCTCTACGACATGATCGTGAACGTCTGCCTCGTCGCCGGGATCACGTGGATGGCGCTCGCGTCCCCCACGAGTGGACAAGCACCGGTGGTCTACGCCTGCGTCGGTCTCCTACTTCTTGCCACATCGGCGTGGTACTGGCGCAGCGGCCCCCGTAGAGTCACCGTCACGCACCAGCAAAGGGGATGACATGAGTGGCGAAGTGACCGTGGCCGCACCGGAGACGTCGCAGCGGGGCAAGTGGGGGGCGCGATCCATCACCTCGCTCATCCTCTTCATCGTGGCGACCCTGCTGCTGCCCGTTGCCCTCGTCGGGCACTGGGGCTACCGGACGGTCGTCGACAGTGAGCGCTACATCGCCACGGTCGGCCCGCTCATCGAGCAGCCCGAGGTCCAGGCGGCTCTATCGGAGTCGGTGACCACCGCGGTCGTCGCCAAGGCCGACACCCAGAACCAGGTGCAGTCATTGCTCGGCGGGCTGCTCAACAACGACAAGCTCGTCGGCGCCATCGCCGCTCCCATCGCCAGCGGGATCAACACCCTCATCGGCGACCTGGTCACGAAGTTCATCGCATCCGACCAGTTCAACACGGTGTGGATCGAGTTGAACAAGGCGGCCCAGAAGGGCGTCGTGGCCGTTCTCGAGGGCGGTCAGTCGGGCCCGGTCCAGGTGCAGGGCGACAACGTCGTCCTCGACATCTCGTCAGCGTTCGCCGTCATCCAGCAGCACCTCGTCGACAGTGGCATCACCGCGGCCGCCAACGTGACCATCCCGCAGGGCGATCGCCAGGTGGTCCTCTTCACGTCGACGGCCCTGGGCCAGATTCGCTTCATCTACTCGCTGTCGTCTCCCATCCTGCAGTGGCTGCCCCTGCTCGTCGCCGCGATGTTCGCGCTGTCGATCGCATTGGCGCGCCGCCGAGCCCGGACGGTGGTGGCCACCGGCATCGTGCTCGTCGTCACGGCCTTCCTGCTGTCGGTCGGCCTGGTCGTCGGCGAGGGCTCGTTCATCAACCAGTTGGCCGGCACTCCCTTCGGACCGGCAGCCCAGGTGTTCTGGGACACGCTCCTGGAGTACCTCGTCATCGGTATCCAGGGTGTCCTCGTCCTCGGCATCGTGCTGATCCTGGCCGGCTGGTTCGGCGGACTGACGAAGTCGGCGGCGTTCCTACGCGGCCACGTCACCAAGGGCCTAGGCGAATTGAGCGCGCGGATGTCCGGTGCCTTCGGGGGCTTCGGTGACTTCGTGAGCACCAACGCCCAGTACGTGCGCTGGGGCATCTACGTGCTGATGCTGATCATCCTGCTCTTCAGCAACGTCATCGACCGGTCAACCGTGCTGTGGGTCACCGCTCTCGGTGCCGGACTCGTGACCGTGGTTCAGCTGCTCGTGGGTGCAGGAACTTCGGGGGCATCGGCGACGGCCACCGAGACCCCCGAGGTCGCGTCGGCGACCAGCTTGTAGTTCTCGCCCTCGCCAGGAGCAGCAGCCGCCACTCGTCCCTCAGCGATCGCGGCCGTGTACTCCGCGAAGTCCTTCCCTACCTGGGCGGCATAGGCCAGTGAGAAGTCCTTGATGGCCTTCTCGAACTTCGCGCTCGTGCCGAGGTAGGCGTTGATCGCGACGGCGTCGCCTGCTCGCGCATGCGACCGGGCAAGGGTGCGACCGCACGCGATCGCATAGGCGAGCAGGACCGAGTCATTGAATGTGCTCGGGTCGATGGAGAACTTCATGTCGCGCAACTGGCGCACGTAGAAGTCCCTGCCCCGCGGACCGCGAACCCAGCCGAGGAACACGTCCGACGCGGCCTGCATGATCTGCTGCCCGGCCACGACACGCTCCCCGGAGAAGGGATATGCCGAAGGTGCCGTGAACGGCTCGAGCACGCTCGCGACAGCCTGCTTCACCTGGACCACGAGCAGGTCGTTCTCATCACGGCCCTGCAGGAGGAGGACGAAGGCGAGGAGACCGACGCTGCCGACTCCGACGACCTTGTGCGCAAAGTCGATGATCTTGTAGCGGCGCATCAGCTGCGCGCGGTCGGGAGCAAGGGTGTCGCGATACTGCCCGAACACGGCCTTGATGAGATCAAAGCTCTCGTTCTCCAAGGGCACGCGCATGAGCAGTGGTGGCAGCTCCTTGAACTGGCGCTTGCCGTCGACGACCTCGGTCATCTTCGAGATGGCCGACCAGGCATCGCGGGTGCGGGCCTTGGCCGCCCCCACCTGGACTTGCTTGCCGGCATTGCGGAGGCCCTCCTGCTTGGCCCACTGCTGCAGAACCTCAACGCTGACCCGGTCGTACCAGACCTCGAGGTCCGGCATGCCCGCGTACGTCGCCATCTGCGTGCGGTAGCCGAAGCCGACGGCGGTCGTGGCGTTGGCGATCGACTCCTCGGAGAGTTTCACGTCGCGCCCGGCCAGAACGAAAGAGACCGCCAACCGGTACACATCCCACTCGAACGGGCCGGGATTGGTCTCGTCGAAGTCGTTGATGTCGAAGACGACAGATCGGTCCGGGGCGGCGAACATGCCGAAGTTCGACAGATGCGCATCACCGCAGATCTGCGTGACGAGCCCGCTGTTCGGCATCGCGCCCAGGTCGTTGGCCATGACCACGGCAGCGCCCCGGTAGAAGGTGAACGGGCTCACCGCCATCCGCTGATGGCGAAGGGGAAGCAAGGCGGGCACCCGGACGTCCTCCTGGCCGGCGAGGAGCACGACCGGGTCAGGCCGGTCGGCGTCGGGCGTGAACTGCGCCAGGCTCGTGCGCGGGCGCACCTGTCGGGCCACTCGGCCGACCTGCTCGCGCTCAGCGACGCTCTGGCTGCGGACGGTGGCCTTCAGGCCCATCAAGAACGGTTCAGTCATGCGCGCAATCTACGCGGAGAGGACAGACCGTACTAGGCGGTGGTGGCCGGACGTGCCGCCCACCAGGCCCGCAGGGCCTCGGTCGCCATCTCCTCGGTCATCGGCCCGCGATCCAGGCGCAGGTCCAGCAGGAACTGGTACGCCTCGCCGACGACGGGGCCCGGTGGCACGTCGAGGATCGTCATGATCGCGCGGCCGTCGAGGTCCGGCCGGATCGACGCAAGCTCCTCCTCGGCCGCGAGCACGGCGATGCGCTGCTCGAGAGAGTCGTAGGCGCGCTGCAGGGCGACGGCCCGTCGCTTGTTGCGTGTCGTGCAGTCCGCTCGGGTGAGCTTGTGCAGGCGCGGCAGCAGCGGGCCGGCATCGCGCACGTACCGGCGAACTGCCGAGTCGGTCCACTCGCCGGTCCCGTAGCCATGGAAGCGCAGGTGCAGCTCGACGAGCATCGCCACGTCGTCGATCAGCTCGTTGGAGAACCGCAGCGCCTGCATCCGCTTGCGCGTCATCCGCGCGCCGACCACCTCGTGGTGGTGGAACGACACCCGCCCGTCGCCTTCGAACCTGCGCGTGCGCGGCTTGCCGATGTCGTGCAGCAACGCCGCGAGACGAAGCACCGGGTCAGGCCCGCTGGTCGGCTCATGGGCGGACTCGAGGGCAATCGCCTGCTCCAGCACCGTCAGCGTGTGCTCGTAGACGTCCTTGTGGTGGTGGTGCTCGTCCTCCTCCAGCCGCAGCAGCGGCAGTTCGGGCAGGACGTATTCGGCGAGCCCGGTATCGACCAGTAGTGCCAGGCCGCGGCGCGGGTCCGGCGACAGGACGATCTTCATGAGCTCGACCTGGATGCGCTCCGCCGAGACGATGGACAGCCGCTCGGCCAGCTCGGTCATCGCGACAATCACGTCGTCCTGCACATCGAAGCCCAGCTGCGCGGCGAACCGCGCCGCTCGCATCATGCGCAAGGGATCGTCGGTGAACGAGTCGACCGGACTTCCGGGCGTGCGAAGGATGCCGGCGCGGAGGTCCGTCAGGCCCCCGAAGATGTCGACCAGTGCGAAGTCGGGCAGGCGCAGGGCCATGGCGTTGATCGTGAAGTCCCGGCGGGCCAGATCGCCCTCGAGGGTGCTGCCGAACTCCACGTCCGGCTTGCGGGAGTCCGGATCGTAGGTCTCCGCCCGGTAGGTGGTGATCTCCACCTCCTGGCCGCGGACGCGGGCCCCGATGGTCCCGAAGCGGATGCCGACGGTCCAGGTGGTCTCCGCCCAGCCCTCGAGCAGAGCGAGGACGTCCTGCGGTGGCGCGTCGGTGGTGAAGTCCAGGTCCGCGACCGCGTCGCTGCCGGTACGGGCCAGGAAGCCATCCCGCACCGGCCCTCCGACGAGGGCGAGTTCGTGCCCGGCGTCAAGGAACCGCTCCCCCAGATCGGTCAGGACCGGGGCGACGGGGGCCAGGTGGGCCACTGCTGCCTGCCGAGCCGCGTCACTATCGGTTCGAGGGCCCACGCCAGCAGAGCGTAGACGCCTCCACACCGCGGTTTATCCTCACCGTATGGCCAGCCCTTCGCCCTCGACGCCCGCCGGGCGCCGGAAGCGTGCCCGGGTGGGGTCCATCGAGGAGGTTTCGGCCGGCGGTTTCGTACTCGATCGCCGGGGTGGCAGCCCCAAGGCCGCGCTCATCGCCCGCAAGGACCGGCGGGGCCGACTGGTCTGGTCACTGCCCAAGGGTCACATCGAGGCGGGTGAGACGCCTGAGGCTGCTGCGGTCCGCGAGGTGTTCGAGGAGACCGGCATTACCGGCACGATCCTCACCAGCCTTGGGACGATCGACTTCTGGTTCATGGCCGATGACAAGCGGATCCACAAGACGGTCCATCACTACCTGCTCGAGGCACAGGACGTGGTGCTCTCCGACGCCGACGCCGAGGTGACCGAGGTGGCGTGGGTGCCACTCGACGAGGTGGCCGTCCGCCTGCGCTACGCGGACGAACGACGCCTGGTCGAGCGTGTTCAAGCGGCGTTGGCCGATCCGGGCCTGCCCTCCGCGCTGCCCGGTGACGCCCGGCCGGATCCCGCGTGATCACCCGCCTCATCGCCGCCGCGGCCACGCTCATGGCAACCTTCGGCCTGCTGGTCGCCGCCCCGGTGCCCGCCGGAGCGGCGGATGCCAAGCCGTCCGTCACGATCCTGCTGGACTCGATGACGCCGGTGGTCGCGACATCCGACGGCACGCTGCGGATCGAGGGTCGCGTGATCAACTCCTCGAGCGTCACCTTGACCAATGTGCACGTGGAACTGCGTCGCTCGTCGGCTCCCCTGACCGCGCGTCAGGACGTCCTAACGATCCTCAAGGACGACCTCACGCCGACGACAGGAAGCCCCGACGACCTCGGGCTCGCCAAGACCCACCAGACGCTGGCCGACTCCCTGCCGCCGGGCGATCGGCGACCGTTCACCCTCTCGATCCCGTTCGCGGACATGGGGATGACCAGCCCGGGCACGTACGCGCTCGGCGTCGAGGTCACCGGGCGCGCATCCGGCGTAGATGCCCTGGATGTCCGCAAGGGCGACTACCGCACCTTCCTTCCGTGGTTCCCCAACCCGGACTCCGTGAAGCCGGTCGACATCGTCTGGCTCTGGCCGCTGTCCGACTGGCCGGCGCGGACCGCGTCGGGTGTGCTGCTGAACAACCGCACCCCCGCGGAGATCTCGCCGGGGGGCCGGCTCAACCGGATCGTCGACATCGGCAGCCGGTTCCCCGAGAGCCTGTCCTGGATCGTCGATCCAGCCCTCCTGCAGACCGTCTTCGACATGACCCGCGGCTACCAGGTCCTCCAGGGGAGCACGTTGACCCTCGGCGACAGGCAGGATGCTGCCCGCTCATGGCTGGACCGGGTGCGAGCGGCGACCACGCCGGGGAACGTTCGATCCCTTCCCTACGCCGACATCGACGCCGCAGCCGTAGTGCGCGGCGGAATGAGCAACGACGTCGTCCGCGCTGTCACCCAGGGGCCCGGTATCGCCGCGGCGGCGCTGAAGACGCCCGCACCCGGTGGGCTCTACTGGGCCCCGGTCGGCCGACTCGACCGCAGCACGACCAACGTGCTGGCCTCAGCCGGCGTCACCACCATGATCCTGTCGAGCAGGGCGTTGCCCCCGACGGACGCGACCAAGCCTTCCGACGGCTTCGCCACGGCCGCACTGCCCACCTCCGTCGGCACCCTGCAGGCCGTGCTCAGCGATGCCGATCTCACCGACCTGCTCAGCCGTCCACAGCGCACCCCCAGCGACGTCATCGCGATCCGTCAGCAGTTCCTCGCCGAGACAGCCCTGATGGCGACGGGCCTGCCTGCGGATCAGTCGTCTCGCTCGGTGGTCGTCGCTCCGAGCTCGGTGCGATGGGACCCGACGGCCACGCTGCTGCTGCCGCTTCTTCGTGCGACTCGAACGGCTCCTTGGCTGTCGCCTCTTCCCCTGGGCCGACTCCTCGACGCACCGGTGTCCTCGACAAGCCGCCAGCGCGGCGGCTACGGGCCCAAGGCCAAGGCGGCCGAGCTGCCGTCGACCTACATCGCTCGCGTCCGCCGCACAACCAAGCAACTGGACGCGTTCACCGCGATCGTCGACGACCCGACAGGCCTCAGTGAGCCCTTCTCAGCGGCTCTCGTGCGCACGGAATCCGCCGCCTGGCGCACGAGCCTGGCGACTGGACAGCAGTTGCTCTCGCAGACTGCCGGCGAGTTGAACCAACGGATGTCGAGCGTCCGCGTGCTGTCCACCGGGACCATCACCTTCTCCGGCGACACCGGTCGGGTGCCTGTGACCATCGCCAACGACCTCGACCGATCGGTGACCGTCGGCCTTGCGCTGCAGGGAAATCCCTCGCTACGCCTGTCCTCGTCTCCGCTTGCCAACATCCAGATCCAGCCGGGCAAGATGGCCAGCGTCGACATCGACGCCCGCGTCATCGGCGGTTACCCGCTCTCGGTGGACGTGCAGCTGCTGACGCCCGACCTGACGCCGTACGGCAAGCCAGCGACAATCGAGCTGGTCTCGACCGCGTACTCGCGAGCGGCCGCCTGGGTGGTTGCGGCGGCCTTCGTGGCGATCCTCGTCTTCGTGGTCTTCGGCGTGACGCGCCGAATCCACAAGGCGCGTACAACGCGTCCAGACGACGCGCCAGTAGGACCATGAGCACCATGTCCGGCACGAGCGAGCCCACCAGCGAGGGTGACGGCGAACTCACGTCGCAGATCGATGCCGAGGTCGACGAGGCCCTGAGGGAGTCCCAGGCCGGCGACCTCGCCGCCAATCCACCATCAGCCGCGGGCCGCACGCTCGCGCGCAACAGCGCCGTGATGGCATCGGGCACCATCGTCTCCCGGATCACGGGCGTGCTGCGCGACGTTGCGATGACCGCAGCCCTGGGCTTCTACCTGGTCTCCGACGCGTACTCGCTGGGCAACTCCCTGCCCAACATCGTCTACATCCTTGTGATCGGCGGTGCCCTCAACGCCGTCTTCATCCCACAACTGGTGCGGCGGATGAAGGAGGATGACGACGGAGGCATCGCCTACGCAGACCGGTTGTTGACTCTCGTGGCGACCGTTCTGCTCATCCTGTCGGTTCTCGCGGTACTGCTGGCACCGTGGATCGTCGATCTCTACACGCCTGACAACTACCCGCAGACGCAGTTCGACCTCGCGGTCGCGTTCGCTCGCCTGTGCCTGCCGCAGATCTTCTTCTACGGCGTCTACGCGATGCTCGGACAGGTGCTCAACGCCCGTGGCCGGTTCGGTGCACCGATGTTCGCGCCGATCGCCAACAACGTCATCGCGATCGCGACATTCGCCCTGTTCATCTTCGTCGCCGGCACGAGTGCGGCATCGGACGGCAATCTGACTTCGCAGCAGGTGCTGATCCTCGGCATCGGCACGACCCTGGGCGTGGTGGCACAGGCACTGATCCTGATTCCGGTCCTCTGGCGCACCGGACACGTGTGGAAGCCCCGCTTCGACTGGCGGGGTGCCGGACTCGGCAAGGCCGGCGGCCTCGCCGCATGGACGATCGGCCTGGTGCTGGTCAACCAGGTGACGTACCTGCTGATCACGCGGCTCGCCACGCTGGCCAACGTCAATGCCAGCGACGCCGGCAAGGTGGCCGCGGGCCTGACGACGTACCAGAAGGCGCACCTTGTCTTCATCCTCCCGCACAGCATCATCACGGTGTCCGTCGTCACGGCGATGCTGCCGGCGCTGAGCCGAGTGGCGCACGACGGACGGCTCGCTCAGGTCGGCAGCGACGTCGCACGCACGATGCGATCCGTGGGCGCGTTGATCATCCCTGTCGCCGCGATTCTCATCATCAACGGCGGTTCGGTCGCGGTGCTGCTGTTCGGCTACGGGGCAGCCACTCCCGCGCAGGCCGCCCTGATGGGCACCATCGTCTCGGTGTTCACCCTCGGGCTGCTGCCGTTCACGCTGTTCTACATCCTGCTGCGCGGCTACTACGCGCTCGAGGACACGCGCACGCCGTTCTGGATGACCGTCATCTACAGCATCGTGATGCTCGCCCTGATGTACCCGCTGTTCTACTTTGCAGCGCCGGGCGGCAACCAGGTTGCGGCAATCGCTCTCGCCTATGCCCTCGCCTACTGGGTCGCCCTGGCGGTCACGTGGTGGGTGCTCGCCCGACGACTCGGCTCGATGGAGTCCAGGCGCACCGTCTGGTCGCTGGGGCGCATGTTCATCGCCGGGGTCATCGCCGTGCTGGTGATGCTGGTCGTGCTCGTGCTGCTGCTCCGCGGCGAGACCGGTGGCGTCGCGGCCACCCGAAAGCCGGACCTGCTGCTGAACGTGGTCGTCACGTCGTGCATCGGACTGGGCGTCTACCTCCTCGCGGCGTGGGGGATGCGCGTGCGCGAAGTGTCCGACGTACTGTCAATGGGCGGTCGGCTGCTGAGGAGAGGGCGATGAGGGCGACGGAGCAACTGGGCAGGTACCAGTTGCTGGACCTTGTAGCCCAGGACCCCGGGGTCGACGACCAGCTCGATGTCTACCTCTGGCACGGGTACGACGAGGTTCTCGACCGGCCGGTCGCGATCCGGGTCCTGTCAGACGCGGACCCGCGGGCGGCCGCCGTCCTCGGCGCCGCGCAGGCCGCTGCGATGGTCGACGACCGCCGACTGCTCCGCGTGCTCGACATCCTCAACCTGCCGTCGTCGTCGGACGATCCCGCACGCATCGCTGTGGTCAGCGAGTGGTGCAGTGGTCGCAACCTCGAACGAACCATCCAGGATCGGCAGGGGCGCCCCTTCTCGCCGGTCGAGGCGCTCACACTGGTGTCCGAGGTGGCGCGGGCACTGGCAGCCGGCACCGCGTTGAACGTCAGCCACGGACGCCTGCGGCCCTCCAGTGTGTTCATCACCGACGCAGGCGAGGTCCGCATTCGCGGACTGGCCGTCGACGCGGCCCTGTTCGGGGCGCTACCCGACACCGAGGACAAGTCACCGACGGCGCGCGCCCAGGGTGACGTGCACTCACTCGGCTGCCTGCTGTACCTGCTGGCCACCGGCTTCTGGCCGGGCACCCAGCCGATCTCGGCACCGCCGGCACCGCAGGCGGGCGGCACCGTCCTGCCGCCGTCTCAGGTCCGCGCCGCGGTCCCACGCAGCATCGACGATGTTGTAGCCCGGTCCGTGACCAGCGCGGCGCGTCCGCGCGGCGTCGCGCGCGTCAACGACGCGGCCGCCTTCGCGACCATCGTCGGAGCAGCACTGGACCACGTGGCACCCATCGCATCGGCGGCCTCGATCGCCCCCTCATCCGCCCGGCGCCGCACCCGGTCGGCCCTCGTCCTGGTCGGTCGCCTGCTGGCCGTCGTGGTCGGCCTGGCCCTTGTTGTCGGCATCTTGTACGTGGGTGTCCAGTTGATCATCGGCGGCGGCACGAAGGACGCCGTGGCCCAACCACCCTCAAAGGGCCTTCTCACCGAAGCGGCCAAGCCGGTCGAGGACTCCGCCGTCACCGGCCTCGAGACCGTCTTCCCCATCAGCAAGTACCAGTCGTACGACCCCTTCGGGGATGACAACAACAACGGCAAGCCCGATCGGCGCAAGGGCCGCGAGAGCGAGGAATTTGCCGGCACCGTCAATGACGCGGACCCGAACACCGCATGGGTCACCTCGCAGTACAAGTCGGCGAACCTCGACGGCAAGCCTGGTGTGGGCCTGATCCTCGACCTCGGCCAGGCACGCGACGTGCAGCAGGTGTCCATCAAGCCGGTGGGCATTGGCACGTCGGTCGACGTGCGCGTCGCCGACTCGATCCTCGGCGATCCCGCGCTCTGGACGCCCCTCGCGGCGACTTCGAGCAGCAAGGACGTGATCGACCTGCGCTCGCCGCGACCGGTCACCGGTCGCTACGTGCTCATCTGGCTGACCCGCCTCCCGCCGGCACCCGACGCAGGGCCTGGTATCTACCAGGGCGGGATCAAGAGCGTGACCGTCAGCGGCTGACCTCTAGGCTCGTGTCCGTGACAACGTCCGTGCGCACCGATGCCGAGCTGCTCGGCGCGCACGTTGCCGGTGACCCGCAGGCCTTCAACGAACTCGTGGGCCGCCACAAGGACCGGCTCTGGTCGGTGGCCATGCGCACCACGGGAGACGCCGAGGAGGCCTCCGACGCCCTCCAGGACGCGATGATCTCCGCCTTCCGCCGCGCCGAGCAGTTCCGCGGCGACTCGGCCGTCACCACCTGGCTGCACCGGATCGTGGTGAATGCGAGCCTGGATCGACTGCGCCGCCGCGCGGTCCGCAGCACCCAGCCCCTGCCGGACGACCTCGAGCATCTGCCGGGAGTCGTCGTGGCCGACCCCAACGACGCCATGGATCGCAGGGAGACCCAGATGGCGATCACGGCGGCCCTTGCCGAGCTCCCCGAGGACCAGCGAGAGGCCGTGCTCCTCGTCGACGTCGAGGGCTGGTCGATCGAGGACGCCGCTGCCCAACTGGGGTGCCCGCCGGGCACGGTCAAGAGCCGATGCTTCCGGGGCAGGGCCAAGCTCGCCAAACGGCTGGCCTACCTGCGGAACCTTGACCAGACCGATGCCGTCACACCCTCGGAAGGAGGTGAGGACCCCCGTGGCTGACAACGATGACCCGACCGGCGGCCTGACGCCCGGCGACGCGCTGGAAGACGACGTGCTGGATGCAGCGCGCTTCGACGCCGAGCCGTTCGACGACGTCACCGCTGCCCTGGCGCAGGTGTCCTTCCTCGATCCGACGACGGCCCAGTCCGAGCCGCCCATGCCCGACTGGGCCTGGGACAAGCTCAGCCTGGCGATCGGCACCGAGGCTTCGGCCCGAGCCGCCGCCGAGCACGACAACGTCGTACCCCTGAACAGGACGACCGAGGCACCCCCCTCGACTCGGTCGTCCCGCGGCCTCAAGTGGGCCGGCGGGCTGGTGGCGGCGTCGGTGGCCATCGTCGCGGTTGGCGTCGCCGTCAGCTCGGTTCAGACCACGTCCGGCCCTTCGGTCGTGGCCGGCGAGGCGGTTCAGGCCTCCCTCACAGGACCTGCCCCCGCCAGCGTCCAGGCCCTGGTCGCCCAGGACAAGGCGATCCCAGGCTCCGCCGACGCGACGGCGCCGCTTGCCGCACCCGCGCCGGCCAGTGCGCAGGCCTTCAGCGCACCTCCGCAGAGCGAACCGCCGACCGCCGACGCGCCCGCGACCGGACCGACTCCGTCGTTCCGCAGCGGTCCCACCATCGTCCAGGCCGCCCGCATGGTGACTGCCACCCAGACCGATTATCAAACGGAGCAACTGCCCGGCCAGGTCAGGACGCTGCTGAGCGACGTCGGCGTGGACTCGCCCAAGGAGGCCTCGGCCATGCCGACGGTGGCGGCTCTGCCTGGCGGGGACGGCTTCACGGCCACGTGGGATCGTCTGCGCGCCTGCATCAACTGGCTGACCCACGCGACGGATGCGCAGGCGCTCGTGGTCGACCGCGGCACCTTCGAGGGCGACGCCGCCGGCGTGGTCGTCGCACCCGCCGACGCCGACAACCCCGATCCGTCAACCCCCGCACCGACCGTCACGGTCGACACGGACCAGGGCAGGGTCGATGTCTGGGTCGTCACGCCCCAGTGCACCCACGTCGATGACGTGCTCAGCGACCTCATGCCCTACCTACCGGGCAACTGAGCGCCCCCACTGCTTCCGGGGGACGTGCGCCCCTGCCTCGGGAATGTCGAAGCCCGTAAGATCGTTGCGTCAGTCGAACGGATACCCCCCGCGGTATGGGTGATCGCCCACCGCCCCAGGAAGGTCGTGCAGTGAGCCAGGTTCGCAACGTGATCATCATCGGTTCGGGCCCGGCCGGCTACACCGCGGCGGTCTACGCCGCCCGCGCACAGCTCCAGCCGCTCCTGTTCGAGGGCTCCGTCACCGCTGGTGGCGCACTGATGAACACCACCGAGGTCGAGAACTTCCCCGGCTTCACCGACGGCATCATGGGCCCCGCCCTCATGGAGCAGATGCGCGCCCAGGCCGAACGATTCGGCGCCGAGCTGATCACCGACGACATCGTCAGCGTCGACCTGTCCGGCGACATCAAGACCGTCGTCGACGGCTCCGGCAACACCCACCAGGCCCGCTCGGTCATCCTGGCCATGGGCTCGGCCTACCGCGAACTCGGCCTCGAGAACGAAAAGCGCCTGTCCGGGCATGGCGTCTCGTGGTGCGCCACGTGCGACGGATTCTTCTTCCGCGACCAGGACATCGCGGTCGTCGGCGGTGGCGACTCCGCGCTCGAGGAGGCCACGTTCCTGACGCGCTTCGCGAAGTCGGTCACCTTGGTGCATCGCCGCGATGCCTTGCGCGCCAGCAAGATCATGCAGGAGCGCGCCCTGGCCAACGACAAGCTCCACTTCGCCTGGAACAGCACGGTCGCCGACATCATCGGCGATCAGAAGGTCAGCGGGCTCGTCCTGGCCGACACCGTCACCGGCGCCACCCGCGAGGTCGACGTCACCGGCCTCTTCGTGGCGATCGGCCACGATCCCCGCTCGGAGCTGGTCAAGGGTCAGGTCGAGCTCGACGACGAGGGCTACGTGCTCGTCGACGGCCGCTCGACGGCCACCAACCTCCCCGGCGTCTTCGCCTGCGGCGACCTCGTCGACCATACGTACCGGCAGGCCATCACGGCTGCCGGCTCAGGCTGCGCGGCCGCCCTGGACGCGGAGCGCTTCCTGGCCGCCAGCGAGTAGCATCACCCCACCGCCAACGAGGGCCCACCCTCACCACCTCAGGTCCGCACACGGCCCTCACACCACGGGAGACAGTGACATGGGAGCAACCAAGACCGTCACCGACGCCAGCTTCGCCGACGACGTCCTCATGAGCGAGAAGGTCGTCGTCGTGGACTTCTGGGCCGAGTGGTGCGGGCCGTGCAAGCTCGTCGCACCCATCCTCGAGGAGATCGCCTCGGGCAACGACAACATCGTCATCGCCAAGCTCAACGTCGATGAGAACCCCCAGACGTCCGCGTCCTACGGGATCACGTCGATCCCGACGATGAACGTCTACAAGGGCGGTCAGATCGTCAAGACGATCATCGGCGCGAAGCCTAAGGCTGCGCTGCTCGCCGACCTCGCGCCCTACCTGTAGCCCGACGGACCCCCTCGTCACACCTCACCAGACCCCTGCTGGACTCCTCCTGTGATCCGCAGTGGTGACACGGGACCGGCAGTGGCCGAGATCCGGGCCCGCCTTGCCCATCTGGGCCTGGCCAGCCACATCGTCGAGACCGATCCCGACCACTTCGACTCCGACCTGGACCGCGCCGTGCGAGCCTTCCAGCAGGAGCGCGGAATCACCGTCGACGGCGTCGTCGGGCCGCAGACATTCCGGCGCCTTGAGGAAGCGCGCTGGCAGCTTGGCGATCGGGTCCTGTGGTTCAACCCCGGGCACCTCATGGCCGGCGACGACGTGGCCGAACTGCAGCGGCGCCTGAACCAGTTGGGGTTCCTCGCCGATCGGCCAGACGGGTTGTTCGGCGCCCACACCGACGAGGCACTTCGCGAGTTCCAGAAGGGGGTCGGTGTCACCGCTGACGGCACGTGCGGTCCTGACACGTTCCGCGCGTTCGACCGGTTGGTACGAACGGTTTCCGGCGGCAACGCGACGACGCTGCGCGAGCAGGCGACCCTGATCGAACTGCAGACCGGTGTCGCCGACAAGGTCGTTGTGCTGGATCCGGGGAACCCTGCCGGCGGTGACCTGTGCCACGCGATCGCCGTCCGCGTCGAGGGGCGGTTGGCCGCCCTCGGCACCCAGGTCCTGCTCACCCGGCCCGCGCTGCCGCTTCCTGACGACGAGGGTCCCGACGATCGCGCCCGCGCGCAGTTCGCCAACGATGTGGGTGCGGACCTGGTCCTGTCAGTGCACGTCGCCCAGGTCGTCAGCACCAAGCCCAACGGCCTGGTCACCTTCTACTTCGGCGACCCGCACGGCGGCTCGCACTCACCCACCGGACGCCTGTTCGCCGAGTACGTCCAGGACGAAGTCCACGCCCGTACCGACCTGCTGGACTGCCACACGCACGCCCGCAACTGGGACCTGCTGCGCCTGACGCGCATGCCCACGGTGCGGGTCGAGCTCGGCTACCTGTCGAACGACGCCGACGCCCGTCGGCTGACGAGCCCGGTGTTCCAGGACGTCCTGGCCGAAGGACTCGCCGCCGCGGTCACGCGGCTGTGCGCTCCCCGCTGATCGGATCCGCTGCTGGCGGGACGTAGACCGGAACCGCCTCCTCGCGCGGCCAGATGAGCCGGACGAGGAAGCCCACGAGGACACCAAGCCCGATGAGTGCCACCAGCCCCACGACACGCCGCATGATTCCGATCCCTTCCTTGGCCCTATCGTAGGTCGCCGAAGGCGCGGCCGATACGCGCCCGGATTCCTTCGGGAGGTGAGGCACGTGTCCGGTTCCCGGCTCGATCCCTGGGTCGATTCCTACGCCAACCGCGCCAACGCCATGCGCGCCTCCGAGATCCGCGCCCTGTTCGCCGTTGCCGCCAGACCCGAGGTGGTCTCGCTCGCCGGTGGCATGCCCTACGTCCAGGCCCTCCCCTTGGAGATGATGGCGCAGATCGCACAGCGACTGCTGTCCGAGCGCGGGGCCGTGGCCCTCCAGTACGGCTCCGGCCAGGGCGACGTCACGCTTCGCGAGCAGATCCTGCAGGTCGTCGGCGAGGTGGGCATCAGCGCCCATCCCGACGACATCGTCGTAACCACGGGTTCGCAGATGGCACTCGACCTGGTCACACGAATCTTCTGCAACCCCGGCGACGTGGTGCTGGTCGAGGCGCCGTCGTACGTCGGCGCACTTGGCGTCTTCCGCGCGTACGAGTGCGACGTCGTGCACGTGGCGATGGACGACGAGGGACTGGTGCCGTCGGCGCTCGACGAGGCGATCGTCGCGGTTCGTGCCGCGGGTAAGACCATCAAGCTGATCTACACGATTCCGTCGTTCCACAATCCGGCCGGCGTGACCCAGGGTCCGCAGCGGCGCGCCGACATCCTCGCGATCGCCCAGCGCGAGGGCATCCTCGTGCTCGAGGACGACCCGTACGGCCTGCTCGGTTTCGAGGGTGAGCCGCCACGAGCGATGCGCGCCGACGACGCCGACGGCGTGATCTACCTCGGTTCATTCTCCAAGACGATCGCCTCCGGCCTGCGGGTCGGCTGGGCCGTGGCTCCACACGGCGTGCGGGAGAAGCTGGTGCTGGCCAACGAGTCTGCGGTGCTGTGCCCGTCGAACTACTCCCAGCTCACCGTGTCCGAGTACCTCGCCACTCAGCCATGGCGCGAGCAGATCAAGACCTTCCAGGAGGTGTATCGCGAGCGTCGTGACGCCCTGCTGGAGTCCCTGCAGGCACTCATGCCCGAGGGCACGACGTGGACCATCCCGGCAGGCGGCTTCTACTCGTGGCTGACCCTTCCGCACGGACTGGATGCCACGGCGATGCTGCCGCGAGCCGTCGCCAATCTCGTCGCCTACGTGCCGGGCACCGGCTTCTACGTCGACGGGCAGGGCCGGCAGAACATGCGGCTGTCCTACTGCTACCCGGAGCCCGATCGCATTCGCGAAGGCGTGCGGCGCCTGGCCGCCGTGATCGAGAGCGAGTTGGAGTTGGCCGAGACGTTCGGCACGACCGGCACGCACAGCACCATCACCGGCTCGAGTGTCCCGGCCCCCGACCTTCAGTAGCACCGAGGAGTTCACATGCACGTTCTCGTCCTGTCCGGCGGCTTGTCGGCAGAGCGTGACGTGTCGCTGCGCAGCGGGCGGCGCCTGGCCGAGTCGCTCCGGCAGGAGCGCCCCGACTGGGAGGTCACTGAGCTCGACGTCGACGCTCGGCTGCTCGACTCACTCCAGGCGCATCGCCCCGACTGCATCGTCCCGCTGCTGCATGGCGCGGTAGGCGAGGACGGCGCCTTGCGAAATGTGTTGGAATCATTGGGTATTCCGTTCGTCGGCTCGAACGCGCCGGCCAGCCGGCTTGCCTTCGACAAGCCCATCGCCAAGCGCCTGGCAGAGGACGCCGGAATCGCTACACCGGACTGCGTCGCGATGCCGCAGTCGACCTTCCGGGAGCTCGGCGCCGCTGCAGTCCTCGACGCGGTGGTCTCCCGACTCGGCCTGCCCATCGTGGTCAAGCCGACCAAGGGCGGGTCCGCACTGGGCACCGCGATCGTGCACAGTGCTGCGGACCTTCCAGCAGCGATGGTCGGCGCATTCGCGTACGGCGACGTCGTGCTCATGGAGGCCTTCGTCGCGGGCACCGAGGTGACGGTCAGCGTCTTCGAGCGCGAGGGCGACCTGCTGGCCCTGTCGGCGGTCGAGATCGTGCCGCAGGGTGAGCTCTACGACTACGCCGCGCGCTACACCGCCGGCACGACTGAGTTCTTCTGCCCGGCCCGGCTCACCGAGGAGCAGGCACTCGCGGCCCAGGCGCTAGCCCTGAACATCCACCTGCTGTTGGGCCTTCGGCATCTGTCGCGCACCGACATGATCATCGACGCCGACGGAACGGCGTGGTTCCTCGAGGTCAACGTCGCTCCAGGCATGACCGAGACGTCGTTGCTGCCGCAGGCGCTCGCTGCGGCCGACATCCCCCTCGGCACCTTGGCCGCCGAACTCGTCGAGATCGCGGTCGCGAACGCCCGCGCCTAGCCGCCCGCCCGCTCTCGTCGC
>JBAXSI010000051.1:0-19450 GCA_037130755.1 Actinomycetes bacterium
CCTCCACGCCGTCGCGGCTGATCGTCAACTCGAACGTCGTGCCGATCGGCGCGCCGCGCACGGTCTTGGCGACCTGCTCAGGCGACGTGACGTCCTTGCCGTCGAGCTTGAGGATCTCGTCCTTCGGCAGTAGGACGCCGTCGGCCGGTGAGTCCCCGTACACCGCTGTGACGACGATCTCGCTGACGAGCGGCCGCTTCAGGTAGTTCATCGCGGCGGCGATCGCATCGGACTCTGAGGTGCTGAACAGCAGGGCCTGGTGCTTTTGCACTTCCTCGCCGGTCATGTCGTCGGGGAACAGCAACTCGCGCGGCACGACGGCGTCGGAAGGGTTCACCCACGACGCGATTGCATCGACGAACGTCAGGCCGCCGCGCGGTCCACCGCTCTCCAGGACCGTCGTCATGTCGAGGTTCCCCGTGACTGGAAAGGTCTCGGTGCCGGAGATGTCGATGACCGGCTTGCCGTCGTCCTCGCCGATCACGTTGAATGTCGGGCCGGGCGCGAGCTTGACGAACGGCACCGGGAGCCAGAAGGCGACGGCCAGCAGCAGGAGCGTCGTCAGCCCGCTGACGATGAGCATCCACCCGCGCCGGGTCGGGTGGGTCAGGGCGTGCCAGTAGCCGGTCGCCGGCTCGTTGGACACGTCCGAGGGGGGACCGGGCTCGAGGGCCGGCTCAGTTGTCTCGCTCACTCGCCATCCTGGGGTCCGTCGATTTCAGGGGATCCGGGAGTGACGGGCCGCACCGAGCCGGTGGGGGGTCCGTCGGAGGGCATCGGGCGCTCCATGGCCTGCTGCATCCGGCGCAGGCGGTCCATGCCGTCGGCCGGGGTCGCGGGCTTGGCGGGCCGACTGCGCAGGGCGACGAACGCCACGGCGAGGACGGTCGCCACGAGCGGGATCAGCCACCATGCCAGCGCAGACACCACACACCCCAATTCCCAGAATCCCCGATTCGACGAACGTGCGCCGTCTTCGGTTCCGTCCAAGGGTAGTCGCTACCCCATCGAGGCAGGTCGGCCGACCGCTCCGCCAGGGCAACGTTCCGCCAGCGGCGTAACAGTGGGAATCCGCCCTCTCCTTCCCATAACGGGCATGGTCACAAACCGTTGCATGTCAGCCGACTCCGCGGGTAAGATCCATACAGGGCAAAAGCCCTGTCCAACACCTGCCCAATCGAGACCCCGAACTAGGCCGCGACTGAGTGTGCGTCCAGAGGGGGTTGCCCGCGGTGTCAGCCGGGAATTCGCGAACCGATTCCGTGCAGCCTGATCGACGGCGCAAGCAGCGCCGCACGCCAACCACAGCGGTGCTCTACTCAACGGCCCCCCGCTCGGCCGTGTTCCCCGCGGACATCAACCACGAGGGCGGCCACCTCGCCCCCGAAATGGAACTGCTGCTCTCACGACGCCTCGTGCAGAGTGTCGAGTCCGACCTCGCCCGCGCCAGCCTGAACATCCACGACGGGGTCGCCCAATCGATGTCGAATGCCGCTCAGATCCTGAAGGTGGTCCAGTCGTCGTCGACCCTCGACGCGGAGGATCGCGAACGCATCAACCGCGTGATCGTGCTGCTACGTGAGGGCGTCGCGGACGCGCGCCTGATCAGCCGGGAGCTCCAGCCCGCCTCTCTGGAGCGGGTGGGGCTCGAGAAGACCCTGAAGTACGAGCTGGAGACCCTGGCGATGGTCGGCGTCGTAAGCACCTTCGCCTTCCACCTCAACCGCCCCATGTCGAAACAATTGGAGACGACGTTCTATCGGATCGCGTCAGAGGCTCTGCTCAACGTCAAGAAGCATTCACGAGCAACATTCGTGACGCTGAGTATCGCCGGCCGTAAGGACTCGATAACCATGACGATCTCCGATGACGGCGACGGCTTTGTCTCGGATACCAGGCGCTGTTCGGACCAGACCAGCCTTGGTCTGATGTCCATGCAGGCTCGAGCAATGCTCCAAGGGGGAAGTTTCACCATCAACTCCGCGAAGGGTGCAGGCACGCTCATCACTGTCGTCCTGCCGAACCCGGAAGCACGAGTTGAGGAGTCGCTCAAGAAGGCTGCCCACGCGAAGAAGGCGAGGCCGGGGCGCCGCAGCGGAGAGTCGCAGGCGTCGTGACTGCGGCCCCGATCGCCGTTGCGGTTGTCGACGACCATGCGCTGGCCCGCGAGGGCCTCGAGACGCTACTCACGCATACCCGAGGGATGAAGGTGGCCGGATCCGCGTCGTGCGGCGCGGACTTGAAGGCCCTGATGATCGAGTCCCCACCCGACGTGGTCCTGATGGATATCAAGTTGCAGGCCGAGAACGGCCTTGAGCTCACTCGATGGCTGAAATCCGAGCACCCCGATGTCCACGTCATCATCCTGTCGAACTACGACGAAGGCCCGCTCGTCATCGAGGCCATCTCGGTCGGGGCATCCGGGTACCTGCTCAAGGACTGCTCGAGTGCCCTGCTTCTGCATACGATCCATGCGGTCACTGACGGGGCCGTGCTCTTCAAGAAGGAACTGCTGCTCAGCGCATTATCCGTGCTCGATTCAGGAGCAAGCATTCCCGAACGCGACGGAATGGCCACGCTGACCCGAGAGGAGGTGCGCGTGCTCAAGATCATGGCGACCGGTGCCCGCAACCGAGCGATCGGAGCACAGATGCACCTGTCAGAGGCGACAGTCAAGAACCGAGTGTCGTCCATCCTCGCGAAGCTGAAGGTCTCGAATCGCACAGAGGCGGTCGCGGTGGCGGCTCGCGTGGGGTTTGCCAAGACGTGATCCTCGAGGTCGCAACGCCTCGGAAATCCAGCATCTATAGGCCATCTGGCTACTTCTGGTAGCCATGAGTCCATGCCGCTCATCTGGGACGACCGTGGCTCCGGAAAGCGACGACAATGTAAGAAGAACCCATGAGGAGGGCCGCTATGCGAACATCGATCCGCACCAGCAGCCAGGTCCGTAGATCAGCAAATATCCGCACGAGCCGCAGCGTTGCGCGCTCGACCAGCGGCGTGGACCTGCGCCTTGAGGAAATCGCGCGTGCCGTCGCTGACTTGAACATGAAGGCCAAGCGTGCTGAGCAGGATGTCAAGGATCGCATCGGGAAGGGTTGAACACCATGGACACAGCTGACTCCATCAGATGCGCCTTCTGCAAGGGATCGGGCATTGACACGTTTGGATTGCTCTCAGCAGAGTCCATGTGCCCCGTCTGCGGAGGCAGGGGAAAGAACGTCGTTCGCGAGCCTCGAGTTCCGTGCGCGTTCTGCCGACATACCGGTGTGCAGGCAACCAGTCGAATGACCTGCACCGGCTGCTGCGGGAAGGGCGCCCACACCGTCGCGAAGCCACAAGTGAAGTGCCCAGTGTGCGCGGGTGTCGGCAAGGCCCCCGGAAGCCTGGACCTGCCCTGCCCGAAGTGCGACGGCGCAGGCCTGATCCACTCGTCAATCACGAAGGCCGCCAGCTAGCCCTGTCGAGCGACGCGGACCCCTTTTCTGCAGATTATTCGCGTGAACCACGTTCGTCGGCGGCCGCCGACTGCAGTGCCCCCAAGAGCGCCTTGTGCGCTGCCCTGATGGCGTCCACATCGTCGGCATCCAGCGCAATGGCAAGGTCGTCTGCGACGGCTTCAAGCTCTCGGGCCAATCCCCCGATGCGGTCGCCGTGCTCCAGAAGCAGCTTCTCAGTCTGATACAGCGCAAGCTCGGCCTCGTTGCGCGCCCCCGACTCATCTCGGCGGCGGCGATCCTCGTCGGCATGACGCTCGGCTTCCAGGATGAGCTCTTCGATGACCTCGGGTGCCAGCGCTGACGTGCCCACCATGGTCAATGACTGTTCCGCCCCTGTGAGGAGGTCCTTTGCCGAGACGTGGACGACTCCGTCAGCGTCGATAGCGAAGACCACCTCGATCTGCGGCTCTCCTCGAGCCATCCGCATGATGCCGGTCAGTTCGAGGATGCCCATCGACCGGTTCTGGCTTGCCAGCGGCCTTTCCCCTTGAAGGACATGTATCTCGACGCTGGTCTGGTCGTCTTCGGCGGTCGTGAAGACCTTGGTGTGCCGCGTCGGGATGGTGGTGTTTCGCTCGATGAGGGGGGTCATCACCCCACCGTGCGTCTCGATGCCCAGGCTGAGCGGGGTGACATCCACCAGAAGCAGCCCCGATCGCTCGCCAAGCAGCACGCCAGCCTGAAGAGCCGCGCCGACGGCTACCACTCTTTCGGGGTCGATGCCGATCTGCGGCTCGCGCCCTGTAACCGTCCGGAGCATCTGCCGGACGGCAGGCATCCGGGAGGCGCCACCGACGAGGACGACGTGGTCAAGGCCAGCGAGGGGCAGCCCGGCATCCGCGAGGGCGGTGACGAACAGGGCACGGCAGTCATCGAGGAGATCAGCTGTGGCGGCTTCGAACTGCGTCCGAGTGACGATCACCTCGACTGGCGCGGCGGTGTCGAGTGAGGTCACGTTGACGGACGTCTCGTCCTGACTCGACAACGCTACCTTGGCAGTCTCAGCCTGCTCGAGGACTCTGCGCCACGCACCGGCATCTTGGCGCATGGCTTCGCCCTGGGATCCGAACGCCTTCTCCAGGAGAAGGCCGGCCAGTCTCTCGTCCCAGTCGTTGCCGCCGAGAGTGACGTTCCCACACGTCGATCGCACTTCGAAGACCCCGCCGGCGATGGACAAGACCGACGCATCACACGTGCCGCCGCCGAGATCGAAGACGAGCACCGTAGCTGCGCCTTCGCTGCCGAGCCCATAGGCGAGGGCAGCCGCCGTCGGCTCGTTGACCAGCCGCAGCACCTCGATTCCTGCGATCCGGGCAGCGTCAAGCGTCGCCTGACGGGCAGCGTCGTCGAAGTAGGCGGGCACTGTCACCACTGCCGACGGCACCGGACACCCACAGGCAGCCTCCGCATCGCGCACGATCTTCTGCAGGATCCGCGCCGAGACCTCCTGCGGCAGCCAGGTCCGACCCCCCAGCGTGATGGTCTGGTCGCCGCCCATGAGCCTCTTGACCGAGTACGCGACGCGGTCAGGATGGATCCTCGAGAGTTGGACGGCCAGTTCGCCGACGACGAGTTCATCGTCCGGAGTGAGGCCGACCACCGATGGCGTGAAGGAAGATCCCTCGGCGTTGGGGAGGACGACCGGACGTCCCCCTTCGAGGATGGCAACCATGGAGTTGGTAGTGCCGAGGTCGATTCCAACAGCGAGCGGGGTGGGCATGGCGTAACTCCCTAGTCAACGGCCGGGTTGTCGGTCACGAGCAGTGGCAGTCCCAGGGCGCCCGCAAAGGCGTACGGAGCCCAGGGCCCGGTGAAGCGGACGTGGAGCCCGGGCGTCGTCTCGAGCTCGCCGAGATAGCGGCCCACTTCGGACACCTTGTCGGGTTCCACGAGCAGCGCGACGTCGAGCTGCAGACGCCCACCTGGCACCTCGTCGACGGCTGTCGGCGTGCCCTCCCGCTGCGGCCGCTTGGAATTGATGACGACTCGATCCGACAGCTCGGCCAGATGGTCGAAGATCGCCTGAGCGGTGAGCGCCTCGGTCGCGCGGGCACGTTCCTTCTCCTTGCGTTGCGCGAGCTGCGCCTTGAAGTAGTCACGACCACGCGGGGCCTCTGCGCCCGTGGCCGCTGCCTCCGTCGGGGGCGGCACCGAGATGACCTGCACACCGAGTTCCACCCGGTTCCGCAGCCCATCAAGCCGGGTGACGATCTCATCGTGCTCGCGTGCCAGCCACGCTACGAGCAACTCCACAGCCGGTTGTTCGGCTGTCGGGGTGACGATCGAGTTGAACCGGATGGGCAGGATCGTCCCGGCGAGGGAGTGCGCGGCACTGATCACCTGGTGCTGGGCAAGGACGCGAGCATGGACCTGCGCAACGTCTCCTTCGTAGAGGTGGGGCGGACACGCGTGGGTGATGATCCCGATGTCCCGGTAGGTGACCATGCTGAGCGCCGTCCCGTCGAGACCCGGCACATCGATGACGAGCGGTACGCCGTCGATTCCTGTACTCGGCACGATGGCGTACAGGTAGCGAGCGATGCTGCTGGCTTCGGCCTGATTGGCCATGAACACCCCAGGGCTTTCTTCCCAAACAACGGCGTCACCCCGCGGGCGCGCCTAAAGCAATTCGTCCTGCAGCTGCTCGTCACGGAGCCGCCCGACGACCACGAGCGTCCCGTTCGTGCGGATTTCGACCGTCAAGTCATCGTATACGGCGGTCGGAAGCGTGAGGTACCGCGAATAGCCCTCGTCCCCGCGGATCAGGACTCCGCGACCAGTCGCGTCCACTTCCGCCGAGGGCGGATAGTGAGTTGACTTCGTCGGCGCGGTGGTCACGATGACCACCGTGTCCGCCTCGACGTAGACCTCGACGGGCTCGCGTAGTGAAGTCCACATCGCACCCACCTCGGCGTTGAGCCACCAGCACATCGAGTGCACGACGCCGGTGGCGGGATCGAAACGGCTGCGCTCGTATCGCAGGGTCGGCACGCCCAGCACGGCATCGACCTCCGCGAAGCCCATCGCCAGGGTCGCCGACTGGATGAGGGAGTCGTTCTCGTCGAGATTGAGGACTCCGGAGACCGTCGCTGACGTTGCCGGCCCCCCGCCGGACATGAGGTCAAGGATCTGCGCTGTTGGACCGTTGAGTCGCCGAAGCGCTTCGGTGAGCGCGAAAGCGCGCTGCATTCGATCGGGCACTCCCCCGCCCAATGGGACCGCGATCCCCCCGCCGATGCGCAGTTCCCAGGCGGCTAGGTCCCCCGTCAGCAGCCACAGTCGGCTCAGCGAGGAAGAGTTGCGCGGCCGGTACCTCACCAGCAGGCACGGCTTGGACACGACGAGGAACTTCCGTTGCACCGTCTCGATGCGACGGATGTTCTCGAGTGGCAGGTTCACATTGCCGCGGGTGCTCGCCGCTGCGAACTGCAGGGTGTAGTCGTCCAGGCGCCAACGGCCCATTGACCACGCCTCCCGCGCGCCGAGCGAGCAGACGCCCGAGGCAACCAGTGCTCCCTTGCGATCCTCAGCCCAGGTTGACTGCATGGCGACCTTGGCCATCGGTCACCCCCTTGACCCCAATCAGCGTGTTCACAAGGTCCCCTACGAGATCATCGAGCTGATCGCGAATCTCACGGGTTGCCTCCGTGATGCCGAGCTGGTCCTTCAGTTCCGCTATCGCTTCCTCGATATCGGCCATCGCGTTGCCGATGCGCTCCACCTCCTCATCGGTGAGGCTGCCTCGCTCAACCCGATCCAGTGCCGTGTGCGCGAGTACTTCCTGGATGATCTCCACGAGGGCGAACACCAGACCGAGAAGGCCCTTCTTGAGGTCGTCCTGCTCGACGTCGATCATGAGCCCGTCTCCCGGGTTCGGGACTTCGCATCTCGAATCGCGGTCGCCCATCGATCGAGGTGAGGGCCGACGAACGCGAACTCCTCGTCGTCGCCAGCGCGGACCACCACCAACACGTCACGCTCCCCCAATGCGGCGCCGAGATGGCGCCTCTCAACGGCGGATCTTTGGATGTCGGCCCACGGCAGGTCAAGGACCTGGCGTCGCTCGAAGTCGGAGGTGAACGAGAAGGAGCCCGCCGTGATGCAGGCCCAGCCAGCGCGCCACTCCCCGCTGCCTCCTACGTTGTGCCACAACTGGCTCTCGGCGACCACATCGGGGAAAGCCGCCACGAGCTGCGCCTCGTCGAGACGCGCAACCTGCACGTCGTGGCGACGCAGCAGGTCAGTCAGCGAGGCCTCGAACAGTTCAGGCTCCGGCGTTCGCACCAGCACGAGTGCGCCGTCGACGTCGGCCAGGCAGAGGACCTGGCTGGTGACGCCGGCTTCCGTGAATCCGTAAGAGCCCATGCCGGCAATATCGGACAGGTCCAGCGATGCCAGGACCTCCAGCGGGCTGCGCCGCACCAGCAGCAGGCGCCTGTCGGTGAGATAGGCCCTTCCCGGCCGCCAGGCACGCATGATGCCCTCATCACTTCGCACCATGGCGAACTGCTCGAAGACGACGGTCTCGCCGACCTCGAGCCCGACCTTGCCGGGGCCTTGGGCCAATGCGGCCTCGGCGCGCGTCGAGGTGTCCCAGTCGCCGAACATCCCGTAGGCGTTCATCGTCTCGATCGACGCCAGCGCGGCATGCAGGCTCAGGCCTACGAGCGGAATGCCCGCCACGCTGATGATCAGGTCGAGCTTGACGAACACCCCGCGGTCAAGCACGCGCTCAAGGAGATCGCTCATCCCCGCACGGGTGTCGATGACCGGTTCCACGACTGCATTCCCTTGCTCGGTTGATCAGATGGAGTTGGTCACACGGCCGACGGCGCGTACGGCTCGGCCGCGAGCGCCCTTGCCTTCGCGCTTTGCCAGCCACAGGCAGGGCAACCCTCCTCGAGCAGCTCCACCCGGGTTGCGAACCTCTCGTCGCACGCGGGGCACGCCATCTTCATGATCGCGGCCTCCTTCCACGCCGGGACGGTGAGATCCGTACCTGCGGGGAACTCCAGGCCATACCGGGCTGCCGTCTCGAAGGAGGCGAGCGCCGCACGGATCTTGATACCGAGCAACTCGACGCCAGCAAGCGAGATCAGGATGTCGGCATTGATGACCAGGCCCTTGTCGAGGATCGAGTCGACGACATCGGAGAGCGATCCGGCAGTGTCATTGACCGGCCGCATCTCCATGCCCCCGCCCTGCGAATACTGTCGGGTACTGAGTTCCGCCCAGCCCGCCCCCGACTGCTCAGTCGCTGGCATCTTCGTTGCCCATCGGCTGACCCTTCACACGGGTGAACGCTCGATCCCACGACACGAGGTCACCATCAGCGTTCAAACTCACGTCGTACACGCCGATCAGGTCCTGGGTGTCGGGTACCCGCTTGAGTTCCAACACCTCGACGCGACCCTCCCAGCCAGCCTCGCCCTTTTCCAGTGAGGTGACGCTGAGCGCATCGAAACCCGTCACAACTCGAATATCGTCCTTGATCCCCTTCACAACCTGCACGACTGTCGTCCTCGTTGCCATGGCCGTTCCTTTCCGTTGACATTCGGGATTACGGAGTCCTACTCGCCGCAGTGATGCGCGACGACCTTGCCTATCTGCGACGTCTGCGTCGGGTTGACCGATGCACCACGGTGACCTCGGCTTCAGCCGGCTCGGTCGGGTTGCGGCGTTCCTCGATCGCATCGAGTCGGGCGAGCAAGGCTGCCTCTCCCCTTTCGTACTGTTCCTCCGTCAGCTGACCGGCGTCGAGCAGCTGACCGAGGGCGAGGAGATCCGCTCGGACGCGCGCCGGGTCGTTGAACTCCTCGTCGGCCTGGTCCATCACCTTGTTGAACACGTAGATCAAGCCCTTGGAGGGGGCCGTGATGGGCGCGAGCAGGATGTCCGTCAAGAGGTTCATCGTCGGACGCGATCGCGACGACGCGGCCGAGACTGGCGCGGGATGGAGGCCTCAAGGGATGGGACGAACCCGTACGGAGCCGCCGGTGCCCCGATCGACATGAGGTAGCGACCACCGAACTGCGCGTCGTAGTCGGTCACTGCCTCGGTGAACTCCTGAACGCTGTCGCGAGTGATGAGGAACGCGCCGTCGAGGACCTTGGCCTCCTCACCGGGCTCGTTCAGGTGCACGCCATCCGGCGGGGTGAAAGCCTTCAGCGCAAACACGATTGCCGCGGCCTCCTCGAAGCGCTTCGCCGCGAGCGCTTGCTCGATGCGCTTTCCGACGTCGAGCTTCATGTTCTGGGACGCCTTGGCGATCTGGAGCCGGCGGCGGGCATTCCGCAGCCAGGGATCGGCCGCCACGATCTCCGCTACCGCCGGCTGGATGCTGGCCCAACGCACGATCAGGCTCACCTCGACCTTGCCGTCCACGCGGGTCAACTGCTCGAGAAGCGGCTCATAGTAGGGAACGAGGAGTTCCTCGATGATGGAGTCCTTCTTCCTGACGCTGCCGAATCGACCCGGCAGCAGGGTGTAGTCGGCCATGAGCGAAGAGACGACAGCCTCATGCCCCAGGACGTTCGCGCGGGAGACCTCGTACCGTTCCGCCGTCGCCTCGCTGACCACCACGGTGAGTTCCCTGTAGCTCATGCCGAAGACCTCGCCCTGCCCACCGATGGCCGTCAACCCGGCAAGGGGGCCTGCGTGATCTCCACGGATCACTCCGTAGAAGTAGATGCTTCCGTCCGTGACGGCGGGCATGTCAGATCCTTCCCATGCTTCGTTCGACAGTGGCGTAGCTGACGCCGATTGACTGGGGCAGCGTGTCGTTCGGGCGGTGTTCAAGGGCGCTCAGCAGGGTGTTGCGGGCCCAGACCAGATCCTCGAACTCGTGGGCGCTGCCGCCATCGGAGCCCTTCACGTCCGGGTGCTGGCTCAGGGCCAGCCGACGAAACGCATCGTCCACGACCCCGGCTTCGCCAACCTCAGCCAGGCTCAGGACGTGCAGAGCTCGCGCGATGTCGTCCGCACCGATCGTGTGCAGGTGAACCGACGCGAAACTGTAGGGCGGCAGTGGGCCAACCCGCCGGAAGTCGTACTTGCCCTGCAGCTCGGCATCGAGTTCGCGCAGCGAATCGTCTATCTCAGAGGCACTGCTCTTGTCGATCAGCAACGCCACGTTGCACACCAACTCATCCGAGACGACCGGGTTCAACTGCACGTCGCGGGCCAGCGGCCGCAACCGTTCGAGAATGACCGACTCGAGCTGATCTCTCAGGGCGGCCAACCTCGCCTCGACGAGCTGCCCGACCTTGATCATCGCCTCTTGCCGGGACGTCGACGAAGACTGCGATGCAGCCTCCTTGGCTGCTTGGACGTCGGGCTCGAGCGCGACGCCGGCAAGCACCTCGGGCAGGTTCCACGTCGCGGCCACATCGACCTCGACGGTGCCTGCAAAAGCGTCGATGCTGTCGCGAAGCAGCTCGTTCGATGTACGAAGCGCCGACGCGACCTGCTCGTCGTCGCTCAGGACGGTGCCCAGCCGTACTGGAAGGACCGGCGTCACCCGCATCAGTTTCTCAATGACGCTCTGATGGGACAGCAGGAAGGCCGGCAATTCGTTCTGCGGCATCGCTTCCACCTCGGGGCCGGTGTAGGTACTCACGTAGGCGACGACGTCGCCCACCGGGACCGTCCGGATCGGACCGAACGAGGGGGCGACGTCGGCGGTGTCATGCACCCTTCCCGAGTCCTGGGCCGCTGCCACGGCGAAGACGTAGTCGCCTTCCCTAGTCACTGGATCCACCAGGTCGGTGCCGGAGCGTGTCCAACGCCGAGTCGAAGTGCGCGGTCGTCACGGAGAGCTCGCCATTCGACGCCTGCCCGGCCAGGATGTGCTCACGGATGGCCACCATCGTCGCCTCGCGGCACAACTCGGCCAGCTCGGCACCCTGACGCCCCTCCGTCTCGGCCGCGTAGTGAGCAAGATCGACGTCCGCTGCCAGGAGCTCTGGCCTCGTGTGAATCCTCAGGATCGTCTCGCGGGCCGCAAGGTCAGGTGACCCAAGCTCGAGGACAACATCGAATCGACCGGGTCGTAGCACTGCAGAGTCGATCATGTCGATCCGATTGGTGGCTCCGAGGACCGTGACGCCGTGGAGGTCCTCGATCCCGTCGAGCTCGGTCAGTATCTGGCCCAGCATTCGTTCGCTCACGCTGTCGCCGGATCCGCGCCCACGCTTCTGCGCGATGACGTCGATCTCGTCGAAGAACAGGATGCACGGCGCGGCCTGCCGGGCCTTCTTGAAGATCTCCCGGACGGCCTTCTCCGACTCGCCGACCCACTTCGACATCAGTTCGGGTCCCTTGACGGACAGGAAGTTCGCATTGACTTCGTGAGCGACGGCCTTGGCCAGCAACGTCTTCCCACAACCGGGGGGACCCACGAGCAGGATTCCCTTGGGTGGGTTGACCTTGGCCCGATCGAAGATCGCCGCATGCTCCCGCGGCCATTCGACGGCCTCACGCAATGCCTGCTTGGGGCCTTCGAGTCCGCCCACATCGTCCCAGGTCGTGTCGGCAATCTCGATGAAGAACTCACGGATCATCGACGGCTGGACCTCGAGCATCGCTGTCGCGAAGTCGGCGCCGTCAACGGTGAGGGCCATCAGGTCCTCATCGGGAATGTCCGCGCTCGTGAAGTCGATGTTCGGGATGATCCTTCGAAGCGCACCCATTGCGGCCTCACGACCCAGTGCCTGCACATCTGCACCCACATAGCCGTGCGTCTGGGTGGCAATACGCTCGAGGTCGACGTCATCACCCAGCGGCATTCCGCGAGTGTGGATCTCCAGGATCTCCCGGCGCCCGTCGCGATCCGGGATCGGAATAACGATCTCCCGGTCGAAACGGCCCGGACGCCGAAGGGCCGGATCGATGTTGTCGGGAAGGTTCGTCGCACCGATGACGACGACCTGGCCCCGGGTTGCCACCCCGTCGAGCAGGCCGAGCAACTGCGCCACAACCCGCTTCTCCACCTCGCCCTGAACTTCCGAGCGCTTGGGAGCGATCGCGTCGATCTCATCGATGAAGATGATGCTCGGCGCGTTCGCCTCGGCTTCGGCGAAGATCTTGCGCAGGTGCGCCTCGCTTTCGCCGTACAGACGATGGATGATCTCCGGCCCGTTGATGTGAATGAAGTTGGCGGAGGTCTCATGGGCGATAGCGCGGGCGATCAGCGTCTTTCCGCAGCCGGGCGGGCCGTGCATCAGAACGCCCTTGGGCGCATCGATGCCCAGCCGATCGAATACCTCGGGGAAGCGCAGCGGCAGCTCGATCATCTCCCGGATGCGATGCAGGGTCGTACCGAGACCGCCGATGTCCTCGTAGGTGATGGCCAGGCCACGGTCTTCGTCACGGTTGCGCGAGCGGCTGGCGCCTGAGCCACCCGAGATCTTCATACGCGTCCCGTCACGGACGTAGACGACACCCTTCGGGCTGGTGCCCTCGACGCGGAAGTCCTGAGGCCGGGAACCGAACAGGTTCACGCGAACGCGATCCCCGGTCTGCAGCACCATGCCGTCGAGCAGGCGGCCGATATAGGACGCGTCCCGCGCCTGCGACAGGCTGGAGGCACCCACCAACCCCAACGTCACCGACCGTGCCGTCTCGCAGGCGCCCTTGCGGACGACGACGCGGTCGTCTATCCCGACACCGGCGTTCTCGCGGGCGATCCCGTCGATCTGGACGATTTCGTGACCACGGTCGTCCGGGTAGACCGGTACCACCTTCAGGGCGGCGTCACGGGTCCCGGCGATCGTGACCACGTCGCCGATCTTGACTCCGATCCGCTCCATGTCACTGGGATCGATGCGGGCGATCCCGCGACCGGCGTCCTTGGGAAGGCCCTCGGTGACCCGCAGGCTCACCTCGACCGGTGGCTTCGACTTGGCGGCAGTCATGGCCTCAATCGCCCTTTGCCGCTGAATCGCCCTCAGACGCACTGCCGGAGGACTTGGTGTAGCGCACCTGGAGGTAGCCGTTGTCGTGGCTCTGCACGGCGGAGGCCGCGTCGACAGCATGGGGCAGGAGCGTCTCGCACTCGTAGCGATGACGAGGTCCCTTTGCGTTGAGGGCGAGGACATCCCCGTTCAACTCGAGAGACACGTCGTTCTCGGCGACGCCCGGCAGCTCGAAGACGACGAGGATCTCAGTTCCCTCGTCGAAGACGTCGACGAGGGGTTCGCGGGTCTCGCTCACGACGACGCCCTCATTCGTCACCTTGACGTTGCCGAATTCGCTGACCGTGGGCTCGCCGTCGTTGAGCCCAGTTCGGATCGAGAACCCATAGACCGCACGACCACCGCCGGGGGTGGTGAATTCCTTGTTCGTCGAGTACCCCGACTTCGGGATTCCTCCGGACTTGGGGATGCCGGATCGGGCCGTCCCCGACTGCATGTTCGCGGCAGCCTCACGAAGGCTGTCGGCCTGGGCACCCAGCGACATCACGAACTTCACGAGATCCGCGATGACGTTCGAGTCGCCAGACGATCCGCCCGTCGACGAGTTATCAGTCATGGTTGTAGTCCCTCCGTGCAATGGTCGATGAGCGAAACCGTGGAACCGGTCGCCTAGTAGCGAAGTTCGGTGACATCCCAGGCAAGCGGACCATAGCCGCGCTCCCCAGGCTGCTTTCCCCTGCCATCCTCGGGCACCTTCGCCAGCGCATCGATCTCCTTCTGGAGGCGGGCCATGTGAGCGGCAACCGTCTCCAGGCGTGACAAGGTGCGGCGCTCCTTGGCCCGCAGTGACTCCAGCTGCGCCTGAAGGCGAGCCTCCTCCGCCGCAGCCGCGCTGAGACGGAAGTAGAGCTCCTGCTGACTGAGGCCACCGCGGGAGCCGGCGCCCTTGGCGCGCGCATCACCCATGGAGGGCACCCGTGATGTTGTGCTTCTCCGACGTCCAGCGCCCTTGATAGGCATGGCTAGCGGGAAGCTAGGGCAGTGTCGTCGGCCAGCGGCTCGACATTCACCACGTCGATTTCCTCGATGTCGTGGATGTGGTCCGGCACCGGTTCTACGTAGGCAGGACGCTCGGCAACCTGGGACCGCACGATCGCCAGGAGATTCTGGCGGATCCTGGCGCTCTCGCTCGGCTTTGTCACGCCGGCGGTGCCGATCGTGCTCATGAGCACGTCGCAGCAGGCCTCTTCGAACCAGTCATCACCGTCGATGGAGCGCCCCTCCGGCGCCAGCACGCGACCCAGCACGACCGCGCTGCGGACCGTGGGCGTATGTCCATCCCCCAGTTCGTTGCGCACCTGGCGCACGATGGAGACGATCACGGTGGCGTCGGCCTGGCTCGCACCCGAGCGCGCCTGGGTGATGGCAACCTCGGTCTCGAAGTCGAAGGTGCCGACCTCGAGAGTCACCATGCGCTGGAGGAGGGCGTCCTGCGCCCGGTGCACTCCTGCGTACTCAGACGGATTGCTGGTGAAGATGGCCGTGAAGTTGGGGTGCACCCGCAGATAGCTCGACCCGCGGCGCCGCGCCGGAAGGACCAGAACGCCCTCCTCGAGGACGGACAGCAACACGTTGTTGGCTTCGGGGCGAGACCGAGTGAACTCGTCATAGACGAGGGTGAGGCCCTCGCTGCATGCCAGCGTCAGGCGATTGTCGATCCAGGCCTCGCGAACGGAGTCCTCGACCTTGCGCACTGAGTGAATGAACCGGTCGACGACGCGCTTGCGGTCGTATCCGGTGGCACCGCCGACGAGATCGGATGTCCCGAACTCGTCATCACCGGTCATCAGCATCACGGGTCGACCGATTTCATGGGCGATATGCATCGCGATGGTGGTCTTGCCAACCCCCGTAGGCCCTGACAGGTGGAGGGGAAAGCCGGCCTTGATGTAACTGAGACCGCGCTCAGTGACCGACTGCACGTACGGGGTGGAGACGAAATCAGGCCTGGGACTCAACTGCACGACTGAAGTCATTGAACTTTTCCTGCTTTCTTTGTTCAGGGCGGGGAAACTCGCGCGCGCCTGGTGGGCTTACGGTGACTTACCCTTCAAGTGCTATACGGCGAAGTACTTTCCTGTCGCCTCGTCCTTGGTGATCTCGTGGTCGACGTCCAGCATCTCCTTGACCGGGCGCTGGAGGACGATTCGGGGAGTCCCGAAGTGGGCTTCCATCTCCGCCAGCGAGACGCCGTCCGGGTTGTCGGCGATGAAAGCGAAGATCTGGTCAGGGCTCGGGCGACTGTCGGCCTCAGGCTCGGGCTTCGGAGCTGCCTTGGGCTTGGGCTTGGCCTTCTTGGCGGGGGGCGCGGACACGACACCGTTGCGGATGTCGTTGATCGCACGCATCGCAGTACCGAGGATCTCGGCGCCGGCCACGCGGGTGGCCGCGTACTCCGCCACGATCGCGTCGTTGTCGAGGTTCATCTGACGCACGCCGGCGCTGATGGACATCACGTGCTCAATGCGACCCTGCTTGTCAGCGTCGGCCTGCTCCAGGCGCGCCGTCTCGAACTCCGCACGGGCGGCCGCATCATCGGCGGCCTGCGCCTTGCGGGCAGCTTCGGTGGCCGCAACCTCGGCGTCGGTGTCGGCACGCATCTGCGCGACGTCCGCTGCCATCGCGGCGATGTCCTGCTCACGCTCATGCTTGTCAGCGCCGGCCTGCTCCAGGCGCGCCGTCTCGAACTCCGCACGGGCGGCCGCATCATCGGCGGCCTGCGCCTTGCGGGCAGCTTCGGTGGCCGCAACCTCGGCGTCGGTGTCGGCACGCATCTGCGCGACAGCCTCGCTCATGGCAGCCAGGTCCTCTATACGCTCCTCATGCTGGGCGGCCGACTCACGCTGACGCGTTTCGGCTCCCGCCACCAACGCTTCTGCGCTTGCCACAAGACTCTCAGCGAGCTGGCGCATGTTGTCCACTTGACTGGTCATGATGCTCTCCTACTTCTGTTTTCCATCTTCGGTGTGCGCGCCGCGAGGGCATTTCGAACCGGGTGCGGCCAGGAGAAGAGTCCACAGGCGATCACCTGGTGCAAGGGGACTGGACCACAGGCTTTCGTAGCCCAGCCCCCTGAGGTGAGCCAGCTAGTTACGCGTCAACCTCTTCGGCGTCCTTGAGCAGGCCAACAGCCTCTGCGTACTTCAGCCACGTATCAACCGAGGCGATAACAACGCGGGCCTCGATCGCGAGCAGCTCAATGCCAACCAGGGAAACTCGCACCCATGCATCAACAACGACGCCCTTGTCGAGAATCCGGTCAACGACCTCGACCAGAGTTGAGGCCCCATTGGTAGTCTGAACAGCCATCGTAATCATCTCCTAAAGGGGCAGCCGTTGCTGCTCACCTATTGGGAGAGTAGGTAGGCGGCGATGCCGACGCCAGGGTGAATGGACGCGTAGGCGGCCAAGACATTTAGGCCAACTGGCCACTCATGAAACCCCACAACGCAGACGAAGGTCACGTGCTGCCCACACCCGACATCCGGCTCATGTAGCACATAGTCGTTGCTTTGCAAGGTATTGCCCGCGGCGGCAGGTGGCTGGTTCGCTAGGCCACTCGGCTAGGTCGCCCATCGGAGCGGCGGGCTCGCGACACCTCGATCCTGCCCGTGGGCAGAAAAGGCGACGGACCCCCGGGTCTCTCCACAGCGTTTGCCTTCCCCTGCAAACGCTGCGTGTTATCCCGGGGGTCCAACGCGACCGAACCTAGAGAGTGTCCACAAGGCGAGTCAACGCGAATGGCAGTTTCGGCAATGTGTCCTGTGGACAGCATGTGCGCAGGCTGGGGATGCAGCAGCGTGTCGCTGTGGACGGCAGGTGCATGACGTTGGGGACAGACCTGAGGACAGTGCTGGCAATCCGGCTCTGACCAGCGGAAACGTCGTGCCCAGCCTGTGGACGAAAAAAAGTTTGCCCCGTTTACAGTCCGTTCACCTTGGCGCACATCGCGTTCACTACCGGCCGGGACGCATCATCCGCAGCTCGCCACCGACGGGGCGGTAGCCCATGGAGGCATTGAGTGCGCGGATTCCGGAGTTGGCGGCGTCATTCATCGTGACCACGCCGGTGGCTCCGCGCCGTGCGGCGAGCTGATGCAGCGCCTGCTTGGCGGCCCGGGACAGTCCGCGCCCGCGGTAGGCGGGGCGGGTGCCGGTGAACACGACGGCCCACTCCGAGCCGCCCGGTCCGGCGTAGGCGCTGAGGGAGGCCGCGGAGGCCACGGTGTCGCCGTCGAGAACCAGCACCCACGTGATATCGGAGAACAGCCGGCTGAACGCCATGTGGTTGGCCGCCCAGCCCATCTCCTGGGCCCCAGGGAAGTCGCCGGTGTCGGCGATCAACCCGTCGAGGCCCTTGGCGTCCGCCTCCGGATCTGCCCCGCTGATGACCTTGATGCGCATGCCCACCGGCAGGTGCGGTTCCGGCAGCGGGCCACTCAGGTCGAGGCGGGAGGCGATCGCGCGCGTCACCGTCGAGAATCCCCAGCGCTGTCCGACGGCCACGGCATGCTCATCACGGTCGGGGACGAAGGTGAGGAGCGGCTCCTGCCCCGCCGTGGCCACGATGTCGGTCCACAGCATCGAGCCGACGCCCCTGCCTCGAGCGAGCGGCTCGACGATCACGCTGGTCGCCGTGCCGGGCAGGACCGGTTCCAGGACGAAGCCCATGCCCACGGGCCGGCCGTCATCGAGGGCCACCCGCCGGGCGATGAACCGACCGATCCGGCCGGCGGCCAGCACCCGAAGCTGGGTGTCGCTCTTGGTCGGGTCCCACCGCCGCCGAAGCCCGACCCACCAGTCGGTGTCCTGCTCCTGCCAGTCGCGCACGGTAAGCATATATGGACGGTACGCCGGGTCTGCCCCGGAAAGTACGCCGAGAATGCAGCTGGCCGAAGGGGCCCGCAGGGGGTCGCCCGAGCCCTACAGGCGGTGGCCGTCCACCGCGGTGGCGATCATGCGACGGACAGCCTCATCGAGGTCCGGCGGCAGCGCATCGACGGGAAACCAGCGCAGGTCGTCGGACTCGTGGCTGATCACGGCCTGCGCGTCGGGCGAGACGAGCGCGAGGAACTCCACATCGAGGTGCTCGCTGTTCCGACCGGCGCAGGGAACCGGATGGCGATCGAGCCGCAAGGGGGTGGCCGACACACGTGCGTCGTCGATGCCGCTCTCCTCCACCACCTCCCGCAGCACGGCCGCGCGGAAGTCGGCGTCGCCTGGCTCGCAGTGGCCACCGAGTTGCAGCCAACGACCGACCTTGGGATGCAGCGTCAGCAATGTGCGCGCGCGCGCGTCGTCCATCACGAGTGCCGAGGCGGTGATGTGCCCGACGGCGCATGACCGTGACATCGCGTCAGGATGCTGGTCGAGGAACGCCAGGTACTGATCGCGCAGCTCGAGCTGGCCCGGTTCAGCGTGCGTCCAGTTCGCCAGGACTGTGCGGGCATCGTCGTGCAGGACGACGAACGCCGGATCGAGCGACGTCACTCCTGATCGAGCCCGAAATCAAGATCCGTAGCACTGGTCTCGATGAAGCCGAGCGGATCACCGAGGTCATCTGGGCCAGGCAGCAGGTCCGGGTGCGCCCATAGTGCGTCGCGCGCCTCGACACCCCGGCCGGCACGCACGACCGCGAAGAGTGTCGCGGCCTCGCGCGCCAGGCGCGGGCGCAGGTCCATCCCGATGAGCGTGGAGAAGGTCTTCTCGGCAGGGCCGCCAGCGGCCCTGCGCCGGCGGATGGTCTCCCGCAGCTGGACTGCCGACGGCAGGCGCTCGGCGATCGCCGTGTCGACGACGTCGTCGACCCAGCCCTCGACGAGTGCGAGCAGCGTCTCGAGCCTGGCGAGAGCAGCGGCCTGCTCGGGGGTGTCCTCCGGCTGAAGGAGACCGCTGCCCATCAGCTGCTGAAGCGCCTCGGGGTCCTGCATGTCGATCTCGCCCATCGCCTCGGCGAGGCGGTCCTGGTCGACGC
>JBAXSI010000052.1:0-17833 GCA_037130755.1 Actinomycetes bacterium
ACGGTCGCGCACTGCCGATCGCCGAGGGCGTCAAGATGGCCCGCCCGGACCTCACAGTGTTCGTGAACACCGGCGACGGCGACCTCACCAGCATCGGCGCTGCCCACTGGATCCATGCGATCCGCTACAACATGAACCTGACGGTCTTCCTGCACGACAACCAGATCTACGGTCTGACCAAGATGCAGGCCTCGCCGACCTCACCGATCGGCACCAAGAGCAACACCACTCCGCGCGGCAGTTACCTCGAGGCGCTCAACCCGCTGACCGTCACGCTCGGGGTCGCGAACGTGTCATTCGTGGCACAGGCGGTGGACTGGATCCCGGAGAGCCTGTTCGACATCGTGAACGCGGCGTATCACCACAAGGGGCTGTCGTTCGTGCGGATCATCCAGCGATGCCCGGAGTGGCTGCCGAAGTCGCTGGAGCCGTGGATGCAGGACCCGAGCAAGGTGCAGCTCCTTCACCACGAGAACGGTCTGCACCTCAGTGACGGGCTGACCAAGGTCTACAAGAACCAGCTGGAGCACGACCCCAGCAACATGGACCGGGCTCGGGAGATCGCCTCGTCCGCGGACGTGATCCCGGTCGGGATCCTGTACCGGGACGAGTCGGTGCCCTGCTACGAGGACACGAGGCAGACCGGAGTGCTGCGCACCGACGAAGCCGTGAGGCGCGGCTTCGAGTACGAACTCGACAAGTACTCGGTTTGACCAGGGACGATCACATGGAAGCTCACCTGCAAGCCCAGATCGCCTTCCACCTCACGGCAAATCGTGCTGGAACCAACCTCAAGGCGATCGACGATCCTCGGCTGGAACCGGCCCTGTTCGCCGGCTACCGCGACCTTGCCGCGCTGCGCTACGACTACCCGGTGGTGCTGCTCGACGCGTCGGCGGGCGTGCGTGTCGAGCCCCTGTCGGGGCTGGTCGACGATGCGCTGAGCCGTGCGGCAACCGGCGCGAAGGCCGATCGCATCAGCCAGCACGTCCTCCGGCTCGAGAGCATCATGCGTGCCCTCGTGGCCGATGGATTCCAGGGCCGACTGTCGGTGCTGTGGGAGACCGCGGCGACACGGCTGACCGAGTCGGATCCCGACGTCGCGACGAGCCTGACTGCTGCCCGAGCCGAACTGCACGTCGATGGCGAGGTCGTTGACTGCGACGAGCGCCTGCCCGCCCGACTGCTCACCCACGTGTGGGAGACGGCTCGCGACGAGCGCGACCTCAGTGCGGGAGCGAGCATCGGCCGGCTCGTCCTCAAGCTCTCCGAGATCCTCAAGGCGGACTTCCAGAACTCCGCGGAGGGTAGAAGCGCCGAGAACCTCAAGTCCTCGTTCGGGACCGGTCCGATGGACGCCTTCGACTTCGATTCGATGTCCCGGATCCTCACGCACGCGGGGCCGCGCTCCCTACTGCCGCCAAGTCGGCGCGAGCGAATCGAGAGACTCCTCGAGGCTCTTCAGTCACAGCGGTTCTTCCGCACGCCCGCCGTCGGTGATGCCTGCTACTCATTCACCTTCGAAGACTGTGCCACTGCCCTCAAGGCCTATCACGAGCGATTCCCGGAGGCGATCGAGCTCTCCCGTGCCGTGGCCATCGGTGAGCTCGAGGTCGCGGGGGAGTACGACGAGAACAAGCATGACCAGTTGTTCGCGTCGTTCGGAAGTGACGGCCTCGACTCGACCGACCTGGTGATGTTCCCGACGTACCTCGTTCGGCTGAATGCCGACCAGCTCGAGGCCCACGAGCGCGAGCAGCTCTTCGACATCCTGTCCGCCGACCTGCCCTTCAAGATCCTCGTGCAGAGCGACGACGTGCTCGAACCATCGTCCGTAGGCGATGGCCATCTTGCCTTCGCACTGCACAGTCGCGGGCTCGCGAGCACGGCCGTCGGCCTCACCGGGGTCTTCGTGCTGCAGGCGCCGAGCTCGAGCCTGCTGGGCATCCGCGAACCGATCCAGCGCGGCTTCGACTTCCTCGGCCCCGCCTTGTTCAGTGTCTTCTCCGGTGCGAGTCCAGCCGCGACCAACTCGTCGGCGTACCTCGTCGCCGCAGCAGCGCTCGAGTCACGGGCGTTCCCCGTGTTCGTCTACGACCCCGCCACCGGCCAGGACTGGGCGCACCGGTTCTCGCTCGACGGCAACCCCCAGACCGACTGCGACTGGCCGACGCACGCCCTGGCGTATCAGGACGCTGCTTGCCAGTCGGTCAAGGACGACGTGCCGTTCACCCTCATCGACTTCGTGGCCGGCGATCCGCGCTACTCCCAGCACTTCGCGGTCGTCCCCGAGGATGAGCTGACCGATGCCCTCGTGCCGATCGACGACATCGTGCGAATTGAGGGCCGGGCCAAGGTGGAACGCGTGCCCAGCCTCATGCTCGTCGATTCCCGCGACGTCCTGCACCATGTCGTCGTTGACGAGAAGCTCATTCGCGAGGCGCGCCGATGCCTGTCGATGTGGCACAGCCTGCAAGAACTCGGAGGCATCCATAACTCCTACGCCGAGCGCGCTCTTGCCGAGGCCCCCGTCCAAGTGATCGTGCACGAGGCTCCCGCCGTCGCGGCAATCGACACAGTCGTCGTTTCGGAGTCAGTGATCCCCGCCGCGGCCGAAGTCCTCGAACCGGCTGAGGCGGAGCCCGAGCGCTCGCCGGACGAGGCGTACATCGAGACCGGTCGCTGCTCGACGTGCAACGAGTGCACCCTCATCAACAACACGATGTTCGCCTACAACGAGAACCAGCAGGCCTACATCGCGGACCTGAAGGCGGGCACCTACGCGCAGTTGGTCGAGGCGGCAGAGAGCTGCCAGGTCTCCGTCATCCATCCCGGCAAGCCCTGGAATACGAACGAGCCGGGCTTGGACGATCTCCTCAAGCGCGCGGAGTCGTTTGCCTAGATGCGGATTCGGCCAGAAAGGGCGATAGTGGGTCCGCCGACGAGAGAAGGAGTCAGACATGGATCCCAAGATCGAAGACGCGACAGGCCGGGTCAAGGAAGCCGCAGGCGCGCTGACGGGCAACGATGACCTCAAGGCTGAGGGCGCCGCCGAGCAGGCGTCGGCTCAAGCGCAGCAGGCGGTCAACGATGCTGCGGATGCCGCCAAGAGCGCGGTTCAGGATGTGGCCGGGGCTGCGGAGAGCGTGATCGACTCCGTCAAGGACAAGCTCTCGTAGGCGACCTACGGTGGTAGCCGGCTACTCCGGGACGCCGCAGCTGCGCAAGCTCGGGATCGTCGGCGGTACGACGCTGGCCGTCTTGGCGAAGCCGCGCGGCTGGTCGTTCGCCGAGCCGCTCCCCGACGATGTCGTACGTGCGCAGCAGTCCGCGACGACACCTGTCGATGTCGTGCTTGCGTTCGTGCGCGAGCCAGCAGGATTGGATCCGCTGCCTGCGTGGGGCGATCGCATCTTCCCCACGGGTGCAATATGGGTGGCCTGGCCGCGAAAGGCGGGCGGCCACGTCAGCGACGTAACCGAGAACCTGATCAGGAACTCGGCGCTCGCGCTCGGCCTCGTGGACGTCAAGGTTGCGGCAATCGACGAGGACTGGTCGGGGCTGAAGCTCGTGTGGCGCAAGGAGCTGCGAGCGGCTCGGGGCTAGAGATCCAGGGCGGCGCGCAGTAGGCGCCGTAGGGAAGCCTGATCGGTGGTTGTCAGGGAGGCGAGCAGTTCGCCCTCTATGCGGGACGCCACCTTGCTGGCCCGCCCGAAGAGGGTTCGACCTGCCCGAGTCAACGAGATGAGATTCCTGCGCCGATCGGCGGGATCCACGGTGCGCTTCACCAGCCCGTTGGACTCGAGTTCGTCGGTCAGGCCCACGACGCGGGCCGCATCGATCTCCAGAAGCCGGGCAAGGTCGCGCTGGGACTTGGCGCCGCTGTCCGCCAGCGCGGCGAGGTAGTCGTAGAGGATCGGGCGCAGGTCCAGCGGCTCCATCGCCTCCTCGAAGAGCGACTGCGATCGCTGACCCATCACGACGCTGAGGTAGCCGACGTGCTGGGTGAGCGCGGGAGGCAGCTCGATCAGTCTCTGCGGAGGGGCCTGCGCTTCCATGTCGTCAGCATACGCGATTCCCTCGGCCAAACAAATCGTTGCTATTGACAATGATTGTTGAAGATGACAATCTCTCGCCATGACTGAGAACCAGACTTCGACCGACATCAACACCCAGGTGGCCCTTGCGGTCTCGAAAGCGATCCTCGCGGGCGACTGGGCAACCCTGGACAGGCTCCTGGCCCCGGAGTTCCGCTACAACGGCGACCTAGGCGAGCCGTACACCCGTGACCAGTACATCGGCTTCATGCAGGCCATGAAGGGCGCGATGTCCGACATGACGATGGACTTCACGCACATCGTGAGCGAGGGCGACCTCGTCTCCATCCGCTTCGTGACGAAGGCCCGTCAAACGGGGAAGTTCATGGGAGCGCCCGCCACGAAGAAGAACGTGGAGATTCGCGGGATCTTCATGCGCCGGGTCGTGGACGGGAAAGTGGTCGAGGAGTGGCAGGCCACGGACCTGCTGTGGCTCATGACCCAGATGGGCTTCGGCAGCCTGATGGGCTACACGATCGCAGCGGGGCTGCTGCACAAGTCCGCCGCCATCCCCGCCCGAATCGCCTGAGACGCGGTCAACGTTCGCTAGCGGGGCCGCGTAGGCTCGTCGCAGGTGAGCCGGGAAGTCTGGTCGGCAGGTCCTCGACCTATGGAGGTCTCGTGCCGGAGCCAGCTTCAGAACGCGGTGAGGTCGCGCGCCGCGGCCGTTCTCGCGGAATCCTCTACAGCGGTCCGGCGCTGCTCGTCGCCTTCGCCTTTGCCGTCATGGCCGATCCTGTGTCGTCCGTGGCGTACGCCATCGAGGCGGCGTTGCGTGCACTTGATGGGGATCTCGGACTGCTGCTGCCGACGATGGCACTGGTCGTGCTCGTTGTCGCACTGGTCATCGCGAACTATCACCAGCTTGTGGCCCGATTCCCCGAGGGCGGCGGAGCGGCGGCGGCGGCGGGCGCCGCGTTCGGCGAGGGTTGGGCGTTCATCCCCATCGGCGCGCTCATCGTCGACTTCGTGCTCACGATCGCCATCAGCGTCTCGGCAGCCGCGTCGGCGGCCATTGCCTACCTGCCGGGCCTGGCTCCGTGGCGGGTGCCGCTGGCTGTCGTCGTCGTCACTGCCGTCGCCGCCATCACGTGGTTCGGGCATCTGGGTCGCGCCGTCTTCGCGATCATGACGATCGCCTTCGTCGGTCTGTGCCTTGTGGTGCTGGCGGGTGGCCTGACCGTCACCCCGGTCGAGACGGCGACCAGTCCTGCGGGATCGGCCACCGGGTCGTTGGCCTTCGTCGCAGTCCTCCTCGCATTTCCCGTGGCGATGGCGCTGGCCACCGGGGTCGAGGCTCCCTCCTCCGCCATCGCACAGCTCGGCCAGCTCGACAACGCCGGTCGGCGTCGGTTCGGCCGCATCACGCTGTGGCTCACCCTCGGGATCGTCGGCGTGATCACGCTCGGTCTCACTGGTGTGGCCGTCCGGCTCGGCATCGGGATCCCATCGCCGGACTCGACGCAGATCGCGAACATCGCGAACGCCAGCGTTGGGCCGCGCCTGTTCGCCCTCTTCCAGCTGTTCACCGCGCTGCTCCTGCTGGCGGCTGCCAGTTCGTCCTTCCAGGCCGGCCCCGGACTACTGAAGGCCCTTGCCATGAGGACGCATGTCGGGGGTGAGCAGTCCGGCATCCTGCACCACCGCATGGGGCAGTCGAACCGCCACCACACGCCGTACTGGGCGGTGCTCGTCTTCCTCGGAGTGTCCGTCGCCGTGGTGGTGGCGGCTGGTGCCCAGGACCAGGAACTCGTGCTCTTCTACGCCGTGTCGGTCTTCATGAGCTTCTTCGTCGGGCTGGTCGCCATGGCGAAGTTCGAGCGCGAGGAGCGCCGCAGGGGAGCGATGGTCGTGAGCATCGTCGGCGCCGTGGTGATCGGGTTCACGCTCCTCGTCAACCTGCTGCGCGGGTATCCAATCGTGTCGCTGGCGGCGGCGTCGATCATTGCCGCAGCTCTCTACTGGCTGTGGTCGCGAGCGGGCCGCCCCCGGGGCATCGCTCAGGCGATCATCGAAGCCGAGAGTGACGGCTGACAGGGGCCCTTTGCCTTCGCGGGGTGGCGGCGGGTCTGGCCCCCTGTCATGATGCCTTGGTGGTCCCCAGAGCAGCGGTTCCGCCATCTTTGGAGACCCTTGTCGGCCATATGTTCGACGAGGTTCTCGAGGCGTCGCAGCGCGCCCAACTGCTTGAGTGCATCAGGGCGTGGGAGGCAGCCAACCCCAATGTCGACAACGCGCATCGCGTGACCGGTTGGATCGACGTGGCCTATGAGTTCCAGTCACGTGTTGACCAGCTGGCCTTTGCTCGCGATCGCGCCCGCACGGTGACCCGGACGAACGTGCCCGGCGGCTGGACCGCCGCAACCGCCTGAGCTTCTCGCGGTCTGGACCGCCCCGTTTGCGGGGCCAAGGTATCCCCAAGGTGGGTCCCCCAATATTGGCGCACGGTGCCGGTCGCCTTGGACCATCGGGGTGGGTCGGCCGGCACCTCCAAAGCCGGCTGGGGAGTCGGCGCTACAGGGGTACCGGCCAGAGGCCGGCCAACAACAGGGGAGTTGGGGCATGTCGAATCGTCGACGCAGAAACCGAGGAATGCTGGCTGGGCTGGCGGTGATCTGCGGCGTTGCGCTCATCATGGCGCCGCTGATGCTTCGTAGCTCGTCGGGCGCCTTGGCGCACGCCGGCACGCACGAAGACGCGCACGGAAGTGTCCAGGCGGCTGGGACCTACTCGCCGCAGACGCGGGTCTACTACATCGCGGCTGAGGAACTGCCGTGGAACTACGCACCGAGTGGGAAGGACCAGATCACCGGAAAGGCGTTCGACGACACGTCCAACGTGTTCGTGAAGAACGGCCCCGACCGGATCGGCAGCACCTACATCAAGGCGCTCTACCGCGAGTACACCGACGCCACGTTCACCACGCTCAAGCCACGTCCAGCGGAGTGGCAGCACCTGGGCATGCTTGGCCCGATGGTGCGAGCGGTCGTCGGTGACAACGTCGAGATCGTGCTCAAGAACAAGACCACGCGTCCGGTGACTATCCACATGCACGGCTTCCGCTACAAGAAGGACGCCGAGGGTGCGCCGTACGTCGACGGAACCGGCGCATCGGTCAAGGGTGACGACGACGTGCAGCCTGGTCACACCTACACGTACAAGTACGAGGTCCCTGAGACGGCGGGACCAGGTCCGATGGACGGCTCGTCGGTCATGTGGATGTACCACTCGCACTACAACGAGGTCGCTGACGACTACGCGGGCCTGGTCGGCCCGGTCATCGTCACCGCTGCCGACAAGGCGAACCCGGACGGCACTCCGACGGACGTCGATCGCGAGTTCGTCGTCCAATTCAAGGTGAGCGACGAGAACGCCAGCCCGTACCTGGAGAAGAACATCCAGAAGTACGCGAAGGACCCCAAGTCCGTGAACGTCGAGGACGAGGACTTTGGCGAGAGCAACCTCATGCACACGATGAACGGATACGTGTACGGCAACCTGCCGCTCAGCACGATGACCATGAAGAGGGGCGAGAAGGTCCGCTGGTACCTGTCAGGCATGGGGACCGAGGTCGACCTCCACACCCCGCACTGGCACGGCAACACCGTCATCGCGAACGGTATGCGCACCGACGTGGTGAGCGTCCTGCCGATGTCGATGGTGACGGCCGACATGCAGGCCGACAACCCCGGCATCTGGCTGTTCCACTGCCACGTGAACGACCACATCACGGCGGGCATGATCGCCCGCTACCAGGTGGTCGAGTAGAGCCCCTCCCCTGGGGAATGGCCCCGCAGCGCACCATCGGTTCAGGGACCGCGCGCTGCGGGGCCACTGCTCATTAGCCAGCGAGCAGACCCGCAAGTCGATCGATGAACTGCTGCTCGGTCGCGTCGACCTTCTCCTTGCCGCTGCCCCAGAAGCCGTCACCGAGCCGTTCGACGACGGCCTTCGCCGTGGCGCTGAGGACGTCGCCGATTTGCGTGAACTCCTCAGATGTCGCTTTGGCCCGCAGGAGTGCGAGGCCGGGCTCCAGGTCGGCGACGATCGAGTCCACCGCCTGGGCGACGTTGGCTACCTTCTCGCCCTCCTCGGGCTTCGCTGCATCCTTGGCAGCGTCGGCGCCCTGCTTCGAGTCGGTCTTCCACTCCTGCAGGATCGCGTTTCCCGGGTAGGCGTCGATTCCCTTGGCGAGTGCCTCTGACCCTGCGCTGAGCTCGCGGACGGACGGCATCATGTGCCCGTCCGACAGGCACGCGGCCACCAGGACCAGGCCGGGTACTGCCGAAACCTGCGTCCACTCCGGGTCGGTGAAGTCTGCTCGTGTCGTCATGTCTGGTCCTTTGATCGGTGGTGCACCGTGCGTGCGCAGTGTCGGACCCTAGTGGACACCGGGGATGGCCGCAGCGGCATCGCGACCGCACTCCCTCCGATCAACGCCATGGCGGCCAGGAGGCACAGTTCGAGTGCGAAGCGCCCGGCGAGCAGGACGGCGGTCACGGCAGCAGCCTGCCAGACCCTAGGGTGGTTGAGGTCCGGGCGCGTGCCCCGGCGCCGTCGAGGGAGCCACCGTGAGACATGCCAGGCCGCTCGCCCTCGCGATGGCGTTGGTGTTGATGCCTATCCTCGCGGCCTGCAGCGCAAGCGGCTCGGGGTCGTCGGCCGACGGTGCGTCGGTGGGGGCTCCGGTAGGGCCGCGGCCGACCGGAGGTGCCGACCTGGCCAACACCTCGTGGGCCCTCAGCGGCTCGGCTTCGTCGACGGCAGGTCTCGCGGGAAGCGGGATCACGCTCGAGTTCACGTTCAACCAGGCCCGGGGCAATGGTGGCGTCAACTCCTACAGCGCCACGTACACGGCGCATCCGGACGGTCGGTTGAAGCTCGGCCCGATCATCAGCACGATGATGGCCGGCGACCCGGGCAAGATGAAGACGGAGGCGGACTACCTGTCCACCTTGGGCAAGGTGACCGGCTATTCGGTGGACGCGGGGCTGCTGGACCTGTTTATCGGGCCTGATCAGGTGCTGACTTACACGGCGAAGTAGCGATCCGTTCACCGGCGGGTCACCCACCTGTGGTTTTCGGGACCCGCGGCGGTCGGTAAGGTCCTCGCAGGCCCGGACGCCCGTCTGCGCCGCTTACCGCGTTATTTCACTTCCCAAGGAGCATGCATGTCCGACGAGACCACCACCCCGGCCGTACCGGGCGACGACGAGCTGATCGTCGACGCCGCCGCCGTCAGCGATGGGGCCTACACCCTCATCGTGGCCGACTTCAACGACACCGAGGTGGCCTGGGAGGCCTACGAGCTGCTGAAGTCCCTTGAGGACGGCCGCACGGTCGAGATCGAGGGCGTCGTGGTCGTCAAGAAGGGCGACGACGGCAAGCTGGAGATCCAGAAGGTCACCGACCACGCCACCCGTCGTGGCCTGGGCTGGGGCGTCGTGGGCGGCATCGTCCTCGGTGTCATCTTCCCGCCGTCGATCCTCGCCAGCGCGGTCGTCGTGGGCGCGGCAGGCGCGGCCAGCGGTGCTCTCGTCGAGCGGCACCACAAGAAGGAGCTGGCCGATGAGCTCCAGGACTCGATCGATCCGGGTCACTCGGGCATCATCGCGCTGGTCTCCAACCCGAGCGTCGTGGAGATCGAGAAGGCGCTCGACAAGGCCGACCGCGTCGTGGCGAAGGCTGTCGACAAGGTCGCTGCCGAAGAGATGAAGGCGGCCGCCAAGGACGCCGAGGCCGAGGCCAAGGCTGAGGGCGACAAGGCTGAGGGCGACAAGGCCTGACCCAGCACGCGAAGAAGCGGCGGTTCCCTATCGGGGACCGCCGCTTCTCCTCGTTCGTCAGGCGATCGGGGCCGCGTCGATCTCCTCCTGCGTCGCCAGGTCCATGCGCGTGGACTTGCCCGAGACCCAGAAGAGCACGCCGCAGATGATGAAGAACGTCAGCGGCACCAGCTCGGTGAGCAGGTACTGCCACTTCTCGTTGGCTCCCCAGGCGGATGGCCGGAAGTCGTCGCCGAACCAGTCGATCCCCAGGCCCGGGAAGAACAGCTGCACCGTCGCGAAGAGGATCAGGATCGTCAACCCGACCGACAAGAGCGTTGCGGCCGGTGCTCGATAGGGGCGCGCCACCCCGGGCAGTTTCTTCCGTAGCACCGCGAGGGCAGGGAAGATACCGATGTAGCTCACGAGCGTGGTCGAGATCGCCAGTCCGAGCACCGTCGTGAACAGCTTCTCGGCATTTCCGCCGGTGACCTCGTGGGCGCCGATGAGCACCAGCGTGGACAGGATGCCGCTGAACACGTTCACGCGAACCGGGGTGCCGAACCTCTCGGAGATGACGCCGAGATAGCGAGGGGCCGCCCCGTCGAAGCCGGAGACAGCGAGGGCGCGGTCCGAGCCCATGATCCAGGCGACGCCGGACGACAGCAGCGCGAGGATGAACAGCAGGGCGCTGAAGTCGCCGATGACCGCTCCGAGGCCGGTCAACGTGGCCGTCCCGTCCTCTGCAATCGAACCGCCGTACACGGTGAAGACCGACTTCATGGCATCGATGAAGCCGCCGAGGTTGGTCACCTGGTCGGTGGGGAGCACGAGCAGAATGCCCAGGATCGGCACGCCGTAGAGGATCACTGCGGCCGTGGCGCTGCCGAAGATCGCCCACGGCACGTCGCGCTGCGGGTTCTTCATCTCATCGCCCGCGCTGCTCGGGAGTTCGAACCCGACGTACTGGAACATCAGGACGGGGAGCAGCAGCACCATGCCGGTTGTGGTCGGTGCGAAGTCCGGCAGGCCGAAGCCGTGGATGCCGTTCTGGAAGGCGTAGATGATCACCGAGACGGTGAAGAAGCCGAGCAGGAGGAAGCGCGACCACGCTCCTGTCGTCGGGATCCACTTGCCGACAGAGAACGACAGGATGGCTGCCAGGACACCGACCCACACGAAGATCAGCGTGAAGATGTAGAACGGTATGGAGTCGAGCTCGGCGGACGAGGTGAAGAAGGTGGCGAACACCGCTGCTGCGCTGACGGCCAGGGTGCCGCCCAGCCACACCGGGTTGGTGACCCAGTACAGGAAGTTGTTGATCGCACCGGGCAGGCGGCCGAAGGCCAGCCGCACCCACACGTAAGGGCCACCCTCTTCGGGGAACGCCGTCCCGAGCTCGGCGAACAGCAGCGCCGACGGGATGAAGAAGATCGCGGCCATGATCATCAGCCATGTGAAGGCCTCGGCGCCGTTGGACGCCACCGTGCCGATGGTGTCGACGCCGACCAGCGTGCAGATGAGGAAGAACAGGATGTCGAAGCGGCCGAAGTGCTTCTTCAGCTTCGCCTTCTCGACGAGCTCCGCCTCGGTGACCTCGTAGGGCATGTGAACATGCGTGTCAGCCATCTGCCGTCCTCCCAAGGGACACCCGTTGTTGGTCGGAGACTAGGGCTGCGCCGTGTCGCTTATGTGACTATCGGAAATGTTCGGAGTACCCAAGATTGGCTGGTCGTGACGTTGACGGGTTGTGATACGTAGGGCACAATTGAGTTGTGTCCAATTCAGATAGCCTCTATGACCTGTCCTTCACCGACAATCGCGGCCAGGAGGTCAAGCTCGCCGACTATGTCGGCAAGCCCGTCCTCATCGTCAACACTGCGAGCAAGTGCGGCTTCACGCCCCAGTACGACGGGCTGCAGAAGCTGCACGAGGAGTTCAAGGACCAGGGCCTGGTGGTCCTCGGCTTCCCGTGCGACCAGTTCGCCCACCAGGAGCCGGGCGACGACTCGCAGATCGAGGAGTTCTGCAAGGTCAACTACGGCGTGACGTTCCCGCTTTCGCAGAAGGTCGACGTGAACGGCAAGAACGCCAGCCCGGTCTTCGACTTCCTGAAGACTCGCGCCGGTGGGCTGCTCGGCGCCGGTATCAAGTGGAACTTCACCAAGTTCCTGGTTGCGCCCGATGGCACGACCGTCCAGCGCTACGCCCCCAAGACCGCGCCCGAAGCACTCCAGCCGGACATCGAGGCCCTCCTCACGCAGTCGTCGTCATGACCAAGACAGCGCCGGCCGCCGAGGCGCTGCTGCTCGACAACCAGTTGTGCTTCATGGTCTACCGGCTGCACCGGGGGATCACCGATCTCTACCGGCCCGTGCTGAGTGATCTCGGCCTGACCTATCCGCAGTACCTGGTGATGCTCGTGCTGTGGGAGTCCGACCCGCTGACGGTCAGCGCGATCGGCGACCGGCTGAGCCTCGACAGTGGAACGCTCTCCCCGCTGCTCAAGCGGCTCGAGGGCGCTGGTCTGGTCACGCGGGCGCGCAGCCACGTCGACGAGCGCTCGGTCGAGATCGCGCTGACTGCTGAGGGCGCGCAGCTGCGCGAGCGGGCCGCTCGCGTTCCCATGGCGATCGGGGAGTGCCTTGCCGCCTCGCCGGACGAGTACGGCGCGGTGCGGGAGTTCCTGTCCGGTCTGCTCTGCCGGGTGGATGCCGCCCTGGCGGGGGACCGCTCCGGATGAGCAGATCTGGGTCCGGTGTCGTGCTTTCAGTCGACGAGGCGCATTATGGACAGGTGAGCATCTTCGACACGCGTCCGCGCCTTCGTTGGGCGGTGCCGGCTGCTGCCGGTGCCCTGATCGTGGCCGGCACCCTGGCCGGCACCGTGGCCGCATCCGCGGATTCCGGCCTGCCGCCGCTCACGCCCCAGGAACTCCTCGTCGCCCTGCAGTCGCCCGAGGCGACCGCCGTCTCAGGCACCGTCGTCACGACGGCCGACCTCGGCCTGCCGCAGCTTCCGATGGGCACCGCATCCAAGGCCGACATGACCTCGCTGGTCAGCGGCTCGCACACCTTGCGGGTCTGGTCGGATGGCGGCAGCCGAAGCCGACTCGCCATGATGGGCGGCGCCTCCGAGTCCGACATCGTCCGCAACGGACCGGACGTGTGGATGTGGTCCAGTGACGCCAAGACGGCCGATCACTACGTGATGCCTCCTCGCGATCCCTCGAAGACCCGGCCTGCACCGCCCGCCGGCGTCAACGTGCCGAGCACTCCGCAGGAGGCTGCGGACATGGTGCTCGCGTCGATCGACGAGACCACCGCTGTCTCCACCTCCGGCGTCGCCAAGGTCGCCGGACGTCCGGTGTACGAGTTGGTGCTCACGCCCAAGCAGTCCGACACCCTCGTCGCACGAGTCGTCGTCGCCGTCGACTCCGAAACGCATGTCCCGCTACGCGTCCAGATCTTCTCCACGCAGTTGCAGGATCCCGCCTACGAGGTGGGCTTCACTGACGTCGACTTCACGGCTCCAGATGCGAGCGTCTTCGCGTTCACGCCGCCGCCCGGCGCCACTGTCACCGAGCACGCGGCCGACGAGCACGGCACCAAGCCTGGCGACGCGGGAGCGATGCCGGCGGGAGCCGAGCGACCGACCGTTGTCGGCACTGGCTGGGACCAGGTAGTTATCGCCACGGTCCCGGCTGAGTCGGCTGCGGCCGTGGCGTCCGGTGCTCAGGACGGCACGTCGGCCACCGGCGGCCAGGCGCTTGCGCTGCTCGATGCCCTGCCGACCACCACGGGCGAGTGGGGGACCGGACGCGTGATCAACGGCACCTTGTTCACCGCGATCCTCACCGACGATGGTCGGCTGGCGATCGGTGCGGTCGGTCCGAAGACCGTGGGTGCGGCGCTGGCTGCGCAGTGACCCAGGCGACTTCGACTGGCACCACCACCGACGTGACGTCACCGCTGCTGGACAGCGATGTCGCCGTCGCCACGCTCGCCCTGACCAAGCGGTTCGGAACGCAGGCCGCCGTCGACGGCATCGACCTGCGCGTGCCGTACGGCGCCGTATACGGGTTCCTCGGGCCGAACGGCTCGGGCAAGACGACGACCATCAGGATGCTCCTCGGACTTGTCCACGCGAGTGCGGGCGAGATTGCTGTGCTGGGCTCGGCCGTTCCGACAGCCGCCTCGCATGTCCTGCCCCGCGTCGGGTCTCTCGTCGAGGGTCCGGCGTTCCATCCCTACCTGTCGGGGCGCGCAAACCTCGCGCGACTGGACGCCGCGGATCGGTTCGCCGACCCGAGGACGTCCAAGGCTCGCGTCGACGCGGCCCTCGATCGCGTGGGACTGCTGGCCGCCGCGCGCAAGCGGTATCGCGCCTACTCGCTGGGCATGCGACAGCGTCTGGCCATTGCCGCCGCGCTGCTCACTCCTCGCGACCTGCTGATCCTCGACGAGCCGACCAACGGCCTCGACCCGCAGGGCACCCGCGAGGTGCGCTCGCTGATCGCGGCGCTTGCCGCCGATGGGTCGACGATCCTCGTGTCGAGCCACCTGCTGTCGGAAGTCGAGCAGATCTGCTCCCACCTCGGCGTGATGCGCCAGGGTCGTCTGGTTGCGCAAGGCACGGCCGTTGAGGTGCGCTCGGGTGCGCGTCCGGTCGTGAACGTCGCCACGTCGATGCCGGACGAGGCGGGGGTTGTCCTGGCGTCCCTCGGCCTCACCGCAATCTCGCAGACGGCCACGGGAGTGCGCGCTATGCCATCGGACATCGAGCCCGAGCGCATCGTGGCTTCTCTTGTGTCGGCCGGGGTCGGTGTCCGTGGCTTCTCCGTCGACGTGCCGAGCCTCGAGGACCTCTTCGTGGAGCTGACCGGGGAGGGCTTCGATGTCAGCCGTTGATGCTGCCAGTCCGCCTCAGGCGCGGCGCTCGTCGACTGTCGGCGCATCGTGGCGGCTGCTCAGATCCGAACTGCGTCTGGTCGTCGGTCGTCGACGCAATCAGGCAGGCCTTCTCGTCCTGGCCTCGGTTCCCGTGCTGATCGCGATCGCGCTGAAGGTCTCCCAGCCGAGGCCGGGCCGCGGACCGGACTTCATGTCGGCGGCGACGTCGAATGGCATCTTCGTCGCGCTGACGGCCCTGACCATCGAACTGGGCCTGTTCTTGCCCCTCGCGGTCGCGACGCTGTCCGGCGACACGATCGCCGGTGAGGCCAACATCGGCACGCTGCGATACCTGCTCACCGTGCCCGTGCACCGCACGCGACTGCTGGCGATCAAGTACGTGTCGCTGGTGATCGGCGGCTTCATCGGCGTGATCGTGGTCGCTGTCACCGGACTGGTGATCGGCGGCATCCTGTTCGGCCTCGGGCCGGCGACGCTGCTGTCAGGCAACCAGATCCCGCTCGCTGAGGCACTGGGACGCCTCGCGATCACGGTGGTGTACCTCGGTCTCTGCCTTGCGGGCCTTGCGGCCATCGGCCTGTTCATCTCGACGCTGACGGAGCAGCCGATCGGTGCCATGATCGCGATCACCGTGGTGTCGACGGCGATGTGGATCCTCGACGGCATCCCGCAGGTCGACTGGCTGCACCCGTATCTTCTCGTCCACTACTGGCCGGCGTTCGCGGACCTGTTCCGTGACCCGATGTTCTTCGACCAGATGCGACAAGGACTGCTGCTCACCCTCGCGTACGTCATCGTGTTTCTTGCCCTTGCATGGGCGCGGTTTTCGCAGAAGGACATCACGAGCTGACGCCATAGGTCGGTTGGCTGACTGCCCGTGAGAAGGCATGGCAGGGTGTGATCCGTGACGGCGAATCGCCGTCGAGGGCTTTGCGCGCGGCTTCTTCCTTGCGTTCTTCCTGCGCGTGCTGATCATCTTCGGAGTCGCCAATCTGGTGGTCGCCTTCTTCGAGAACTGGCAGTTCGTCTCCATGGGCGTCTTCGCCGCTCTCGCGGTGATCGTGCTCGTGGTCAACATCCGGGACGCCCGGCACCGCTGACGTTTGCTGGCAACGCGAAAGGGGCGACCGCGATGCTCCGCGGCCGCCCCTTTCCCCCTGCTTGTGCGTCAGACGAGTACGCCGACCTTCCGGGTGGCGATGATCGCCGTCGGACCACCGATGCCGGTGGGATGGGTCGTGAATCCGACCGTACCGTCCTTGCCACAGATGTCGCGCAGCAGCACGGAGGTGCCGCCCGGGTGTCCTGCCGCCCAGTCAGACAGGTTGTAGACGCTGCCATTGATCGCCGTCCAGCAGTTGGCGATCGTGTTGTGGGTGGCGACCTGGGCCAGCGTGAACGAGGCGACCGTCGCTGTGGGAGTTGGCGTCGGCGTGGGAGTAGCCGTCACCGTGGGAGTCGGCGTCGGGGTCGGCGTGGCCGTCACCGTGGGAGTCGGCGTCGGGGTAGCCACCACTGACGGCGCGGGGAGCGGGGTGGGGTTCGCCGTGACGAGGATGCCGATGGCGTAGCGCCGAATGGATCGGAGCGCAGGATTGCGCCCGTTGCGACCCCGCCCGTGATCGGTGCGAGCGACCGTGACGTTCTTCGTGCCGATGCGGGTGGCCGTGATCTTTGCGCGGTCGTCCCCATCGTCGTGACCATGGCGGCTGCCTTCACCGCGCCCCGAACTGGAGACCCGATTGAAGCTGTTGAAGATGGCGCTCGAGTCGACGCCGCAGATGGACGCCACGGTGAATGGGCCGAAGGTATGCCGGGGCAGCCACGTCGTCAGGTTGTAGACGACGTTGTTGGCAGCGGTCCAGCAGTCAATGGCGGTCTTGTGTTGAGCGACCTGGGCCATCGTGTAGGTGGCGACGAAGTGATGGGTTTCGGCCGAGTGTGCGACCTGGGGGACGACCAACGTGAGCCCTAGTGCGGCGACGCCTGCCGTGACGATCCTCTTCACGTGAACCTCCATGCGGGGTGGCTGATGACACGCTGAGGCTATGCGGGAGTCACCCCCAGAAATCAGGACAAATCGGATATTCGCGAATCCCTTGACGAAACTTGACCCGCTCTTGAGGTCCCACCTGGGGTGTCTAACCGGCCCTTAGGGTTGGCGGACCAGAGCCGGGTGTCGCGGATCGTCAGCCCGCAGTACAAGGTCGGCCACGTCGGCTGGTCTGGTCCGCTGGGCATAGCGGTCCAGCGCCGGGATGATCCAGCGCTCGTCGGGGGATGTTCGTCGCTCGAGGGCCGCGGCCGACAACTGCACGTGAATGGAAATGTCGAAGGGGAGCCCCCGGCCCAGAAGGGCACTGCCGGAGACGATCAGCACGGCGGTCTCCGGAAGATCGATCGGGGCAGCCTTCAGCGACCGGTCGGTGTCGGGGTCCCGAAGCCCGGGCAGCACGCGCCCGGCGTCCACCAGGGAGTCGAGCGCCTCGCGCCTGAGCGCCGGGGCGTCGAGCCAGCGATCCAGCCAAGCGTCGGGGTCCTCACGGCCCGACTCGAAGCGGATGCCGGCCGGCTGCCAGAACCGGTCGGCGCGAATGTGCAGCCCTGGCCGGGGAGCAAGGGCCGCCAGCACGCTGGCGGCGAGCGCGTGCGGGTCTGCGGCCGGAGCTGCGTCGATGGCCACGCGCACCCGCCCCGGCCAGTGGGAGATGAGTGCCGTAATCGCAAGGACGGCTCCCGCGGGAGTCATCGGGACGACGTCAGCCACCTGCCCATCCTGCTGCAGGCCAGGTGCCGGGACAGCCGAGAGCCCCTGATCCCGGGTCCGGATCAGGGGCTCTCGAGGCGGCGGGGGCGCGCCGCGGAGTGCTGTCGTGGTTACTGGGGGAGCGGGGCGGTGTGGTGCGCGCCGCGGTGTCCCTTGCCGTGCTTGTGCTTGCCGCCCTTGCCGTGCTTGTGCTTGGCACCGGCGGCCGAGTCGTCCACGACGGACATGTGCGAAGTGGCGTCGTCAGCACCGGACACGTGCGGGACGGCGTCGTCAGCACCGGACACGTGC
>JBAXSI010000053.1:0-17827 GCA_037130755.1 Actinomycetes bacterium
TGATGGGGCCCACTCGCGCGCTCGTGCTTGGCACTCTCGCTTCGTGGGCCCAGCCGGACTCGAACCGACGACATCCTCCTTGTAAGGGAGGCGCTCTACCAACTGAGCTATGGGCCCAGCGGGAGGCTACTTGGCCCCGTCAGGCGATGCTCTGCGGGATGGTGATCTGGACCCGAAGCCCCCCGAGCGGACTGTCGGCGAGCTCGAGTTGGGCTCCGCTGCTCGCGGCCACCGAGCTGGCGATGGCCAAGCCAAGGCCGAAGCCGCCCGCCGACGACGAGGGCGTCTCGCGCACACGACCGAGCCGCTCCAGCGCGAGGGCGCGCTGTGCGGGCGGGATGCCCGGACCGGCATCATCGACGATCAGCGTGACGATGCCATCCCGTGCGTGCATCCGGACCTGGACGGGGGAGTTCGGCGGGGTGTGCCGCCGGATGTTCTGGGCGAGGTTGGCAACCAGCTGACCCCAGTCGTCGGCGTCGCCCTTGATCACCGCTGGGTCGAGGTCGAGGTCGACGGGGCGGCCGCCATCGAGGTCCCGCAGGTCCGCGAAGCAGTCCCGAACGAATGGCTCGAGGTCAAAGGGAGTGCCGGCCTCCGGGTGCTGTCCTTGCACCCGCTCCAGTACGAGGAGCTGAGTGACGAGTCGATCGAGGCGCTGACTCTCGGACTCGATGCGGCCCAATGCCCGCTGCTGAGTGAGATCGAGCCCGGAAGCATCGCGCGACAGCAGTTCGGCATAGCCGCGGATGACGGTCAACGGGGTGCGGATCTCGTGCGAGGCATCGGACACGAAACGGCGCAGCCGCTCCTCCGATGCCGTCGTCTCAGCGATGGACGTCCGGAGCGAGGTGACCATCGCGTCGAGGGCATCAGTGAGCTCGGCGATCTCCGTGCCGTGGGGCGCCTTTGGGAGTTGTCGGTCGGTGTCGCCGCGAGAGATCGCGGAGGCGGCCAGGACCATCTCGTCGACAGGACGGAAGAACCGCCGCACCATGAGCCACGTCGTGAGCGCGCCGAGCGCCGTCACCACCACGGCGCTCAGGATGATGCCGAGCGCCAACTGGGACGAGGATCGCTGAAGAGCGTCGAGGGGGGAGGCGGCGACGACGAGGGGACGGTTCGGGTTCGCCTCGCGCACGAGCACGCGGTAGTCCGGATCCCCTGCGACTGTGATGGGCCCGGCGACGGCATCGATCAGCTCCCGCCCGGTCAGGCTGGGGAACGGCAGTGGTGCTGAGGCACTTCCCGCCTGGCGCAGGACCGTCACCGTCCCGTCGGCCCGATCGACCAGGCCCAGCGCGACGGCGACATCCAGATCGACGGGCAATGGTCGAGGGCGCTGTTCCAGGGCCTTGAGGCGTGCGTCCGCCAGGCCCGTGGCGAGGCCACGATCGATTGTGGCGACCTGGACGCGGTACGCGGTCACGAAGGTGGCGATACCGACGAGGCAGGACGCCAGGGCGATGAGCACCGCGGTCAGGATGGTGATCCGGACCCGAAGGGTCATGACGCTGCCTGGGGATCGAGGAGTTGGTAGCCGACAGTCCTGACGGTGCGGATGACGATCCGGTCGCCGAACTTGCGTCGCAGGTAGGACACGTAGGACTCCACGACCGTGGTCTCCGCCGATCCGTCGAGGCCCCAGACCTGCGAGAGCAGCTGCTCCTTGGTCATGAGGCGCCCGGCGTTCCTCATGAGGGTCGCCAAAAGCCGGTACTCGGTCGGTGACAATTCGATGTTCTCGCCGTCGCACGTGACGACATGGCTGGCGGCGTCCAGTCGGATGCTGCCGACCTCGATGGCCGAGGAATCGGCCGCGGGACTGGTGCGTCGGAGGATGGCGGAGACGCGCAGAACGAGTTCCTCGATGCCGAACGGCTTGCGGACGAAGTCGTCCGCGCCGAGCTCGAACCCGTGCTTCGCATCGTGCTTGTCCTGGCGGGCAGTCAGGATGATCACAGGTGTGCGGTCGTCGGCTGCGCGCATTCGCGACAGGACCTCGTAGCCGTCGGCGCCTGGCATGTTCACGTCGAGGATCACGAGGTCGACGTGCTCCTCGCGCAGCATCCGCAGGGCTTCCATGCCGTGAGCGGCGCTCTTCGTCTGGTGCCCGGCCAGGCTCATCGCGTCGCAGATGAGGTCACGGATCGAGTCCTCGTCGTCGACCACGAGGATTGTCGTCGATGACACTTCCTCCGGATCCACGACAGAAGAATCGCAGACTCGGCCGGCCACCGCGTGGTTCCGCGGGGCCGGCCGAGTCGTGAGTTCGTGCATCAGCTCCGGACGCCGCCCCGGCCACCCTTGCCACCGTGACCGCCGAGACGACCGTCGACTGCGGCGGCGCCGATGGCGTCGGCCTGCGTCTGCGTGATCGTGCCCTTGGCCACGAGGGAGGACAGCGTTGACTTCAGGACCGCGGCAGCATCGGCCTTTCCGGAAGCGCGAAGGGCCTCATGAACGGCCTTCGCCTCGGCGGCAGTCAGCGTGCCGTTGCCGACCAACGGGTGCATGCCCCCGCCCTTGGGAGCTGCTGCAATGGCGTCGGCCTGCGTCTGGGTGATCGTGCCCTTGGCCACGAGAGAGGACAGGACGCTGGCGCGTGCATCGCTATGCGCAGACTGGCGGGCGGCTTGCACGGCCGACTTGACCGCTTTGAGCTGGTCCTTGGTGACCGTTCCGTTCGTCACGAGCTGGTGGAGTGCCGGGTTCCCGTGTCCGGGGTTGCCGGGCGCCGCGTTCGCGGTCGTCGCGCCGCCGACGGCGATGGCGGCGACGCCCAGGGCGATGGCGGCCTTGGTGAGCAGCGAGGCAGATGATCTCATCGGGTGGGCTCCTTTGGTGTTGGGCTTGTCGTCATCGAGTATCAGCCGGCTCGTTGTGAGTTCCTTGCCGTGATCTTGTGCGTTCGTTGTGAGAACTGCCCCACCGCCCAGCGGTAGCCTGACGCCGTGGCTGGGACGCTGGTGCTGACGGGTGTCGTGGGAATGCTCGACGGCCGATACCCGCCGTCACTGGCCGCTGAGTGGGACGCCGTCGGCCTGGTCTGCGGGGATCCGGACATGTCCGTCGCACGGGTGCTGTTCGCGGTGGACGCCGACATGGCCGTCGTCGATGAGGCCCTGCTGCTGCAGGCCGATCTGGTGGTCACACACCATCCGCTGTTGCTGCGGGGCGTGCACTCGGTCGCGGCGACCGACTACAAGGGCCGCGTCCTCCACACGCTGATCACGCACGGAATTGCCCTGTACACCGCGCACACCAATGCCGACCACGCGAGGCCGGGCGTGTCCGACGCGTTGGCTGTCACACTTGGCATCACGGTCACCGGGCCACTAGTGCCCGAGCCGGGCGATCCTGAGGTGGGCACCGGTCGGGTCGGAGTCCTGCCCGCATCAGTGACCCTCGCCGACTTCGCCCAGCAAGTGGCCACGGCTCTGCCTGCTACTGCGGCCGGCCTTCGCGTGGCCGGCGATCCGCACAGCCTCGTGCGCACGGTGGCAGTGTGCGGGGGGTCGGGCGACGATCTGCTGGAAGTCGCCAGTGCGGTCGCCGACGTGTACGTCACGTCCGACCTTCGGCACCATCCCGGACAGGAGCACCGGGCGCGCGGTGGGTGCACACTCATCGACGTGCCTCACTGGGCAGGCGAGTGGCCGTGGCTGCCGGTTGCCGCGCGGAATCTCGAGGCGGACGTCCAGGCGTCCGGCAGTACGGTGGAGACTTACGTCTCCGGGATCGTCACCGATCCCTGGACAACGCACCTAGGGAGCATCCGCTGAACGCCGCCGCCGACATACAGCTCCGCCTGCTCGAGCTCCAGGACAAGGACACCCGCCTCAGTCAGCTCTCGCACAAGACGAAGACGCTTCCGGAGACGATCCGCCTGAGCGAGGTGGATACGCGACTGTCGCGGTTGCGCGATGAGGTGGTTGCGGCCGAGACCATCGCGAGTGACCTCGAGCACGAACAGGAGAAGGCTGACGCGGACGTCGAGCAGGTGCGGGAGCGGACCCGTCGCGACCAGCAGCTTCTGGATTCCGGCTCGATCGGTGACCCCAAGCAATTGCAGTCGATCCAGTCCGAGCTCCAGTCGCTGGCACGCCGTCAGGGCGAACTGGAGGACGTGGAGCTCGAGATCATGGAGCGGGTCGAAGGCGCCAACGCTGCCGTGGCGCAACTGACCGCAGAGCGCGACACCGTTGCCGGTGACAGGGCTGACCTGGCGGCAAAGGTCGAAGGGCTGCTGGCCGACATCAACGCGGAGCGGTCGACTGTCGAGGCTGAGCGGGCGGCGATCGCGGTGTCGATCCCCGCCGACCTGCTGGGTCTGTACGACAAGATCTGCGCCGACCACGGCGGGGTCGGCGCGGCTCCGCTGCATCGCGGGCGGTGCGAGGGCTGCCGCATGCAGTTGCCCCCCAACGAGATCGAGGCGATTCGGGAGGCGCCATCGGACGCCGTTATCCGATGTGAGGAGTGTCGGCGCATCCTCGTGCGGACGCCGGAATCCGGTCTCTAGGACATGACTCGCTCACTCATCGTCGAAGCCGATGGCGGTTCTCGCGGAAACCCGGGTCCGGCGGCCTATGGATCCGTCGTCCGCGACGCGACGACCGGTGTCATCCTCGCTGAGCTGGCCGGCTACCTGGGTGAGGTGACGAACAACGTCGCGGAGTACCGGGGCGCCATCGCCGGGCTGGCCTTCGCGCGCGAGCTCGACGCGGAGGCGAGCGTCGAGATACGCCTGGACTCCAAGCTGATCGTCGAGCAGATGAGCGGCCGCTGGCAGATCAAGAGCCCGGACATGCGCAAGCTCGCGTTGGAAGCCCGAGCGATCTTCCCGCCAGGTCGGGTCACGTACACGTGGGTACCGCGCGAGAAGAACAAGCGCGCTGACGCGCTCGTCAACGAGATGATCGACGGCGCGCTGGCCCGCGGTGACAAGTCCATCCGCCGGGTCGACGGCCTGCCCACTGAGGATGCGTCAGCCGACGACGTCGTCGGCAGCATCGACCTCGAGCGCAGTCGCGCCGTCGTCGAGGAGCAGGCTGCCAGGCGCCCGCCGACCGCCATGATCGGCTGGGCGGACCTGGGCATGCCGACAGTCACGATGCTTGCACGGCACGGCGCCACCGCCCTCAGCCTCGAGAAGCGGTTCAGCGGACGCGGCGGCCTTGACGCTCCACTGGCAGCGATCGGCATGGCGCAGGCGGAGGCGCTGGCCGAAGAGATGATGCGCAGAGATCCGGTAGCGCGGATCATCGCATCGCCCTTGCTTCGGACGCGCCAGACCGCGCAATGCGTGGCCGATCGCCTGGGCGTCTCCGTCGAGATCGAGGACGGTTTCGCCGAGTGCGCGTTCGGCGACTGGGACGGCCGCACGTTCGCCGAGGTCAAGCAGGAGTGGCCCGAGGCGCTGGAGGACTGGCTGAGCTCGACCGCCGTCGCTCCGCCTGGCGGCGAGTCATTCGAGGCATGCCGGGAGCGCATCTCGGCCGCGCGGCGACGGGTCGTCGAGGCGTACGCGGGGGAGCGGGTTCTCGTCGTGGCGCATGTGACGCCGATCAAGATTCTCGTGAGCATGGCCGTAGATGCGCCGCTGAGCAGCCTCTACCGGATGGAACTGCCGCCGTGCTCGTTGACGACCTTGGCCTGGTTCCCGGACGGCAACTCTTCGATGTTCAGCTTCGCGGAGGCTGCCCACCTGCGGGCAGTGCCGGTGCCCGACGGCACCTAGTCCACGATGACGTCGAGGTGAGTGCCGATCGCTGAGACTCCGTCGTCCTCCACATGGAAGCCCAGTTCCGTCAGCGCCCGCTGCAGGGCGGTTGGCGTTCGCGGGGTCAGCTTCGACTCCATGAGGGCGCGGACCAGGCGGCCCTTCGTCGCCTTGTTGTGGTGGCTCACGACGGTCCGGCGGCCGGCTTTCTCCTGCAGGACGCGAACGGTGACGGCACGGTCGGCGGCCGCAGCGGGTATCGGGCCGAGGGACACATAGGTACCCGAGCGCAGGTCGATGATCAGTTCCGCGGTCTGCGCCAGGGCACTCGACACGGGCTCCTTCCAGGTACGGGCGAGGGTGCCGAGGCCGGGAAGGGTCACCGAGCCATTGAGCCGGTAGGCGGGGATCAGGTCGGCCGGGCGGACCAGTCCCCAGAGCCCGGAGGAGATCGCCACGTGCTGACGGGTTCGCCTGCGCGCTCGGGCGCTCTGTGTCGAGTAGCCGAGCGCGTCGAAGAGGACCCCGGTGTAGACATCGATGGCCGCGCCGCAGGGCTGCCGCTTAAGGTCGGCGTTCCGGCCGATGTCGTCGCTCTGCTTCGGGCCCAGGCCCAGCAGGGCGGCCGCGTGGTCGGGGTCGGAGTGGCACTGTCGGGTCAGCTCGGCGAGCACCGTCGACCTCGTCTGCCCCAGTTCGGGGAAGGACAATGCGGCCAGGTCGAGGCCGGGTCCGGAAGCCGGAGCGGTCTTGCCCTCGCTCGGAGGGAGCAGGATGAGCACGTTGTGCAGGCTAGCGAGAGGACACGTTCGATGACGTCGTCAGGAAACCTGGAGCACTGGGAGTCGCTGGCCGCCTTCCACGGCACTGGCTCGGACAACTATTACGACATCCCCGCACTTGTCCGCGGTGAGCTTTCGCTGCGGGCGCTCGAGGCTGCTGCCGTGGCGGAGGCCACGGATGGCGTCGGGGTCGCCGGATTGCAGGTGGCGCACGTCCAGTCTCACATCGGCATCGACACGGTGCACCTGGCCCGGCTCGGGGCGCACGTCACGGCCTTCGACTTCTCCCCGATGGCCCTCCACCGGCTGCGCGAGCTTGCGGCGGAGTGCGGGGTGTCGATCAAGACGGTCGTCGCAGATTCACAGGAACTCCAGTCCCAGAAGTTCGCCACCTGGCACCGCCGCTTCGACCTCGTCTACGCGACCATCGGCGTGGTCAGCTGGATCGCCGATCTCGACGCATGGATGAACGGCGCATTCGCCCTCCTCAAGCCCGGTGGCCGGCTGGTCCTCCTCGAGCTCCATCCGTTGGCGTGCATGCCGGAGACCCTCGAGCCGCCGGTGTTCGACTTCCCCTACGTCAACGACGGCGTGCACCACTACGAGGGAACCGGTTCCTACGCCAACCCGGATGCAGACCTGTCCTGGGCCATCGACCAGTACGGCTGGTCGCTGGGCGAGACCGTCAACGCAGCCATCGGTGCCGGCCTGACCATCGCCCGTCTGGACGAGCACGTTGCGGCGTCCTTCGATCCACGAGGGGACCTCCTGACGAAGGAGGAGGACGGGATGTACCGGTGGCGGATCGGAGTCGGCAAGGACGGCGAGCCCGCGCAACCGCTGCCCGTGCTGTTCACCCTGGTGGCCCGCAGGCCCTGAGTTCGACGGCCGGGCCTGCCGGCGCGTACCCTGAGCGGCGGACGAGCCAGCTGGGTGATCGCGGCGCGCAAGCGTCGAGGAAAGTCCGGCCTCCACAGGGCAAGGTGGTGGGTAACGCCCACCCGGGGTGACCCGCGGGAAAGTGCCACAGAGAACAGACCGCCAGGCAACTGGTAAGGGTGAAACGGTGGTGTAAGAGACCACCAGCGCCGCAGGCGACTGCGGCGGCTTGGTAAACCCCACCTGGAGCAAGGTCAAGAGGGCCGGGGCCACGCAAGTGGCGCTGACCTGCGCAGGCGAGCGGCCCGCTCGATGCCTGCGGGTAGACCGCACCAGGCTGCTGGCAACAGCAGTCGCAGATGGATGATCACCGGTCGGCCCCGGCCGGCCACAGAAGCCGGCTTACAGGCTGGCTCGTCCCCTCGCGAATCCGCTGCGACAACCCCTACTTTTGGGCACTCGGGATGCCCGTTTTAGGCGGCAATCGTCACTATCCCCTGCATACCAACCCTGCTAACTTCCGTTCTGGGGATAGGGCACGTGATCGGGGTCTGCGTCAAGGGGCCTTTGGCACAACGGGGAGCGGGTAATGACGGGTTTCGCGTACGACGAGTGCGGCGGGCGGCCATGAGGCGCTCACACCGGGCGGGAGGGGCATTAGCTGCGGCCGATTCCCTTCGCCTGAATATTGACGTGGTTCGTGCGGGGTTTGTCCTGGGCTGGGCGGCTAATGCCGAGTCGATCGATGAGTGTGTAGTGATCATCGATGGCGTCGTCGCTCGTTCCACCGTTCGGCTCATCTCTCGGCCGGACCTCGACGAATCCCCCGGTGAGAGTTGCGTAGGGTTCATCGTCACGTTCGAGGCAGAGTGCAGTCGACGCCCCCGCAAGGCAGAGTTGCAGATGCGAACGGGGACCCGATTCGGGGCGATCCCGATCTCCTGCACCAAGCAGGACTGGCGCCGCTCGCTCGTGGGTCGGCTTGAGCGTGTTGAGGACCGGTTCGTGACCGGTTGGATCGTGGACCCTGGAGTCTCCCGGTCGCGACGTCGCGCGACCATCGTCGTCAACGACGTGCCGGTGAGCGTCGTCGAAGCTTCCATCGACCGACCGGACGTCCAGCATCAGTTCGGTGCGGACGGGCCTACGGGCGTGCTCGCCGAGCTTCCATCCAGGTGTCGCCCGGGCGACGTGGTTGCCCTCGTGGACGGTTCGGGCACGGAATTGGCTCGCCTCATCCTGCCACCAGCGAAAGGCGACGAGCCGGAAGTGGTCGCGGATGCCGTGCACCTGCCGAATCTTCTTCTCGAGCGCTATCGGCACGACCACAACGGCGACTTCTTGCTGCTCCGCGGAGCAGGGTTCCGCGTTCAGCGACCGCAGTACGGCCCGTACGCGCCGGCCGCAGCGCATGCGCCCCTTCGGTCCAAGCTCACCTCCCAACTGGACTACATCGCCATGTCACGTCCCGCCGATGAACGCGTTGGCAGTTGGCTGGAGGAACTCGACCGGGCCGTTTCGGAGGTCGGACATCGCTACCGCAGAGGCTCGCTGCTGCTCGGTGAAGCCGACCTCGAGCGTGCGGCCGCACCGGACCAGGCTCAACTGGGGGGCGACCGCCCTCCGTTGACCGCATGGCAGCGGGCACGCCTCAATCGCACGGGTCATCGCCCGCCCGCGACCGATGATGAGCTCGCGCTCTTCCTTTGTGGCGTGGCTGTGGACCTCCGAAGCGTTGGCAACGGGCTGTCCCTCCTAACACAGGAACAGCTTTCGTGGCTTACTGAGGTTGTGGATCCATGGCACCGGTGGCCGATCACCCGCTACATGGCAGCGCGACGTTCTGTGGTTCCGCACTGGCGCGACCACTTCAGCGGCGACGACGAACTGTCCCGGGCCGGGTTGTTGTGCGAGGCATTCGTCGACGAGATGTGCAACGGCTTCGGCTGGACGTTCTTCGGCACGTTGGCCGGGTCGCCCGAAGTGCGCGACGCGCTGTCAGCCGCCGTCCTGTGCTTCGCTGAGAGTGGATGGCCCGAATCGGCCGCGTCCGTCGCGACGACCGACATTGCCGAGTTCCGCCTGTCGGTGAACAGCGACCACCCGCTCGCTATTCAGGGCCCCAGCGAGGTCCTTCGGCCACCGGCGCCTCGCGCTCACAAGCATGCTTTGATTGGCCTAGTAGGTCATGGCTCAGCGGTGGGCCACAACGCCACACTGAGCGAGCACGCGCTCGAGGAATTGGACCGCACGGGTCCCGTGATCAGCCTTGATCATTCGTCGCCAGAAGTGGGCAGCGAGCTCCTGTCGGCCGGCCAGGCGCCTATTGACTGGGTGCTCATGCATTCTCAGCCGGACTTCGTGCCGTCGATCATGGCGAATGGCTGGCCGTACTTGGGTCGGACCGACACGATCATTGGGTACATGGCATGGGAGTCAACCAGGGTCCCCGAGTCGCTCCACCCTGGCGTGGCGATGGTCGATGAGATCTGGACACCCAGCGAGTTCAGCGCACAGGGCCTGCGGACGGCCACATCGCGGCCGGTTCACGTGGTGAGGCACGCCTTCTTGCCTGACGAGGCGGAGGCGCTGCTGTCGCAGCAACGTCCACCTTCGGGGAACGGTCCCTTCGTGGTGCTTGCCATCGCCGACGCGCATTCCGGCCTGCGCCGCAAGAACATCAGCGGCATGCTGGCGGCCTTCGAACTCGCCTTCGGCGGCGACCCGGCCTACCGCATGGTGCTGCGCATTCGGAACTTCACGCACATCACACAACAGGCCCGACAGGGCGACCAGCACGCCCATGAGGTGCTCGCCCAGATCGCGCGGTCGCGCAATGTGGACGTGGTCTCCGGGGAGATGACGCGCCCTGAGGTCCTCGCACTTTATGAGCGTGCCCACTGCTATCTGTCGCTGCACCGTTCCGAAGGCTTCGGCTACACCATGGCCGAGGCGATGATGGCTGGGGTGCCCGTTGTGGCTACCGGCTACTCGGGCAACCTCGAGTACATGAACGCCGACACAGCGCTGCTTGTCGATTTCGAGACCACGTCTATTCGTCCAGGCGACTACCTGTTCTGGGGAACTGGGATGGACTGGGCCGAGCCGAGCGTCGACCACGCCTCGATCCTGCTGCAATCCGTGGCAGCAGACCCGTATGGTAGTCAGGCCCGGGCCGACCGTGCCCGGGAGTTTGCTGCCGACCGACTCTCCTTTGACCGGTTGGTACACCGGTTCAAGGAGCTTTTGGATGGGCGATAAGGGTCTGACCAGGGCCGAAGTCGAGGCCGTGGGTCGCCGGGGGGCGCAAGTTCGAACGTACGACGACGGCGCGGTGTCCGCGTTCGTCATGAACCGGTTCTGGATGCACGTCGAGCCCGGGGACGAGGCTATCTCGCCGTGGCTGTGCTCGGACGGCTTCTGGGAGGCCTGGGTCACGACGTGGCTCATGCGCGAGCTGCAGCCGGGCGACGTGTTCATCGATGTGGGCGCGAACGTCGGCTACTTCACGATGCTTGCTCGATCCATGGGTGCCCGGGTCGTTGCGTTCGAGCCCAACCCTCGCGTCGCCAAGCTGCTGCAACGTTCGCTTGACGAGGTGCACGCCACCGATGTCGTCCTGGTCACCGGCGCGGTCGGCGACCAGGTCGCTGCGGTCGATCTCGGCGTTCCGGTGGGGCATTCCGGCGGTGCGTCGATCATGGGCGTCTCCGATTCGGAGTACACGATCAGCACGCTGGTCCGCCCGCTGGACGACGTGCTTCGCGCCCTGCCCGACTACGCATCGCCGAACGTCATCAAGGTCGATGCTGAAGGGGCCGAGCCGCAGATCTGGCGTGGCATGCAAGAGACCCTCGCCAAGAACCCGCGCTGCGTTGTGCTGCTCGAATGGGAGTCGGCGCGGTTCGACGATCCGGCGGCGCTCCTGAACGGAATGCGCGCCGAGGGCTGGCAGGTTCGCGTCATCGACGGAGCCGGCGACGAGCTGGAGGTCAGCGACGAGGAGCTCGCGGCCATGGGCCTGCAGATGATCGCCGTCCGCCGTGCGCCGGCGGTCGACCGCCGGTTGTCGCCGATGCGCAGGCCCTACGACCCCAACTACCCGTACGGCCACCTGTGGTCGGTGCGGCTCGGTTTCAAGCACATCCCCAAGAGCGCGGGGATCAGCCTGAGCCAGGCCATCCACTCGGCGTGGGGCTTGGAGTACCGCAGCCTGCTGCAGGTCCAGCGGTCCGCAGACGAGGTCATTCGAGCGCGTGAGGCGACGGTGGCCTGCGTCGACGACCTCGACCTGTGGCGCGGGCGTCCGTTCCTGGGCGGACACATCGGCTTGGATGATCTTGCCTTGCTGGGCCGGTCGTTCATCTTCACGGTGCTGCGCGAGCCGGCCGCCCGGGCGCTGAGCGCCTACACGTACCTTCGGCGGCGGTCCGAGGAAGGTCACAGTGAGAGAGCGTTCGGTGAATTGACGGACCAGCAGGTCCAGATTCTTGAAATGCCGACCCTCGAATGGTTCCGTGCCAGCACCAACGACGACATGACGCGGGGGTTGGTACGCGGAGCCTTCCCGATGGGCACGCCGGAGCAGGCGATGGTGGACGTGTGGCTCAACAGCGGGGTCGTCCTTTCGACGGAGGAGTACGACTGGCTGATTCGCCGGGCGTTCGAGCGGATCAACGTGGCGTACATCGGCGTGGACGCCCAGCGCATCGTCGAGAACCTCTTCCTGCAGGGGCTGTTGCCCACTCTCCCCGAAGTGCAGCGGCTCAACGAGGCTGAGCGGCCGTTGGACCTCGCTCCGGTCAGCTTCCAGGATCTGTACGGCGTTCTGAGGGAGACCACGAGCATCGACCGGATGGTTATCGACATCGCCAAGGAGATGTTCCCGGGATACGTGCTTGATCCGTGCGTGTCCAGTTTCGAAGACTTCGCTGCATCGGCCCGTCGCTACGGTCTCATCGACGCTGACTCGGGCACCGTCGACTGACGATCCTTTATCGGCTTCCCTCAGCGTGCAGCCAGTAGCTTCCCGTCGACTTGTACTGCATGGGGAGCCCAGGCAGGACGCTTCGTCTCAACTCATGGCGGTCGAGAACCGCCAGCGTCGAGCCCGCAGCATCGAGATTGTCGGCGAGCCAGGCGCCCACGGCGCGCGTGACCAGCCCCGGCCCGGTCGCCAGCCACGTCGACTCGGTGTAGGTGTCGAGGAGGTTGCGGATCGCCTCCTGCATCGCTGCGACGATGGCCGGATGACCAGGAGCGGCAGCCATGAAGTCGTTGGCAAGGTTGCCGCGGTCCTCCTGCCACACGACCAGCGATCGACCGGCCACCAGCCCGTCAAGTGATCCTCGGCAGGCGTCATCGACATCCGCCCAGACGCCGCCACGCACGGCAAGCCAAGCCAGGCGAAGCAGGTCCGCGCGGGCCGCTGGATGCCGGGCCTTGCGGTAGGCAAGGGTGGCATCCGGTCCCACTTCTGACTCCAGGAACGCGAACGCGGACGCGTCATCGAAGCGGGTGTACTTCCAGCCGGGACGCCGCCGCCAGCTCGCAACCGTCGAGTCCAGTTGGGCGGGCATGGGGGAGCCCAGCCAGGCCTGGATGACATGGGGCGGGATCGTCGCGCCGTCGCTAGGTGGACCCTCGTGAAGGCGCCCGGCTCGCCGGAGCGTCACGAAGAGCGTGGACGTCGCGGCGAGTGATCCGGGGAACTCACGAACGACGCGGGCAGCCCACTCGGGGTCGTCTGCGTTCAGCGCCTCGCGGGCTGACGCCAGTGAGCGCGGATCGACGAGGAACTCGTTGGCGATGTCCGCGAACAGGCCCTGCGTCGCGCGCGGCCGCACGTCGGTGTTGGCCCGGGCAGGCACCACCTCGGCTCGCCGGGCGAGTGCATCCAGGGCCTCGATCGGCCTGAGCAGGGCAAGGAGTCGGGCGCCGTGCCGTAGGTGCAATGCGGGCCGATCAGGCTGATGCACGCAAGCCTTCGCGATCTCTGATTCGGCTTCGGAGAACTCCCATCGCGCGCTCGCGATGTCGGTCAGCAGCAGTGATCGGTTCATCTGGTCCACTGGCGACGAAGTCGTCAGCGATCGGGCCACCTGCTCTGCCCGATCGAAATCGCCCTTGGCGAGCAGTACGCGAACTCGCTGCGCATCGACGCCGGCCGCGCCCTCGCCCGACGGCGGCGACGTGCCCAGGGCGGCGAGGGCCTCGTCGTCCCTTCCGAGGAGCACTAGAGCCTGGGACATCCCCACAGCGACGGTGGGATCGTCGGGACTGATCGTGAGGGCGACTTCATAGGTCGCGATCGCCTCGTCGAGTCGGCCAAGTTGGCGCTGCAGATGGGCCATCCGCGTGATGATGCTCGGGTGGTCTGGGAAGGCCTGAAGCGCCGCGGCGTACCCCTCAAGTGCTTCTTCGGGTCGGCCGACCAGTTGAAGGCACGTCGCACGGCCGAACAGTGCCGCTCCGTTGGCGGGGTCGATGTCGAGCGCCTGCTCGTACAGTTCGATGGCAGACGGGACTTCGCCGGCCTGCTGACGCTCGACAGCAGCATTGACCAGCGTCGGGAGTTCCTGTGACATGGTCTCGCCTTGAGGTGTGCGGGCCGAACTATGCAGAGGCGAGCAGTACCTCGCCGGCTTCGGCGCGGTCGGCCAGTCGCTGACGTGTGGCCTCGGGGAGCTGACGTGCGGACTTCGCCTTAACGTACGGCAATGCCTGTGCCGGCAGTGGTCCTAGGCCGAGGGCGTGCCATTCGTCCACATTGTCGAACTCCTCGCGGCTGACGTCGTCGACGAAGGATTCGACGGGCGTCCCGTTGGCAACTATCAGCCGATGCCGGTCGAGCTCGAGATGGAAGTACTCGATGAGTTCCGGCGGATTGGGCATGGCAACGATGGTGGAGCCGTTCACCAGCGCGCGGGCGTTCGCGAGCACCTCGTCGACCAGGATCGCGTGGTTGGGGGAGACGCACAGGTCGCTCGCGGGGACGCCGTCGCCCAGGGCGCCCGCGCGGATGAGGACGGGCACGGCCTCCGGGCCGGCGAACATGGCCACCGCGGACTGCCGGCCGATCCACCGGATCGCCACCGACTCGCCGTCGGGGGTGAGGACATAGTCCCCGGGAATCAGGTCCTCCACCTTGCGCTCGCCGTCGGGCGTGGCTACCAAGGTCCCGGCCAGCAGGCAGGTGAACTGAACGCGTTGAACGGACAGCCCTCTTTGGACGCCGCCGAGCAGGAGCGGGTCGTTCGAGTACAGGACCGTCGGGCCGCTGAAGGCCGAGGGCGCCGTGAGGATGCTGGTCTGGCCGTTGGGATCAACGGAGCCGTAGTAGAAGGTACCGATCGAATCGAAGAATTCGCCTGGCCCAATCGAGTCACCGAAGAACTCGACGGTGATCGGGCCCGGGTGCCACTCGGTGGGCGTGAAGATTCCACCCCGGTCCGGGTTGTACGTGCCCGTGTAATACCCCTGGAACGTTACCGCGCCCATTGCCCCACCCCGTTCGTTGCAGTCACGAAAGGGTACCTGAGATGCCACGAGGGGACCGGCCTTGCAAGAGGCCCAAAATTAGGCCCCAGCACGCCCCGTTTTGGTCGGTTGCGGGGTCAATTGTCCTGAAGTGCGTTGAGGTGCTCGGCCACCTTGAGACACGCTCCGCCGAGCGCTGCGAACTCCTGGTCGCTCAACTGGTCGACCAGGTGAGCGCGGACGCTGGCAACGTGGTCTGGGGCGGCGGCTACGAGGGTGGTCCAGCCATGGTCGCTCAGGACGGCGAAGGAGCCGCGTCGATCGTCGGCACAGACCTCCCGATCCACCAGCTCGGCCTTCTCCATGCGGTCGATCTGGTGGGACAGGCGGCTGCGCGAGGACAGCGTCTGCTCGGCCAGGTCGCTCATGCGGAGCCGCCGATCGGGTGCCTCGGAAAGGCGGACGAGGATCTCGTAGTCCGCGATGGTCAGGCCGTGCGCCTCCTGGAGCTCGCGACTGAGCTGGTCGTTGAGCAGCTGAGACGCGGACAGCCACGCACGCCAGTTCTTCTGCTGTTCTTCAGTGAGCCATCTAGTCACGCGGTGATTCTAGCCGAAGATAGTTGAAAACGGGACTTTTGTGGTCCGCCTCAGGCGTCGAGGTCCCAGACGCGAACGCCGCCGAGAATTCCTGACGTGTTCGGGACGATCACGCCCAGCGGCCCCACGTCGCCCGGAGTCAGGTGCTTGGCGTTGCCACCGCCGACATAGAGGTGGTCGAAGAACAGCATCTGCTGGAAGTCTTCGATCGCCTTGCGGACCCGCTTGACCCATCGGTCGTTCCCGATGTCCTTGCGCTGGGCATTCCCGAGAGCGATGTCGAATGACATCTTGTCGCGGAACGGTCCGTGCGAGAGCTCAAGGTGGGGGAGCAGCGTGCCGTCGTTGAACAGCGCGGTTCCGACTCCGGTGCCGAGAGTCATGACGAACTCGAGGCCGTCGCCCGCCACGACAGCGCACCCTTGCATGTCGGCATCGTTGACGACTTTGGTTGGCTTCTGGAATGCCTGCGCCAGGGTGTGCGCCAGGTCATAGCCATGCCACGCAGCCGCGAGCTCGGCATCACGGTCTCCTCCGTACTCGGCGCGGGACAGGCTCGGAACCTCGATGACGTGACCGTGACGCACCAGGCCGGGGAAGCCCACCGACACCCGGTGGACGTCGAGCAGGGGCTGCACCAACGCGGTCAGCGCTGCGACGAGCACGTCAGGCGGACACGGGTAGGGCGTGTCCACTCGCACGCGGTCGGTCGTCATCACTCCCTGGGCGTTGACGATCGACGCCTTGAAGCCCGAACCGCCGATGTCTATCGACAGGGTGAGGACATCAGTCGGCCACATCGTCTCCGTGTGCGCGATGGTCATCTACCAGTTCCCTTCGTCGGTTCCGGTTGGGAGCGTCAGGATCTCGCAGCCGGACGGTGTCACTACAAGTGTGTGCTCGAACTGGGCGGTCCACTTCCGATCCTTGGTGACGACGGTCCACGTGTCAGCCCAGATGTCGTAGTCGTAGGTGCCAAGAGTGATCATCGGCTCGATCGTGAACGTCATGCCGACCTCGAGCATCGTGTCGTGATGCGGGTCGTCGTAGTGCGGCACGATCAGGCCGGTGTGGAAGGCCGTGCCGATGCCGTGCCCGGTGAAGTCGCGCACGACTCCGTAGCCGAACCTGCGCGCGTAGCTCTCGATCACCCGGCCGATGACGCTGATCGGACGTCCGGGGGCGACAGCCTTGATCGCGCGTCGAGTCGCCTCCTTCGTACGCTCGACGAGTTCGCGCGCGGCCTGGTCCACGTCGCCGACGAGGAATGTCGCATTTGTGTCGCCGTGCACGCCGCCGATGAACGCCGTGATGTCGATGTTGCAGATGTCGCCGTCCTCGAGCACCGTGCTGTCGGGTATCCCGTGGCAGATGACCTCGTTCAGCGAGGTGCACAGCGACTTGGGGAATCCCCGGTAGCCGAGCGTCGAAGGATATGCGCCGTGGTCGCACAGGTAAGCGTGACCGACCCGGTCGAGCTGATCGGTCGTGACGCCCGGCTTGATGTGACGTCCGACTTCTGCGAGCGCATCGGCGGCGATCCGGCCAGCCGCGCGCATCGCCACGATGGTCTCGGGGCTCTTCACCTCCGGGCCTTCGTAGGGTGCGGGCGCGGGCTTGCCCACGTACTCGGGCCGTTCGATGGCGGCTGGAACCGAGCGCATCGAGGTGACCCGACCAGGGGTCAACGGGTCTCGGGTGCGCGGCGGCATGCGCCGAGTCTAGATCGGAGCGAGAGTCGCTATGTTTGGGGTGAGCGCTGACAAGACCGCGCGTCGACTTGTGACGGGAGATGACATGAGCTGGTACTACTGCCTGGTGCATCAAAAGGTGGAGCCGGAGAACGGCTGCGCGAACGCCGAACGCCTGGGTCCCTTCGCGACCGAGGCCGAAGCGGCCGATGCGCTCGAACTGGCGCGCGACCGCAACGCAACGTTCGACGCCGACGACGACTGAGTCCAGTACCTGAAAGCAGAGAAGGCCCGCACCTGTTGGTGCGGGCCTTCTCTGTCACGACTTGCGTGGAAGAGACTCTTAGCGCTTGCGGGCCGGGGCCTTGCGAGCCGCAGGCTTGCGGGCCGGAGCCTTCTTCGCTGCCGCCTTGCGAGCCGGAGCCTTCTTGGCAGCGGCCTTGCGGACCGGAGCCTTGCGGACAGCCTTCTTCGCTGCGGCCTTCTTCGCCGGAGCCTTCTTGACTGCTGCCTTGCGGGCCGGAGCCTTCTTGGCCGGAGCCTTCTTGACTGTCCTCTTCGCTGCGGCCTTCTTCGCCGGAGCCTTGCGGACAGCCTTCTTCGCTGCGGCCTTCTTCGCCGGAGCCTTCTTGACTGCTGCCTTGCGGGCCGGAGCCTTCTTGGCCGGAGCCT
>JBAXSI010000054.1:0-16962 GCA_037130755.1 Actinomycetes bacterium
CCGTGCCGCAGTGCATTGTCGAGGGAGGCACTGAGCAACGGGGCCATGAGCCGCTCGGGCTGCTCCATGCCGGCATCGCGCAGGAGTTCGAGCGACTGCAGAACGACAGTCATCAGGAAGTTCGCGCCGAATGCGATGCCTGCGTGGTACAGCCCTCGGGCCCCCTCAGGCACCCAGATCGGCTCGCCGCCCATCTCGACGACGAGTGCCTCCGCGACCGGCCGCACCTGCTCGGGTGCCGTGACGCCGAACGGGCAGTCCTCCAGGCGGGCGAGGTCGACGCTCGTTCCGGTGAACGTCATGACCGGGTGGATCGCGAGCGGGATCGCACCGACGCCGCTCGCGGGCGCCAGCACGTCGATGCCGTAGCGACCGGACGGGTGCGCGACGAACTGCCCCGCGTGCAGCGAGCCGGACTCGACGAGGCCGGCGACCAGGCCGGGAAGCACGTCGTCGGGAACGGCAATGAGCACCAGGTCGGCGTCCTCGGCGACCTCGGGCGCGGGAAGGATCGGCACGCCGGGAAGGAGCGCCTCGGCGCGCAGGCGGGAGAGGTCGGACACCGCGGAGACCCCGACCACCTGGTGGCCGGCCCGACGGAGGGCGGCACCGAGCACGGCCCCGGCGCGACCGGCGCCGATGACTCCGACCCGCAAGCGCGGTGGTGTGCTCACCTGACGGAGCGTAGACCGCACTGGCGTGCAGCCTTGTGCCGGATGACGGCCTTTGGCTGTATGTCCTGGTGATGGCACGATGACCGCGTGACCGAGATGCCGACATCCACCGTGATCGGCGCAGGCATGGCCGCGTATCTCGACTGCGACGAGGTGCTGCCGCTCCCTGAGTTCCATCCCACATCACATGCGGGCTTCCAACTGGCCGTCACCCGCGAGGCCGGCATCATCACGTCAGCCGACATGCGGATCGGCTTCATGCACCGCTCGTTCGAGAAGCTCTTCGAGTCCCGCGACTACCGGCAGCTCATGGTGCTCGCCGACCGCTACGACTGGCTCTCGGCATTCTCGTCCGAACTGGTCATCGCGCTCGTGTTCGAGGCGTCGGCCGGCATCGTCCCGCCCGAACGAGCGACGTGGGCGAGAATGCTGCTCGCCGAAGCCAACCGAGTGACCGCGACTCTCGCTTTCCTCTCCCCCATGATCGACGGAGCCCCAAAGGCGCTGGCCCAGTCAGTCCACGAGCAGCTCATCACCGCTCAGGAGATGGCCACCGGCAGTCGCGTCCATCCGATGTTCGCGCGCATCGGCGGCGTAGCCGCACCGATCAGCGACGAAGCCCTCGCCGCCTACGCCCGCGCGATCACCTCTCTTGAGGAGGCGCTGCCCCAGATCGGCGACGCTATGCACCAGTACGCCGCAACTCTCGCGGGGCTCGCACCTCTCTCACGCGAGAGCGCGGTCGGATGCGGCGCGAGCGGAGCAGTCGCCCGTGCCTCCGGCCTGGACTTCGATCTTCGACGCGATGCCCCCTACCTCGCCTACACGGAGGTCGCCGATCTGCTCGCTGTCCCCACCCGCACAGCAGGAGATGCGCAGGCCCGTTACGAGGTGCTCCTCGAACAGCTCCCATCGAGCCTTGCGATCATGGGTGCAAGCATCGACAAACTCGTCGAACTCGGGCCCGGCCCGATCGACGTGCGGCTGCCTAAGACCGTTCGCGCGCCCGAAGGCATCAGCTACGGATGGATCGAGGGACCGCTGGGCATCAGCGGAGTGCTGCTCGTCAGCGTCGGCGAACCCCTGCCATGGCGACTCAAGCTTCGTTCGGCATCATTCGCCAACGCGCAGGCCATGCAGAAGGCCCTCGTCGGCACAGGGAGCGACAAAATGGCTGACGCGGTCATGAGCTTCTTCCTCGTAGCCGGCGACATCGACCGGTAGCCCCGCCCGTCAGCTCACACCACCACTGTGCCGAGTGGTCAGTTGTGGCTACTCCTCGCCGTGCTCGCGCAGGTAGGTGACGAAGCGGGCGCGCAGCAGCGCCTCGGTCGTGGCATCGAGCTCGTTGTCGCCCACCATCTCACGCCAGGCCCGCACGCTCTCGATGATCGTGCCGCCGACGGCGCCCAGGTCGCCGCCCTCGCCCTCGATGGCAAACATCGCCGGCATGTGCGAGTAGAGGTCGGTGAAGAAGCCGACGTCCATGTGCTTCTCGGCGCGGTGGAAGGCCTTCTGACGCAGTTCGTCGAAGGGCAGGTCCTCGAGGGCGGTCTCGCTCATGAGTCGAACCCTATCCCGGTGGTCAGCCGGGCCCGGGGAGGTCGTCCGGCGGGCCGATGGGCAGCCGGCACACGTGCTCCAGCCAGAGTGCCGCGATGACGAGGACCACAGCGCCCAGGCTCGCCAGCGACGCCGACCAGAACGTGCTCTCACCGCTGGGAGTGCCGATCGACGGGATGACGCCGATGGCGATGCCGGCGTAGAAACCCGCCACGAGCGCACCGATCCGTGACGCAGCCATCGCCATCGCGGCCGTGCGGGCCGCGACCAACGGGGGCATCGGCTTGGCGCCGGGCTTGCGCTGCAGGCGCGGCCGGCTGGTGTACGCCCAGTAGCCGACGCCGGCGGCCACCAGCCACAGCGCCGCGGCCGCCAGCCACGGGACCGGCACCAGTCGGCCCACCCACGCATCCACGAGCTGGACCAATGCCCAGCCGATCGCGGCCGCCACCGCAGCGGCAGCCACGAGGGCCCAGACGCGCGTCGGCTTCATCGGGTCCACGATCAGCCGACCCGCGGAACGGTCACGACCACGTCGCAGTCGCGCACCCCGGATGCGTCGAGCCCCGCGACCAGGTCGGCGATGGCGCCGTGCCCGACCAAGTAGGCATCCGGGTCCGCATCGAGCCACGGCACGAGCACGAAGGCCCGCTCGTGGGCGAGCGCGTGCGGCACGATCAGGTCAGGAGTGTCGACGCTCTCGTCGGCAATCGCGATGATGTCGATGTCGAGGGTGCGCGGACCCCAGCGCACCTCGCGCGTACGGTGCCAGTGCTGCTCGATCGCCTGCGTGGTGGCGAGCAGTTCGTGGTCGAGGAGCGACGTGCGGCCCAGCACCACGAGGTTGAGGAACGCCCGCTGCTCCGGCCCGCCGACGGGGTCGGTCTCGAACACACCGGACGCGACCGCGAGCTCCACGCCCTCGGCCGCCGCCAGGTCGTCAACGGCGCCCTGCAGGATCACCGCCGAGTCCCCGACATTCGAGCCCAGGCTCAGCACGATGTCACGCATCGGGGTCTCGCCGGCGCGTGATGCTCACCTCGACGTCGTCGAAGGGCACCTCGATCGGCGCCTGCGGCTTGTGCACCGTGACCGCCACCTCGTCGACGGCCGGCCATCGCAGGCAGGCATCGGCGATGCGCTCAGCGAGCGTCTCGATGAGGTCGACGGGCGCGCCGACGATCAGCGCGTGGACCTCGTTGGCGACGGCGCCATAGTCAACGGTCTGCGCGAGCTCGTCGGACCGACCCGCGCCCGACGTGTCGAGGCTCAACGTGACGTCGACGGAGAACGGCTGCCCGTCCGCGCGCTCGTGATCGAAGACACCGTGGTACCCGGTGCCGCGGATGCCGCGGATCGTGATGCGGTCAGTCATCTGCCTGCTCCCCCTCGAGCCATGCGGCCGCGACCCGCACCGCATCCTTGCTGGCCGACACGTCATGCACCCGGACGGCCCATACGCCCTGCGCCGCCGCGAGCGCGGTAATGGCGTCGGTCGCCGCATCGCGCTGATCGACCGGACGTGGCTGACCTGACTCGTCGGCCAGCAGCGAGCCGAGGAACCTCTTGCGCGATGCCCCGACGAGCACCGGGTAGCCGAGGTCGATCAGCTGGTCGAGGTGGCGAAGGAGCTGCCAGTTGTGGTCGGCCTCCTTGGCGAAACCGAGCCCGGGATCGATGACGATGCGGTCGGGGTTGACGCCTGCGGCGATCGCGGCATCGACGCGCGCGAGCAGTTCGGCGATGACGTCGGCCACGACGTCGTCATACTGCGCGAGCTCGGCCATGCGGTCGCTGTGACCGCGCCAGTGCATGGCGATGAAGGGCACGCCCAGTGCGGCGGCCGTCGCGTACATGTCGGAGTCGGCCTGGCCGCCGCTGACATCGTTGACGACGCAGGCACCCGCCTCGACACAGGCACGGGCAGTGGTGGCGCGCATGGTGTCGATGCTGACCGGCACGCCCGCGGCGACGAGTCCGGCGACCACGGGCAGCACACGCGCGAGCTCCTCGTCGGCAGTCACGCGGACCGCTCCCGGCCGGGTGGACTCCCCGCCCACGTCGACGATGTCGGCGCCCTGCTCGAACATGGAGAGCCCGTGCTTGACGGCGGCGTCGGCGGCAAGGAAGTGCCCGCCGTCGGAGAACGAGTCGGGCGTGACGTTGAGGACGCCCATGACGACGGTGCGTTCCAGCCCAGCAAGACCGACAGGCAGTCCCTGAGGCCGGGAGATCATCGACCCAGGATGAGCGACATCGCCTCCGCGCGCGTGGCCGGCTCGCGCAGGCAGCCGCGCACCGCGCTCGTCACCGTCTTGGCGCCCGGCTTGCGCACGCCGCGCATCGACATGCACAGGTGCTCGGCCTCCATCACGACGATCGCGCCGCGCGGCTGAAGGATCCGCACGAGCGAGTCGGCGACCTGCGTGGTGAGCCGCTCCTGCACCTGCGGTCGCTTGGCGAACACATCGACGAGCCGCGCCAGCTTGGACAGGCCGGTGATGCTGCCGTTCTCGTTGGGGATGTAACCGATGTGGGCGACCCCGTGGAACGGCACGAGATGGTGCTCGCACGTGCTGTACAGCTCGATGTCCTTGACCAGGACCATCTCGTCGTGGCCGATGTCGAACGTGGTGGTGAGCACCTCGTCAGCAGTCATGCGCAGGCCGCGGAAGATCTCCTCGTAGGCGCGCGCGACGCGGGCCGGAGTCTCGGACAGGCCCTCGCGGTCAGGATCCTCGCCGACGGCGACGAGCAGGTCGTGGACTGCCTTCTGCGCAGCCTCGAAGTCGAACGGACGGAGGGGTCGATCCTCAGGCAGCGAGACGGGGTCCACTCCGCTCATGCCTGCCCACTCACCTCAGCGGCATCGCTCGGCTGTGAGTCGTCATAGCCAGCATGGCCGTTCGACGAGCCGTGGCCGTTCGACGAGCCGTGGCCGTTGAGGGCCGCGGACTCCGACGGCGTGAGCACCGGGCCCCGCTCGTCGGGACGGCGCCGGGCAGAGCCGGTCCAGGCCGGACGAACCTCGCGCAGCTGGAGCTCGGCGAAGATCTCCTCGATCTCGGACTTGTCGAGCGTCTCGCGCTCGAGCAGCGCCAGCACCATCGCGTCGAGGATGTCGCGATTGGCGACGAGCAGGTCGTACGCCTCCTGATGCGCGGCCTCGATGAAGGCACGCACCTCCTCGTCGATCGCCGCGGCGACCTCTTCGGAGTAGTCACGGATGTGGCCCATGTCGCGGCCGAGGAAGACCTCGTTCTGCTCCTGGCCATAGCGGATCGCACCGAGACGTTCGGTCATGCCGTACTGGGTGACCATTGCGCGGGCGACCGCCGTGGCCTTCTCGATGTCGTTCGATGCGCCGGTGGTGGGGTCGTGGAAGATCAGCTCCTCCGCAGCGCGACCGCCAAGCATGTAGGCCAGCTGGTTGAGCATCTCGCTGCGGGTGGTGGAGTACTTGTCCTGGTCGGGCAGCACCATCGTGTAGCCAAGTGCGCGACCGCGGGGCATGATCGTGATCTTGTGGACCGGGTCGTTGCCCGGCAGCGCCGCAGCGACAAGTGCGTGACCGGCCTCGTGGTACGCGGTGATCTTCTTCTCGTGGTCGTCCATGACGCGCGTGCGCTTCTGCGGTCCGGCGATGACGCGGTCGATCGCCTCGTCAAGTGCGATGTCGTCGATCACCTGGCTGTCGCCGCGGGCCGTGAGCAGCGCCGCCTCGTTGAGGACGTTCGCCAGGTCCGCGCCGGTGAAGCCGGGAGTGCGACGCGCGACGGCCAGGAGGTCGACCTCGGGGGCCATCGGCTTGCCGTTGGCGTGCACCTTGAGGATCGCGAAGCGGCCGAGCAGGTCGGGGCGCTCGACGGCGATCTGGCGGTCGAAGCGGCCCGGGCGCAGGAGCGCCGGGTCGAGGATGTCGGGGCGGTTGGTGGCCGCGATGAGGATGACGTTGGCGTTGACGTCGAAGCCGTCCATCTCGACGAGCATCTGGTTGAGCGTCTGCTCGCGCTCGTCGTGACCGCCGCCGAGGCCGGCACCGCGATGGCGGCCGACCGCGTCGATCTCGTCGATGAAGATGATCGCCGGCGCGTTCTCCTTGGCCTGCTGGAACAGGTCGCGGACGCGACTGGCGCCGACGCCGACAAACATCTCGACGAAGTCCGATCCGGAGATCGAGTAGAACGGGACGCCTGCCTCGCCGGCGACCGCGCGGGCGAGCAGCGTCTTGCCGGTGCCGGGCGGGCCGTACAGGAGCACGCCCTTGGGGATCTTCGCGCCCACCGCCTGGAACCTGGCGGGGTCGGCGAGGAAGTCCTTGATCTCCTGCAGTTCCTCGACGGCCTCATCGGCGCCGGCGACGTCGGCGAACGTGGTCTGCGGCATGTCCTTGCTGACCATCTTCGCCTTGGACTTGCCGAACTGCATGACCTTGGAGCCGCCGCCTTGCATCTGGCTCATGAGGAAGAAGAAGAGGAGCACGATCAGCGCAACGGGCAGGAGCGAGACGAGCAGCGAGACGAGGACACTCTCGGTGGGAACGACCACGTTGTAGCCGCCCGGCAGCTGGCCGGCATCGGCCTTGGCCTGGAGCTGCTCCTGGAGGTTGACCCCCTGCCCCTGCACGTACTGGGCGCGAGCCTTGGAGCCGTCCTTCAGCGTGAGGTCGATGACCTGGTCGCGGTCGACGATGGTGGCCGTGTCGACCTTGCTGCTCTGGATGTCGGCGATGGCCTCACTGGTGTCGACCTGAGTGGGCGCGCCGATGCCCGAGAGGAAGCTCGAGCCGATCAGCACGAGGAGCACGGCCAGGGCGATCCAGAAGATCGGGCCGCGCAGGATTTTCTTCAGGTCCACCGCATCACGGTACTACGAGGGGAATAGGCCCACGACCGCGCGCACTTGTTCACGATTACGCCCCTCGCGTAAGGCCGACTGGGGTCAGTCCAGGCAGAACTCGTTGCCTTCTGGATCGGCCATAACGATCAGGCCCGCGCTCATCGGCGGAGCTGGCTCGTCCCGACGGATCCGGGAGGCTCCCAGCGCGACAAGCCGCCTGCACTCCGCCTCCAATGCCGCCATCCGCTCCTCGCCCCGCAGCCCCGGGGCGGCGCGTACGTCCAGGTGGACCCGGTTCTTGGTCACCTTGTCCTCGGGCACCTGCTGGAAGAACAACCGCGGGCCGTGCCCCTCCGGGTCCTCGATGGCCGAGCGCGTATTGCGCTGCTCGACAGGAACCCCTACCCGGGCGAGGAATTCGTCCCACGCGTCGAGCGGATCTACGCCTTCGGCGACGGCGAATCCAGGCGGACCAGGATGGACGTAGCCCAGCACATCACGCCAGAAGGTCGAGAGGGCCCCAGGATCGTGGGCGTCGAAGGTGACCTGGACGTGACGGCTCATCGGTGCGACCGAGTCCCGTGGCCCGTCAGCCGCCGTACACGTGCGGGGCCAGCGTGCCGACGCAGCGCAGATTCCGGTAGCGCTGGGCGTAGTCCAGGCCGTAGCCGACGACGAACTCGTTCGGGATGTCGAAGCCGATGTAGCGGGGGGCCACGTTGACCTTCATGGCGTCCGGCTTACGCAGGAGCGTGAAGACCTCGACCGACTCCGGGTTGCGGGAGGTGAGGTTCTTCAGCAGCCACGACAGGGTCAGGCCGGAGTCGAGGATGTCCTCGACGACGATGACGTTGCGACCGCCGAGGTCGCCGTCGAGGTCCTTGAGGATCCGGACGACGCCGCTGGAGGTCGTGCCCGAGCCGTAGGACGAAACGGCCATCCAGTCCATGTCGACCGTGCGGTGCAGGCAGCGTGCGAGATCGGCCATCACCATGACGGCGCCCTTGAGGACGCCGACGAGCAGGAGGTCCTTGCCCTCGTAGTCCGAGTCGATCTGGGCCGCGAGTTCGCGGAGGCGTTCGTGAATCTGCTCCTCGGTGAGGAGGACGTGCTGGAGTTCGCTACTGATGTCCTGAGGATCCACTCGTCACTCCGTCTGGGTATCAGTGTTGCGGCTGGCCCGGGCCGAACGTACCCACAGCCTCCCATATGAACGCTCGGCGATGACACCGCACGGGAGACTGGCCGCGCCCTGCCCGCTCCACTCCGTGGCGAACTCCTCCACCCGCCGCACGTGATCCGCGGTGAGCTGGTCGGGCAGGCTCCCGGCCGCCACGCACATCCGTCTGATGAGGCGGGTGCGGACCGCCCGCGGCAGCGCCGTCAGCGCCTCGCAGTCCGCCACCATCGCCCCGTCGTCCGCCGACACCAGCCGCTCGCCCTCGCGGGACGCCCAGTCGTCGAGCGCGTCGGCATCGTCGCGCAGCAGTTCGGCCGATCGACTCAAGCCGAGCACGGCGCCCGGGCCGATTGCCTGGACGAGGTCGTCGAGCAGTGCCCGCACCCGCACCCGCGCGTACGCCGGATCGTCGTTGTGCGGGTCGCTCCACGGGCGCTCCCCCAGGGGTTCGAGCACCTCCGCGGCCACGGCCTGCACGTCGGCGCGCGACAGTGACAGGAACGGTCGACGCCACGGGCCGCTGCGCTCGCGCATGCCCGACAGCGAGCGCGCACCCGACCCGCGCGCCAGCCGCAGGAGCACGGTCTCGGCCTGGTCCTCGCGCGTGTGCCCGAGCAGCACCGTCGCAGCGTCGCGCTCGACGGCGACGGACTCCAGCGCGGCGTACCTGGCCGAGCGGGCTGCGGCCTCAGGCCCGCCGTCAGTGCCGACGACGGCCCGCAGCACCGTGGCCTCGTCGACGCCGAGCGCTCGGCAGGTGCGAGCCGCCCACTCCGCGACGGACGCGGACGCCTCCTGCAGTCCGTGGTCGACGATGACGGCCAGCGTGCCGAACCCGTGCTGCGCACCCACCCACGCTGTCGCCGCTGCCAGTGCAAGCGAGTCCGGACCGCCCGAGCAGGCCACGAGGACCAGCGCTCCTGCGGGGACGTCGGACAGCGACCGGGCGACTGCCGCACGGGCTGCGAGCAGCTGGGGCGACGACGCGCGCGTGCTCATGGCGCCTGCGTGCGCGCCAGCCACGCGTCGGGGTCGTGCAGTTCCGTACGCGTGGGCAGGCGGTCCGGTGCCTCCCAGACCCGGTTGAAGCCGGCCATGCCTGCGCGGTCGACTACATGCCGGACGAAATTCGCGCCGTCGCTGTACTGCCGGAGCTTGGCGTCCATGCCGAGGGCCTTGCGTGCGACGTTGTCGAGGGCGCTCGGCTGCTGCCGGCGCTGGCTGAAGCGCTCGCGGATGAGCGCCACTGAAGGCACGACAGCCGGGCCCACGTCGTCCATGACGACATCGGCATGACCTTCGAGCAGCGACATGAGCGCCGTCATCTCATCGAAGATCACCCGTTGCTCCGGAGTCTGGATCGCCTCGACAACGCTCTCCTCGCTGTCCGACCGCAGCGACCTGACGAGCGCGTAGCCGAACGCGACGATCCGCTGCAGCGCCTCGCGACCGCCCACGTCGGACGCCTCGAGCAGCGCCGCGATCCGGCCGGCGAGGTACTCGCTCAGCCACGGCACCGCGCCGAACTGCACGCGATGAGTCTCCTCATGAAGGCAGACCCAGAATCGGAAGTCGCGCGATGGCACGTCGAGCTGACGCTCGACGCTGACGATCGTCGGCGCGACCAGTAGCAGCCGGCCAGGCGCACCGTTCTCGGTGAACGCCTCGTACTGCCCCAGCACCTTGCCCGACATCCAAGCCAGGACGGCTCCGAGCTGGAGCGCGGTGCCGCGCGACCCGAGACTGCGCACGACGGCAGGTGCGGCATCGGTGCGCTCCGCGAGGCCTTCCCACATCGACAGGACGATCCGCATGGTGTCGATGTTGGACGCGATCCAGCCGGGCCGATCGACGACGACGGCCACGGCGTCGTCAGGCGCGGACATGCCCGTCACGGACCTGACCGGCTCGACCGCCTCGCGTGCCAGATCACGCAGCATGCGCACGGCGGCCCGGGTCTCGTCAGCGGGAAGGTCTGGCCCCTTCGGAGCAAGCCGAGCAGCCGTGGCGACCGCGAGATCCCAGTCGATGGGATCGCTCATCGGGCTCCGTGCGGCGCATCGGGGGCCGGCGGCCGGCAGACGACGCCGACGAGCGCGTCATCACCGAGGCTGTGCAGGCTGTACTCGCCCGCCGCGAACGGCACGAGCACCACATCGCCCTGGGTCACCTCGAGCGAACCGTCGGCTGTGCGCAGGACACCGAGGCCACCGAGGACGAGCACAACGCCGAAGCCGGCGTCGACGGAGACCGGCCCGTCGGTCGCGGAGAAGTGGTGGGCACGGAAGTAGGAGTCCGCTGCAGCCGGCATCACCGAAGACAGCCCGGCGCCGGCGATCATCTCGCTGGTGACGACGAGGCGGTCCTGGTCGCTTGCGGAGATCGCGGACAGGTCGACCGCCTGCAGCGCCGTGTCGAAGCCGAGGTCGAGGTGCCCGTCCTTCATGCCGTCGACCGCGAAGCCCTGCCATTCGAGCAGGATCGACAGGTCGGTCGGCTCCTGCAGTTCGAGGACGAAGACGCCGGACTGAACCGTGTGCGGCAGGCCGGACGGGACGAGCATCGCGTCGCCGGGCTTGACGACTCGCGACCGGAGGGCGCCCATGAGCGCATCACTGTCGCGCTCGTTGACCCACGCGGACACCTGGTCGAGCGTCATGTTGTCGGCGAAACCGACGCCCACCTGCGCGCCCTCAGGGGCATCGATGACGTACCAGGCCTCGGTCTTGCCGTGCGCGAGCCCGAGGTGCTGGCGCGAGAACTCCCGGTTCGGGTGCAGGTGGACAGGAAGCCGCTGGTCGAGGTCCAGCAGTTTGATGAGGACCTCGGTGCTGGACCCGTAGCGGGCGACGTGGTCAGGACCGAGCCACGCCTGCGGATCCGCCTCGACCGCCTCGATGAGGAGTCGGCCGTCCGGAAGGATGCTGAAGCCCTGGGGTGCCAGCCCGAAGCGGGCCGTGGTCGAGCCGATCCACTCCTCTGGCCGGTTGGGGCCGCCGGGTCCATGGCGCAGCGCACCGATGCGGTCGCCGCCACGATAGAAGTGGTCGAACTGGTTGCACGGCAGAAGCGTCGGCTTCATCGGGCCTTCCCCAATCTGGTCAGCAGGTGTGGATCCTCAACGATCAACGTGGGGCAGTCCTCACTGGCATCCGCAGGTCGCCAGACGACTGGCGATGCGATCCATTGTCTCGCGCGCGTGCGGGATGGAGGGAACCTTGTTCGAGATGATGCCGAAGACGAGTACGCGGCCCTGCGCATCCTGCACCGTGCCGATCAGCGACACCACGCCCGTCAGGGTGCCCGTCTTGGCGTGCACGACCCCGCGGCCCGCCAGCGTCTGCAGCGTTGTGTATCGATCCGCCAGCGTTCCGGTGAGTCCGGCGACCGCGAGACCGGGTGGGATCGAAGCGAGATCGGGGTCGGTGCCGAGCGCGGTGTCGCTCAGCACGTCAGCGAGCACCTGCACCGGGACGCGATCCTGCAGCGACAGTCCGCTGCCATCGACGATCGACACCGAAGTCGTCGCGATCCCCATGTCGCTGAGGGTCCTGACCGTTGCCGCTGCTCCGCCGGCGAAGCTCGGGTTGCCGAGGAGCTTGCCGCCGACGAGGTGGGCGAGGGCCTCGGCGAAGTTGTTCTCTGATTCGGTGAGCATCCGCTGGACGATGTCCCCCACCGGTGGTGACTCGACGCGCGCGAGCTCGGTGGCGGCCGCGTCCTTGCTGCCGCTCTTGACGGACGAGATCGTGAGCCCCTGCGCGCGCAGGAACCCGGCGAAGGCGTCGGCGGCCTGCCGGGCGGGGTCCTGGACACGCGTCAGCGAGCCGGGTCGCGCGCGCCCGCCATTGACGACGAGGGCGGTCACTGGCGCGACGACGCCTGCCGACGGAAACCCCTTCGGCCAGCCCGGGCCGAGCACCGGGCCGGTGAACGCCGAGTCGTCGTAGACGAGTTTGAGAGTCTTGCCCGTGGTGAGCGTCTTCGTCGCGGCCTTCGCCAGCGCCTTGAGCGACGCACTTCCGCCGGCCAGCGGGTCGCCGCCCTTCGCCCTGACGAGGGTCGGGTCGCCGCCACCGACGAGGTACAAGGTCGCGCCGTTGCGGTACACGACCGTCGGGATCCGGGTCTGCGGTCCGAGGACGTTGAGTGCGGCCGCCGAGGTGGCGAGCTTCAAGGTCGACGCCGGTACGCGCGGCGTGGCCGCGTCGCGCTCGAAGAGCACCGTCGATGTGGCGGGATCGATGACGACAACCGACTCCTGGCCAAGGCGCTTGTTGAGCAGCGGGGTCACGACGGCCGAGATGCCCGCGGCCGTCGGTGCCGGAGCAGTGGACACAGCGACGTTGATCGCGGGGAGGACAGACGGTGCCGGGGCCGGGGGAACGGGGCCGCCATCGGCCGCCGCCAGAGGCGGTACGAGCAGCGCAGCGGTCAATCCGACGGCGACGGTGCACGCCGCCAATCCAGCGCGTCCGGAGCGCCAAGGTTGCCGCACGTCACACTCCTCGCCTCCCGGCGACATCAAGGCCGGCTCATACGGAACACTAAGGCACGATGCGGGGGCGCCCCCCGCACCCGACCGGCCACCCTGGAGGACCCGTGGAACCGTTCGACTTCGACGTGACGATCGAGATCCCGGCAGGCAGCCGCAACAAGTACGAAATGGACCACGCGACAGGTCGCATCCGCCTCGACCGCATGCTGTTCACCTCGACCCGCTACCCCCACGACTACGGATTCATCGACAACACCCTCGGTCAGGACGGCGACCCGCTGGACGCCCTCGTCATGACGGCCGAGCCGACGTTCCCGGGCGTCCTCATCCGGTGCCGCGCCGTGGGCATGTTCCGCATGACCGACGAGGCAGGCGGCGACGACAAGGTCCTGTGCGTGCCCGCGGGCGATCCTCGGCAGGAGCACCTGCGCGACATCTTCCACGTGGCCGAGTTCGACCGGCTCGAGATCCAGCACTTCTTCGAGGTCTACAAGGACCTCGAGCCCGGCAAGAGCGTCGAGGGCGCCACGTGGGTGGGCCGGACAGAGGCCGAGAACGAGATCCGCGCCTCGTGGCTCCGATTCGACGAATCAGGCCAAAAGCCCCACCATTAATCCCCGTTCGGCCTCTTGACGACCACGCGGCCGACCCGGACGATCGAAGCGATGTCCCGGAGGGTGGTAGGCCAGTGACCAAGATGTCGGACGAGGCGACCGGCGGATCCGCGCCGCTTCAGAAGATCGACGTCCCCATCGCGGGCATGACCTGCGCGGCGTGCGAGCGCAAGGTGGCCAAGGCCCTCGGCGCGCTCCCCGGAGTCCAGGAGGCGGACGCGTCCGCCCACTCCGGCCGCGCGACGCTCACCGCCGTCGAGCGTCCCAGCGACGAGGCGATGAACGCAGCCCTGGCGAAGGCCGGCTACTCGGTCGGGTCCGATCCCTGGGTCTCGCCTGACTTCAAGGTCTGGCGCACGTTCGTCATCGCGGCCATCGTCGTGGGGCTGGCCATCTACTTCGCGTGGACGCTCGGACTGAGCGACCTGCCGGCACGGCTGACCGACCCGAACTCCGGCGGCCTCATGCTCGTGTTCGTGCTCGGTCTCACCGCGGGCGTGTCCACGTGCATGGCACTGGTCGGCGGACTCGTCCTTGCCGTGTCGGCGTCGCACGCCGCGATGATCGCCCGCTCGGGCGCACCAGAGCCGTCCTTCGGCGTGCGCATGCAGCCGCACCTGATGTTCAACGTCGGCCGCATCGTCGGCTTCTTCATCCTCGGCGCACTGCTCGGCATGCTCGGCGGTGCACTGAGCCTGCCGCCGGCGATGATGGGCCTGCTGCTCGTCGGCGTCGCAATAGTGATGGCATTGCTGGGACTTCGGCTCACCGGGATCTTCCCGCGCCTGGCCGCCTGGAACCTCTCCCTGCCATCGGGATTCAGCAGGCTCGTCGGCATCGGCGACTCCGCAGAGGCCTCCTACAGCCCGCTGCGCACCGCGATCATCGGCGCAGCGACCTTCTTCCTGCCGTGCGGATTCACGCAGGCCGTGCAGCTCTACGCACTGTCCACCGCGACCCCGCTCACGGCCGGCCTCATCATGGCCACCTTCGCCGTGGGCACCACTCCCGGACTGCTGGCGCTGGGCGGACTTCCCGAGATCGCGACCGGCAAGTCGCGCGACACGGTGCTGCGCGTCGTCGGCGTCGTCGTGATCTGCTTCGCGGTGGTCAACGCGCTCGGCGGCCTGCGACTCCTCGGCTACGACCTGGGTTCGAGCGCACCATCCGCGGAGATCACTGCCGCAGCGTCGCAGCAGAAGGTGTCACCGAACGTCACCGTGGCCAACGGGGCCCAGACGGTGAAGATGACCCAGGAGCCGCGTGGCTACGTTCCCGCCGACACCGTCGTCTATGCGGGCCTGCCCATCACATGGGTCATCGACTCGACGTCGCCGTATGACTGCAGCGCCTTCCTGCGCGTGCCCGATCTCGGCGTCCAGGCCAACCTCGTGGCTGGCGAGAACCGTGTCGAACTGCCGGCCCTCAAGGCCGGGGTCACCTCGTTCACCTGCGTCATGGGCATGTACAGCGGCACCCTGGTGGCGGTCGAGCCGCCTGCGGGTCTGACCGCCTCATAGCCGAGAAGTCAGGACCAAAGTCCCGCTGTTTGGGACGTACATAACTTTGTTCCGGTTTTCACAAGGGATACCCTTGGGGGTATGAAAAAGATCTTGATCCTCGGTGGTGGCACGGCTGGGACGATGGCCGCGAACAAGCTTCGCAAGGCCCTCCCGATCAGTGAATGGGCGGTGACCGTCGTCGACGCCGATGACAAGCACCGCTACCAGCCGGGCTTCTTGTTCATGCCCTTCGGCACCTACAAGCCGGAGCAGGTCACCAAGTCACGGCGCAAGTACCTGAGCAAGGGCGTCTCGCTCGTCTACGGGCAGATCGACCAGGTCGACGCCGACGCCAACAGCGTCCTGCTCACCGACGGCCAGAAGCTCACGTACGACTACCTCATCATCGCCTCCGGCGTGACTCCCCGGCCGGACGAGACTCCGGGCATGGCCGACGACATGGGCGGCAGCGTCCACGAGTTCTACTCCTACGACGGCTCGGTCGCACTGGCCGAGAAGCTCCGCTCCTGGACCGGCGGCAAGCTCGTCATCCACATCACCGAGATGCCGATCAAGTGCCCCGTCGCTCCCCTGGAGTTCGCGTTCCTCGCGGATGCGTTCTTCAAGCACAAGGGCATGCGCGACAAGGTCGAGATCACCTACGTGACTCCGCTGGACGCGGCGTTCACCAAGCCCATTGCCGCCGAGGCCTTCGGCAACACCCTCAGCGAGAAGGGCATCACCGTCGTCCCGGACTTCATGATCGAGAGTGTCGACCCCGAGGGCAAGAAGATCGTCGCCTACGACGAGACCGAGGTGCCGTTCGACCTGCTCGTCACCATCCCGCTCAACATGGGTGCGGACTACGTCGCTCGCTCCGGGCTGGGCAACGACATCAACCTGGTGCCGGTCGACAAGTTCACCCAGCAGGCCAAGGCGCACGAGAACATCTTCGCGCTGGGCGACGCCAACGACATCCCGGCGTCGAAGGCCGGCTCGGTCGCGCACTTCGAGGTCGACATCTTCATGGAGAACTTCCTCCAGTTGATCAAGGGCCAGACGATGACCCACAAGTTCGACGGTCACGCCAACTGCTTCATTGAGACCGGTGGCGGCAAGGCGATGCTGATCGACTTCAACTACGACACCGAGCCGTTGCCGGGCAAGTTCCCCTACGGCGCCATGGGACCCATGGGACTGCTCAAGGAGAGCCGCCTCAACCACGTCGGGAAGCTCGGCTTCCGGTGGGTCTACTGGAACATGCTCATGCCCGGTCGGCCGCTGCCCATCAGCAGCCTGATGTCGACCTCCGGCAAGCGCACCGATCTGATCTCAGCCAAGTAACCAACACGCACAGAGGAATGGACAAGCAGATGCCTACGACCACCATCAATGGACGCGAAGTCGCCGTCGACGACGAGGGCTTCATGACCGAGTACGACCAGTGGGACGACGCCATGGGTGCAGCCCTGGCCGAGGCCATCGGCGTCGAGATGACCGACGAGCACTGGAAGGCCATCCACTTCCTGCGCGACGACTTCAAGGTGCAGGGCGAGACGCCGACGATCCGTCGCGTGTCCACCGCCGGCGGCATCGACACCAAGCAGCTCTTCGTGCTGTTCCCCAAGAAGCCGGCCAAGAAGATGGCCTACATCGCCGGGCTGCCCAAGCCGCACGGCTGCGTCTGACGATCACGGATTCCAAGAGAGGCAACGACAATGACCGCAGTGAACGAAATGATCGTCCCGGCATTCGACGATGACGTCGAGACCGGACGCAAGCTGGCCATCATCTGCTCCAAGGGCAGCCTTGACATGGCCTACCCGGGCCTCATCCTGGGCAACGCCGCCCTCGGCGAGGGAGTCGAACTGCACCTGTTCTTCACCTTCTGGGGCTTCGACATGATCACCAAGGGCCGGATGGAGAACCTGAAGTTCTCCCCCGTCGGGAACACCGCCGCCCACATCCCCGCCGCACTCGCGCCCTTCCCGGGCATGACCTCGATGGCCACCCACATGATGCAGAAGTCAATGGACGCGTTGGAGATCCCGGCCGTGCCGGAGTTCCTCGACCTCATCGTCGCGTCCGGCGG
>JBAXSI010000055.1:0-16724 GCA_037130755.1 Actinomycetes bacterium
AGGGCGGCCTTGGTGTCGCTCTTCTTCTTCCCGAACATGGTCAGCAGCCTACGGGCAGCGGTGATCACCCGAACTGACAGCAGCCGGTGTGATCACGTACCCGTCCTACGGCGATCGCAGGGAGACGGTCGACACCGGACCGAAAGCAGCATCGACCAGGGCACGCACTTGAAGTCGACTCCGGAGTCCCTTGTGCAGGCCCCTGATCGTTACTAGCGACGCGGTGACGGTGCGCCACGGTCCGTATGGCCTGCTGGCCCGCTGAACGCGGAACTGGAATCGAGCCCCCGGAGCGTCCGACAACCTCGTCCAGGACACAGCCACCGTTGAGGGGCTCAACCGCCGCACATGAAGGCCCCTCACCCGAGCGGGAACGGCCAGGGCCTGAGCCGCTTCAGGTGCCGAGACTGCAGCAGCGGCAGTCGCAACCGTCGGTAGGGAGGCGGCAGCGGCGGGCGGTGCCGCCGGACCAGAGCTAGCACTTGGCGCGGTTGGTGCCACTACCCCACCGCCTCCACCAGACGCAGGAGGCGGAGTGGTTGCTGGCAACGTGGTGCCGATCGTCATTCGGAACAGGCCGCCGGACAGCGTGGTCGCCAGCAACTCGCCCTGGGAATCGGTGCCGAACGACGTCACCTGAGGGAGGGACGCGATCAACGACCGGACAACGTTGGCCCAAGACCACACGTTTCCGGTCACGAAGTCACCGAAGACATAGGAGCCGGCGAGCGAGGCGGCCAGGCGCTGTCCTCGGTAGACCTGACCGCCGGTGACGGATCCGCCTGCATCAGTGGCCAGGCATCCCACAACGGATGCGTGACACATCACGGTGACGGGCAAGATCTGGGTGGCTGTCGAGCCACACCGGGCGGCGTTGAACTGCTCCGGGCCCTCCCGACAAGACCACTGGAGGTCACCACCAGCCGACGCCTCAGGAACAACGTCCAGCTCCTCCCACCTGTCCTGTCCCACATCGGCCACGTAGAACAAGCCCGTCGACAAATCGAAGGCCGTCCGCCAAGGGTTCCTCAACCCCCACAGCCAGACCTCCTTGAGTCCTCCGCCTCCGACGAACGGGTTGGCGGATGGAATGCAGTACTTCACGGTGCAGGAACTGCTCACGTCCAGTCGGAGGACCTTGCCCAGCAGCACGTTGGTGTTTCTCGAGTTGTCGAAGGGATCTCCCGCTCCTCCGCCGTCCCCTGTTCCCAGGAGCAGTCGCCCCGACCGGTCGAAGGCAAGGCTGCCTCCGTTGTGGTTCGTCGCCCCCGGGTGCGGGACAGCGAGCAGGTCTTCCCCCGCAGCGGATCCCGCGCTTGACGTCACCGGAGTCGAGACCGTGATCCGTCTGAGAACCAGGGCTCCCGCGGCATCCGTGAAGGTCACGTAGACACGACCGGATGTGGCGAAATCAGGGGCGAACGCCATGCCGAGCAGACCCTGCTCGCCGCCGGTGCTGTTGACGACGGAGGTCAGGTCCAGGTACGGATTCGACGAGATTGCACCGCTCACTTCATCAACGGCTCTGACCACGCCACGCCGTTCAGTGACGAACAGCACGCCGGGTATCGCCGCGGTCGACAGCACCTGCGTCGGCTGTACGAGTCCTGTCGTCAGCGTGACAAAGGTCAGCGGTGGCGTCGTCGCACCCACGGCGCCGACAGCTTGGCTCAGCACGAACCCGAGCGAGACGGCAAGCGACAAGACTGCAATTCGCCGTCTCCGGTTTCGTGTCCGCTCTTGCCGTATCTGCATGCCTCATGGTGCCCTCGGGCAGCTATCGGGTCAATGGAATTCCACGACTTCAGTCCCGCCACCCCAATGTGGATGGGTGCCCGCCCGCGGCTACTTCAAGAACTTGCTCGTCCGCCGGTCGGCGAGCGGCTTGCCGCCGGTCTGGCACGTCGCGCAGTACTGCAGGGCACTGCTGGCGAACGACACCTCCCGCACGACGTCGCCGCATACCGGGCACGTCTCGCCCTTGCGGCCGTGGACTGCGAGGTTCGCCTTCTTCTCGGCCTTCAACGTGCCCGTGCCGTGTCCGACGCTGTTGTCGATCGCCGTGGTGAGCGTCGAACGCATGCACGCATAGAGCGAGTGCACCTGCTCGTCGGTCAGCGTGCTGCACGGGTGGAACGGCGAGAGCCGCGCCGCATGCAGGATCTCGTCGCTGTAGGCATTGCCGATGCCCGCAATGATCGACTGGTCGCGCAGGACGCCCTTGATCTGCGCGCGTCCCGCGCCGTCGAGGATGGCCGCAAACGCTTCTAGCGTTAGTTCGTCGCCCAGTGCATCGGGGCCAAGCCGCGCGATCCCGGGAACATCGCCCGGGTCGTCGACCACGTAGATCGCCAGGCGCTTCTGCGTGCCGGCCTCGGTGATGTCGATGCGGCCAATCGGCTCGCCATCGTCGTTGACGAACGACATCCGCAGTGCGAGTGGCCCCTTGCCCGGCTTCACCGGCGTGGTGAGGACCTCGTCGCGCCACTGCACCCAGCCGGCCCGCGACAGGTGCCATACGACGTGCGGCCCGTCCTGCGTCGCGAGGTCGAGGAACTTCCCGCGCCGCGTCACTCCGGTCACGTGCCTGCCGAGCACGTCGGTGATCGACGGCGAGAACGTCTTCAACGCACTGAGGCTGGCCAACGACACGTCGGCCACCATCTGCCCGGCCGTCTGCTGGGTCAGGAACCGTGCGAGCGCCTCGACCTCTGGCAACTCCGGCACCTACAGCAGTCCCATCTCCGCGGCCGCCTCGCGCAGGCCCTCTCGCGCGTCGGGGTGTGCGGCCCGCTCGATGATGTTGGTGACGCGCTCGCGCTGGCTGCGTCCGAACATCGTGGCGATGCCATTCTCGGTCGCGACTGCGCTGTGCTCGAAGCTGGTCACGGGCTCCTGGATGCGCGGCACGATCGTGGAGACGTCGGCCTTCTTGTGCCAGGACGGCAGCGCCATGAACGACTGGCCGCCGCGCGCGTGGAGGGCGCCCACGATGAAGTCCGTGGATCCTCCGAACCCGGAGTAGATGCGGCCCTTGACCCGGCTGGCGTTCGCCTGGTCGAAGAGGTCGATCTGCAGGGCTGCGTTGACACTGGTCATGCGGGCCTGGCGGGCGATCTGGCCCGGGTCGTTGGTGCGCTCGGTGCGCAGCATGCGGATCCACTTGTTCAGGTGGATCCAGTCGTACAAGTCCTGCGAGCCGAAGATGAACGACGCCGTCAGCGGCACCTCCTTGTCGAGGCAGTCGCGCCGATTGAGCTCGAGCACGCCGTCGCTGAACATCTCCGTCCAGATGCGAAGTCCCTTGCGCTGCGTCAGCGAGTTGAGCACAGCGTCCGGCACCGCACCGATGCCCAGCTGCAGCGTCGACCCGTCCTCCACCCGCGCCGCGATCAACTCGCCGATCTGAAGGGACACCTCGTCGGGCGTTCCCGGGGCGTGCGTCGGGAGGGCCTCGTCGACCTCGACGAGGTAGTCGATCTCGTGCTCGTAGATCTGGGCGTCCCCGTAGGTGTAGGGCATACGGGGGTTCGACTGGACGATAACCAGGCCGCCGCGCTCCCGTGCGGACTCGATCGCCGCGGGGAGGATGTTCACCTCGGTGCCCAGGCTGACGGTGTCATGGCGCGGGGAACTGGCATGCAGGAGCACGACGTCGGGGCGGTAGTGGTCGCGGAACAGCACCGGCACGAGGCTGAGCCGGCACGGGATGTAGACGAGGCGCTCGTGGTTGCGCATGCCAGGGCCGACGAAGGCGGTCTCGTAGGTGACACCCTCGCGGTCCGGCAGGCCCTTCTGCGCATTGAGCATGTGCAGGCGGTACTCGGGCACGACCGCGTCAAGCGCCCCCAGCAGGACATGCGGAGTCGCGAAGTTGCCCGACGCAACGACACGAGGGTTCTCCGGCAGGTTGGCAAGGATCGGCTTCAGTTGCTCAAGGTTGACCACTCTCATGCCATCCATCCTCTCAGCCGGACGGGGTCGAGGCAGGGTGCTCGCCATGCCTGCTGTGCCACAATTGCGCACCATGCAGCCGCAAATCGTCTGGAGCGACGTCAAGGTCTACGTCGCGGGTCACAACGGGCTCGTCGGGTCCGCGATCGTGCGCGCCCTCGAGGCCGAGGACGTCGGCGAGGTCGTCGGCTGGCGGTCGAGCGAACTGGACCTGACCGACCGCGAGGCCACCCACGACGCGATCCATGACGCGAAGCCCGACGTCATCATCGACGCCGCCGCCAAGGTCGGCGGGATCATGGCGAACTCGACGTACCCCGTGGAGTTCCTCAAAGACAACATGCTGATCCAGACGAACGTCATGGACGCCGCGCACTCCGCCGATGTCGACCGACTGCTGTTCCTGGGGTCCTCCTGCATCTACCCGCGGCACGCCACGCAGCCGATCCGCGAGTCCTCACTGATGACCGGGCCGCTGGAGCCCACCAACCAGGCCTATGCGATCGCCAAGATCGCCGGGATCTTCTACATCGAGTCGCACCGCACCCAGTACGGCCGGCACTGGATCTCGGCGATGCCCACGAACCTGTACGGCCCCAACGACAATTTCGACCTTCAGTCCTCGCACGTGCTGCCGGCATTCGTCCGACGCTTCCATGAGGCGAAGGTCACGGGCGCATCCACAGTGACCGTCTGGGGCACGGGTGCACCCCGCCGGGAGTTCCTGCACGTCGACGATCTCGCGCAGGCCTGTCTGATGCTGCTCAACAGCTACGACTCCGCTGAGACGATCAATGTCGGCTGGGGCGACGACATGCCGATCCGCGAGCTCGCCGAGACCGTCGCGTCCGTCGTCGGATTCGACGGCGAGATCGTCTGGGACTCCTCCAAGCCCGACGGCATGCCGCGCAAGCTGCTCGACACCGCCCGCATCAACGAACTGGGCTGGTATCCCACTATCAAGCTGCGCGATGGGCTGGCGACCACCTACGAGTGGTACGTCGAGAACGTGGCCTAGCCATGGCCGACGAGCCGGTACAGGCGCTGCTGCCCGGACGCCGCAGCATGCTCGTCCGCCTGACGTGCCAGGACGGCATGCGAGCAGCGATGCTCGACATCGTCAACACCTACGCCGACGGCCTGGCCGAGGAGCCCGGCACCGAGGTCTTCGTGGTCTCGCTGGACTCCGAGAACGCGTCGATCGTGTGGCTGTACGAGATGTTCAAGGACGAGGAGGCCGAGGATGCCCACCGCGCCTCCGCCGGATTCGCGCGCATGATGTCGACGATGCCCGAACTGCTGGCCGGACCGCCGGCCATCCTGCGCATGGAGCCCCTCCGGATGGCCATGCAGGAGAACGTGCTCGCCGAGGACTGGAGCTTTTGATGAGCGTGCTCGAGGTCGCCCTAGTCACCGTCCAGCCCGGCCACGAGGCCGACTTCGAGGCCGACCTCCTCCAGGCTGCGAGCACCGTGCTGCCGCAGGCGCGCGGGTTCCTGGAGTTCGGCGGCCACGGGTTCGGCGTCGAGCGGCCCCTCACCTATTTGTTCACGATCCGCTGGGAGACGCTGGAGGACCACCTCGAGGGCTTTCGCGGCGGCGAGTTGTTCGCCCAGTGGCGCGCCCTGATCGGGCCGCATTTCGACGGTATCCCCGTCGTCGAGCACTTCACCCACTAGCCGGTTTCGCCGCCAGTGAACGGCCCTTGCCGTCCCAGACTTGCTGAGTAATCATAATTACATGACTACAGAAACCAAGCCGTTCAGCGTCAGCAACTGGCTCGACGGGCGCCTGCCCGCCGACTGGTTCACCGCCGTCGAGGTCACCCTCGACCGCGAGGAGATCACCATCACCGGGACGATTCCCGCGCCCGCCGCCGACGGAGCCGAGAAGACCGACTCCCCGGAGGCGCAGGCCGGGCGGATCACCCGGTTCCGCGAGGACACCCGCTCCGCCCGCATCGACATCGCTCGTGAACTCGAGGAGCGCACGGGCCGCAAGGTCTCCTGGGCGGTCACCTGCGGGGACACCACCGAGTCGTTCACCCGGCTCGCGGTCCCCGTCATGACCCGCCTCGCCCAGCCGCAGCGCAAGATCCTCGACACCCTCGTAGAGGCCGGCGTGGCCCGCTCCCGCTCGGACGCGCTCGCGTGGTGCGTGAAGCTGGTGGGTCAACACGAGAGCGACTGGCTCAGCGAGCTCGACCAGGCCATGTCCGCCGTCCGCGAGGCACGGGCAAAGGGCCCGTCCGCCTAACCCCTTCCCCACCCAGCCGAGTGGCGAGTCGTGGCCGGTCTTCTGCCCCTTCCGGGCGGCCACAACTCGCCGCTCGGCGGGAAGAGAAGGAGGGGGTTAGCTGAACGGGGGGCGGTCGTCGAAGCGCACGCTGGTGCGACCGGCCACCCGCCACAGCCGCGCCACCGTGTCGGTGTCCTCAGGCGTGACGAGGTTGCCCATCACCCGCAGCGCGACGGTCATCAGCCCACGGGAGCGCATGCCTACCGGCCCCAGCGCCGGCAGCAGCCCGGGCACCGTGAGGAAGCCGGCCAGCCGTCGCGCGATCGAGAACGCCGTGCCATAGCGCTCCTTGAGCATCGGCGCCCAGAGCGTCGTGTAGTTGAGCGACGCATTCGGCACCGTGGTGGCCAGCACCTGGCCGGCCAGGTGGCCGGTCTCCAGGCCGTAGTCGATGCCCTCGCCGTTGAGCGGATTGACGCAGCCGGCGGCATCGCCCACCAGCAGCCAGTTCGGCCCGGCCACGCCGCTCACCGCGCCGCCCATCGGCAGCAGGGCCGACCACGGCGCACGGATGTCGCCCTCTAGCTGCCAGGCGTCACGTTGCGCAGCGGCGTAGTGCGCAAGGAGTCCGCGCAGATTGACATCGGCTGGATGCTTCTCCGTGGCCAGGGTGCCGACGCCGACATTGACCTCGCCGTCGCCCAGGGGGAAGACCCAGCCGTAGCCGCTCAACAGCTCGTCGTCCTCGCCGCGCAGTTCCAGGTGCGAGGAGATCCACGGATCGTCGCTGCGGTGGGACTTGATGTAGGCCCGCGCCGCGACTCCGTAGGCCGTGCTGCGATGCCACGTACGCCCGAGTGCCCTGCCCAGTTGCGAACGCGCTCCGTCGGCGACGATCAGGCGACGGCACGTGATCTCACGACGTTCGGCCCCGCGCCCTGCACCCAGCGCGAACACGACGCCACGAACCTGACCGTCCTCGAACCGCACGTCGACGGCGCGGTGTCCTTCCAGTGCCACGACTCCGGCGTCGAGGGCGACCTGACGGATCCGCGCGTCGAGCTCCAGGCGCGGTGCGGCGCTGCCGTTGCGCGGCAGTGACCCACCCGGCCACGGCAGGTACAGCTCCTGGCCAAACCCGGCGGCGCGCAAGCCCCAGTTGGTCGCCCGACCCTGCAGCCACTCGCCGAGACCGAGCTGCTGCAGTTCCGCGATGGCCCGCGGGGTGAGTCCGTCGCCGCACGGCTTGTCGCGGGGGAAGACCTCCGCGTCGACCAGCATCACGTCCAGCCCGGATCGAGCGGCCCAGGCCGCAGTGGACGACCCGGCGGGGCCGGCACCGACGACGAGGACGTCGGTGTCATAGGAGGGGTTCATGGCCCGCTCATTGTTCCCCATCGGCGCCGACCCGGCGAAACGTGCCCGATCCGTGCTCAGGTTGCGGCAGCAGCGCGGGTCCGGGGGCCGATCAACCCCTGGGCGATCGCGGCTCCGAGGATGACCAGGGCCGCTCCGACGGGCTCGTTCCACGTGATGTGCTCACCGAGCACGAGGGCGCCGGACGCCACCGCCACCAGCGTGATGACGTACGTGACGGTGCTGGCCGTCGTTGCATCCGAGCGGCTGATGACAACGAAGTTGAGCACGTAGGCGATCCCGCTGCCCAGGCAGCCGAGGGCGAGCATCGCCAGCACCACCGACGCCGTGATCGGCGCGTGCGAGTAGCCGGTGATGGCTGCGACCGGGGCGATCTGAAGAGTCCCCATGATCATCAGTCCGGTCGCGAACGTCATCGGCCCGAGTTCACCGCCGCCCGTCGCAAGGTGTCGGCGGACGTAGGGGAACGAGATTCCGTAACCGATCACGGCGAGAACGCAAGCGCCGATGCCCAGCCACGTTGTCGCGCCCAAGCCCTGCCACACGCCCACCACGACGAGCACTCCGGTGAACCCGATGCCGAGGCCGACCATCCGCTGCCGCGTCGGCTTCTCCTCCGGGAACGCCACGAGGATCGCGACGAGAGTCATGAGCGGCGTTGCGCCGTTGATGATCCCAGCGAGCGCGGAGGACACGTACTGCTCGCTGAACGCGAACATCCCCCAGCCTCCGCTGGTCATGAGGAATGCCGCGACGAACAACGGCCACCAGAACCGCCGAGGCGGCAATGGCGATCGCATCACGATGCTGATGACGAGCATCGTGACCATGCCGAGGAACAGTCGGCTAAAGACGACGCCTGCTGGCGTGAGGGAACCGAGTCCGACCTTGATGAACACGAACGAGTTGCCCCAGATGAGCGCCAGGGCGAGGTAGAACGGCAGCCACGAACGGGGAGACGACTTCACACATGCTCGCTTGCGAGCAACGACTGCTTGACGGCAAGCCCCCACCGGTAGCCCGCAAGGCTGCCGTCCGACCGGATGACGCGATGGCAGGGGATCGCCAGGGCAACGGGATTCGTGGCACACGCGCGGGCGACCGCACGCACGGACGCGGGCTTGCCGATCGCCGAGGCAACCTCGGTATAGGTGCGCGTCTGGCCCGGCGGGATCTCCCGCAGCGCGCTCCACACCCGGGCCTGGAAGGCCGTGCCGTGGACATCGATCGGCAAGTCCGGGGCAGCGTCGCCAGCACACAGCGCGCGCAGGGCGGCCATGACGTCGGACATCGCATGATCATCGCGCTGAAGAAGCGCCTTTGGGAACTCGGCCTTGACGTCCCGAATGAGATCTCGCTCCCGACCGATCCGCACAGCCGCGAGGCCTCGAGGCGTTGCGACGGCAATGACATCACTGACGTCCGTGCGGGTCACCGACCACACCATCACCTGGTCGGACGCGCCGCCGAGGTACTCCGCAGGGCTCATGCCCAGTCGGCGCGCCGCCTCCTCGTAGAAGCCGCGCACGGATCCGTAGCCGGCAGCGAACACCGCATCGAGCACCGAGCCCGACTCCCGCAGTGCCCGCTTGGTGCGATCGGTGCGCAGGGCCTGGCCGAACTGACGTGGCGTGATTCCCAGCACCTCGGCAAAGTCCCGCTGCAGCTGGCGAGTGCTGCAGTGCAATGCCTCGGCGAGCTCGGTCAGGGCGACCGGACCACCGGCAGCCGTCATCGCATCACATGCGGCAGTGACCCGGTCTCGTGCCGCCATCGACGTCGTCGTCATGGCGGCACGCTATGCGGTCCGGGACCGCGGCGGCACTCCGCTTCGCGACAGGCCACCACGAGGACCTACAACGGGGGGCTCGACATCACCGTGTTGCGACCGGCCGACTTGGCCATGGCGAGCGCACCCTCGGCTCGTTCGAGCACCGAGTAGACGCTCTCCCCGCGGTTGATCAGCGTCACGCCAACGCTGATGGTCTGGACGATCTCGTCTGCCGCGAGTGACATCGGGTCCTCGATCGCGGCGCGGATCTTGTTCGCGACACGGATCGCTCCGCGCAGGTGATGGACGCCGCGGAGCAACACCAGGAACTGGTCGCCCTCGTACCGCGCCACCAAGTCCCCGGACCGCAAGGCGTCGCTGATTCGCCCCGCCGCGACCCGCATGACCTCGTCCGCGGCGACCGACCCCAGGCGCTCGTTCAGTTCGGTGAAGCCGTCCAGCCCGCAGCACGCAACCGCGATCTCCTTGCCGGTGCGCGGCGTGGCGGCGAGCAGGAAGGCGACCTCGTCCAGGGCTCGCTCGCGGCTGGCCAGGCCCGTGACCGCATCGACTTCGTGGTGGCCATCGATGTGTGGCAGGTCCATCTGGCGCGGTTCACGGAACTGCACCACCCATCCACCGCCGGCGCGCGGAATGCTCACGGCGTGCACCCAGTGGTCCTCAGCGCCCTCACGCAGTTTGGCCCATACCGGCCCACTTCCGGACTCCCCAAGAAGTGCGAAGACGACACGGCCGTCACTGCCGGAGAGCACGTCTGAGAGGGGTCGGCCGATCCACTCCGCGCGGATGCACGACTCGCAGACGCCGGAGCTGTCGACGGTCACGACGATGTCGAACTCCCGGTCCGACAGCGCACGCCACTCACTGGCCGAGACGACGTCATCTCGGTCGTGCGATGGACTGGACACCGGTCACCCCTGACGCTCGTCTTCCTTGGCTCACCATGCTAGACGGACACCACCGCTCTGCCCCGCCTTTGGGGCGGGGTCGCCTCCCAAAAGGGGTGAATCGGATCGCCTGCCGGGCCGGCAGGTTGTTAGATGGCTCAATGAAGTTCACCGCGCCCCTGGAACTCCATGGCAAGACGGCGACGGGGATCACGGTGCCCGAGGACGTGGTCGCCGGGCTGAACGCCGGCAAGCGGGTGCCCGTCAAGGTGACGATCAACGGCCACACCTTCGCCACCTCGATCGCGCCCTACAACGGCAAGTACCTGATCCCCGTCAGCGCCGACATTCGTGCCCAGGCGAAGGTCGCCGCCGGCGACACGCTGAAGATCGACGTGGTGGTCGACACCGGCGAGCGGAAGGTCGCCGTACCGGTCGATCTCGCGGCGGCCTTCAAGAAGAACGCCACTGCCCGGGCTTTCTTTCAGACCCTGTCGTTCTCCAACCAGCGCGCCTATGTCGACTGGATCGAGCAGGCCAAGAAGCCCGAGACCCGTACCGCGCGACTGGACAAGACGATGCAGTCATTGACAGAGGGGAAGAAGACCCGGTCCTGACGCGGTCCCGTCGGAACCTTGAGGCCACCGACCGCGTCGAAACTGCCGAATAGCCCGATAGATCCTGTCCATCGGAGCACCGCCATCGAGCAAGGGAACAGACATGGCACGCACGGCCCGCACCTTCACCGCTTCCCTCGTCGCGGCCGGCCTCGTCGGCGCGACCCTGCTTGCCGCTGCTCCCGCCATGGCCGGTGACGGTGTGCCGGCGAAGACTTACACCCAGGTCGGTGAGTACCGCACCACCACGAAGGGCGTGCCGCAGACGATCACGTTCACCAAGGACGGCAAGGTCTTCGGAGACTCCGGCTGCAACCGGTTCACCGGCGGGTACACGACCAAGGGCAACCACATCACGATCGGCCCACTCGCCTCCACGCTGATGGCCTGCCCTGATCCGCAGATGTCGGCGGAGTTCACGTTCATGTCGAAGCTCCAGTCGGCCAAGACCTTCAAGGCGACCGCGACGAACCTGAAGCTCATCGGCTCGAAGGGCACGCTCACCCTCAAGCGCCAATAGCGCTAGCGGCCGCGCGCCAGGCCGCGTACCGCGAACGGCAGCATCGCCGTCGCGGCTGCCTGCCAGACGGCGGATAGGTCACCTGGGCCACCGTCGCCGGTGCGCGCAGCCAACGTGCGCAGCCTGACCACCGGGTAGTCCGAGGCCATGGTCAAGAGATCCTCGTCAGTCATCGACGGTCGGAAGCCGTCAAGCCTGCCGGCGAACCCACTGGCGATCAGAACCTCACGCAGGCGCACGATCCGCTCAGGGTCATCGTCGACCGGTTCGGCAACGGCATCCCACCACGCGACCGATCCGCCGAACCGCGCGCTCGGCAGCCAGAGTTCCACTTGCGGGCGGGCCATGATGTTGCGGTACCAGTCAGATGAGCGTCCGAAGCCGGCGATGCAGTAGACCTCGTCCTGGCCACGCGCGAAGTTCACCGGCGTCCGGTAGACGCGTCCTGACGAGCGGCCGATGTGCGTCACCACCATGATCTGGCCGCTCAGCCAGGCTCGGTTCATGAACGAGCCGGCGCCCAGGCGCCATCCCAGCAGCATTGCCTTGTTGCCGTAGTGGAAGACCTGGCGCAGCGCCTCCTCGGTCGTGGTCATGGTTCAAGAGTCGCACCGCGACCCTCGTCGTTGCTCGCTCGCGCTGACACCACCACGTCGTTCGGCGAGACTGAAGCGCGGTCAATCAGGGAGAGCGCATGCGTGGATCAAGGACCGGCCGACCTACACTCGCCTTCCGCGTCGGCGCACTGGCCATAGTCGCGGCAGTGGGCATCACCCTCGCAGCGACCCCGGCACCCGGTGTCGAGTCGGCCGCGCGACCCACGGCCAAGGTCCCCACCGTTCCCGGACCCAGCACCGGTCTCCTGCCAAGTGGGCGCCTGCTCACGCCAGCCGGCACGCAGGTGGTGCTCGGCAACTACCCGACGGGCGCGGCCGTCACCGCCGACGGCAGGTACGTGTGGACCGTCTCTGCGGGCGGCTCGTCCAACGAGATCCGCATCGTCGACATGAGCACCAAGCGCGTGTGCCAGGTCATTACGCTCCCCGGCGCATCCGGAGGCATCGCACTGGACTCCGCGCATCGACGGGTTTATGTGTCAGGTCTCGTATCGTCACGGTGGCTGCCCACCCAGGCGAACCTTCCCGGTGCCACGGGCGACACGGTTCAGGTCTTCCGCTACACCTCCACCTGCGGGCAGGCGAGCCTGGACCGCGTCATCTCCGTTCCCCCGCAGCCGGACCCGCCGACCCTCCAGGAATTCCCGTCGCCGCGGAGCGGGCTGCCTTCCGATCAGAGTGCCTGGCCGCAACGGCTAGCCGTGTCCCCCGACGGCTCCACACTGCTCGTGCCGTTGAACCTCGCGAACAGTGCGGCTGTCATCGACATCGACAACCGTGATGCCGTGACGTACGCGCTCGTCGGCAGCTACCCGTTCGGCGCTGCGATTCTGCCCGGTTCGCATGCCGGCCTGGTGACCAACGAGGCTTCCGGCACGGTGAGCCTCGTGAACCTACGCAGCGCCTCGGTCATCGCCACGATCGCCGTCGGTCCGCCGCTGTCGCACCCCCAAGGTGTCGTCGTGGATCCCACTGGTCGACGCGCCTACGTGGCGCTGTCGGCCAGCGATCAAGTGGTCGTTGTGAACCTCAAGAAGAGGACGGTGGAGCGGACGATCTCGGTTGGCCATAGTGCTGGCCTCGGCACCCTGCCCGTTGCTCTCGCCCTGGATGCCCCCGGCAACCGGCTCTACGTCGCTGAATCAGGCGCCGACGAATTGGCCGTCATCCGACTGCCCGGACCCAACACGCCGCGCGGACAGGCGTGGACCGTGGTCGGTCGGATACCGACGGCGGACCAGCCGCAAGCGGTCGTGACGGTGCCAGCGCGCGTCGGCGCGCCCGGCGCAGTCATGTACGTCGCGGCCGAGGGTCTGGGCGCCGGGCCGAACCCCAAGGGACCTGACACGCTGCTGCCGACCGACCCCATCTTCTGGGCGTTCAGTGCGACCGCGCCGACCACCGACGTGTTCCATGGCGTGCAGTACCTGCCCATATTCTCGAAGGGGCAGTTGGGCATCGTGCCGCTGCCCAGCGACGCGCAGGTGCAGGCGATGACGCCAGCCGCCTCGAAGCAGCTCATCCCGACCAACACGCAGGCCGCGCCGAAGGACACGCCACTGCGTGCCGATGGCCCGATCAAGCACGTGTTCTTCATCGTCCGGGAGAACCGCTCGTACGACCCACTGCTGGGTGACGACCCGCGCGGCAACGGCGACCCCAAGCTCACCCTCTTCGGGCAGGCGACGACACCCAACCTGCACGCACTGGTGAGCCGGTTCCCGCTGCTCGACGCGGTATATGCCAACTCCGAGGCATCCATTCAGGGGCACTATTGGACGGCCGCCGCGATGGTGCCCGACTACGTCACGCGCAACTGGATCCAGCAGTACGGCGGTCGCAACCGGCCCAACGACTTCGGCACGTACTCGGTGTCGTGGCCGGGCAACGGCTTCCTGTTCGACCAAGCCGATCAGCAGGGCATCTCGTACTTCAACTACGGAGAGGGCTTCGTGGGCGGCGGGGCACCCGGGGTCGTGGATCGCGACCTCACCGCGCAGATGGCCAAGGCCAACGCCAAAGTGCTGGCAAAGTCCGATCTAGGACCGCCGTTCGGTGGCTGCTACCCCAGCGACCTGACCATCGGCACCGCGCTCGACGGCGGGCAGATCTTCGACTCCAGCCTCCCGACGGGTGCGGCTGCCGGCTCGTACTCGCACGTCGACTGCTTCCGGCAGCGCTTCGCCACGCAGGTGGCCGCCAACGCGGTACCCACGTTGAACTACCTGACGCTGACCAGCGACCACACGCGTGGAACCCAGCCCGGCTATCCGCTGCCCAAGTCGATGGTGGCCGACAGCGACCTGGGCGTCGGGCAGATCATCGACACCATCTCGCACTCGCCCATCTGGTCGAGTTCGGCGATCTTCGTTGTCGAGGATGACTCGCAGGACGGCGCCGACCACGTGGACGCGCATCGCATCCCCGTGCTCGTTGTCAGTCCGTATGCGCGAAGTCGCGCCGTGATCCATACGCGCTACGACCTGTTGTCGGCGGTCAGGTCCGTCGAACTCATCGCGGGCCTGAAGCCGTTGACCCTGAACGATGCGCTGGCGACGCCGATGTACTCCGCGTTCTCGAGTAAGCCGGAGAACCTGGAGGCCTACACGGCCATCACGCCGTCCGCCGACCTGCTGGCCACGAACGGCCCGGACGCCCCGGACAGCCCATGGTCCAGTCGGCTGGCGCTCGACAAGCCTGACCAGGTGTCGCAGGCCGACCTCGACGTGATCCTGTGGCACTCGGTGCACGGGGCCGACAGCAGCGCACCGCCGCCCGGACCCCGCGCCGAAGGCGAGCGTCCAGGCGACTGACGACCTGGAGTCTCCGGCGCACCCCTAGAGTTCCGGGCATGCCTACGGCCGTCGTCCTGTCGTACCGCGACATCGCGCACAAGCTCGGGCACCTCGAGCCTTGGCTTGCTGACAACGGCTACTCGGTTACGGGATGAGCACGACCCGCTGACGACGCAGCGCCATCACCAAGGCGATGATCCAGCCGACGATCGTCCAGCCCAGCAGGAGGTTCACCCAGAACACGCCCCAGTGCGGGACGTCGCGGACCGCGGCGATCGCCCAGGGCAGCATGTAGCCCGCGGTGAGGATCGCGACGATGATCGCCACGATCTTGGTCGTCGTCCACGAGGGGTTGGCCGGTTCCACACGCACTTCACTCATGGCTCCATGCTCCCGCACGACGTCGCGTGGAAGCAAAGGCCCCGAATCGCTGGCGTCTCTGGCGCGACTCACCCCACTGGCCTAACTAGCGTGGCGAGTGGACGAAAGGGGTCCTCATGAAGCGGCTCTGGGCAGCCGCGGCCGGCGCCCTCCTTCTGACGCTGCTCGCTTCCCCCGCGCATGCCGCGACGGGCACGTCCACGTCCTCTGAGTACGCGAACGCCTACCGTGTAGGCCTGCAGGCCTACACGTATGGGCTGCCGCTGCTCACGACGAACGCCACATTCCTGACGATGACGAGCACCGACGTCTCGCAAGGCACCTTCGGGCCGGTGAACACCTTCAACAGCAACACGGGAGCCAACAACGCAAGCAGCACCACGGTGGTGGCTCCCGGCGCGACGAGCCTGTCGTCCATCGCCTGGCTCGACCTGACGGCAGGACCTCAGGTCCTGCACGTACCGAAGGTGACCGGTCACGCATTCGTGCTTGCGCTCCTTGATCCGTACACGACCAATCTCGTCAATCTGGGCTCGGCTTCCCAGACGGAACCCGGCGACTACGTCGTGCGCGATCCAGCGCAGCGAGCCATCGCGGTTCCCGCAGGCGCTCAGGCCCTGGATGTCGACTACTCGCGCATTTGGATCATCGGCTCGACGCAGCTCAAGGGGCCGGACGACGTCACCACCGTGAATGCCATCCAGGACGGCTACACGTTGACACCGCTCGACCAGTACGTCTCCGGCATCCTCCCGTCGCCACCGGGACCGACGCAGCCGACGATCACGCAGTACTCGATACCGACCGGGCTGGCGTTCTTCGACACCCTCGGCCAGTTGCTGCAGCAATTCCCGCCACCGCCCCGCGACGCAGCGGCACTGCGCTCGTTCGCGACTGTGGGGATCGGGCCAGGACTGGCGCCGTCGCGTGACGCTGGACTGAGTGGCGAAGCACGCCAGGGGCTCATCGACGCAGTGGCGGCCGGACCCGCGCTGATCAAGAAGCAGACGGTCGCGCTGACAGCCGCCGACTTCAACCAGCACAACGGCTACCTCCTCGGCGGCTTCGGTCGCTACGGCAGGGACTACACGCGCCGTGCTGTCATCTCCCAGATCGGCCTCGGCGCATTTGTGCCGTCACAGGCCATCTATGCGATGTCGTGGACCGACCACAGCAAGAACGCCCTCACCGGATCACGTCACTACGTCCTGCACTTGACGCAACCACCACCGACCCGCGAGGGGTGGTCGCTGACGGTGTACAACCTCAAGGGCGCACTCATCTCGAACCCGATCAGCCGGTTCGCACTGACGAATACATCGGCGTTGGCACGCAACAAGGACGGCTCCATCGACGTCTTCATTCAGGCGAATGAGCCCAAGCAGGCGGACCGCCGCAGCAACTGGCTACCGGTAGCCGCAGGGCAGGGCTTCGAGGTCGCGTGGCGGTTGTTCGCCCCGAAGGCCTCCGCGGTCCCGGGCATCCTCTCGGGAGCGGGGTGGCAGCCCCCTGCCATCACCCGATCATGAGTAGCCGTCGGACTAGC
>JBAXSI010000056.1:0-16273 GCA_037130755.1 Actinomycetes bacterium
TGGAGCGGGTGACGGGAATCGAACCCGCACTGTCAGCTTGGGAAGCTGATGTTCTGCCATTGAACTACACCCGCGGAACGTGGCGATTATGCCAGTGGCAGCCACTGGACGGACTCACCGGGCGCAGCGCCCCCGGGCGGGATCACGGCGTAGCCCGTCGACGCGGCCAGCCCGCGCAGCATGGCCGACCCCGCGTGCTCCGACCGCCGGAACCCGTCGTCGGCGATCACTCCGCCCACCATGCGGGTCTGGTCGTCGGGGGCATTGAGGTGCTCGGCGAGAGTGACCTGCTGGTTCGTGCGCGGGCGGCGGCCCAGCAGGCCGTCGATCAACGGGAAGGCCAGGGTGAGCAGGCCTGCGACGGCCGCCTGGGGGTTCCCGGGGAGTGCCACGAGCGGGACGCCGCCCACATCGGCCAGGACCATCGGATGACCGGGCCGCACCGCTACCCGGTCGACGATGAAGCGGCCGTGCACCTGGTTGATGGCCGCATGCACGAAGTCCAGCGGACCGGACGCGGTGCCCCCGGTGCTGATGATTAGGTCGACGTCGCCGTCGGTCAGGGCCTGCACCAGGTCACTGCGGGAGTCGTTCAGCCGTCGCCGGTCGACGACCTCGGCACCGACGCGATCAAGCCACGCCGGCAGTTGCGGCCCGAGCGCGTCACGCACGTGCCCCGGTCTCGGCAGTCCGGCGTCCTGCAGTTCATCGCCCATCAGCACAAGGCGCACGCGGGGACGTCGGACGACCTCGACGGTGTCGTGACCGGCGGCGCAGAGCAGCCCGATGAGCGCAGGCGTGAGGTCGACGCCGGCCTCGGCAAGCACGTCCTCGGCCCGGCACTCCTCGCCGCGAAGGCGGACGTCGTCGATCGAGGTCGGGCCGGACAGCGTTCCGTCGGCCGCACGGACGGCACTCTCGGTGCGGAGAATCCCGGTGGTCCCCGGTGGGACGGGAGCTCCGGTGGCGATGCGAATCGCTTGGTGCGGCTGGAGTTCTGCCGGTGCCCAGTCACCCGCGAGGAGCGCACCGGTCTGCGTCCACGGGCCGTCGTCGCACACCGCCCAGCCGTCCATCGCGGAGGAGTCGAACGTCGGCAGGTCGACGAGGGCAGTGACCGCAGCGGCGGTCACGCGATGGTCGGCCTGATCCATCGCGACGGACTCCGCTGGCAGGGCGACGGCTAGCGCCGCCGCCTGTTCGCGGGCCTTCGCCCAGGACACGTCATGAGCAGACGTCATTCGGGTGTCGGCCACTCCCGCGCCAGGAGGGTCAGCCGAGCGGCCGCCTCCTCCGCGTCCAGGCCCGCCGCGACCGCGCAGCCGAGCAGGAACGTGGTGACGGGAGCCGCGGGCCGGGCGACGCCGTGCGCGGCCTCGCGCGCGACGTCGAGGATCAGGTTCAGGTCCACGGACTGCTCGATGCCCAGGGCCTTCGTGGCGGCGGCCACCCATTCGTCCATCTCGGTTTCCTTCGCCCTTTGATTCGAGTCGTTCTCGGCAACCCTCACGCTACGCCGTAGTCGGTCGAGGTCGCCCTCGGTATCGACGTCGAGCAGCGTGAGCGCTGCCGATCCGGCGAGGGTCGTCACGTTCAGCAGCGCCACGAGGTCCCGCACGGCCCTGCCTTCTGGCGACCCGACCCGTTCGAGGGCCGAACGCAGTGCCACCGTCCGGTACGCCCCGGCCAGCGGCTGGACCCTCCCGGCTCCGTCGACGGGCAGGACGGCATCGACTCCCTCGGACGCCGCCTGCAGTCGCGTGACGAGATGGGCGAGAAGGGGACCGGCAAGCGGCATGTCGACGGCGACCACGACCACGATCGGCGTGTGCACGTGGACCAGCCCGGCGGCGATGCCGGCGAGCGGCCCACCACCGGGTGGCTCCTCGCGAGTGAGCGTCAGGTGCCGGGTCGGACCCGGCGGCGCGGGGCCTACGAGGACGCAGTCGCTGGCCGCAGGGATCGAGTCCAGCAGCCAGTCGAGAAGGGGTCGGCCGTCGAGGTCAGCGGTGGCCTTGTCGAACCCAAGTCGCGAGGACCGGCCGCCGCTCAGGATCATGGCGGTCCACTGGTCGGGCACGGCTCGAACGTACCCGCGAAAACGGCCGACCGGACCCGATAGCCTCATCGCGTGCTGCTCTCCGACCGTGACATCAAGGCCGAGATCACTGCGGGCCGGGTCGCCGTTGACCCGTACGACGCGTCCATGATCCAGCCCTCCAGCATCGACGTGCGCCTTGACCGCTGGTTCCGCGTCTTCGAGAACCACAAGTACCCGCACATCGACCCGAGCACGGAGCAGCCCGACCTCACCCGACTACTCGAGCCGGACGGTGACGAGCCCTTCGTCCTCCACCCGGGGGAGTTCGTGCTCGGCTCCACCTACGAGGTCGTGACCCTGCCCGACGACATCGCCGGTCGGCTCGAGGGCAAGTCCTCGCTCGGCCGCCTCGGTCTGCTCACCCACTCGACCGCGGGCTTCATCGATCCCGGCTTCTCGGGCCACGTCACGCTCGAACTGTCGAACGTCGCAACGCTGCCGATCATGCTCTTCCCCGGAATGAAGATCGGCCAGCTGTGCCTGTTCCGGCTGTCCAGCCCGGCGGAGAACCCGTACGGCTCGGCGGTCTACGGTTCGCGCTATCAGGGCCAGCGAGGTCCGACGCCGAGCCGCTCGTTCGCCAACTTCCACCGAACCAAGATCTAGGCCCGCTGTGCAGATGCCGCCGGAGTCCGAGCTGGAGATCCTCGACTACACGGACTTCGGGATCGGGATCCGCTGGCTCGCGCAGGAGCTGGTCGACGACGAGTGGATCCCGGACGCGATCCTCGGAGTCGTGCGCGGTGGCCTGTTCGTCGCTGCCGGGATCGCGTACGCGCTCGACATCAAGGACGTGCGACACATCAACGTGGAGTTCTACACCGATGCCGGCGAGACCCTTCCGGAGCCCGTTCTCATTGGGCAGCAACCACATCTGGCCGACCTCGTCGGCAAAAGGGTGCTCGTGGCAGATGACGTCGCCGACACGGGCGCGACCTTGCACTTCGTCTGCGCGCTGCTGCCCGAGACCGCTGACGTCCGTGTGGCAGTCATCTACGAGAAGCCGCACACGACCTACGCGCCCGAGCTCGCTTGGCGCTCGACCGACCGATGGATTCGCTTCCCGTGGATCCAGGTGCCGCCGGTGCGGATCGAGTCGGCGGGACGCTCGTCGGTCTAGGAGCCCTGCTTCGGTACGTCGAGGTCCTCGCCGTTGGCGACGTCGCCCACCTCGACAAACGTGATGTCCTCGCGGCCGTGAAGGTAGCGGCGCGCCCCCTCGTCACCACGCGCGGTGGCGATGATCGAGGTCCAGTGCTCGCGCGCGAACCGCACGGGGTGGCCGCGCTCGCTGGCGTAGGTGGCGACAACGATTTCGCCCTGCGCGTCGACAATCCGCCGAACGGCCTGCGGTGTCAGACCCGGCAGGTCGACGAGCGTGACGACGACGTATTCAACGTCGGCAGCGTCGCTGAGAGCGGTGAGCCCTGCGCGCAGCGACGAGCCCATTCCCTCGGGCCAGTCCTCGTTGATGACGACGACCGCGCCAGGTACGTCACCGACCCACGCGCCGAGGACGACGATGACCGGATCGCAGCCGCCGTCGCGCAGGCAACGGACCGCCCGATCGACGAGGCGTTCGCCGTTGACGGAGAAGGGCGCCTTAGGACCGCCGAAGCGGCGTCCCTCGCCAGCGGCGAGCACCAGCCCAGCCGTCATGCCCGTCACGGACTAGCGGTGGGCGCCGGGGTGGATCGGGCCGTCGGTCGTGGCCAGGTGCTTGCCCGAGCCGCCCCAGCGGGCCTGCACGATCTCCGCGGCGATGGAGATCGCCGTCTCCTCGGGCGTCCGTGCACCCAGGTCCAGGCCGATCGGCGAGTGCAGCCGGGCCAGTTCGTCGTCGGTCAGCCCGGCCTCCTTCAGCCGGATCAGCCGGTCCTCGTGCGTTCGCCGCGACCCCATCGCGCCGATGTAGCCCGCGTTCGTGCGCAGTGCCACCGTCAGCGCGGGGACGTCGAACTTCGGGTCGTGGGTGAGGACGGCGATGACCGTGCGCTCGTCGACCCGCTGCTGCTCCAGCCACCGGTGCGGCCAGTCGACGACGACCTCGTCGGCGTCGGGGAAGCGCTTCGCGGTGGCGAAGACCGGGCGGGCATCGCAGACGGTCACCTTGTAGCCGAGGATCTTGCCCACGCGGACGAGGGCCGCCGAGAAGTCGATGGCGCCGAACACGAACATCTGTGCGGGAGGGGCGTAGCTCGCGACGAAGACGTCGAGCCCGTCGCCGAGCCGCTCGCCTTCGGATCCGTAGTGCAGGAAGCCCGTGCGCCCGGCGGCCAGCATGCCGATCACGTCCTCGCGGACGGTGTCGTCGAGTCGCTGCGTACCGAGTGACCCCTCGGTGTGGTCTGGTCGCACGACAAGGTGTCGACCCACGAAGTGGGGCCCGCGCACGATGGTGGCCACGGCCACCGGCTCCTCGTTGGCGATGCTCCGTGCCACGCCGTCGAGCTCGGGCCAGGTGTCGTCGTCGACCCGCTCAACGAACACCTCGAGGATGCCGCCACAGGTGAGCCCGACCGCGTAGGCGTCGTCGTCGCTCACTCCGTAGGTCTCAAAGCGCGGCTCGCCGTCGGCGAGGACCTCCTCGCCAAGCGTGTAAAGGGCGCCCTCGACGCAGCCACCGCTGACCGAACCCACCGCCTCGCCATCGGACGTGACCAGCATGGAGGCGCCGGCGGGTCGAGGAGCTGAGCGCCATGTACGGACCACCGTGGCCATGGCGGCCTGGCCGCCTCGACCTCGGACGGCCAGGAGCTCGTCCAGCACTTCCCGCACGGTGACCCCTCTCGATCGCCGGTCCTTCAGCCGAAATGGCGCGATGGGCTAATAATGACCCGGTGGGCGACATCCGGCTGGTCGAAGTGGTCGATAGGCCGCTCGACCTTGCCGAAATCCAGGCCCTGGTGGCCGACGAGCGAGCCGGGGCGGTCGTGTCGTTCAGCGGCAACGTCCGCGATCACGACCATGGCCGCGACGTGGTCGCCCTGACCTATGAGGGCCACCCGACGGCCGAAGCGGTCCTGAAGGATGTGGCCGCGGAGATCGACGACCGGTTCGACGTGATCGCCCTCGCGGTGGCCCATCGGGTCGGCGCCCTCGAGATCGGCGAGGCGGCGCTGATCGCCGTCGTCGCCACCGCCCATCGTGGCGAGGCGTTCGCCGCGTGCTCGGCGCTTGTTGACCTGACCAAGGAGCGGCTGCCCGTCTGGAAGCATCAGGTCTTCTCCGACGGCACCGACGAGTGGGTGAATTGCGCATGAGCCTCGTCGACACCTACGGACGCGTGCACCGCGACCTCCGCGTCTCGATCACCGACCGCTGCAACCTGCGCTGCACCTACTGCATGCCGCCGGACTTCGCCGACTGGATGCCGGGCGACCACCTGCTGTCGGTCGATGAGCTGATGACGGTCATCGAGGTGGCCGTCGAGCAGGGCGTCACGAGCATCCGCCTCACCGGGGGTGAGCCGCTGGTCCGACCGGACGTCGTCGACATCGTCCGACGGATCAATGCGCTGCCGAAGCCGCCCAAGATCAACCTCACGACGAACGGGCTGCGCCTGGTCGACCTCGCACATCCGCTGGCCGAGGCCGGACTCGAGCGGGTCAACATCAGCCTCGACACCCTGGACCGTGACCGCTTCAGCCGCCTCACTTTCCGCGACCGCTTCCTCGACGTCATTGCGGGGATCGGTGCAGCGCAGGGCGCCGGGCTGCATCCGGTGAAGGTCAACACCGTGCTGATGCGCGGGATCAACGACGACGAGGCGGTGCCGCTGCTGCGTCATTCCATCGAGCACGGTTGGCACCTGCGCTTCATCGAGCAGATGCCGCTGGATGCGGGTGGTTCCTGGGACCGCGGGCAGATGGTCACCGCCGCAGAGATCCATGACCTGCTGGGTGAGCACTTCCGGCTCACGCCGATCCCCGGCCGCGGCTCGGCGCCGGCCGAGGAGTTCCTTGTCGACGATGGCCCGGCCAAGGTCGGCATCATCGCCAGCGTGAGCAAGCCGTTCTGCGCGTCGTGCGATCGCCTGCGGCTGACGGCCGACGGACAGATCCGCAACTGCCTGTTCGCCCGGGAGGAGACCGACGTCCGCGCGACACTGCGTGACGAGAGCCTTTCGGTCGCGGAGCGGCGCGAGCGGATCGCCAAGCTGCTCGCGGTGTCAGTCGAGGCCAAGCTGCCAGGACATGGCATCAACGACCCGTCGTTCATCCAGCCCGACCGGCCGATGTCCGCCATCGGCGGCTAGCCCTCGCCCCCATTCCCGCGAGAAGCAGGCTGTGGTCGTGAAGCAGCCCTAAAGGGGCGTGCTTCACGACCACAGCCTGCCGCTCGGCGGGAGTTCAGCCGCCGGCGAAGGGCGGGAGGACGTCTAGGCGCATGCCGCCGGCGATGTCGACCCGCGCAGGGTCGTCGTGGCTGGCCGTCCCGTCGATCAGGTAGCTGCACTGCGACCGCACCCGCGCGAACGCGGGGGCGCCCGTCTCGATCCGGTCGAGAATCTCGGCAAGAGTGCCCGCTTCGACGGTGAGCATCGACTGGCCGACGGCTGCTCGAGCGGCCGCAAAAAGGTGTATCTCGACCATGTCGGACGTCATGAGGCGCGAGCCTACGCCGGGTGTCTGAGGGGGGCCTGACGAGTACTTCGGTCCGGTCGCGCGCTGCTGCAGCCGGGTCTATGGTGACCAGCATCACACAGGGTAGGCAAACCTTGGTTTGACTCCCGTCGCCCGGCCGAGTAGCGGCCCCTGCTGGAGGATTCATGGAACTGCACAACTCGTTCGTCGTCCCCGCCGACATCGAAACGGCGTGGAAGACACTCCTCGACGTCGAGGCCATCGCCCCCTGCATGCCGGGCGCGACCCTGACCTCGTTCGACGGAGACGCCTTCACGGCGGACGTCAAGGTCAAGCTCGGGCCGGTCATGATGCTGTTCGGCGGTGAGGGCAAGTTCGTGAAGCGCGACGAGGCCACGCACACCGTGGTCATCGATGCATCCGGCAAGGAGAAGAAGGGCGCGGGGACCGCGGCGGCCGTCGTCACTGCACAGCTTGTCTCCGAAGGACTGGAGAGCACGAGGGCCGACATCGTCACGGACCTGACGGTGACCGGCAAGGCCGCGCAGTTCGGTCGCGGCGTCATGGCCGACGTTTCGAAGCGGCTGATCGACCAGTTCGCGGGCAACCTCGAGACGGTGATCATGACCCGCAAGGCCGCGGCCACCGGAGCGGCGGCTGCCGCAGTGGCGGGCGCTGCGGCATCCTCCGACGGCGTGACCACCGCCCAAGCGCCGGCGGCCCCAGCACCGGTCCTCAACAACGAGGCCCTCGATCTTGGCAATGCGGCGATGGTGCCGGTGCTCAAGCGCGTGGTTCCGATCGTCATCGGTGTCGTCGTGGTGGGCGGCATCATCTGGTGGCTCGCCAGCCGCTGAACGTGCACGACCTCCCATTCAACCCTCAGACCCGGAAGGGGTGACGGATGCAGACTCCGGCACCGGTCGACTACGTCCGCGCGACGTCGGTCGCCAACGCGATCGCCTTGCTCACCGAGCATGGCGAGGAAGCACGACTCCTGGCTGGAGGCCACAGCCTCCTGCCGATGATGAAGCTCCGCCTTGCTCGGCCCGAACTGCTCATCGACATCAATGACCTCGACGAGCTGCGCGGCATCCGCGTCGATGGCAACGAACTCGTCGTTGGTGCCATGACGACGCATGCGGAGATCCTCGACTCGGGGATCCTCTCCGAGCACTACGCGATCTTCCGCGAGGCCGAGAAGGTCATCGCCGACCCGATCGTGCGCAACAAGGGCACGATGGGCGGCTCGATGTGCCAGGCCGACCCATCCGAGGATCTCTCGGCCGTCGGCTCGGCTCTCAAGGGCAGCGTGGTCATCCAGGGCGCCGGCGGCACCCGCACCGTCCCGATGCGCGAGTTCCACGAGGGCCCGTACGAGACCAAGGTGGCCGATGGCGAGATTCTCATCGAGGCCCGCTTCCCGATCCGTCCGGGCGCTGGCAGCGCCTACGAGAAGGTCGAGCGCCGCGTGGGCGACTGGCCGGTGTGCTCTGCCGGCGCGTTCGTCGTCGTGGCAGGTGGCGTGATCAGTGAGTGCGGGATCGGCCTCACCGCCGTGGGTGCTCCGCACTTCTGCGCAGAGGATGCCGAGGCGTTCCTGGTCGGCAAGGCTCCCACCGAGGAGAACCTGGAAGCGGCAGCCCAGCTGGCCGCTGATGCCTGCCAGCCGCAGGCCGACCAGCGCGGCCCGGCCGACTACAAGCAGCACCTCGCCAAGGAACTCACCCTCCGCGCGCTCCGTCGCGCCGTTGCAGCGACCCAAGGAGCCTGACATGGAAGTGACGATCTCGATCAACGGGACGCCAGTCACGCGCGACATCGAGCCGCGGATGCTGCTCGTTCACTTCGTGCGCGAGGAAGCGGGCCTTCGCGGCACCCACTGGGGCTGCGACACCTCGAACTGCGGAACCTGCACGCTGTGGGTCGACGACACGCCCGTCAAGAGCTGCACGATGCTCGCAGCGCAGGCCGACGGACACGCGGTCACGACAGTGGAGGGCCTGGAGAAGGGTGGCGAGCTCGACCCGGTCCAGAAGGGCTTCATCGAGTGTCATGGACTCCAGTGCGGGTTCTGCACCCCGGGAATGTTGATGACCGGCCGCTGGCTGCTCGACAACAACCCGAAGCCGTCGGAGGAGGAGATCCGCGAGGCGATCTCCGGCCAGATCTGCCGGTGCACCGGCTACAAGAACATCGTGAAGTCCATCCAGTGGGCCGCTGAGAACCCCGCTGCCGTTGATCAGGTAGAGAGCGAGGTGAACGCATGACCGCCGTCGAGGAGGTGCCGCTCAGCGCGGCAGGCAACCCCATCGGGTTCGGCTCGATGAAGCGGGTCGAGGACCAGCGCTTCGTCCGCGGCCAGGGCAACTACGTCGACGACGTGAACCTGCCCGGCATGCTGCACAGTGCGATCCTGCGCAGCCCGTTCGCGCACGCACGCATCGTCTCGATCGACACGTCGGCTGCCGAGGCACTGCCCGGCGTCGTCGCCGTGATCACCGGCAAGATCCTCGAGGGGATCCCACGTCCGTCGCTGCTCGGCGACAACTTCGCGTGGATGCCCACGCTGTCGTACGACACCCAGGCAGTCCTGGCCACCGACAAGGTGCGCTTCCAGGGCCAGGAGGTGGCGTTCGTCATCGCGGAGAACCGCTACATCGCCAAGGACGCACTCGAGCTGATCGACGTGGAGTACGAGCCGCTCGAGCCGGTCATGGACGCCAAGCGCGCCATGGCGCCGGATGCGCCGGTCATCCGCGACGACAAGGGCCAGACAGACAACAGCATCACCGACGTCCACGGGCACAAGACCTGGGAGTCGGGCAACGCCATCGGGACGGCCGAGGCGATCGCCAAGGCGGAGGCTGATCCCAACTGCGTGGTGGTGTCCGAGGACATCATGTATCCGCGTGTGCACCCGGCGCCGATGGAGACGTGCGGTTCGGTCGCATACCTCGACAAGGTCACCGGCCAGCTGACGCTCTACACGACCAGCCAGGCGCCGCACGCGCACCGCACCGTGTACGCGATGGTCGCGGGGCTGCCAGAACAGAAGATCCGCGTCATCAGCCCGGACATCGGCGGCGGCTTCGGCAACAAGGTTGGCGTGTACCCCGGCTACGTGCTGTCGATCGTCGGCTCGATCGTCACGGGCAAGCCGGTGAAGTGGATGGAGGACCGCAGCGAGAACCTCATGTCGACGTCGTTCGCACGCGACTACCACATGAGCGGCAAGATCGCGGCGACGAAGGACGGCAAGATCATCGCCGTCGACGTCGACGTCCTCGCGGACCACGGCGCGTTCAACGGCGTCGCCCAGCCGACCAACTTCCCGGCCGGCTTCTTCCACATCTTCTCCGGCTCGTACGACTACGAGTTCGCGCACTGCAAGGTGACGCCCGTCTACACGAACAAGGCGCCCGGCGGCGTTGCGTACGCGTGCTCCTTCCGCATCACTGAGGCGGCGTACTTCATCGAGCGGATGGTGGACTGCCTCGCGCAGGAGCTCGACATGGATCCGGCCGAGCTGCGGTTGAAGAACCTGATCAAGCCGGAGCAGTTCCCGTACACCTCGCCCACCGGCTGGGAGTACGACTCTGGCCAGTACGAGAAGACGATGCGCGTGGCGATGGAGATCGCCGGCTACGACGAGCTGCGTCGGGAACAGGCCGAGAAGCGCGCCCGCGGCGAGTACATGGGCATCGGCATCTCGTTCTTCACCGAGGGCGTGGGCGCAGGCCCGCGCAAGACGATGGACATCCTCGGGCTGGGCATGGCCGACGGCATCGAACTGCGCGTGCACCCCACGGGCAAGGCGGTGCTGCGCATCTCGGTGCAGTCGCAGGGCCAGGGGCACGAGACCACGTACGCGCAGATCGTCGCGCACGAGCTCGGCATCCCGCCGGAGGACATCGACGTCGTCCACGGCGACACCGACCAGACGCCGTTCGGCCTGGGCACCTATGGCTCGCGCTCGACGCCGGTCAGCGGCGCTGCTGCTGCCGTCGTCTCGCGCAAGGTCAAGGACCGCGCTCGCATCGTCGCCGCGGCGGCGCTCGAGTGCTCGCCCGACGACCTCGAGTGGGAGCTCGGCCGCTGGTATGTCAAGGGCGACAAGGAGCGTGGCAAGACGATCCAGGAGATCGCCCTGCTCTCGCACAGCTCGCTCGAACTGCCCGAGGGCGTAGAAGGGCAGCTCGACGCGACCGCGGTCTACAACCCGCCGAACCTGACGTACCCGTACGGCTGCTACATCTGCGTCGTCGACGTGGACCCGGGCACCGGTCAGGTCAAGGTGCGTCGCTTCATCGCGGTCGATGACTGCGGCGTGCGCATCAACCCCATGATCGTCGAGGGTCAGGTCCACGGTGGCCTGGCTGACGGCATCGGCATGGCGCTGATGGAGGTCATCGCGTTCGACAACGACGGCAACTGCCTGGGTGGTTCCTTCATGGACTACCTGCTGCCGACGGCGATCGAGTGCCCCGACTGGGAACTGGGCGAGACGGTCACCCCGTCGCCCCACCACCCGATCGGCGCCAAGGGCGTCGGCGAGTCGGCAACCGTGGGCTCGCCCGCGGCAGTCGTCAATGCCGTCATCGATGCGATCAGCCCGTTCGGCGTGCGTCATGCGGATATGCCGCTGACGCCGGCGAACGTCTGGCGCGCCATCCAGGGTCGACCAGTGCGCGTCGACATGGCCGTCGAGTAGGACAGGCATGACCACGCGGGCGTTGCACGACAGAGCAGAGCAACTTCGTGCTGAAGGTGTTCCCTTCGTGCACGCCCGCGTGGTGCTAGCTGAGCGGCCCACGTCGGCCAAGCCCGGCGACGAGGCGCTTGTCCTCGCCGACGGCACGATCGAGGGCTTCGTTGGCGGGCAGTGCGCGCAGTCGACGGTTCGGGCGCAGGGCCTCGCCGCCCTGCAGTCGGGCGTGTCAGTCCTGCTGCGCATCTCCCCGGAGCCGGAGCCCGAGCAGGTCGGCAAGACCACCGTGCACAATCCCTGCCTGTCGGGAGGGACCTTGGAGATCTTCATGGAGCCCGTGCTGCCGGCCCCGCGCGTCGCGGTGGTGGGCGACAGCCCGATCGCCCGAGCCCTCGCCACCGTCGGCGCTGCCCTCGGCTACGAGATGGGTGCCTGGTCGTTGGCGGAGATGCGGACCACGGACGCCGTAGTCGTCGCGTCGCATGGCATCGACGAGGAGCAGCCGCTCATCGACGCCGTGGCAGCGGGAATCCCGTACATCGGACTCGTGGCCAGTCCCAAGCGCGGCAGCGCGGTCCTTGCCTCGCTCGACATCAGTGACTCCGATCGCGCCCGCATCCACAGCCCGGCCGGCCTGAACATCGGTGCCCGGACGCCGGAGGAAGTGGCGCTGTCCATCCTGGCCGAGGTCATCGAGGAGCGGTCGCACCCCAGTCACATGCGCGCCACGGTGAAGATGCTCGATGTCACGCCCGCGCCGTCCGCCACGGCGATCGACCCGATCTGCCAGATGACGGTCGCCGCCGTCGAGTCCTCCATCCATGCGGACGTCGACGGGACCCGGTGGTACTTCTGCTGCCCGGGCTGCAAGAAGGCCTTCCTTGCCGATCCCGCTGCGTATGCGGGAGCCTGAGACACGTGAGCCTCGAGCAAGCGATCCCGGACGCCCGCACCCTGGCGGACCGGCTGGCCAAGTACGACTACCTCGCCGAGGACGGCCTTGCCACGGCGCTGTTCTGTGCCGTTCGACTCCCTCAGCCACTGCTCCTTGAAGGTGAGGCGGGGGTCGGCAAGACGCAGGCGGCCAAGGCGCTCGCTGAACTGCTGGAGACGCCGCTGATCAGGCTCCAGTGCTTCGAGGGCATTGACGCGTCTGAGGCGATGTACGAGTGGAACTATCCGCGCCAGCTTCTCGGAATCCGATTGGCGGAGGCGCACGGCGCGAACCTCGCGGAGGAGTCGCTCTTCTCCCGTGAGTACCTCATCGAGCGGCCGCTGCTGCAGGCGCTCGAGCACCCGGGGCCGAACCCCGCTGTGCTCCTGATCGACGAGGTGGACCGCGCAGACGAGGAGTTCGAGGCGTTCTTGTTCGAGATGCTCGCGGAGAACACCGTGACCGTGCCGGAGATCGGGACGCTGCACGCGAAGGTGCCTCCCGTCGTCATCCTCACGTCGAACCGAACCCGAGACCTGCACGATGCGCTCAAGCGGCGCTGCCTGTACCACTGGATCGACTACCCGGACCTCGAGCACGCGACCCGCATCGTCCGACTTCGCGTTCCCGAGGCGTCGCCCGAGCTCGCCGCGCAGATCGCCGGCGCCGTGCAACGGCTGCGCAGCCTCGATGTTCAGAAGCCGCCCGGAGTTGCGGAGGCAATCGACTGGGTGCACGCCGCGATGCTGCTCGGGATCACGTCGCTCGACGGCACGGCCGTCGGCAAGACGCTCGGCTCGGTGCTGAAGTACCGCGAGGACCAGGACGTTGCGAGGTCCGAGGGCCTCGCGTGGGTCGCCGGTGCGTAGTGCCTGACTCCGCCCTCCCCGACATCGTCGCCGGCTTCGGGCACTTCCTGCACGCGGCCGGGGTTCCAGTCACGCCGGAGCGCAGCATTCGGTTCGCCACCGCGGTGACCATCGCTGAGCCGACGAACCTGGCCGACCTCTACTGGCTGGGCCGCGTCACCATGCTCACCGGTCATGAGCAGGTCGAGATCTACGACCGCGTCTTCCGTCACGTGTTCGAGGGCATGATCGACATCACCGACAACCGCGGCGACAGCAATCACGAAGCGCCCCCGTCCTCGACGCCGACGGGGGAGCGGAAGCCCGGTGACCCGAGCCGCCAGGCGGAGGCGCCATCCGGACCACACGGCACGGGTGCGACTCCCAGCGAGACCCTCGGCGACGAGGATCGCGACGAGGAGGACGCGAGCGTCCTGGCGGCGATGAGCGAGGAGGAGCGGATCTCCAACAAGGACTTCGCGGTGTGCACCGAGGAGGAGTTGGAGCTGATCCGTCGACTCGTCGAGCAGCTTCCGCTCGTGCCACCGATGCGGACCGGTCGACGATCGCGGCGGCATCCGGCCGGTCAGCGACTGGACGTCCGGAGCACCCTTCGACGTGCACATCGAACCGCGGGCGACCCGGTGGTGCTCGTGACGCGGAAGCGGACCGAGCGGCCTCGGCGGATAGTGCTCATCGCCGATGTATCCGGCTCGATGGCGCCGTACTCGCGGATCTACCTGCACCTGATGCGCGGAGCCGTCCAGGCGCTCAAGGCGGAGGCCTTCGTCTTCGCCACCCGGCTCACCCGGCTGACCCGAAGCCTCGCGGAGCTGCACCCGGACCTCGCGTACCAGAAGGCGCTGCTCGCCGCGCCCGACTGGGCCGGCGGCACGCGCATCGGCCAGGCACTCAACGACTTCCTCGACGAGTTCGGCCGCCGCGGCATGGCGCGCGGCGCCGTCGTCGTCATCGTCTCGGACGGCTGGGAGATCGAGGACCCGGCGCGGGTGGGCGAGGCGATGGCGCGACTGTCACGGCTGGCGCACCGCATCATCTGGGTGAACCCGCGCAAGTCGTCGGCCGACTATCAGCCGCTGGTGGGCGGCATGGCCGCGGCGATGCCCTACATCGACACGTTCGTCTCCGGGCACTCCGTCGACGCTCTGCAGGAGGTCATGGCCGCCATCCGCGGGTCCGACTCCGAGCCGGCGTTCGCCCGAGCGTCGTAGGGTTGCGGCATGACCGAGCTGTCGCACCTCAACGAACGCGGTGAGGCCCGCATGGTCGACGTCACCGCGAAGGACGTCACCACGCGCTCAGCAACCGCGCGCTGCACCGTCACTGTGTCGCGTGAGGTGGCCGGTCTCCTCGTCTCCGGGGGCCTGCCCAAGGGTGACGCGCTCGCGGTCGCGCGCATCGCCGCGATCCAGGCAACGAAGCGGACCCCTGACCTCATCCCGCTGTGCCACCCGATCGCGGTTCACGGTGTCGATGTCGATGTCGCGCTGGACGATGACGGCCCGTGCGTGGTCATCCTCGCGACGGTGCGCACGGCGGACCGCACCGGCGTGGAGATGGAGGCCCTGACGGCTGCGGCGGTGGGCGGGCTGACCGTCATCGACATGGTGAAGGGCAAGGACCGGTCGGCTGCCATCAGCGAGGTCGTGCTCCTGGAGAAGATCGGCGGTCGCTCGGGCCACTGGACCCGCGAGTCGTGAGCGACGTCCTGATCGCGCGCGTAGTCACCGTCTCGACTCGCGCCGCGGCTGGCGTCTGGGAGGACACCTCGGGCCCCGTCATCGTCGAAGGCCTGACTGCCCTGGGCTTCCAGTGCGAAGGCCCGATCGTGGTTCCCGACGGAGACGACGTGGCGCGTGTCCTACGCGAAGCCGTCGCCGATGAGGTGCACGTGGTCGTCACGACCGGCGGCACGGGCCACACGCCTGCCGACCTCACGCCCGAGCAGACTCGCACCGTCATCGAACGCGAGTCGCCCGGGCTGGCCGAGGCCGTGCGGTCGTACGGCGTGGCCCGCGGTGTGCCCACCGCGATCCTGTCGCGCGGAATTGCCGGCATCGCCGGACGCACCCTGATCGTCAACCTGCCCGGATCGACGGGTGGCGCACGCGACGGCATTGCCGCGCTGGCACCGGTGCTCGGGCACGCCGTCGACCAGATCCGCGGCGGCGATCACCCCCGCGAGAACTAGGGCGTGGTAGTGAAAGCGCCGCATCCGCGGCCATTTCACTACCACGCCCTAGCTCTCGGCGGGGAGGTGGACCTACTCGGCGGGGAGCTGGACTGTCCAGAACGTTGCGCCGAACGGGTCGGTCATCGGGGCCATGCGCCCGAACGGTGAGTCGAACGGCTCCGTGAGCACCGCTCCGCCGAGCTCGCCAGCCTGTGCGGCGGCCTCGCCGGCGTCGTCAACGGCGAAGTAGACCAGCCAGTGCGACGGGACACCGTCGGGGGCGCCCATCATGTCGCCGATGCCGCCCGCGGGTGCGCCGTCGGCCCCGAGCGCGAACGTCGCGTATGCGGGACCGGCCATCTCCATGGGGGTGTAGGAATAGCCGAATACCGCTGCGTAGAAGTCCCGCGCCGCATCGGGGTCGCTGCTGCGCAGGTCGCACCACGCGAAGCCACCCGGAGCACCAACGACCTCGAAGCCGATCATGGTGTCGGCCTGCCACACGCCGAACACCGCCCCACAGGGATCGGCGGCGATGACCATGCTGCCGAAGTCACCCACCTGCATGGTCGGGACGAGGACGGTGCCGCCGTTGTCGACGATGGCCGCGGACGTCTCGTCGGCATCGGCACTGGCAAAGTAGAGCGTCCACGCGGTGGGGGCCGAGCCGTCGCTGGGCATGAAGCCAGCCGTTCCGGCGTCGCCGACCGACGCGGTGCTGTAACCGCCGAAGGCCGCGTTGCCGGGTGGGATGTCCCATCCCAGGACGGCGGCGTAGAACGCCCGGGCGGCGTCCATGTCCGTCGGGGAGATGTCAGCCCAGCAGGGCAGGCCGGGTGCGAACTTGGTTTCGGTCATAAGGGACATCTCACCCCACGACCGAGTCGGCGTCCAGCCCC
>JBAXSI010000057.1:0-16220 GCA_037130755.1 Actinomycetes bacterium
CCTCCGATCGAACTCACGCCGATACGGGCTCCTCGCTGTGGGGCCCGTATCGGTCTTTGTGTGAGGGACATTTTGTAGGAATCCCACAACGCCAGCAGGGTCCGTCATTCAGGGTGCATGCACTAGAGAGTGCTGCATGCACTGCAATCAACGGCGTTCTAGTGCACACGCATCCGGGTTCGGGACCGAGATTCGCATCGCAGTGCATAGCAGTAGTGCTAAGAATCAGACATTACGTCGATATCGGGCACAGGGAAGTGATCCAGAGAACACGAATACCCGTTGCGTTGCAACGGGTTTCGGCCGGAGCCGCCTCGGGGACTTGAACCCCGGACCTACGCATTACGAGTGCGTTGCTCTACCACTGAGCTAAGGCGGCGTGCTTCCCACGTGGTTCCTTGCGGCCTTCGTCGGAAGCCTGCCAATGCTACAAGGTCCCGCTGGTGCCCCCGGCACGGCCTCGCGACGGCCCGCGGCCACCCCCGGGAGCCCTCGGTACAGTCCGCAGATGGTCGATCCACGGGACATGTCCGCCTTCGTGGGAGGGCTCCCGAAGGCGGAGTTGCACCTGCACCTGCAGGGTGCCGCGTCGGTCGAGACGGTCCTCGAGTTGGCCCGGCGCCACCCCCAGGAGGGCGTTCCCACGGGCGAGTCGGAACTGCGTGCCTTCTACGAGTTCACCGACTTCATCCACTTCCTCGAGGTGTACTCCCATGTGAACCAGCTCGTGAAGTCGGCCGATGACGTGCAGGCCCTCGTGGTCGGGCTCGGCCGCGACCTCGCCCCCATGAACGTGCGCTACGCCGAGGTGACCGTCACGGCGGATAGCCATCTCAAGGCTGGCATCGCCCCGGCAGACCTTCGCGAGGCACTCGAGCTCGGACGTGTCGCCGTGCGCGCAGTGCATGACGTCGAGCTCGCCTACGTCTACGACATCAACGGTGCTGACGGTCTCGAAGGGGCGGAGCGACTGGTGGCCTGGGCCGAACGGCATCTGCCCGAAGGCAGTGTGGGCTTCGGCCTGGGCGGGCCCGAGCTGGTCGGGTCCCGTCCGCGCTACGCGCCCTACTTCGATCGCGCGCTCGCCCTCGGCCTGCACAGCGTCCCGCATGCCGGCGAGACCACCGGGCCGCAGACGATCCGCGACAGTCTCGACCACCTCCACGCCGAACGGATCGGCCACGGCATCGCCGCAGCCCAGGATCCCGAACTGATGGCCGAGCTCGCCGATCGCGGCATCGCTCTCGAGGTATGCCCGACGTCGAACGTGCGAACTCGCGCGGTGGCCAGTCTCGACGAGCACCCGTTCAACGTCCTTCGCAAGGCCGGCGTTCGCCTCACCCTCAACACCGACGACCCCGGCATGTTCGACACCGACATCAACCGGGAGTACGTCATTGCCCACGATGTGTTCGGCCTCGATGCCGCCGAACTCACCGAGTTGGCACGTGAGTCCGTGCGCGCGTCCTTCGCCGAGGCAGACGTGAAGCAGCGCGTGCTCGCCGAGATCGACGCCTACGCGTCGACCCACGCGACCTAGGGCTTCAGGCCCGCGATCAGGTTGATGGTCACAGCCACGATCGTGGTGGCGAACAGGAACGACAGCAGCGCGTGCGCCAGCACGGTCCGTCGTACGAGGTTCGACTGCGTGTTGGTGTCGGCGACCTGGAAGGCCATGCCCACGCCGAACGCGATGTAGGCGAAGTCGGAGTAGGACGGCGGCTCCTTGCCGTTGAAGTCGAATCCGCCAGCGGGGTCGGTGTAGTACAGACGGGCGTACTTCAACGTGTAGACGGTGTGGACCACGCACCACGCGAGCACGACCGCCAGCACGCCGAGGACGGCGCGCCACTCGTCCGGCAGCCCGCCGACGAAGGTCTCACGGAAGAGCACGCCGATCACCGTGACCAGGCTCAGCACCGCGGCGGTGAGAACCACGAGGTCCGTCGTCGTCCGAGTAGGCGCCTCGGGGCCGACCTGCGCTTGAGTCGCCTCTGCGTCGAGCGGCCAGATGTGCCGCCAGGTGAGCACGAGGAAGGTGATCGCCGCCGCGTCCCAGGCCAACGTCGGGGCAAGGCCGTGAGGAAAGACGAAGAAGAGGAAGGCGGCGCCGACGAGGCCGACGATGGCCGCGACGATCACGTGGCGTCGGAACACACTGCCCATGCCGGCCTGCCTTCGAAGCGAAGCACTGCTGTGACACCAACGATAACGACGAAAACGCTCCGGACCCCTGACCGAGGGGGCGGCAGGGGTCCGGAGCGGTGCTGGATGACTAGAGCGCAGCGGGAACAGCGTCTCGCGCCGCCATGTCCTTCTTCGTCATGTTCACGAGGGTGACCCACGTCAGGGCGGCGACGATCATGATGCCCACACTCCACATGAACGCGGTCGTGAAGCCGTGAACCAACGCGTCGGGAGTCGGTCCCTGGAGGGAGTTGTCCAGGATGAACGCCGTCGTCGCCGACGCCGCGATCGTGTTGAGGAACGCGATGCCGATCGAGCCGCCGATCTGCTGTGCGGTGTTGAGCACAGCCGAGGCGACACCCGCGTCGTGGTTGCCGACACCGAACAGCGCCGTCGCCGACAGTGGCACGAAGATCAGGCCCATGCCCAGGCTCATCAAGATGATCGAGGGCAGGATGTTCGGAGCGTACGTCGAGTCTGCGCCCAGACGCAGGTACAGCGCCATGCCCGCCGTGGCGAGCAGGAAGCCGGTGAACGTCACCCAGCGCGGGCCGAAGCGAGGCAGCAGCTGGCTGGCGATGCCCGCGGAGATGATGACGCCCGCGGAGAACGGCAGGAACAGCAGGCCTGACGTGAGCGGCGAGTAGCCGAGCACGGCCTGGAAGAAGTACGAGATGAACAAGAACATCGAGAACATGCCGATTCCGACGAAGAACGACGCCAGGTAGGCGCCACCGCGGTTGCGGTTCAGCACGATGCGCAGCGGCAGCAGCGGGTGGCTCGACCGGTACTCGATGAACAAGAAGACGAAGAGGAGCAGTACGGAGATCCCCAGGAACATGGCCGTTGACTGGCTCCCCCAGCCGTCGGTCTCGGCCTTGGTGATGCCGAACACGAGGCAGAACAGCCCGGTGGTCGAGGCGATCGCACCAGGGATGTCGTACTTGGTGTTGCCTTCGGCGCGTGAGTCACGCACGTACGGAATCGCGAGGGCGACGGCGATCAGGGCGATCGGCACGTTGACCAGGAGCGTCCAATGCCACGACGCGTACTGCGTGAGCAGCCCGCCGAGCACCAGTCCGATGGCCGCGCCGCCGCCGGAGATCGCGCCGTAGACGCCGAACGCCTTCGCGCGCTCCTTGGACTCGGTGAACGTGACCGTGATGAGCGAGAGCGCCGCGGGGGCGAGCAGCGCAGCGAAGAGCCCCTGCAGTCCGCGAGCAGCGAAGAGTGTCGCCTGCGACTGCGAGAGGCCACCCAGCGCGGATGCGAACGCGAAGCCGAGCAGGCCGACGATGAAGACCTTCTTGCGGCCCTGGTAGTCGGCGATGCGACCACCGAGAAGCAGCAGGCTGCCGAAGGTCAGCGTGTAGGCCGTGACGATCCACTGACGATCGGCGTCGGAGATCCCGAGATCGGCCTGCATCGACGGCAGCGCGATGTTCACGATGGACGCGTCCAAGACGACCATCAACTGCGCGATCGCGATGACCATCAGGGCCTTCCAGCGACGCGGGTCCGGCTCGCTGATGCCGTGGGCGATCGACTCAGCCTCAAGGGCGACGTCGACGTCGGGGTTCTCGGTGGGGTCCAACGTGGCCATGCCGTGCTCCCTTATGGGGTGATTTGTCTGAATAGCGTAGTTCTCAGACGGAGTTAGGTAAACCTAACGGAGCAGTAGTTGAACGTGCAAACACGTTCGGCCCAGGTTCGCTCTGGGCGGACACCCCGCTCAGGAGCAGACGGTCCCGTCGGCGGGCAACGTCCCGGCCAGCAGGTAGGCATCCACCGCACGGGAGATGCAGTTGCCGTTCGCGTGGTACGCGGTGTGCCCCCAGCCGTCGTTGGTCAGCAGGTGCCCGTTATCGAGAGTGGACGCCAGGTCGACGCCCCACTGGTACGGCGTGGCCGGGTCGTGGCTGCTCGAGACCACGAGGATCGGGTTGCTGCCCTTGGCCTTCGTCTCGCTGATCGGGTCACCGACCACCGGCCAGTCCTGGCACGGCAGCAGGCCCCAGGCCAGGGAGGGCCCGAAGGTCGGCGCTGTCGCCGCCCACTCCTTGGCGTACTTCTTCACGTCGTTGACCGTGCCGGTGAACGGACGGTCCAGGCACGTCACGCCATAGAACGCGTCGGTGCTGTTGGAGATGTAGTGCCCCTCCGGACCTCGGTCGATCCGAGCGTCGAGCAACGCCAGCATCGGCCCGGCGTCCTTGTCATTCATCGCTGATGCAAGCGCGCCGCGCAGTGCGGGGTAGTCGTTGGCCGGGAAGTACAGGTACGACAGCACCGCATACGTGGCAAGCGGCTCGTTGAACTCCCGGCTTCCTGACACCAGCGGGACGGAGTCCAGACTCGCGAGCCACTGTTGGACCTGCTTGATGGCCTCGTCCGGAGTTCCGGACAGGGGACAGTCGCTGCTGCCCAGGCAGTCCTCGACGAAGTGCCGCAACGCAACCTCGAACTCGTCGGCCTGGCCCTTCGTGATCTGCACGAGGTCGAGGTTCGCCGGCAGCACTCCATCGAGCACCATGCGCCCGACCCGATCGGGGAAGAGCTCCGCGTACGTCGCGCCCAGCATCGTCCCGTACGACTTGCCGAGGTAGTTGAAGGTGTCGTCGTTGACGACGGCGCGGGCGATGTCGAGGTCGCGTGCCGCATCCGCCGTGCCCATGTGCTGGTAGAGCAGGCCGCCCTTCTTCTCGCAGCCATGCTCGACCACCGCGGACGCGTCGATGGTCGCCTGTTCCTCCTGGGGAGAGTCCGGCGTGCCGTCGACGGCGAGGATCTCGTCGGTCTGGTCGTCTGTCAGGCAGCGCACCGGATCACTCAGGCCGACCCCGCGCGGGTCGACGCCGACGACGTCGTAGTGCTTGCGGACGTCCTCGCTGACGATCTGCTTCGCCGCTCGCGCGTAGTCCACGGCGCTTCCGCCCGGGCCGCCCGGATCGACGAAGAGCGTCCCGATCGAGTCGCCCGTCGACTTCACCCTCGCAGCGGCGAGCTTCACGGTCGCCCCGTCCGGCTGGGAGTAGTCCAGCGGCACCGTGATGGTGGTGCAGTCGGCGGCGCCGCAGTTGTGCCACGTGACGTCCTGGTCGTAGAAGGCGGTCAGGTCGGGTGCCGGCTCTGTGGAGGGATCGGGCTGGCGGGTCACCGACTCCAAGGGCGAGGCGGACGGCAGCGGCGGGAGGCTGACCGTGGGCGCGATCGAGGGGCGGGTCGGTGGGACGACGTCGCTGGCCGATCCGCTGCTGCACGCCGCCAGCACGAGAAGGGACCCCAGGGCGACACTGATCTGACGGCCGGCCCTCATGAGCCGTACCGTATATCGGTGAGCAAGTCGCGCCCCGACCCCGCCGAGCTGGCCGCCCGCATCGAGCGGGCCATGGCCAAGGGCCTCGACATGGTCGACGCATTCCGGTCGGTCACCGGCAGCGGGTCGCGCGGCGCCAATCGCGCGCTCGAACTGGAGCACCGCAAGGCGCTCGCCGCTAACCGGACGGCCGTGCGCAAGCACACGTCACGGGTGCAGAGCCTGAAGTCGGAGATGACCGGAGGAGCCGCGGTCGCCGGGGTCGGCGGCGCGGCAGGGCTCATGGATGTTGTGACGTCCGCGACGGGCGGGTCGTTCCCCGGGCCAGCGTGGATGTGGCTCGGGAGCGCTGCTGTCGGGCTGTTCGTGTCCGTGCGCGCCCGCAGCAAGCTCCGGCACGTGGGTCCGCCGCCGATCATCATCGATCCCGTTGCCGCGCCCCCGGTGCTGCCGCGCGGCGCGGTCGGTGCTGCGGAAGTCGCCCGCTTCTCCTCCGTGCGCGTCCAGATCGTCAACATGACCCCGCAACTCGATCGCCTGTATCCGGGATCCGGCCAGGAACTGCGGCGCGCCGATCTGGAGGCCGCGGGGCCGCTGACCGCACTCTGCGAGCGACTGCTGGTTCTCGACCAGATGCAGCGCGAGCTGCCCGGCACCTCTGCCGCGACGTCGGCTGCGAAGTCCGCCGAGCAGGTGCGCAGCAGACTCGCCCAGGGCTGCGAGAAGTACGACGAGCTCCTTGCTGCGGCTGCACGCCTGCTCGCTGCTCCGGACTACGCGCGGAGCACCGAAGCGATCCTTGGCCCGGCCGTCGATGCCATGCTCGCCTACGCGCACGGACTGCAGAAGGCCGCCGAACTGTAAGGCACAAGGCACCGTGCGAGCCGACGAACCTCGACCCGCACGGTGCCTTGTTGGCCGCATCAGGCCAGATCGAACCGATCCAGCATCATGACCTTGTTCCAGACACTCACGAAGTCGCGCACGAACTTCTCCTGCGCGTCAGCGCTGGCGTAGACCTCCGCGAGCGAGCGCAGCACCGAGTTCGAGCCGAAGGCCAGATCGACCCGGCTCGCGGTCCACGTGGCCTCGCCCGTCTTGCGGTTGCTGCCCTGGAAGACCTCCTCGTCTTCGTCGATCGGACTCCACGTCGTGCCCATGTCGAGCAGGTTGATGAAGAAGTCGGTGGTCAATGCCTCCGGCCGTTCGGTGAGGACCCCAAGGGCCGTGTGGCCCGCGTTCGCGTTGAGGGCCCGCATCCCGCCCACCAGCACCGTCATCTCGGGGGCGGACAAGGTGAGCAGAGCAGCTCGCTCGACCAGCAGTTGCTCCGCCCGCGTCGGGTGTCCCTTGGCCAGGTAGTTGCGGAACCCGTCGAACGTGGGCTCAAGCACGGCAAAGGACTCCGCGTCGGTCTGCTCCTGTGAGGCATCCGTGCGCCCCGGCGTGAAGGGCACCTGCACGTCGGCGCCGGCGGCCTGAGCGGCCTTCTCGACGGCAGCGCAGCCCCCGAGCACGATCAGGTCGGCAAGGGAGATGCTCTTCCCGCCGGACTGGTCGGCGTTGAACTCCGCCTGGATGCCCTCCAAAGTGCCCAGTACCGTAGCCAACTCAGCTGGACCGTTGACCTCCCATGCCTTCTGCGGCTCCAGCCGGATGCGGGCTCCGTTGGCGCCGCCTCGCTTGTCTGTGCCGCGGAACGTGGCCGCCGACGCCCAGGCGGTCGAGACCAGCTGGGAGACCGTCAGTCCCGAGGCCAGCAGCTTGTCCTTCAGTTGGGCGATGTCCTGCGCGTCGACGAGCGCGTGATCGACAACGGGGACAGGGTCCTGCCAGATGAGCTCTTCCGCCGGGACCTCTGGGCCGAGGTAGCGCGACTTCGGGCCCATGTCGCGGTGCAGCAACTTGAACCAGGCCCGCGCGAACGCGGCGGCGAACTCTTCAGGATCGGCGAGGTAGCGACGGGAGATCGGCTCGTAGATCGGATCCACTCGCAACGCCAGGTCCGCGGTCGTCATGACCGGGGCATGCCGCTTCGAGGGATTGTGCGCATCGGGGACGGACTCTGCTGCGGCGCCGTCCTTCGGGATCCACTGCTGGGCACCCGCGGGGCTCTTGGTCAACTCCCACTCGTACGCGAACAGGGTCTCGAGGTAGCTGTTGTCCCAGGTGATGGGCGTGGCAGTCCAGGCGCCCTCCAGTCCGCTGCTGATCGTGTACTCACCTGAGCCCGTGCCGAAGGTGCTCTTCCAGCCCAAGCCCATCTGCTGAATGGGCGCCGCCTCGGGCTCTGGGCCGACGTACTCGTCCGGATCGCCCGCCCCATGCATCTTGCCGAAGGTGTGGCCGCCCGCAACGAGCGCCACGGTCTCCTCATCGTTCATGGCCATCCGGCTGAAGGTTTCGCGGATATCGCGCGCCGAAGCCATCGGATCGGGAGTGCCGTTCGGCCCCTGCGGGTTGACGTAGATCAAGCCCATCTGTACGGCGGCCAGGGGGTTCTCAAGGTCGCGGTCGCCGCTGTAACGCTTGTCCCCGAGCCACTCGGCCTCGGTACCCCAGTAGGTGTCGTCGGGCTCCCAGACGTCCGCGCGCCCGCCGCCGAAGCCGAAGGTGGCGAAGCCCATCGACTCCAGGGCGACGTTTCCGGTGAGGATGAGAAGGTCGGCCCAGGAGATCTTCTGGCCGTACTTCTGCTTGACCGGCCACAACAGCCTGCGCGCCTTGTCGAGGCTGACGTTGTCCGGCCAGCTGTTGAGCGGCGCGAAGCGCTGCATGCCAGTCCCGCCGCCGCCGCGCCCGTCGATCGTTCGGTACGTGCCCGCGGCGTGCCACGTCATGCGGATGAAGAAGGGGCCGTAGTGCCCATAGTCAGCCGGCCACCACTCCTGCGAGTCCGTCATCAGCGCGCGGAGGTCGGTCTTGACGGCGGCGAGGTCGAGGGTCGCGAACTCCGCGGCATAGTCGAAATCTGCGCCCATCGGGTCGGCTGCGGGCTGGTTCGGCTGGAGAACCCTGAGGTTCAACTGGTTCGGCCACCAGTCCCGGTTCTGCGTACCGCCCGTCTCCTGCCCATGCATCGGGCACTTGCTCTCGTCGTCCATCGTGACCTCTCCTGTGGTTAGCGCCTGGAAGTCAGGCAAGGGAACTATTCGTGTCAAGCGAATCGTGAGCCTCCGCAAGGCAGTCGGGGCAGCGGCCCCAGTAGGCGACCTCAGCCTCGTCGATCTCGTAGCCCATGTCGTCCACTGCGGTTAGGCACGGTGCGGAGCCCACAGCGCAGTCGATATCGACGACGCGACCGCAGCGGCGACAGATCAAGTGGTGGTGGTTGTCGCTGACCCGGTCCTCGAAGCGGGCCGGCGAGCCGACAGGCTGGATGCGTCGAAGCAGGCCAACGTCAACGAGTACCGCGAGTGCGTCGTACACCGATTGCCGGGAGATGGCGCCGATCTCGGCCCGGGCGACATCGGTCACTAGGTCCGCGCTGCAGTGCGGGTGCGCCGACACCGCTCGCAGGACCGCCAATCGTTGTGCGGTGACCTGGACACCGTGCTGGCGCAGGAGGTCAGCCGGGTCTGCAGGCACGTACCGACTGTAGTGGGCGATTTTGGACTGGGTCAAACAATGGACTCCCTGTAAGACACCCCGCTCCGCTCACCAACTCCTCCGGTGAAGTCGACACCCCGCGCTCGTCTGAGTTCTGGACTCACAGGATCGCGCCACCGATCTCACGGCCTTCTCCCAGGCGCACCGGACACAGCCGTGATCGAACACGCGCAGTTCGTAGCCCCCAGTTTCCCCGCCTCTTCTGCCGAGGGCCTAAGCCCCAGCCGGTAAACGGCACAGCCCGGCATCGTTAAGCCGGGGTAAGGGGCAGTCGTACGACTCCCCCTCAAATTGGTTGCGACACAAGCACTATGGCGACTACGACCAACCCTGGGCGATGGTTGCGATGCCCGGACAGACCGGGCCCGACCGAGAGGAAACACCATGACGCTGTCCCGTACCACCCGCGTAGTTGCCGCCACCCTCGTTGCCGTCGGCCTGGCCGCGGCCACCCCGTCGATCGCCTTCGCCAAGAATGGCGCCGACAACCCGGCCGGCCACAACGTCAACGACGTCCGCGGCGGCCACGGCGCCGACAACGGCCCCGGCCACAAGTAGTCCGAACAGCTTTCCCCGCACGAACACCCTGCACCAACACCCCGCACCAACACCCCGCACCAACACCCCGCCGAGTGGGCAGTTGTGGCTGGTTTCCGCCAAGGAATCCCAGCCACAACTGCCCACTCGCGTCTAGGAGGCATCGGACGGTCGGGCGTCACTTCGTGGGACAGGACTCCGGACCGGCGGGAGTGACGACGAAGTCGAAGGTGTCCGTGCTCTCGGCGCGGGTGCGCTGCTTGCCGCGGGCATAGCCGGTGGCGGTGCCGCTCGTCTTGATCCTCATCTTGAACTTGCTGTTCCACGCGGTCAGCTTCGAGACAGCCGGGCCATCGAAGCGCACCCCTCCAGGGAGGCCGACCGCCTTGAGCTCGCCCCTGTCGGTGCCGGTGGTCTTGGTCGAGTTTCCGGTGTCCTGCGGATCCAGCTCGACGGGGTAGGTGAACTTGATGACACCGCCGCCCTTCAGCTGCGGGATCCCCTCGAGCGTGTAGGTGATCACCCACGGGCCGGCCGCGCTACCGCAGCTCTTGCCGAAGAAGCTGTACGGACCCTGCGGCCCGCCGATGGTCCAGCCGCGCTGCACGACGGTGTCGAACGGCACCTCCGCCTTGCCCACGCCGCGAAGGGAGCGAGCCTCCAGCGACACCGTCGCACGCTCGTCCTCCTTGTCGGGTGCCACGTAAGCGAACGTGGCGTCGGCAGGCACCGGACTGCCAGCGGGGTTAAGCGAGGAGCCGCCGTTCAACTTCCCGGTGACCGTCCCGCCGGTCGGCTTGCCATCGACCTTGCTGCGCGGCTGCGCGGAGATCGACACAGCCGTGGACGGCTTCAGGCCCTTTGTCTTCGCCGGGTTCGTCGGCGTGTTCAGGGTTACGCAGCGACCCGACTCGATGCTCTTCCTAATCGCATCAATGAGGTTCTGGACGACCATCAGCTCCGTCATCTGCCCCAGGTTCGCCCACTGCTGGCCGTCCACTGCAGTGCCAGGCGCCGCGTTGGCGCCACGCGTGGCAGCAGTGATCTCTCCACCGACCGTCGTGGTGGTGGACGTCACGTCCGCGACCTGGCCACGCGCACCGGATGACGCGCGTGTGTTGGAGGTCGTCTCGTAACCGACGATGGCCGCACTTTCGTCGACGAGGCCTTGGAGGTCGATGGAGACGGTCGACGACGAATTGCCGCCACCGTTGTCACTCGCTCCGTTGGTTTCGAGCGACACCTTCGCCGTGAAACGTCCGCCGACATCGGGGCACGGATTGATGTCACCCTTGAGGCGCAGGCTGCCCGCGAGCCCCTTCTCCTTCGACGTCATCGTCCAGTCGATCGTCGCATTGCCGGACGTGCCGCCGACCGTCAACTCGCTGGTCCCACTGGTGGATGAGTCTTTCGTCGTATTCGATGCCGCCGGCGCTCCAGCCTTCATTCCGTCCGTCGCGTTGAGCGCGGCGGAGACGGCAATCCCTGATATCACCCAACCGGCGAATGTCATGCCACCGAAACCGCCGTCAGCAGCACGGACCGGCCCTGCGCCGAACTTGCCGAAGTTGGGGTCGCCCGCGTAAGCCCGTGCCTGTGTGATCAGTGCGGCGGTCATGGCGTTGTAGGCCGCGGCGTCGGACTTGGGCAGCAGAGCGAGTTCGGCAGCGCTGCTCGTCGCGGCCAGCTGGGACTCCTGGTCGGCGGGCGGGAGCGCGGCGAAAGCCGCGGCCTGAGCGGCCACTTCGTCGAGGGGCGCCGCGCTCGTGGCCACGGAGTTGTTCGATGACGGCGCGGTTGTTGCGCTTGATGGGCCGCTGGACGCCCCCGACGAGCAACCGGCCAGGAGGACCGCTCCGGCCGCCACCCCGATGATGCCGATGCGAATGCCCTGCTGCCCCATGCCGGTCCTCTCATGAATTCTGCGACGACCTCCCGGTGTGGGCGCAGTCATCCTTGCCCACCACCCCCAAGGCGACGACATCGGCCGCTGCCACCACGCTGAGTGGGCAGTTGTAGCTGACGTCGGGGCTAGATGACGGCGGTGCGGATCCAGGGGTCCTTGAGCTCCACCATCAACGACTCCAACGCCAGTTGCGGCGCCACACTCGCCTCAATCTGCAGGCGCGTGTAGGCGAGGGCCTGCAGTCGGCGGCCGGTGTCGTTGGCCGTGGATCGCGATGCCAACTGGGCCAGCTGCGGTCGCATCTCCTCGTTGATCAGGGTGACGTCGCTGTCGAACTGGATGGCGAGCACATCGCGGTACAGGCCCATCAGGTCCAGGAGCGCTCGATCGACCTGATCACGAATGGTCCGCGTCCGGCGCGTCTTCTGCTTCTTAACCAGTTCCTTCGTGGCTGCCGCGGAGAGCCGCTTGATGTTGCTGCGCATCGCTCCCTCGCCTGCACCGAACTGCGCACCGAGGTTGGCGTTCTCGGCATCGTCGATCGGATCGGTGATGGCCTTCGCGTCCTCCTCCGCGGCACCGAGCAGGCTCGCCGCATTGGTGAAGCACGCGGGCACGTCGTAGAGATGAAACGGGATGCGCATGACCTCCTGCCGCCGCAGCCGCGCATGCTCGTCCCTCGCGAGCGCCCGCGCGCGACCGATATGACCCTGCGACGTGCGCGCCGCGAAGGATGCCATCGCGACGTCGACGCCATAGTTGTCGATGAGCAACTGCGCCACGTCGGCCGTCGACGGTGTGCGCAACGGGACGTGCCGCGTCCGCGACTGGATCGTCGGAAGGACGTCCTCAACGCTCGGTGCGCACAGCACCCACACCGTGTGCGGGGGCGGCTCCTCCAGCGACTTCAGCAGCACGTTCACAGCGGTGTCGGTCAGCCGGTCGGCGTCCTCCATGACGATGACATGCCAGTGACTCTTGATCGGTGACATCTCCGACTTGAGCACCAGGTCGCGCGCATCATCGGTCTTGTAGCTCAGCGTGTCAGTGGAGACGACGTTGACGTCCGGATGTCCACCGAGAGGTGCCGTGCGGCACGCCTCACACACTCCGCAGCCATCCTCCGGGCACACCAGGGCGGCAGCGAACGACGTTGCGGCGGTTGACCTGCCGGAGCCGGGCGGGCCGGTGATCAACCACGCGTGCGTCATCGCAGGGCCGTGCTCGCCCATGACGATCTTCCCCGCATCCGCTACCGCGTGCGACAGCTCGTCCACGACGTGCTGCTGGCCCACCAGCCGGTCCCAGATGCCGTTCATCGTGCGCGATCCAGCTCCAGCCGAACCCGCTCGAGGATGTCAGCGGCGAGCTCCTCGGGTGAACGGGTCGCGTCCAGCACGAGATACCGCTCCGGCTCGTCGGCCGCGATCACGCGGAATGCGTCGCGAACCCGCTGGTGGTACGCAAGCGGCTCTGCCTCCAGCCGGTCGGGGTCGGACACCCGCGAGAGTCCCACCTCGGGATCGATGTCGAGCAGGACCGTCAAGTTCGGCAGGAGCCCTCGGGTCGCCCACAGGCTCAGGTCGCGCACGTGCTGGGATCCCAGGTCGCGGCCGTGGCCCTGGTAGGCGACGGACGAGTCGAGGTATCGATCGCAGATGACGATGTCGCCGCGCTCGAGCGCCGGCCGGATGACACGCGCCACGTGCTCGCCGCGGGAAGCTGCGAAGAGCAGCGCCTCTGCACGCGGGTCGAGCCCGGCGAACTCTGGACTGAGAACCACGTGCCGCATCGCCTCGCCGGCCGGCGTTCCACCCGGCTCGCGGGTACGAACGATGGTGAGGCCGAGACCACTGAGTGCATCGGCGAGCAGTCGCTCCTGCGTCGACTTGCCCGCACCCTCGCCTCCTTCGAACGCGATGAAGAAGCCGCGAGCGTCCGGCATGGTCAGCGCGATCCGGCCGCTGCGGTCTTCTTGGCCGCCGTCTTCTTCGCTGCGGTCTTCTTCGCTGCGGTCTTCTTGGCCGCCGTCTTCTTCGCCGCACCGCGCTTGACGACACGACGGGTCGTCTTCTTCGGCGCCCCGCCCTCGAGCGACTCCTTCAGGCGACGCTCGGACAGCAGGTCACTGGCCCGCTCGACCGAGATGGTCGCCGGATCATCGGCCGTGCGCAGGGACGCGTTGGTCTCGCCGTCAGTGACGTACGGTCCGAATCGGCCGTCCTTGATGACCATGTGCTTGCCGGTGGTCGGGTCGTTGCCGAGCTCGCGCAGTGGCGGCTTGGCCTGACCCTGTCCGCGACGCTGCTTCGGCTGGGCGAAGATCGCCAGCGCCTCGTCGAGGGTCACCGTGAAGATCTGCTCCTCGCCGGTGAGCGAGCGCGAGTCCTTCTCCTTGGTGAGGTAGGGACCGTAGCGACCGTTCTGCGCCAGGATCTCGATGCCGTCGGCTGGGTCGGTGCCGACGACGCGCGGCAGGCTCAGCAGCCGCAGCGCCTCTTCGAGCGTGACGGTCGACGGCGTCATCGAGGCGAACAGTGACGCGGTACGAGGCTTCGCCGACTTCGGCGATCCCTCCGGCAGCACCTCGGTGACGTAAGGCCCGTAGCGACCGGACTTGGACAGCACCGTGAGGCCCGTGTCGGGATCAACGCCGAGCTCACGGTCACCCGAGGGCTCGCTCAGCAGCTTCTCGGCCATCTCGGCGGTGAGTTCATCGGGTGCGAGGTCGATCGGGATGTTGGCCCGCTCCTCGCCGCGCTCCACGTAGGCGCCGTAGCGACCGACGCGCAGGACGGCATCGGTGCCCGCGATCGGCGTGGTGGCGATGCCGCGGGCATCGATCGCGCCGAGGTCCTCGGTGAGCGGCTTCACCCCTGGGAAGTCACCGCTGACGCTTTGTCCGCCGCGCCAGAACGCCTCGAGCTGCGCGACCTTGTCGGCCTCGCCGATGGAGATGAGGTCGAGGACGTCCTCCATGTTCGCGGTGAATTGGTAGTCGATGAGCGCCGTGAAGTGCTCCTCCAGCAAACGCACGACCGAGAACGCGGTGAAGGACGGCACGAGGGCGGAGCCCTTCTTCCACACGTAGCCGCGGTCGATGATCGTCGACATGATCGACGCGTACGTCGACGGGCGCCCGATGCCGAGCTCCTCGAGCTTGGCGACCAGCTTCGCCTCGGTGTAGCGCGGCGGCGGCGACGTGATGTGCCCGATCGGATCGAGCGACGTGGCGGTGACCGACTGCCCCTCGCGAAGGTCGGGCAGCTCGCGCTCGCGGTCGTCGTCAGCGTCGCCGTTGGTCGGCTCCTCGGCAATGTCCTTGAGCGCCGCCAGGAATCCGGGGAAGACGATGACGGTGCCGGACGCGGTGAACTCGGCATCCCGGCCGTTGGCGGCGAGCGCGCCGAGCTTGACGGTCGTGGTGGCAACGCGGGCGTTGGCCATCTGCGAGGCGACAGTGCGCTTCCAGATGAGGTCGTACAACGCGAACTCGTCGGGATTCAGCTCGCGCGAGACCTCGCCCGGCGTGCGGAAGGAGTCACCGGCGGGTCGGATCGCCTCGTGCGCCTCCTGGGCGTTCTTGACCTTGCTCGGGTAGACGCGGGGACGGTCGGCGACGTACTCCGGCCCGTACAGCTCGCGGGCCTGGGTGCGGGCCGCGTTCAAGGCCTGCTCGGACAGGTTCACCGAGTCGGTACGCATGTAGGTGATGTAGCCGTTCTCGTACAGCGACTGCGCGACCCGCATCGTGCGCTGGCTGCCCCACCGCAGGCGACTGGATGCCTCCTGCTGGAGCGTCGAGGTGATGAAGGGCGCCTTCGGCTGCCGCTGGCCGGGCTTCTGCACGACCGAGCGGACGGTGAACGAGGCACCAGCAAGCCCCGAGGCGAGCTCGCGGGCCGTCGACTCGTCGAGCAGGACGACAGTGTCCTTCTTCAGCGCACCCTGCTGTGTGAAGTCGCCACCGCCGGCCACGCGGACACCATCGACGGACGACAGCTTCGCGTCGAAGCCGTCCGGGGTGAACGTGCCGACGAGGTCCCAGTAGCCAGCCGCGCGGAAGGCGATGCGCTCGCGCTCACGGTCGACGACGAGGCGGACCGCCACCGACTGCACGCGGCCTGCCGACTTCGCCTCGCGGCCGATCTTCTTCCACAGCACCTCGGACACCGGGTATCCGTAGAGGCGGTCGACGATGCGACGGGTCTCCTGCGCCTGGACGAGCTGCATGTCGAGATCGCGTGTGTTGGCCACTGCCTCGCGGATCGCCTCGGGGGTGATCTCGTTGAAGACCATGCGCTGAACGGGAACCTTCGGGCGCAGGACCTCCAAGAGGTGCCAGGCGATCGCCTCGCCCTCGCGGTCCTCGTCAGTGGCGAGCAGGAGCTCGTCCGCGTCCTTCAGCGCCCGCTTCAGGTCGGCGATCGTCTTCTTCTTCGACTCGTGCACCACGTAGTGCGCCTCGAAGTCGTGGTCGACGTCGACGGCGAGCTTCGCCCACGGCTTCTTGCGGTCGGCCTCAGGCAGTTCGGAGGCCTTGGAGGCAAGGTCGCGGACGTGACCGACCGAGGCCATGACCGTGTAGTCAGGGCCAAGGTAGCCAGCGATCTTCTTCGCCTTGGCGGGCGATTCGACGATCACCAGGGTCTTGTCTGCCACGTG
>JBAXSI010000058.1:0-15702 GCA_037130755.1 Actinomycetes bacterium
GCGCTACTCAGGCCGAGGGCATCGACGAGGAGGGCGAGATCGCCGCGATCCTGCTCCACCCGGGCGGCGGCGACCTTCATCGCCAGCAGGTGCTCGGCGCCGGCCACGCAGACGCGCAGGTGCGCGGACTCGAACACGACTCGCTGGTCGGCGTCGGTTCCCGGCGGGACGAACCCCTTGACGGCGTCGTTGAGCCAGTCCTCGGCCAGCCCGAACTGGTCAGCGACGTTCCGGGCGGCGGCGCGCACCTCGCTGGTGGGGGCGAACACGGCATCGAGGTCGCGGGTGGTCCGTGCCGCATCGAAGCTCAGGGCGATCGCCGCCCCACCGACCAGGTAGATGTCGGCGGTCGTGCCGCGGGCCGCGAGCTGCTCGTCGAGGGCCACGAGCAACGACTGGATCGCGGCCGCATCGAAGATGGTCATGCGCGCTGGAGTGCGGTGTCGGTGATGAACACCCCGCGGATGCGGAACTGCCCGGGGGACTGGGTCAGCGCCCAGGCGCGCCCGTAGGCCGAGGAGGACACGAACCACCACGGTCGGGCGACCCGGGAGGGATCCCGCGCCCAGGCGGGAGCGGTCCACCCGTCGCGGTCGGCCAGCCAGCACGCCAAAGCCGCGAAGGAGGCGTCTACTCCCGAGTGGCCGGTGCGCGGCGGCTCACCGGCGAGCACCGTCGCGGCCGCCGGGACTCCCTGATGGCGCGTGAGGGTCTCGTAGTCGTCGAGCAGCTGCAGGACCCCGAACCGCCACAGGTCCTCACCCGAGGGCTGAGCCCCGTCCAGCATCGACCGCACCTCACAAGCGGCCTGGGCCACCGTTGCCGTCGACATGCGCCAAGGCTACCCCGCACCCGCCCCCACCGGGCCTGACGTGGCCTGGCTCCGCGGGCGCAATGAGTGGCACCGCCGCGCCGGACACCGTTGACGCAGGTACGGGACCGGATGCACCGGCTCCGGTGACCGGCAGGACGAGGGAGGCTCCATGATCGGGCAGCGACCGTACGGCGACGGGTCACTGTTCCAGCGGGCATCGGACGGACTGTGGGTCGCTCGACTGGGGACCGGGCGCGATGAGGATGGGAAGAGGCGGCGATGGCAGTGCGCCGGCCGCAGCCGCACCGTGGTGCTCACTGCGCTGCGGCAGGCGCGCATCGAGCTGGCGTCGTCCGCCGTGCCTGTCCCGCAGGGGCTGACCGTGGCCGCGTGGCTGCACCGATGGCTCGAGGACGTCGCCCGGCCCACCGTCCGGCCCTCGACGTGGCGCGACTACGAGACCACCGTTCGACGGCACCTGATCCCGAACCTGGGCAGCACCAGGCTGACGCGGCTGACCCCCGGCGACGTCCGGGCCATGCACCACCAGGTCAGTTCGTCGGTGTCGGTGTCCGCGGCGAACAAGGCGCACCCGGTGCTGCGCGCGGCCCTGTCCGACGCCGAGCGCGAAGGCCTCGTCGGGCGCAACGCCGCTCGGCTCGTGCGCACCCCCACCCTCGCGTCACCGCGCACCGCCCTGCCCGCCGGCGATGCCCGGCGGATCCTGGCCGCCTCCCGGACCGATCCGCGGGACTCCCGGTGGCTCGCCGCACTGCTGACCGGGGCCCGGCAGGGGGAGCTCCTGGGGTTGCAGTGGGACCGGGTCGACCTCGACGCCGGGACACTGGACCTCGCGTGGCAGCTGCAGGCCCTGGGCTACCGGCACGGCTGCCACCCCCGACCACCTGACCCCGGATGCGGGAAGACCCGGGCCGGCTCCTGCCCCGGCCGCCAGCTCGACGTGCCCGCCGGGTTCGAGCACACCCCGCTGCGCGGGCGCCTATGCCTGGCCCGGCCCAAGAGCTCCGCCGGCAGACGCCTCATTCCCTTGCCACCGAACCTCGTCGACGCCCTCACGCGGCACCGCGAGGCAACGCGCCATGACCCCTCCCCCTTCGGGCTGGTGTGGTCGACCGGCGATGGCGGACCCATCCCCGCCCGCGACGACCTCACGGCCTGGCATGCCCTCCTCCAACGTGCAGGCGTGCCCCGAGCCCACCTGCACGCCGCCCGGCACACCACCGCCACCGTGCTCATGGACCTCGGGATCGACGTCACCGTGATCCAGTCGATCCTCGGCCACGCCCAGCCCCTGACCACCCAGCGGTACCAGCACGCCGACCTCACCATGAGCCGCACCGCCCTCGCACGGCTCGCCGACCACCTCACCTGACCCACCCGAGATGGGTACAGCAATGGGTACAGTTCCAGCGACGCCCGAAACGCCGTATGAAACGGCACATCCCGTTGCCTACCAGCAGGATCTCGACCCCCACCACCATGATCACTGGGATCATCGTCGCCGACAGATGGGTACAGCAATGGGTACAGCAATGGGTACAGTGGACTCCATCGGTCCGTGGCAAGATCACGGTAAGTCGTTGCAGCGCAACAACTATTAGAGCGGGTCGCCGGGGGCTCGAACCCCGAACCTACGGATTAGGGGAGGGACCTGGTCGCGCTTCGATTTCCGAAATGTGTTGCTAATAAAGGGTTCCCGGATCAGCAAGGACCGTTGAGGCCCACCCGGTCAGGTGCGTTCCGGGCTAAGTTCCGGGCTTGCCGGACCGAGGCCGGGTCGCGCCCCGTCCGAGTTGGATTTGATGATCAGCCATTCACACGGCAGTGCTGAGTCGCAGTTCCGTGCCGGCCGCCTGGGCTGCTGACCCGCGCTCACCTGCAGCCACGACATGACCAGCGGGGTGTGGGCGGCGAACCATGACATTGGTCGGTCTCGTGGGAGCCACGGAAGCGGGACAGTCGGGCCAGAGATCTCGTTCATCTGCCGGCCGCTCTTCGGGTCGCCTTGCCTGAGAACTCCGCATCCTCCACAGGGTGCGAGGCGGATTCGGTATTCACTCTCGGTTTCAACGATGTTCAACTCTCCGTCTCGTAGTGGACCGGCAAGATTCGCCCGGGCGGTCTCTGCGGAGAGCCACAGTCGTTCCTGCGGCGAAAGCTCTCCCCAGATCGCGAATTTCTCACTCCACAAGCGGCGATCGACCTCAAGGAGCGCTTCGATTGCGGCCTCCTCCCCGTGAGTGTTTGCCACTTCGGTCAGCAGAGTCTGGATCCACCACACGAACTGGTCATGGATGATCCGCACTTCAGTCAGAGCCGCCTCTACCTGTATGTGGAACGCCTCGGGGTCGTGTGCGTCGATGGCGTGTCGGGCGGAGGCTCGCGGACCAAAGCCGGCAGGAAAGCTACCCAGGGCCCCTATAGCCGAAGCGGCCCGGACATCGGGGCCGGTGCGTGTTTCGAGGACGATGATTGCCCATTGGAGGAGACCGGCGTTCACGCGCGTGACCTCGCCGATTGCGTGGACGAGAAGTGCCTCCGCGTCCTCCCATGCACCAGTGGCCGCTGCATCGGCCGCTAGGCCGAATGTCGATCGTCCCAGGTCTGTGGACCCCTGCTGCCGTATCCCGCGGCCGAACGTATCCGACCAGGCCACTGCGAACGCCGCAGGAGCTTGGACGGGCGGTCTGCCACGGCGATGACGGTTCATCGCGCCACCCTCACCGACCCCCGGGACCCGGCATCGCAGCACTTCCAAATCGACTCAAGGTCAGGCCTTGGGGCGTCGGCGTTTGAAGAGAGCAGCCATCGAAGGCTCGGCTGGCACTGCTCGGCTCGGATCCTTGTAGATGAACCACGTGCAGGGGCCGTCCTGATCACACCCGAAGAGGGGACGGACGGGTGGATTGCCATCGCGAACCTGAAGCCACTCCATAACGATGGCCGAATGCACGGCATACCACCCGAGCCCGAGCCGGCCATACGCCCAGTCATGCTCCTCGGTGGTCCCCGCGATGGAGCCTGGAGATCGTCCACTGTCGGGGTCTCCACGCCGAAGGACGCCACAACTGCCGCAGGGGTCAAGCACCATTCGGTAGACATCTGCTTCTTCGACAATGCCCACGTCGCCACGATGTCTGGGCCCGGACAGATGCCCCCGCATGCCCTCCACCGAGAGCCGGAGCCGGTCTAGCGGCTCCATGTCGTACCACGTTGAATACCGGACTGCCCACAGGGTCTCGTAGGTCGTGACGACCACGTCTAGTACGGCGTCCTCACCATGCCGTTCCGCGAGATCGCTCAGTAGTTGCTGGGTCCACCACACAAGGAGGTCGTGAACAGCAGCTACCCGGATACGCATCAGCTCTGCGCGCTCTTGGGCCTCGCTCGACCGCCTGGATCCACACGCCGCAAGGGCTGCGGCCAGATCGCCTTCGCCTGCGTCGTACGAGGTCATGGCTGCGACGACCGAGGCTGCCTCGGCGTGGGCTGCGTCCTCGGAGGCGCCAGCAAGGTGCGAACGGCGCGCGAGGATCTCGATGAGCCAGGTCAGTACGGCCTGGTTGATCCGCGTCATCTCCTCGTGCTGGTACGCGATGAGGTCGGCGGCAACATCGAAGTCCCCGCGCGCAAGGGCTCTCTCGGCCAGCGTCAGACTCGAGGTACCGAGGGTGTCGATGTCGTCATCGCGGATCCGTCTCCCCAGTTGGGCGCTCCAAGCCACGGGCGATCCAGGTACCCGCGCTCCCGTTGCCTCGATCACCGGGCTGCCTCAAGGTCGCTGAGTCCCTGATCCAGCATCTCCACGAGCGTGTCCAATTCGGCCTCGGAGACGATCAGGGGGGGCGCTAGCAGGAACACTCTTCCGGGGTGAACGGTGAGGGTCACGAGCCCGATGTCACGAAGTCGCTTCCGCAGCCACACGCACGCCGACGCCGCCGTGCCGAATCGGCCCGCATCCGCATCCCCGCCTGGCAACAGCTCCAGTCCGTTCAGCATTCCTATACCACGCGCGTCCACGAAAGTGTCGTGCGTGGCCAGTTCCCCGAGCCGTGCGCGCAGGTACTGGCCGCGAGCCGCTGCAGCAAGGTCAAGTCGTTCCTCTTCCAGAATCGCGATGTTCTCGGAGGCGACTGCGCACGCGACCGGATGCCCGCCATACGTGTGACCGTGGGCGAATACCGCGTCACGGCCCTCGGCATCGTTGATCGCGGTCGTCACGCGTTCGTTCACGATGGTTGCACCGATCGGCATGTACCCGCTGGATAGGGCCTTGGAGACCGTCATGAGATCAGGTGTCACGTCGGCGAGTTGGCTCGCGAACATGGTCCCGGTCCGGCAGAAGCCGGTGATGACCTCGTCCGCGATCAGCAGGATTCCGTGTTGATCGCACAGGGCCCGTAGGGCGACCAGGTCGCTTGGTGGGGCGGCGGCCACACCCGAAGCCGTCGCGCACGGATCGACGATCACGGCGGCGACATTCTGGGGTCCGACGCGCTCGATCGCCTCGGCGAACTGCTGTGCCCCGGCCGCGTACGGCGCGCCCATGCCCCAGCCCTCACCGGTTGCCGGCCCTTCGGCGACGACGCCGAATCGCGTCGATCCGAGATACACGTCGTTCCGGGTCGAGTAGTACCCACCATCGCAGTTCATCGCACCGAAGGTGACGCCGTGGTATGCGCCATTGCGGCAGATCACCAGGCGGCGATCGTGATCGCCGCGGACCCAGTGGTACTGCAGCGCAAGCTTCAGGGCCGTCTCGACAGCCTCGGACCCTCCGGGAGTGAACAACACGCGATCCATGCCCGAAGGGGCGATGTCTATCAATTTGTCCGCAAGGCCCAGCGCGGGGAGTGACGTGTATCGGAAGACGTCGAGGAACGCGAGCTCTGACATCTGTCTCGCCGCGACATCGACCAAGCGCTGCCGGCCATGGCCTACCGCCATCGCCTCCAACGCGCCGACCCCGTCCAGAAGCCGTCGGCCATCCAGCGCCTCCAGCCAGACTCCGTCACCACGGACGAGCACTGGCGGTCCATCCGGTGACGAGCCCTCGTCAGCCCGACTGAAGGGAGGCCACCAGGCCACGTCACGCTCCGAACTGGTCACGCCCACGATTCTCCTCATATAGATCAAACGTTTGTCTAAAAATAGATCGAGTCCAGTGGTGGTGTCAAGGGATGTGCGCGAAGTCGCTTCGCGCGGTCGCCGGTTTGGCCGAACTGGCGATGCTCGCCGACCAATCCAGATCGACGCGGAGGTCTCGCTCAGCGGCCACGCCTGGCAGTGGTCGATGGCACCGGCCCAGTCGAGGATCGGACGATGAGCTCGGTCGGACCCTCAACGACATGCTCAAGCGGCTTGGTCCTGCTGGACTCCAGAAGAAGTTGCACCGCCTGGTAGCCGAGATCGTGCAAGGGCATTCGCACGGTCGTGAGTGGTGGGGTGAGAAACGCCGCAAGCGGAGAGTCGTGGATGGCGACGATGGACAGCTCTTCGGGGACCTTCAGTCCCATAGCGAGCGCCGCGTGCAGGGCACCGATCGCCGAAGCGATGTTGGCGACGACGACAGCGGTGGGGCGTCGCTTCGAGGAGAGCACCTGCTCCATGGCGCGTACACCACCCTCGGGGGTGTAGTCCGCCGCGATGACGCTGATGTCCTTGGCGCCCAGCCCCGCAGCCTTCATCGCCTGTTCGTAGCCGGCCCGGCGACGGCGTGCGGTGTCCGCGTTTGCTGGACCGGCGATGTGCGCGATAGCAGTGTGTCCCAGTCCGATGAGGTGATCTACTGCCAGTCTTGCGGCCCGTTCGTCGTCGAGGATGATGTATCGGTTGAGTCCCCTGACGCGGCGGTTGATGAGCAGGTAGGGGAGGTCGAACTCCTGCAGTTCCTTGCGGATGTCGGTGGTGAAGGCCTCCCCTGAGAGAAGCAGCCCATCGACTCTCCCTTGGCCGAGCAGATCGAGGTACGCCCGCCGACTCGAACCCGAAACGGTGGAACTGCCGGTGACGAGGACGAATCCCTGCTCGGCAGCGGCCACCTCGGCGCCGGTGATGATCTCGGCGTAGACCGGGTTGGCGAAGTCGGGCAGGAAGAGTCCGAGGGTTCCTGTCTGCGACGTTCGCAGACTTCGGGCGGCAGCGTTGGGGCGGTAGCCCAACTCCTTAAGGGCCGCCTTTACTCGCTCGCGAGTTTCGGGTCGCACGTTGAGCACGGGGTCGTCATTGACGATGCGCGAGACAACGGAGGTGTCGACCCCGGCGTGAGCGGCGACGTCGGCCAGCGTCACGCGCTTGCCCTTGATTGACCGCAGCCCAGGCACTTATTCCTCCAGGCGTTGTGCGGTTCCCGTGACCATCGAACGATACAGGGCGTCGATGAGCTGGATGGTGTGGACGTTGTCGCTAGCGGCAGTCGGTGCAGTCGGTCCCCCGTCGATCCAAGACAACAGGCTCGCCATCGGCCCAGCAAACGCATCAGGGAGCCAGCGTTTCGTGACTGGGTAGGGCGTCCAGCCGTCGGTGGGCAGGGTTCGCGAGAAGACCTCCAGAGTGTCGGGGCGGCCATGCGGGTAGTCCAGGAGCAGACCTAGCGACCCTCGGATGCTGCCTTCCGATCCATCTAGTCGGAAGGTGGCTTCGGGGTCACGCGATCGATTCTCGTGGTTGACGTGGACCACTGCCCGAACATCTCCAGGGAAGATCAGGGTGGAGATGCTGCGAGTCTCGCCGATCGGCAGTTGGCCCTCGGTTCGGCTCCCCGTGCAGAAGACGGTTGTCGGATTTCCCAGGATCGAGCGAATCGCATCCAGATAATGGATGGAGTGGTAGTTGACGTCGAGCCTGGGGGATTCGACGAGCCAGCTCCAGGCGGTCCAGTCGGTGGTGATGTTCACCGTGAAGCTCATGGTGGTCGGGTCACCGATCCACCCGCGCCTCAGCATCGATCGCAGGGCAGCCATGCCCTCGTCATACCTCAGTTGCTGGTTGACAGCGACCTTGAGTCCGGACGCCTCGGCGAGCGCGGCGAGCTCCTCAGCCTCGCCCACGCTCGGGGCAAGGGGCTTCTGGCACAGCAGGTGCTTTCCGGCAGACAAAGCCTGCCGGACGACATCCGGCTGGGCCCAAGGAACGATGGCGATGTCGACCACGTCGACGCGATCATCCCCGAGAAGCTCGTCAATGCTTGCATAGACGCGGGGGACACCGTGTCGAGTCGCGACGTCCTGCGCCCGGTCGGTGTTGACGTCGAAGATCCCCGCAACGTCGAGGCCTATCGAGGAGTAGGCGGGGAGGTGGGCCACGTCGACGATGGCCCCGGCACCCACAATGGCGATCGGTCGCTTCTGGCTCTGTGGGATCGAGATGACGCAGTCTCTTTCGATGTCCGCGAACAGGTCGAGCATGTCAGACGTCCAGTCCGTAGGCGTGGATCGCTGTCCCGCCCCAGACCATGTCCTGCTCCTGCTCGGTCAGCCGGCTCAGGGCCCTGCGAGTCTCGGCGACGACCTTGGTGTAGTCACCGGCGAGGACGGCGACGGGCCAGTCGCCTCCGAACATGAGTCGCTCGGGACCGAACAGCTCGAGGGCGATGTCGATGTAGGGCTGGAGATCGGCGGCAGTCCAGGCGTCGAAGTCCGCCGCCGTGTTGAGACCGGACAACTTCGCGTAGACGTTGGGGTGGGCGGCCGCGTCTGCCATGAGCCCACGCCACGGCTCGAACTCGCCAGCCGCGATGCGAGGCTTGGCGAGGTGGTCGATGACGATCGTCAGCGACGGGTGGCGCGCTGCCAACGTCGGCACGTGCTCGAGGTGCCGGGGAATGACAGCCACGACATCGAAGGTCAGCCCGGCGTCCGGCAGAAGTCCGAGGCTCTCCAGCACGGTGTCCTGGACGACCCAGTCCGGGTCGGCCTCCGTGTGCATCAGTGTCCTGATGCCCACGACCCTGGGGTCGGCTGCGTACCGCTCCACCGCTCCTGCGGCGGCTGAGGGGTCGGTCAACGGCGCCCACGCCACCACACCGGCGACGCGGCTCCAGGCATCGGCGACGGAGAGCATGGCCTCCGTGTCCTCGAACGAGTCCGCCGCCTGCACGAGCAACGTTCGGTCGATGCCGTTGGACGCAAGCTGCGGCTCCAGCTCGTCGTAGGCATAGGTGCGATACAGCACGCCGTAGTCCGCAGTGAGCCACGGATACGACCCCTGCTCGAGATTCCACAGGTGCTGATGCGAATCGATGACGGTCACAGGCTACCTCCGCTAGGCTGAGTCAAACGATTGTTCAGGCTAGATGAGTAGACCGAGGGAGTCAAGGGAAATGGCGCAGGAACCAGATGCCGATCCGATTCGGTTCCTCGGTCGCGACTACGTCGGCTTCCGCAACGCGCTCGCGAGGCAGGCACGTGCGTGGACGGCAGGAAACGTGCACGCGGAGTGGATGGAACTCCCCCACCTCGAAGCCGACATCTTCGAATCGGGCCGCTGCACGGACGGCAGTGCCGACCTTGTCCTCGTGGTCAGTGACTGGATGCCCTCGCTCATCGAGGACGGGCATCTACTGCCCCTCACAGGCATGCTCGCTGCCGAGCCGCCCCAGGACTGGCCGGACGGCTGGAGCCCGTCCATGCGCGACCTGCTCCGAGGCACGAACGGGCAGCCCTATGCCCTCGCCTATCACGACGGTCCGATGATGACGCTGCTGCGACGAGATCTGTACGACGATGAGTCCGAGTGCGCCGGCTTCCTCCAGCGCTTCGGCTATCCGCTGGAAGCCCCCACTACCTGGCAGCAGTACCTCGACCAGGCGCAGTGGTTCACCCGCCCTGAGGATGGCCTGTGGGGAACCGTCCTCGCAGGTCTTCCCGACGGCCACAACACGGTGTACGACTTCCTGCTGCACCTGTGGAGCCGCGGGGGGGCAGTCGCCCGTGACGGCCAGGTGACGCTGAACGAGGCCCCCGGCCTTGCTGCGCTGACGTTCATGCAGGACCTGTGGAATCGCTCCGGAGTCATGCCGCCGCAGGCCCGCAGCATGGACAGCGTCGCCTCCGGGCAGTTCTTCGCCGACGGCCATGCGGCCATGACGGTCAACTGGTGCGGCTTCGCCGCCTTGTCGTCACTGCCGGGATCGCCGACGCGCGGCCTGGTGCGCTGCGCTCAGGTGCCGGGGGGAGGCATCGAACCGGATCATGACGCCGTCTCCATGAACGTGTTCTGGGCCATCGGTGTTGCGGCCGGGTCGCGTGACCCTGGGCGCGCGTATGACTTCCTGCGCCACCTCGCCAGCCCTGAGATGGATCGCATCACCTCGGAGGAGGGGGCGACCGGCACCCGCCTGTCCACCTGGCGTAACCCCGAGGTGCGGGCCATCGCGCCCTACTACGACGTCATCGAGGACGTGCATCGCTCGGTCCAGAGCCCGCCGGCTCTTCGGGCCTGGCCCCAGATCGGCGGAGTGATCAACGAGATGGTCGACCGGGTGATCCACCAGGGGTGTCAGGCGCAGCCTGAGCTGGACCGGACGGCTGCGAGGATCTCTCAGTCAGGCTGGCTCGACGACTGATCGAGTACTCGCGGGGCGGGCTGCACGAACTCGAGCGTGATGCGGTCGGGGTCGTGGAAGTAGCAGCAGAATCCACCTTCATTGATGCCCGCCGTGATGGCCATGGGCGGCGAGACGAAGTCGACACCGTTGTCGCTGAGGGCTTGATGCATCTGGTGGATGTCGCGCACGACGAAGGCCATGTGCCCCATCCCCGGCCGGCAGCGCTCCATAGGTGCGGGCTCGCACCGTGGATTGACGTACTCCACAAGCTCCAGGTCGTGAGTCGATACCAGTCCGGCCGGACGTCCGGAGACGGCCAGCTGCGCAACCTTCAAATGGGCATCGGGGTAGCCGACGAGCGCGCTGGTGTACGCGTTCTGCTGCTCCTGCATGTGGATGAGCTGCATGCCCAGCAGTCCGTGGTAGAAGGCGACGGATCGCTCGATGTCGCGCACGTGGAAGGAGAAGTGCCACACCTGCGGCAGGATCATGGTGGCCCCCTTCCTAGGGTCCGGTCGCGCTGACAACGGGGTTGGAGCCGGCGGCGATGGGATCCGGTGGTCGATCACCTGACGTGTCACGGATCCTCCGCGCGGACCGCCCCCGCCCCGACACGGTGTAGATTCCGGCGGCCACGATGAGCACCGCACCCTCGATGAGGCCCTGCCAGTTGGCTCCGAGGTTCAGGACGTTGAACCCGTTCTGCAGCGTCACGAGGATGAGCGCGCCCGTCAGGGCCTTGCCCACGGTTCCGATGCCACCGAACAGCGACGTACCGCCGAGGATCGCGGCAGCGAGTGCCGTCAGCTCGAGCCCCTCGAGGCCGGTGGGGTTGATCGAGCCAAGTCGACTCGCGTAGAGGACTCCGACGAAGGCAGCGGCGGCGCCATTGAGCATGAAGGCGACGACGCGATACCGGTCCACAGCGATGCCGGAGAGCCGTGCGGCCTCGGGGTTGCCGCCTGTGGCATACAGGCGACGTCCAACGATCGTGAACCGCAGGGTCATGGCCGCGCCCAGCGCGAGCGCGATCATGCAGAGCGTCCGCGGGGAGAGCGCGAGGCTGTTGTAGAAGCCGGGAATGAGCAACGCTGCGCCGGTGAGGGCGAGACCGACCACGCCGAGCGCGATCGCGTTGAGCGGCTTGGGCGTTCGGCCGGGGCGCCGTCCACGCGACCAGCTCCAGACAGCGGCGGCGAGCAGCACGAGCCCAAGGAGGAGGTAGACGTTCGGCGTCCCGCGGTACGACTCGTCCAGGCTGCGCAGCGCCAGCTTGACCTGCTCGTCCTCGATGGTGATGGTCCGGCCATCCGTGATGATCAGGACCAGGCCACGTACGGCTGTCAGTGTCCCCAGCGTGACGATGAACGCATTGATGCCCACGTACTGAACGATGACTCCGTTCACGAGACCCACGAGGAGTCCCGCCAGCAGAGCTGCCGCCACCGCTGGCCACACTCCGATGGACGGCGCCAACAGGAGGCAGACGGCGGCCCCGAGCGCAGCAGATGAGCCGATCGAGAGGTCGAAGTTGCCGCTGATGAGGACGATGGTCGTGAAGATCGCCATGATCCCGACGAGTGCGGTCTGATCGAGGACATTCGACACGTTTGTCGGCGACAAGTAGAAGGGACGCCCCTGAAGTGACGTGAAGAAGGTCAGCACGACGACGAGCACGGCAAGGGCGTAGAAGACCCCTGCGTTAGTCAGTCGCAGTGACGAGGGCACGTGAAAGCCTCGCTTGCCCCCGCTGCCTGAAGATGCGGCCATGGAATTCACTCCTATCGAGGGCCTTCGCCGAGGCCGTTGGCAAGCATGAGTAGTTCGTCCTCGTCAGTCTCGGTCGCCAGGCGCTCGGCGATGACCCGCCCCTCGCGGATCACCAGGATGCGTGAACAGACCGCGAGCAGTTCCTCGAACTCGCTCGACACGATGATCACGCCCTTGCCCTCGGCTGCGAGCCGTCTGGTGAGCAGCAGGATGTCGGCCTTGGCACCCACATCGATCCCGGCGGTGGGCTCGTCTAGGAGCCACAGGCGTGCGGACCCGTACAACCACCGGCCGAACACGACCTTCTGTGCGTTTCCGCCAGACAGTTCAGAGGGTGACGCGTCGATGCCCTTCGTCTTGATGGCCAGGTCGACGACGGCCTTGCGCGCTCGCTCTCGTTCGCGCCCGCCAGAGGGGAAGACTCTCCACCGAGTCAGGCGCTGGATGTCCGCGATGGACGCGTTCTGCCAGATCGTGAAGTTGGGGAAGAGTCCTTGTCGCGTCCGGTCCTCCGGGACGTAGGCCAGCCCAGCGCGAATCGCGCCGGTCGGCTTGCGCGGCACCGGCCGACCCGCGAGCAGGACCTTTCCCTCGACTTCCCGGTCAGCGCCGAGGATGCACTGGAGGATCTCCGAGCGCCCCGACCCGAGCAGGCCCGCGAGGCCGATCACCTCGCCCGCGAGCAGTGTGAAGGACACGTCGCGGATACCGATGGGTGAGGAGAGGTGCTGCACGTCGAGGAGCACCGGTGAGTCCGGTCCGGGCGTGACTGCGTGTGAGCGCTCCAACGCGAGGAGGTCGCGGCCGGCCACGGCACGCACGAGCGCGTTCTCGTCCAGCCCCTCGGTGGGCCGGTCCATCACGACCCGCCCGTCGCGCAGGACGGTCACATAGTCGGTCAGGGCCAGGATCTCGTCCAGGAAGTGCGACACGTACAAGAAGCTGGTGCCCTGCGCGGAAAGCCGCTTGACGACGTCGAAGACGACAGAGCGCTCGTGCTCCGACAGGGACGCGGTCGGCTCGTCCAGGATGACGAGCTCCGCGCCGATGGCGAGGGCCTGCATGATGGCAACCATCTGCCTACTGCCGATGGGGAGATCCGCAACGAGCTCGGCCCCGTCCACCTCGTAGCCGATCCGCTCCTGAAGTTCGGCAAAGCGGCGTTCGAGCTCGGCGGACTTCCTGCGCAGCCCTCCGTCACCCAGGAACACGTTCTCGAGGACGCTCAGCGAGGGAACAAGGGGAACATGCTGGTAGTTGGTGGCGACACCGGCCGCGCGGGCGTCGCCGGGACTGGTCCAGTGCTGCTCGACGCCGCGCCAGCGGACCGTCCCGGACGATGCGTCGTGAGCGCCACTGACGATCTTGACGAGCGTCGACTTGCCGGCGCCGTTTGCCCCGATGAGTCCGTGGACGGACCCTGCCGTGACCGCGAGATCGACACCGCGCAGGGCGACCGTTCCGTTGGGGAACACCTTCTGGACCCCCGTGAGGTCGAGAAGGACGTTCTCCCGGACCGGGCCCTGCGCGATGTCGATGCTCATCTTTCACTCTCTCCCTGCTGCTGCTACCACTGAGGCGTGCAGTCGCCCACGTTCGCCTTGGTGATGGCAGGCGTGTCGTACGTGATGAACTTCTCAGCGGGTGCCTGACCTGTCGAGAGGTAGTCGTAGATCGTCCCGAAGGCGAGCGCGCCCATGTCCTCGGGCTTGTAGCAGACGGTGCCGTAGATCTCGTCGTTCGAGACAGCGTCGATGCCCAGCTTGGACCCGCCGATGCCGATGACGACCGCGTCCTTGCCGGCCGCCTTCACTGCCTTGGCGCAACCCACGGCCATGTCGTCTGACAGTGCGTAGAAGAGCTGGATGTCGGGGTTGCCGGCGAGCATGTTCTGGCAGGCGGTCTCCGCCTTGTCCGGGACCCAGTCCCCCGGCTGCGAGGCCACGACGTCCCACTTGACGCCGGCGGCGTCCGAGGCCTTGTTGAAGTCTTGGACTCGGGTGGTGTTCTCGGCGAACCCCGCCGAACCCTCGACGATGGCCATCTTGCCGCCCTCGGGCAGCGCAGCCAGGGCCATCTCGCCGGCCTTGGCGCCAGCGTCGATCTCCGCCTGCGTCACCAGTGCGACGAGCCCCGGGTAGACGTCGCTGAGTTCACGTGTCTTCGGGTCGCCGACCTGGGACGCTACTGCGACCGTGGGGATGCCGGCTGCGGCAAGCTGGTCGACGAGGCCGGTCGCCACGCCGCTGTCGAGCGGCAGCAGCAGCACTCCATCGGGCTTCTGCGTGATGAAGTCCTGCACGTCCTTGGCCTGCTGGTCCGCCTTCCCCTGCGCGTCAAGTAGGTCGATTGTGACGCCCTTGGCGTCGGCTGCTGCTTGTATGCCCTTCGAGATTGCGGCCGTGAACGGGAAGCTGAGGCCGAGGTTGGAGACGCCGATCGTCTTGACCTCGATTCCCGCAGCGGCCGCCGATGATGCCGGCGCGGCCGATGCCGCACTGCTCGCGGGGGCAGCCGCACTGCTGGCGGGGGCAGCTGCACTACTGGTCGCCGTGCTGGCCTGATCGGCCGAACCACATGCCGACAGCAAGAACAGGCCACCCAGGGCCGCGCCTGCGATAGCAATCTTCTTCATAGGTGTTCCTTCCAAGTCAATCGTTTGTTCTAAGGTTATGGGTTCGCGTCATGACCTACATGAGCGAGTGGATTGCGTCGAGCACCTCCTTCTGGCTCGGCGCGACTGCTGCCAAGAGCGTGGGGGCCGCCGGAACCCGGATATCAGGCAAGCCGATGCGGATGGGGGGTCGTGCGAAGGTGGTGCCACGCTCGACGAGCTGAGAGACCACCTCCCCGCCGAAGCCGCCGGTCCTGTTCGCTTCGTGGGCGATGACCAGCCGGCCCGTCTTCTCGACGCTTGCGTGGATGGCGTCGATGTCCAGTGGATTGAGCCAGGTTGCTTCGATGACCTCGACGCCGATGCCGTCGGCACTGGCCAGATCAGCGGCCGCCTCGACGGTGCGGGTGATCGGGCCCCACGACAGGGCCGTGACGTCGTCACCGTGGCGGCGGAAGGCGCTTCCTCCGATTGCCTGCACCGGCCCGTCGACAATGACGTCGGCCTTGTCGCCGGGATACAGGTAGCGGCTCTCGATCACGATGACGGGGTCATCGCAGTAGGTGGCGCTGATGATGGCGTCATAAGCGTCCTGGGGCGTAGTGGGCATGACGACCCTCAGGCCTGGCGCGTGGAGGAAGAACGCTTCCAGGGACTGCGAGTGCTGTGCGCACGCGCCCGGCCCCATGCCCTGCTGGGTTCGGATGACCACCGGGGCGGTCGTCTGATTGTTGGACACGTATCGCGCGTTTGCGATCTGGTTGACGATCTGGTCGAGGGCCACGAGCGAGAAGTCCGCCCACATGATCTCCACGATCGGGCGTCGCCCCATGAGGGCCGCGCCCAGTGCACCGCCCAGGATGGCTGACTCGCTGATGGGGGTGTCGAAGACGCGGTCGCCGAACTCTTTTTGAAGTCCTCGGGTCACGCCGAAGA
>JBAXSI010000059.1:0-15660 GCA_037130755.1 Actinomycetes bacterium
CTCTCGTCGCCTTCCCGTCTACCTGGGCTTGCGTCGGCAGACGTGAAAGGCATTGGCAATCAACGGTTATCTGGGGTCAGTCGCCACTGAGGAGCTCGGCGATGCGACGTAGGTCCTCGACGTCCGCGCACTCGATCAGGATCCGACCGCGCGACTTGTTGGTGGCGAAGCCGTCGGCCGCCACCCTCGTGTCGACGCGATCGGCGAGGCGCGCGGTCACCTCGGCGATGGCGTCGCTGAGTTCAACCGACCGCGGCAGGGTGACCCGCGTGCGACGTGACGTGGAGCGCTTTCGCCCGTCCGCCTCGCCGACGATGATCACCTCCTCGACCATCCGCACGCTCATGCCCTCAGCCACGATGCGGGTGGCCAGTGCGTCCATGGCCTCGGGATCATCCAGCGACAGCAATGCACGGGCGTGGCCCGCGCTGAGCACGCCCGCCGCCACGCGGCGCTGAACATCCGGCGGCAACTTCAGCAGTCGCAGTGTGTTGGAGACTTGAGGCCGGGAGCGACCGATGCGTCGCGCCAACTCGTCCTGGGTGCACCCGAAGTCGCTGAGAAGTTGCTGGTAGGCAGAAGCTTCTTCCAGCGGGTTGAGATTCGCCCGATGGAGGTTCTCCAGCAGGGCGTCGCGCAGCATGGCGTCGTCGTCCGTGTCGCGGATGATCGCGGGGATGGTCGTGAGCCCTGCCTCGCGGCAGGCCCGAAGCCGTCGTTCCCCGGCCACCAGCTCATATCCGGTTTCGGCGCGACGCACGACGATCGGCTGAAGCAGGCCGATCTCACGAATCGAGTAGACCAGTTCGGCCAGGGCGTCCTCGTCGAAGACGGCTCGCGGCTGGCGGGGGTTCGGGGCAACTGCCTCGATGGGCAGTTCGGCATACGTGGCCGCCACCGCTGCGAGCTCCGGCTCAGCAACCATGTCCGCGACCGATGCCACCGTGTCCGGCGTGGTCGGCGCATCAGGGACCCCGGATGGGATGAGGGCGCCAAGGCCCTTGCCCAGTCCGCGTTTCGGCGCAGCCGGCGGCATGAATCCTCCGATCGGGGGACAAGTAGTGGATATTTGACTGTTTTGTGGCTAAATGTCTGTGGATAACTTTGTGGACAGAGCTGTGTGCAGTTCGACGACCTGCATGGCGGCCTCCCGGTAGGCGAGCGCGCCCGGCGATGTTGGGTCGTAGGTGAGCACGGTCTGCCCGTAGGAGGGTGCCTCGGATACGCGCACCGACCGCGGAATGACGGTCTGGAGCACCTGCTCACCGAAGTGCGTACGCACTTCGTCGGCCACCTGGGATGCCAGTCGGGTTCGACCGTCGTACATCGTCAGCAGGATGGCACTGACGACCAGCGTGGGGTTCAGGTGGATGCGCACCATGTCGATGGTGCGCAGCAGTTGCGACAACCCCTCGAGGGCGTAGTACTCGCATTGGATCGGCAGGAGCACCTCGCGAGCGGCCACGAGACCGTTCAGGGTGAGCAGGCCCAGGCTCGGCGGGCAGTCGAGGAAGACGTACTCCAGCTCGCGGCCCTGCTCCTCGGCGTACCGGGCGAGGTAGGTCTCCACGGCTCGGGACAGGCGATACTCACGGGCGACCTGGGAGACCAGCTCGATCTCGGCTCCGGCGAGGTCGATCGTTGCCGGCGCCGTCCACAGGCCCGGAACATCGGGGCAGGACTGGACGACGTCCGCGATGCCGAGTTCGCCCGTGAGCACCTCGTAGACGCTGGCCGTGCCCTCGTGGTGGATCGCCCCGAGAGCGGTCGAAGCATTGCCCTGCGGATCCATGTCGATGACGAGTACCGAATGGCCCGCCTGCGCGACGGCGGCCGCGATATTGACCGTACTGGTCGTCTTGCCGACGCCGCCCTTCTGGTTGGCCACGGTGATCACTCGGGTCATGGGCGATCCTCGGGCCAGCCCAGATCGGTGGATGTTTCACGGGAAACCTCCCGGACATCCGCCTCATCAGCGACCTGCCGCGCATCCTCGGGCCAGCCCAGGTCAGCGGCGTTGGCGCTGGTGGGGGACGTGGTCATGGCGTCATTCTGCCGCACGGCGCACGGCGTTGATGATCGTGGTGGGCTGCTCCAGGTAGTCCGCAGCGACCTGCTCGACGGACACCGTCAGAAGCCCTGCTGCTGCAAGAGCGGACGCGGCAGCATCCACCTCCTCCTGTGCGCTGCTGCCCTTCAGGGCGAGCAGTCGGCCGCCCGGGACGAGCAAGGGAGCGGTCCAGCCGATCAGGCGATCAAGGGGCGCAACGGCACGTGCCGTGACCACATCCACGCCCACCCAGGCCGGATCCCGCGCAACGTCCTCAGCACGATCCCGACGCACCGTGACGGTCATGCCCAGGTCGAGCTGTTCGACAGCCTCGGACAAGAAGGTGCTCCGGCGCAGCAGCGGTTCGATGAGCACGACCTTCAGGTCCGGCCGCACGATGGCCCAGACGAGGCCCGGCAGGCCCGCTCCCGAGCCCACGTCGGCCACCGACTGATCAGGACCGAGGTAGCCAAGTGCTGGGTCGGCCACCACCGCGCAGTTGAGCAGGTGCCGCTGCCAGAGCCGCGGCACCTCGCGCGGACCGATGAGGCCGCGGGCGACGCCCACATCGGCCAACAGATCGGCGAAGGCCGAGAGTCGATCCTGATGTGCCGTCAGCCAGTCGGGCAGCGGCGGTGTTTCACGGGAAACCATGCATGACCGACAGGGTCAGGCGACGGAGATGACCACGTAGCGCTTGGGCTCCTCGCCCTCGGATTCGCTGCGCAGGCCGGCCTCGGCGACGGCATCGTGCACGACCTTGCGCTCGAACGGCGTCATCGGATTCATCTTGACCGGCTCCGAGGTGCGCTGGGCCTCGGCTACGGCCTCCTGCGCCAACGTCACCAGCTCGGCACGCCGCGCCGCACGGTGCCCGGCGATGTCGAGCATCAGGCGGGAGCGCTCGCCGGTCTCCCGGGTGGCCGCCAGCCTCGTCAGCTCCTGAAGAGCGTCGAGGACCTTGCCGTCCTGGCCCACCAGATGCTCAAGCTCGCCCGTGGACACCTCGACGACGGAGACCATCGCCCGGTTGCCCTCGACGTCGATGTCGATGTCACCATCGAGATCGGCGATGTCGAGCAGGCCCTCGAGATAGTCCGCAGCAGCGTCGCCTTCCTTCTCAAGGAGGGCGGTGCCCTTCAGTTCGGGGGTCGTTTCTTCCTGGCTCATCTGTGTGCTCCGGTCCGCGGGAAATGGGGGCGGCAGGGCCGCCGGGGGACGTTACTTCTTCTTGCGCTGGCTGCGGGACTGCTTCTTCGGCTGCACTCGGTTGACATTATCCGACGCAGCGTCGGGATCTGGGATGGCCTCGATGGCTGGGCCATTCTTGGCTGCTTCCTTGGCCGCTATGCGGGCTTCCTTCGCGGCGTGCGCAGGGGTTCCTGGTTGCGGGTTGTTCCGGATGACCCAGAACTGCTGGCCCATCGACCACAGGTTCGTGGTGAACCAGTAGATGAGCACGCCGATCGGGAAGTTGATGCCCGAGACGGCGAAGATCAACGGGAAGACGTACAGCAGGATCTTCTGCTGGCGCACCATGGGGTTGTCGGGCGCGCTGTTCTTGACGATCAACTGGCGCTGGGTGGTGAATGTCGTGATCGTCATGAGGATGATGAGCACCATCGCGAGGATGCGGGTGTTCATCGGGAACGGCGTCTGGTCCGCGTGCATGAAAGTCGCGTACAACGGGACGCCGAAGATCGAAGCATCGTGCGCCTGCGGCAGCAGGTCCGCGTAGCGGTCCCACTGGAACACGCCCTGCGCTGTGTAGGTCGGGTCGTTCGCGTTGTACTGCGCGATGCTCTGCAGAACGCCGAAGAGAGCGAAAAAGATAGGCGCCTGAAGGATAATTGGCAGACACGAGGCCAGCGGGTTGGTGCCGGTCTCCTTGTAGAGCTTCATCATCTCCTGCGACTGACGTTCCTTGTCGCCGGCGTACTTCTTCTGGATCTCCTTCATCTGCGGCTGGATCAACTGCAGGTTGCGCTGCGAGTTGATCTGCTTGACGAACAGCGGGATGAGCATGATGCGGATGACGATGACCAGGCCCACGATGGCGAACGTCCAGGTCCAACCACTCGCCGGATTCATGCCCAGCGTCGTGAAAAGGGCATGGAACTGCACGAGGATCCAGCTGACGCCGATCTTCAGCCAATCCAGAATGAACAAGGTTCAGCCTTCCCTAGACGTTCGTGTCCGCGGAGTGGTGGGCACCCATCGTTTCAGATCGTGGTTGGCCCATTCGATCCACGTCCGGCAACCAGCGTCCCGCCGGTGGGACGGGGTCGATTCCGCCATCGTTCCACGGATTGCAGCGCAGCAGTCGCCACCCTGTCAGGGCGGTCCCCTTCAGTGCTCCGTGGACCTTCATGGACTCCAGTCCGTAGGCCGAGCAACTGGGGTGGAAGCGGCAACTGGGCGGCAGCAGCTTGGACAGGGTCAACTGGTAGCTGCGGATCACGGCGATGAGGATCCAGGTGAGGACGAAGCCGAGAGTGTGGTTCCACACCCAGGCGATGGCGTGCCAGCCGGCCGCCAGCACGCTGCGCACGATCGTCATGAGCGAGCCATGACGGAGTTCAGCCCCACGACGAGGTCGCCGGCAAGCGAAGGACTGGTGTCAGCGCCCCGAAGAGCTCGGACCACCACCACGGATCCGCGAGGGACGGTCGGCAGGAGCGGACGGATAGCCGCCCGGATTCGTCGGGCGGCACGATGACGCTGGACCGAACCACCGACGGATTTGCTCACGATGACGCCGACGCGTGGCTCATCACCCGTGCGAGCACGGTTCAGGTAGACGACGACGGCGCCCCGGGACGCCTTGGCCCCACGACGGGTGGTGTCTCGGAAGTCAGCCGCAGTCCGAAGCCGGTTGGCGGCGGGAAGCACGAAGCCTCAGGCGGACAGCCGTACGCGGCCCTTGGAGCGCCGCGCAGCGAGGATCGAGCGGCCGGCGCGGGTGCGCATCCGAAGCCGGAACCCATGCGTCTTGGCCCGACGGCGGGTGTTGGGCTGGAAGGTACGCTTCATGGTCTGGCTCCTGGTGGACTACGTGCGGGGAAGACTGGTGCGCCCGGCCGAGGGAAGATACCGCGTCAGGGCAACTGCGAAAGCCTACGGAACCTGCCGCTTCACGGTCAAACCGGGGTCCTCGCCACCCCCCGTTTTCCGCAAGCGTCGGCTTCCACTTGTCTCGCTGTGAGCCGTATGACTAAGGTCTCAACGCCGGTCCACACCTGTGGATAACGGTGTGGAAATCTTGGAGATGAGAGGGGGATCCTCGCGTATGGACGCCACCACTGATCTCACCGAAGTCTGGGCGACCGCCATCGCCAGCCTGTCCGACGGCAGCCTCACCCCCCAGCAGCGCGCCTTCGTGATGCTCACCCGGCCACTTGGCCTGGTAGAGGACACCGCCTTGATCGCAGCGCCCAACGAGTTCACCAAGGACGTCCTGGAGACCCGGCTCCGACCCGTTGTGGTCGAGGCCCTGTCGAACACCCTCGGCCGTGAGATCCGGTTGGCCGTCACGGTCGACCCCTCCATCGACCCGACCCTCGACGAGGCCACCGACGAGGTCGCTGACGCCACCTACGCCGACGACACCAACACGATGCCCGCGGTCGCCGAGCGGCGTGACGATCCGGCCCGCCCCGGCACCGGCTCCCCGGGGACCCGGAGCGAGGACGGGCGCCTGAACGACAAGTACACGTTCGAGACCTTCGTCATCGGCTCGAGCAACCGGTTCGCCCACGCTGCCGCCGTCGCGGTGGCCGAACAGCCGGCCCGCGCATACAACCCGCTATTCATCTACGGCGGCTCCGGCCTGGGCAAGACGCACCTGCTGCACGCGATCGGGCATTACACCCGCACGCTCTACAAGGGCACCAGAGTTCGATACGTCAGCTCGGAGGAGTTCACCAACGAGTTCATCAACAGTATCCGCGACGACAAGGCCGCCAGCTTCCAGCGCCGCTATCGCGAGGTTGACGTCCTCCTCGTCGACGACATCCAGTTCCTTGGCGGAAAAATCCAGACGCAGGAAGAGTTTTTCCACACCTTCAACACTCTTCACAACGCGAACAAGCAGATCGTCGTCACGTCAGACTTGCCACCCAAGCAGTTGCCGGACTTCGAGGATCGCATGCGCTCACGCTTCGAGTGGGGCCTCATCACCGACGTCCAGCCACCCGACCTCGAGACCCGTATCGCCATCCTCCGAAAGAAGAGCGTCCAGGAGCGTCTCGTCGCGCCGCCCGAGGTCCTCGAGTACATCGCCTCGAAGATCTCCAGCAACATCCGTGAGCTCGAGGGTGCGCTGATCCGCGTCACCGCGTTCGCGTCCCTCAACCGGCAGCCGGTCGACCTGGCCATCACCGAGGTCGTGCTCAAGGACCTCCTGCCCTCCGACACCGGTCCTGAGATCACCGCTGCCCAGATCATGGCCGCCACCGCCCAGTACTTCGGCGTCACCGTGGATGACCTGTGCGGCTCGAGTCGCTCCCGAGTGCTCGTGACCGCTCGACAGATCGCCATGTATTTGTGCCGTGAGCTCACCGACCTTTCGCTGCCCAAGATCGGCCAGGCCTTCGGCGGCCGAGACCACACGACGGTGATGCACGCGGACCGCAAGATCCGTCAGTTGATGGCCGAGCGGCGCAGCCTGTTCAACCAGGTCACCGACCTCACCAGTCGCATCAAGTCCCAGCCGCGTCCCATGTGAACAGCCGTCTCAGCCACCCCACTGCTTCCCTTTGTCCCCACTGTGTCCCCACCTTGTGGATATCTCGTGGGATAACCCGGGGATGGACAGGACCAAAGTCCTGTCCCCATGCCGTGAACATCATGTGGACAACCGGTTCTGTACCGCTGATCTCCTCCACAGCCCGTGGGGACAACCTCCGCCCGCCGGCCAGCCAGGCCGCTTCGGCGGGGGGTCGCATAAAGTTATCCACAGGCGTGGTCACTTTCATCCCCAGTCGGTCCGCAGGCCTAAAGCATCAATACGCGCTCACCCGGCAGGATGTCCACAGGATCCACAGGACCTATGACGACGACTACCTATCTACCTGATGGGGCACATGAACAACCTTCAGGCTCCGACCGGTGGACAGCCACTGACGGGCATGCGTACGCATAAGTTCTAGATTCCTGCCAGACTGACCCCTCATTGTTCGAGCGTGGAGGACGAAGTGAAGTTACGGGTCGAGCGCGATGTGCTCGCAGAATCAGTTGCCTGGGCAGCCCGGACTCTCCCCTCCCGACCTTCTCTGCCGGTTCTGGCCGGCCTTGTCCTCACTGCTGGCGACGGCGGGCTGACGCTCAGCAGCTTCGACCACGAGGTATCCGCTCGTGTCGAGGTCGCTGCCGATGTCACGACTGAAGGCACGACCCTCGTGTCCGGTCGCCTACTGGCCGACATTGCGCGGGCTCTCCCCCCGCAACCAGTGCAGCTTGAGACCGAGGGCACCCGACTGCTGATCACGTGTGGTCGGTCCTCCTTCACGTTGCCGACCCTCCCTGTCGAGGACTACCCGCAGCTGCCGGTGATGCCTACGGCATCAGGCACCGTGCCCGGATCGATCTTCGCCGCGGCTGTTAGCCAGGTGGCCATTGCAGCCGGTCGCGACGACACCCTGCCGACACTGACCGGTATTCGCATGGAGATCGAGGGACCGAACATCACCCTTGCGGCGACCGATCGATACCGCCTCGCGGTGCGCGAGTTCATCTGGACGCCGCAGTCGTCATCGGTCTCCAATACAGCACTGGTACCGGCAAGAACCCTTGCGGATACAGCGAAATCACTCGCCGATGCGGACGCCGTGGTGATCGCCTTGGCGGCCGGAGGTGCGGGCGAAGGTCTCATCGGGTTCGAAGGCCACGGACGTCGCACGACAACCCGACTCCTCGATGGTGAGTTCCCCAAGTACCGCTCGCTGCTTCCCAGCGAATCGGCGGCGATCGCAACAGTCGACACAGCAACCCTCATCGACGCCGTCAAACGCGTTGCCTTGGTGGCCGAGCGCAACACACCGGTACGCCTTGCGTTCGAGGGATCCGAACTGACCCTGCGAGCCGGCACGGGCGACGACGCTCAAGCCGTCGAGGTCCTCGAGAGCGCACTCGAGGGAGACGAGATCGATATCGCCTTCAACCCTGCCTACCTCCTTGATGGGCTCGCAGCCATCGGCTCGGTGGTGACGCGGTTCTCGTTTACCCAGGCCACCCGACCCGCGGTGCTCACCGGGGTCGACGACGACGGTGCCGAGAACGACGCCTATCGGTACCTGCTCATGCCCGTTCGCCTCACCGGCTGACTGGCGTGATCGCCCTCGTTCCTCATGTGGGTTAAGGGGATCCGGCTCGCCGACTTCCGCTCGTACGAGCAGGTAGAGGTGGAACTGACGCCCGGGGTGACCACGTTCGTGGGCCCCAACGGTCAGGGCAAGACCAACCTGGTCGAGGCGATCGGCTACGTATCGATCCTCGGCAGCCACCGAGTCGCGACCGATGCACCACTGGTCAGGATCGGTGCCGATAGGGCAGTCGTCGGGATTGAGGCCGTCAAGGACGACCGCAGCGTGCTCATCGAGTTGGAGATCAACCCAGGCAAGGCCAACCGTGCGCGCATCAACCGGTCGGCGGCCACCAGGCCCAGGGACGTCGTCGGCATCGTCCGGACTGTGGTCTTCGCCCCAGAGGACCTCGCTCTGGTGAAGGGTGACCCTTCAGATCGACGGCGATTCATCGACGACCTTCTCATCCAACGGTCACCGCGGATGCTCGGCGTGAAGGCCGACTACGACCGAATCCTCAAGCAGCGCAACGCATTACTGAAGTCTGCAGCCGTGGCGCGCCGCGTCAACGCGGACGAGATGGTGCGCACCCTCGAGGTATGGGACGACCAGATGTGCGATGTTGGCGCCGATCTCGTCGCGGCTCGCGTGGCGCTGCTGACCGAACTGCAGCCGCATCTTTCGGCGGCTTATGAGCTGATCGCCAGTGACACCGACAGTGCCTCCGACGCGTCCATGACGTACGTCTCGAGCCTCGGCGAGACCGTTGACCTGACTGCGGACCGCACGACCTGGCGTGAGCAGTTGCAGGCCGGGCTTGAAAGCAGACGCAAGGAGGAACTCGATCGAGGGCTCACGCTCGTCGGACCGCAGCGAGACGACATTCTCTTCAGCCTCGGCGCAGGGCCGGCGAAGGGCTACGCCTCGCACGGGGAGTCCTGGTCGATTGCGCTCGCCGCTCGGCTGGCGAGCATGGAGGTCCTGCGCTCTGACGGCGACGATCCGGTCCTCATCCTCGATGACGTGTTCGCCGAGCTCGATTCCGCACGCCGCCGCCGCCTCACCCAGCAGGTCGCGGGGACGGACCAGGTGCTCATCACCGCCGCCGTGACCGAGGATGTTCCTCGTGAGCTGGTCGGTCGGCAGTTGCGAGTGTCACTGGGTTCGGTGAGCGATGACTGAGCCCTCCGACACTTCCCCCGACGACGAGCAGCCAAACACCGCCGGGGAGACCGAGGTCGACCCGGCCGAGGCGGCCGCCGCGGCCCTGCGTCGAGCCACCCGGTCCACCGCGCGCGCCAAGCCGAGGAAGGCTCCGGTCAAGGCCGCCTCGTACTCCGACGACCGCGACCCCCAGCCGATCGGCCGGGCTGTCGACGCGTTCATCGTCGAGCAGGGCTGGCAGGACGATTCGGCCGTGGCCACGCTGATGGGCCAGTGGGCCGACATCGTCGGCACCGACGTCGCCGAGCACGTCACGCCCGTGTCCTTCAGCGAGGGGGAGTTGACGCTCCAGGCGGAGTCGACGGCCTGGGCCACCCAGGTCCGACTTCTGCTGCCGAACCTGCACCGGGCGGTGGATGAGCGGGTCGGTGCGGGGGTCGTCACCCGCATCAAGGTCCAGGGCCCGCAGGCGCCGTCTTGGACGGCCGGACCCCGCCGAGTCAAGGGTCGAGGCCCGCGTGACACGTATGGCTAGACGGTCACGGAAGGCCTCTGACGGCCCTTAACGAGGCCATTTCGTATAGGTGATTGTGCAAGGGGGGTCAATTCCGTCGTGACGGCCCACAAGCCCCGTGCCGCGGCTATCGATGTCGGTCGGAACCGGTAGACTGAACCTCATCGTCCACGCCCGCTGAGGCGATCCCGGAACATCGGTAGGAGGCTCGTCAACCGTGTCCTATGACGCCAGCGCGATCACTGTTCTGGAGGGCCTGGACGCGGTTCGCAAGCGCCCGGGCATGTACATCGGCTCCACCGGCGAGCGGGGCCTTCACCACCTCGTCTACGAGGTCGTCGACAACTCCGTCGACGAGGCGCTGGCCGGATATGCCACGAAGATCACGGTCACCTTGCTGGCCGACGGGGGCGTTCGGGTGGTCGACGACGGCCGCGGGATTCCGGTGGACATCGTCGAGAGTGAGGGCAAGCCCGCGATCGAGGTGGTGCTGACCGTCCTGCATGCCGGCGGCAAGTTCGGCGGCGGTGGCTATTCAGTGTCCGGTGGCCTGCACGGTGTTGGCGTCTCCGTGGTGAATGCACTGTCCACGAACCTCGACGTCGAGGTCAGGCGCGAGGGCAACGTCTACCGGCAGTCATATCTGCGTGGCGCCGCCACGGCACCGCTGGACAAGGGCGAGCGGACCGACCAGACCGGCACCGTCATCACCTTCTGGGCGGACGGCGGCATCTTCGAGACCACGCACTACGACTTCACCACACTGGCCCGGCGGTTCCAGGAGATGGCCTTCCTCAACAAGGGCCTGGCCCTGGAGCTCATCGACGAGCGGGCAGCCCTCGCGCCCTCTGAGGATGCGGTGATCGACGAGGACGACGTCGAACAGGTTCGACGGGTGCGCTACCAGTACGAGGGCGGCATCGCTGACTTCGTCAAGCACATCAACGCGAGCAAGGGCGTCGCCAATCCCACGGTCATCGACATCGAGGCCGAGACCGAAGACCAGCGGATGAGCGCGGAGATCGCGTTGCAGTGGAACACCACCTACTCAGAGTCGGTGTACACCTTCGCCAACACGATCAACACCACCGAGGGTGGCACGCACGAGGAGGGCTTCCGGGCTGCGTTGACGACGCTGGTCAACAAGTTCGCCCGTGAGTGGAACATCATCAAGGAGAAGGACCCCAACCTCAGCGGCGATGACGTCCGCGAGGGACTCACCGCGATCGTCAGCGTGAAGTTGGCGGAGCCGCAGTTCGAGGGGCAGACAAAGACCAAGCTGGGCAACACGGAGATGAAGACCTTCGTGCAGAAGACGGTCAACGACCAACTGGGCGCGTGGTTCGAGAAGAACCCGGCGGAAGGCAAGGAGATCGCCCGCAAGTCCGTCAATGCCGCGACCGCTCGGATGGCGGCTCGTAAGGCCCGCGACCTGGCTCGCAACCGCAAGGGCCTCCTGGGTGGCGCCGGCATGCCGGGCAAGCTCATCGACTGCTCCAGTCGCGAGCCCGAGGACTGCGAGGTCTTCATCGTCGAGGGTGACTCCGCCGGCGGTTCGGCGCGGCAGGGGCGCGACCCCAAGACACAGGCGATCCTTCCCATCCGAGGCAAGATCATCAATGTCGAGAAGGCACGCATCGACAAGGTGCTGCAGAACACCGAGGTGCAGGCGCTCATCTCCGCCTTCGGCACCGGCATTCAGGACGAGTTCGACATCAACCGTCTGCGGTACCACAAGGTCGTGCTGATGGCTGACGCCGACGTCGATGGCCAGCACATCCGCACCCTGCTCCTCACGCTGCTGTTCCGATTCATGAAGCCGCTCGTGGAGCAGGGTTACGTGTTCCTCGCCCAGCCGCCGCTGTACAAGATCAAGTGGTCGCGCGAGGTGGCTGACTTCGCGTACACCGAACGTGAGCGCGAGGTGCTGACGGCGGCGGGCCTTGCCGCCGGCAAGCGACTGCCGAAGGAAGAGGCCATCCAGCGCTACAAGGGCCTCGGCGAGATGAACGCCGATGAGCTGTGGGAGACCACCATGGACCCGGCCCGACGCGTCCTGCTCCAGGTGACCATCGACGACGCGGCGCAGGCCGACGAGATGTTCAGCGTGCTCATGGGTGAGGACGTCGAGTCACGCCGCAACTTCATCCAGCAGAACGCGCGCGACGTGCGCTTCCTGGACATCTGACCTTTGACCTTCCGAGCAACGGAGAAGCATGGCTGACGACATCGACATCGCCGAAGACGTGGACCCCGGCCAGCATGGCCGCATCGAGGCCGTTGACCTGCAGACGGAGATGCAGCGCTCGTACCTCGACTACTCCATGTCGGTCATCGTGTCCCGCGCGCTGCCTGACGTGCGCGACGGCCTCAAGCCCGTGCACCGGCGCGTGCTGTACGCGATGTACGACGGCGGCTACCGCCCCGACCGCAACTTCTCCAAGAGCGCACGCGTCGTCGGCGACGTCATGGGCAGTTACCACCCGCACGGTGACAGCGCGATCTACGACGCCCTGGTGCGGCTGGCGCAGCCGTGGTCGCTGCGGTACCCGCTGGTTCAGGGGCAGGGCAACTTCGGCTCCCCGGGCAATGACCCGCCGGCCGCCCAGCGCTACACCGAGTGCCGCATGGCCCCGTTGGCCATGGAGATGGTCCGTGACATCGACGAGGACACCGTCAACTTCGGGCCCAACTACGACGGCCGCACCCAGGAGCCGCTCGTCCTGCCGGCGCGGTTCCCGAACCTGCTGGTCAACGGATCGTCCGGCATTGCCGTCGGCATGGCCACCAACATCCCGCCGCACAACCTGCGCGAGGTCGCGGCGGGGGCGCAGTGGCTCCTCGAGCATCCCGAAGCCGACCGCGAGGCGCGGCAGGCGGCGCTCACCTCACTCGTCAAGGGCCCCGACTTCCCGACCGGCGCACTCATCGTGGGGCGCAAGGGAATCGACGACGCCTACCGCACCGGCCGCGGCTCGATCACCATGCGCGCCGTGGTCGAGGTCGACGAGGATGCCCGTGGGCGCCAGATCCTCGTTGTCACGCAGTTGCCGTATCAGGTCAACCCCGACAACCTGTTGCTGCGCATCGCCGAGCTCGTCGGCGAGGGCAAGCTCACCGGCATCTCCGATGTCCGCGACGACTCGTCGTCGCGCACCGGCATGCGCCTGATCATCGAGCTCAAGCGCGACGCCGTCGCCCAGGTCGTCCTGAATCAGCTGTACAAGCACACGCAACTTCAGGACAACTTCGGTGCCAACATGCTGGCGTTGGTCGATGGGGTGCCACGCACGCTGACCCTCGAGCAGTTCATCCGGTACTGGATCGCCCACCAGATCGAGGTCATCCAGCGCCGTACCCGCTACCGCCTGCGCAAGGCCGAGGAGCGCGCCCACATCCTGCGCGGCTACCTCAAGGCACTCGACGCCCTCGACGAGGTGATCGCGCTCATCCGCGCGTCGGCCACGGTCGAGGACGCCAGGGCCGGCCTGATGGAACTTCTCGACATCGACGAGGTGCAGTCCACTGCGATCCTGGACATGCAACTGCGGCGCCTGGCCGCCCTTGAGCGGCAGAAGATCATCGACGAGTACGACGAGTTGATGAACCGAATTGCCGACTACAACGACATCCTGTCCAACGAGCCGCGCCAGCGGTCGATCGTCGCCGAGGAGTTGGCGGAGATCACCGAGAAGTTCGGTGACGAGCGCCGCACGGACTTCGTCGCATGGGATGGCGACGTGACCGACGAAGACCTCATCGAGGTGCAGGACGTCGTCGTGACGATCACCTCCGGGGGCTACGCCAAGCGCACGCGCTCGGACCTCTACCGGTCGCAGCGCCGCGGCGGCAAGGGCGTGAAGGGCGCGCAACTGCGTCAGGACGACGTCGTCGAGCATCTGTTCGTCAGCACGACGCACCACTGGATCCTGTTCTTCACCAACAAGGGCAGGGTCTACCGCGCCAAGGCGTACCAACTGCCCGAGTCCGGGCGCGATGCCCGGGGTCAGCACGTCGCCAACCTGCTGGCCTTCCAGGCCGACGAGACGATCGCCCAGGTGCTGGCGATCCCGGACTACTCCGCCAGCGACTACCTGGTGCTGTCCACCCGCAAGGGCATGGTCAAGAAGACCAAGCTCGACGAGTACGACTCCAATCGGCAAGGCGGCATCATCGCGATCAACCTCGCGGACGAAGACGAGTTGATCTCGGCGCGGCTGGTCAGTGTCACCGATGACCTCTTGCTGGTGTCCCGCAAGGGAATGTCGGCGCGCTTCACCGCGGACGACGAGACGCTGCGCCCCATGGGTCGTGCCACCAGCGGTGTCATCGGTATGCGGTTCCGAGGCGAGGACGCACTTTTGGCGATGGACGTCGTCCGACCCGACACGTTCGTCGTGACGGTGACCGATGGCGGCTTCGCCAAGCGCACTCCGGTCGGCGAGTGGGCCCCCAAGGGGCGCGGCATCCTCGGTGTACGGGCGATGAAGCTAGTGCAGGAGCGAGGCAGTCTCGTGGGTGCGATGGTGTGCGATGCCGCCGACCAGTTGTTCGCGATCGCGTCGAACGGCGTTGTGATCCGCACTCGTGTCGAAGAGATCAGGCCTTCAGGGCGTGACACCATGGGCGTCACCTTGATGAACCTCGATGAGGGCGACACCATCGTCGCCGTCGCGAGGGGCGAGGAGTCCGACGACGACGAGGACGTGGACGACACTGAGATCGGTGCCGACGAGGACACCGAGATCGAGGCGGCCGTAGCGGCGGGCGAAGGTGAGACAGGCGAAGGTGGGTCGAGCGAGTGAAGGCTGACGGCGTACGCACGCCCAAGCGCGCGCGCCTGTACGTCACTCGGGTGGATCCCTGGTCCGTGACCAAGGCCTCCTTCATGCTCGCTCTGGCCCTCGGCGTGGTGCTCGTGATCGCCGTGGCGGTGGTCTGGTGGGTCCTTGACTACACGGGAGTGTTCCTGACCTTGTCCCGGACCATCGACGAGGTCGTCGGCTCGGCGAGCACCGGCTTCAATCTGATGAACTACCTGGAGTTCTCCCGGGTCATCGGCGTGGCCATCGTGATCGCTTCCGTCGAGGTCGTCCTCGTCTCGTTCCTGGCGACCCTCTTCGCGATCATGTACAACCTCAGCGTCGGGCTGACCGGCGGGGTCGAGGTGGTCCTGTCCGACGACGTCTGAGCCCTACCCCTCGGGGACGGCGGTCCTCCGGCAGTCAGGTAGTCTTCCGCTGCTTCGGGCCTATAGCTCAGTTTGGTTAGAGCGCTTCCCTGATAAGGAAGAGGTCGGTGGTTCAAGTCCACCTAGGCCCACTGCGCATCCCCCACGGCACACCAGATCCCGACAGGTAGGCTCCTGACCATGAAGAAGTTGCTGCTCATCGTCCTTCTCGCCGGAATCGGCTACGTCGTCTACCGGCAGATCGCCGCCAACAAGGCCGAGCAGGACCTGTGGTCCGAGGCCACGAGCGAGCCGGATCTGCGCTAGTTCGCCGGCTCGTCACGGGCCAGGTTCCGGGGGCTTAGCTCAGCTGGTAGAGCGCTGCCTTTGCAAGGCAGAAGTCAGGGGTTCGAGTCCCCTAGCCTCCACTCCCGTGGGCGGAGCCCACGCGGTGAGGCCC
>JBAXSI010000006.1:0-85192 GCA_037130755.1 Actinomycetes bacterium
GCGCCGGTCAAGAAGGCTGCGCCGGTCAAGAAGGCTGCGCCGGTCAAGAAGGCCGCGGCCCAGCCGACGCGCTCCATGGGAACTCCGCGTGAGGTGGCTCCGAAGAAGGCCGCGCCGGCGAAGAAGGCCGCGCCCGTCAAGAAGGCCGCGCCGGCGAAGAAGAGCCTGAAGGTGCGCGCGGACGAGAGGCCTTGGACGGCGCAGGAGCTGGCCGCCGTCACGGCCGACCTTCACGAGGACCGCACCCGCCTGCTTGAGGAGATCGCCAACGCTGAGGTGGGGCTCGCCGACCTCATCCGTGACTCCGGCGACGGTGCCGGGGACGACCAGGCCGACGCAGGGAGCAAGACCTTCGAGCGCGAGCATGAGATGTCGCTGGCCAACAACGCACGCGACATGCTCGATCAGGTCCAGCACGCGCTCCAGCGCATCGAGCAGGGCACGTACGGCAACTGCGAGTCATGTGGGAACGCCATCGGCAAGATGCGGCTGCAGGCCTTCCCGCGGGCGACCTTGTGCATGTCCTGCAAGCAGGCGGAGGAGCGCTACTAGTCGGCGGATACAGTGGCGCGGTGACCGACGCCGCCACCTCCGACGCCCCGTCGTCGACCGCGCCGGCCGGCGCGAGCCGTCGCCGGAGCCTGATCGTCCTCGGCTGTGTGGCCGTCGGCGTCGTCGTGCTCGACCAGCTGAGCAAGCACTGGGTCGTCTCCTCGATCCTGCCCCGCCTCCAGTCCGGAGAGGGCCCGATCGTCCTCCTCGGCGGGCTGGTGAAGTTCACCTACACCGAGAACACCGGGGCTGCCTTCTCCATGGGGACCGGCATGACGTGGGTCTTCACCCTGATTGCGATCGGCGTGGCCGTCGTCATCCTCCGCTCCTCGCGGCGCCTCGGCAGCGTCTGGTGGGCGGTGGCCCTCGGCGGACTGCTCGGCGGGGCGGTGGGCAATCTGATCGACCGCCTCACCCGCGAGCCGGGCTTCGGCCGCGGCTACGTCGTCGACTGGATCCAGCTCCCGCACTTCGCGGTGTTCAACCTGGCTGATTCTGCGATCGTCTGCTCGGCGATCTTGATGGTGGCCCTGTCGGTGTTCGGCGTCGAGTTCGACGGCCGGCCACGTGGGGCCAGCGCGGCGAGCGCCGGAGCGGACGTCGCGTGAGCGCCGACCTTCGCGCGACCTCATGACCGAGCGGCTGCTGCCGGTCCCGGAGGGGCTCGCCGGCGAGCGCCTCGACGTGGCCCTGACCCGATTGCTGGGGCTGTCGAGGTCTCGGGCAGCCGATCTGGTGGCCGAGGGCGCGGTCCTGGTGGATGGGCGCCCCGCCAGCAAATCCGAGCGGCTCCTTGCGGGCTCCCTGCTGCAGGTGGACCTGCGCGAGCCGATAGCCGAGGAGACCGGCCCGCCGGAGCCGGTGCCCGGGATGACCGTCCTCTTCGACGACGACGACGTGGTGGTCGTCGACAAGCCGGTCGGGGTGGCCGCGCATCCGAGCCCGGGCTGGAGTGGGCCCACCGTGATCGGCGGGCTGGCTGCCGCGGGGTACCGGATCAGCACGTCCGGGGCCTCCGAGCGGCAGGGGATCGTCCATCGCCTCGACGTCGGCACCTCCGGCGTGATGGCCGTCGCGAAGAGCGAGGCCGCCTACACGAGCCTGAAGGCCCAGTTCAAAGACCGCACCGTCGAGAAGATCTACCACGCGGTGGTGCACGGACACTGCGATCCGCTCAGCGGCACGATCGACGCACCCATCGACCGCCACCCCCAGCACGACTACAAGTGGGCGGTCGTCACCGGAGGCAAGGACAGCGTCACGCACTACGACACCCTTGAGGCCTTCCCGCGTGCCTCGCTGCTCGAGGTGCACCTCGAGACGGGCCGGACCCACCAGATCCGCGTCCACATGGCGGCCGTCCGGCACCCCTGCGTGGGCGACCTGACGTACGGCGCCGACCCCGTCCTGTCCAAACGGCTGGGGCTGACGAGGCAGTGGTTGCACGCGGTGCGCCTGGAGTTCGACCATCCCTCGTCGGGGGAGCGCATCGTCGTGACCAGTGCCTACCCCGAGGACCTGAGAATCGCAGTCGAACGGCTGGCCACCGGCGTGTGAGCCGTCCGGACGTCGGTCGGGGGCGTTAGGTTCGGTGAGGTCCAAAGTTAGGGTGGGTGACGTGTCGTCGGGTGCAGAAGCGCAGAGCGGTCTGATGCCTGCCCGCAGCGCGTCCGGGTCTGGAACGGACCAGTTCGTCCACCTCCACGTGCACACCGAGTACTCGATGCTCGACGGCGCCGCACGGCTCGGGGACCTCTTCGACGAGGCCGCCCGCCTGGGGATGCCGGCCGTCGCGATGACCGACCACGGAAACCTCTACGGAGCCTTCGAGTTCTACAAGGGCGCCAAGGCCCGCGGCATCAAGCCGATCATCGGGCTCGAGGGCTACTACGCGCCGCAGGGCCGCTTCGAGCGGCGTCCGTTCGACTTCGGCGGCGGGTTCGACGAGGGCACGCCTGACGACTCGAGCGCGGGCCGGGGCAAGCAGAGCTACACGCACATGACGCTCTGGGCCGAGAACACCCCGGGCATGCACAACCTGTTCCGGCTGTCGTCCCTTGCCAGCCTTGAGGGGTACTACCACAAGCCGCGCTTCGACCGGGAGCTGCTCGAGCGCTACGGCAAGGGCCTGATCGGGACCACCGGCTGCCCGAGCGGCGAGGTCAACCGCTGGCTCCAGGCCGGTCGATACGACAGGGCGCTCGCCGCCGCGGCCGACTACCGCGACATCCTCGGTCCTGGCAACTACTTCTGCGAGGTCATGGACCACGGACTGCCGATCGAGCGGCGGTTCCGCGAGGATCTCCTGAAGATCGCCAGGTCGCTCGACATCCCACTGGTCGCGACCAACGACCTGCACTACGTCCACAGCACCGACGCCGACTCCCACGACGTGCTGCTGTGCATCGGAACGCGCACCACGATGGACGATCCGAAGCGCTTCCGGTTCGACGGCCGCGACTTCTACGTGAAGTCGGCCGACGAGATGCGCCGGGTCTGGTCCGAACTGCCCGAGGCCTGCGACAACACGCTCCTGATCGCCGAGCGCTGCGACGTCACGTTCAACGAGGGCGCCAACCTCATGCCGCAGTTCCCGATCCCCGACGGGGAGTCCGAGGAGTCGTGGCTGGTCAAGGAGGTCGAGCGGGGCCTGCTGCATCGCTACAACGGATCGGTGCCTGACGAGGTACGTCGGCAGGCGGAGTACGAGGTCGGCGTCGTCATCCAGATGGGCTTCCCGGGCTACTTCCTCGTGGTCGCTGACCTTGTCCGCCATGCCAAGGAGAGCGGCATCCGCGTCGGCCCGGGCCGCGGCTCGGCGGCGGGCGCGATGATCGCCTACGCACTCGGCATCACCGAACTTGATCCGATCAAGCACAAGCTGCTCTTCGAGAGGTTCCTGAACCCCGAGCGCATCTCGATGCCTGACATCGACATGGACTTCGACGAGCGCCGCCGCGCCGACATGATCCGCTACGCCACCGAGAAGTACGGCGAGGAGCGGGTCGCGCAGATCATCACCTACGGGTCCATCAAGGCCAAGGCAGCCGTCAAGGACAGCGCGCGCGTCCTCGGCTATGCCTACGCCGTGGGCGACAAGATCACCAAGGCCATGCCGCCGGCGGTGATGGGCAAGGACATCTCCCTCGCCGGCGCGTTCGATCCCAAGAACCCGCGCTACGGCGAGGCCGCGGCGTTCCGCGCGCTGTACGACTCCGACCCCGACACCAAGCGCGTGGTCGACACGGCGAAGGGTCTCGAGGGACTCAAGCGACAGCCCGGCGTTCACGCCGCCGGCGTCATCTTGTGCCGCGAGCCGCTGCTCGACGTCATCCCGCTGTGGCGGCGCGACCAGGACGGCGCGGTCATCACGCAGTTCGACATGGGCGCCTGCGAGGCGCTAGGCCTCCTCAAGATGGACTTCCTGGGCCTGCGCAACCTCACCGTGCTCGACGACTGCCTGCGCAACATCGAGACCAATCGCGGCGAGACGATCGTCCTGGAGATCTTGACCCTCGACGATCCGGCCACCTACGAACTGCTCACGCGCGGCGACACCCTCGGCGTCTTCCAGCTTGACGGTGGGCCGATGCGGGCGCTGCTGCGCTCGATGGCGCCCGACAACTTCGAGGACATCTCCGCCGTCCTGGCGCTGTACCGACCAGGCCCGATGGGCGCCAACGCGCACAACGACTACGCGGACCGCAAGAACGGCCGCAAGCCGGTCATGCCGATCCACCCGGAGCTCGCCGAGGCCCTGTCCGACATCCTCGACGACACGTACGGCCTGATCGTGTACCAGGAGCAGGTCATGGCCATCGCGCAGAAGCTCGCCGGCTTCTCGCTGGGCAACGCCGACCTGCTGCGTCGCGCCATGGGCAAGAAGAAGAAGGAGATCCTCGACAAGGAGTACGTGCCGTTCCGCGACGGCATGCGCGTCAACGGGTACTCCGAGGCGGCGATCAAGACGCTGTGGGACATCCTGGTCCCGTTCTCCGACTACGCCTTCAACAAGGCGCACACCGCGGGCTACGGCCTGGTGTCCTACTGGACGGCGTTCCTCAAGGCCAACTACCCGGCCGAGTACATGGCTGCGCTGTTGACGTCGGTCAAGGACGACAAGGATCGTTCCGCGGTCTACCTCAACGAGTGCAGGAAGATGGGCATCAAGGTCCTGCCGCCCGACGTCAACGACTCCGACTTCGACTTCACCCCGCGTGGCACTGACATCCGCTTCGGGCTCTCGGCGATCCGCAACGTCGGCGGCAACGTGGTCGAGTCCATCCTCGCGACGCGGCGACGCGTCGGCCGGTTCGCGGACTTCCACGACTTCATCGCCAAGGTCGATGCGTCGGTATGCAACAAGCGCGTCGTCGAGTCCCTCATCAAGTCAGGTGCGTTCGACTCACTCGGCGACACCCGCAAGGGCCTCGTCCAGATCCACGAGCAGGTCGTCGATGCGGCCGTCGACATCAAGCGCGCCGAGGCGCACGGGCAGTTCGACCTCTTCGGCGGCCTCGGCGGCGACAACGAGGTCTCGGCGATTCCCCGAGAGATTCCTTCGATAGGGGAGTGGGAGAAGTCGGTCCTCCTCGCCCACGAGCGCGAGATGCTCGGGCTGTACGTGTCGGACCATCCGCTGCATGGTGCCGAGCGGCTGCTGGCACAGCTCACCGACCGCACGATCGCCTCCCTGATGATCGACGACCACGGCGAGGTCTCCACCGCCACCGTCGGAGGCCTTGTCACCTCCGTGCAGCGCAAGACGACCAAGAAGGGCAGTCCCTGGGCCATCGTGACGCTGGAGGACCTCGAGGGCTCCGTCGACGTGATGGTGTTCCCGCAGGTGTACGCCGCTGTGAGCACGCTGCTCATCGACGACTCCGTGATCATCGTCAAGGCCAAGGTCGACCACAGCGACGACGACGGGCTTCGCCTGGTGGCACTGGAGATCTCGCAGCCGGACCTGAGCGAGGCGGTCAGCGGACCGGTGCGCCTGACGATGGCCTCGACCCGCTGCATCCCGCCGCTGGTCGAGCGACTGAAGGAAGTCCTCGCGGGCCATCCGGGCACCACCGAGGTGCACCTGCATCTCACCGGTGGCTCACGCACGACGGTCCTGCGGCTCGACGACAAGCTGCGCGTCACGCCGTCGCCGGCCCTGTACGGGGACCTCAAGGCTCTCCTCGGCCCGAGCTGCCTGGGCTGATGACCACCGCTCGCAAGGCCTCCGCAGTCATCATCGCCGGCGTCGTCGTCGGCTTGGTGAGCGGACTTGCGCTTGGTGTCGTGTGGTGGCGCCTTGCCCCGCGCGTGCCGCTCGTCGTTCAGCCGGGCGCGTCCTTCCCACAGGGCTACCAGCCGGAGGGCTACCTCGCCGCCGATGCAGCCTTCGGGGCCCTCGCGGTCATCGCCGGCGTGGCCATCACGATCGGGCTGGCCAACATGCGGCGCGAGCACCTGTTCAGCGTGCTCATCGCCGCACTCCTGGCCGGCGTCATCGGCACGGCGGCCATGTGGTGGGTTGGCACCCGGCTGGGATCGGTCGACATCCAGGGGCTGAGCGCGACGACGACGACCGATGTCGTGGTCGACGCACCGCTCAAGGTCGCGATGCCGGGCATGTACGTGATGTGGCCGATCGCGTCCGCCCTTGTCGTGACGATCCTCGCGCTGGGCGACTGGATATCCGAGGTCAGGTCCGCCCGCCGCGGGCGATAGCGGCGAACTGCCCGCCGGTGATCGCCGCCAGGTCGACCGGCGCCAGCCCGATGTCGAACCCGCGCTGGCCACCGCTGACATAGATGAGGTCGAGTGCCTGCGCGCTGTCGTCGATGATGGTGGGCAGTGCCTTCTTCTGGCCGATGGGGGAGATGCCGCCGACGACGTAGCCGCTCACGCGCTGGGCCATCGCGGGGTCGGCCATCTCTGCCTTGCGGCCGTTCCGGGCGGCGGCGAGTGCCTTCAGGTCGAGAGTCGTGTCGACCGGAACGATGGCGATGACGGGGGCCCCGTCGATCGTGGCCATCAGCGTCTTGAAGACCTCGGCTGGGGCGAGTCCGAGGGCCTGCGCCGCCTCGATGCCATACGACGTGGCGGAGGGGTCGTGGTCATAGACGTGCGAGGTGAAGGAGATCCCGGCCCGGGTGAGTGCCACCGTGGCCGGGGTGCCTGGCTGGCGGGCGTCGCGCTTGGCCATGTCAGTTGGGCGAGGGATCCGGGCTCGACATGTCGATGGCCGGCACGGCGGACAGCGCTGAAATCAGGCCGGTCTCGCGGTGCAGCAGGGAGCGGGCCAGCGCGAGGCGTGCTCCGGTCGATTCCGCTGACAGCAGGTCCTGCCGCTCGCTGGCGGGCAGCACCATGGCCGCGGTGACCAGGTAGCTGAGCACCGTCGGGTCGTCGGGCAGGTCCTCGTCGTCGTCGGGGTCGACCTCGAGGTCGTCGTCGGCCGCGGCCACCTGGCCGCTCAGGGCGTGGCGATAGGCCACGAATCGGCGGCTGACCTCGAGGGCCGCGAAGAGGTCCCGGGCGTCGGTCGGGTCGTCGAGGAACTCCACGTCGCCTCGGATCAGCGGCTCGGACGTGTCGATCCCGTGGAGTCGGAAGCGGCGACTGCCGGCGGTGACGATGTCGTAGCGCCCATCGTCGAGCCGCTCCGCCTGCCGCAGGATCGTCGCCGTGCCGACGGGGAACAGGGCGTCCATGCCCTCACGCTCGACGTCGTGGCCGTCGCGCGCGGCGATTATGCCGAACTCGCGCGCGTCCTCGTCCGGGATTGCCAGCAGTTCCTCCACCAGTTCCCGGTAGCGCGGCTCGAAGATGTGCAGCGGCATGACCAGTCCCGGCACCAGCACGGTGTTGAGCGGAAAGAGCGGAAGGGGCGAGCGCACCCCGGCAGCGTAAGGTAAGTCCGTGATTCGCCGCATCGACCTGCGTGGTTCGCACGCCGATCCTCGGTCCGTGGTGCCCCGTGCCGCGCTCGACGTGGCCGACGCCGGGCATCGGATCGCCCCGATCCTCGAGGACGTGCGCGTCGAAGGCGCTGAAGCCGTGCTGCGGTGGTCCGAGCAGCTCGACGGTGTCCGTCCGTTGTCGCTCCGGGTCCCGATCGACCGCATGGCGGCGGCGGCCGATGCGCTGGACCCAGGCGTTCGGGCCGCACTCCTCGAGTCGATCGCCCGAGCCCGTCGCGTCCACCTCGACCAACGACGCGTCGACGTCGCCACAGTCGTGGTGCCCGGCGGCACGGTCACCGAGCGCTGGCTGCCCGTCGATCGCGTGGGCCTGTACGTGCCCGGCGGTCGCGCGGTGTACCCGAGCAGCGTGATCATGAACGTCGTCCCGGCACAGGTCGCCGGCGTGGCCTCGCTCGTCGTCGTCAGCCCGCCCCAGCGCGACTTCGACGGTTGGCCGCACCCGACGATCCTGGCCGCCTGTCACCTCCTCGGCGTCGAGGAGGTCTATGCGGTGGGCGGAGCCCAGGCGGTGGCGATGCTGGCCTACGGCGTCGACCTGCCCGACGGGACCCGGTGTGAGCCCGTCGACCTGGTCACCGGGCCCGGAAACATCTACGTCACCGCGGCCAAACGAGCGCTGCAGGGCGTCATCGGCATCGACTCGGAGGCCGGTCCCACCGAGGTGGCGATCCTCGCCGACGATTCCGCCGAGCCAGCGCACGTCGCGTCCGATCTCATCAGCCAGGCCGAGCACGACGTCATCGCGGCGGCGGTGCTGGTCACGGACTCCGAGTCGCTCGCTGACGCCGTCGAGTACGAGGTCATCCGCCAGGTTGCCGTCACCAAGCACGTTGAGCGCATCACCGAAGCGCTCACGGGAGTGCAGAGCGCGATCGTGCTGGTCGACGACATCGATGCCGGCCTGCGCTTCGTCGACGCCTACGCGGCCGAGCACCTCGAGATCCACACCCGGGACGCGCGCGAGGTCGCGATGCGCGTGCGCAATGCGGGTGCGATCTTCGTGGGCACGTGGTCGCCGGTGTCCTTGGGCGACTACGCCGCCGGCTCCAACCACGTCCTGCCCACGGCCGGCTCTGCCCGGCACTCCTCAGGCCTGTCGGTGCAGTCGTTCCTGCGCGGCATCCACGTGGTCGAGTACGACGAGCACGCGCTTCGCGACGTCGCCCCCCACGTCGTCGCGCTGGCCCACGCCGAGGACCTTCCCGGTCACGGTGCGGCGATCACGCAGCGGGTCGACGAGACCGGGGCAGGCTGACATGAGCCGGGAGTTCACCCCACCGTTGCGGGACGACCTGGTGGGGGTGCAGTCCTACGGCGCGCCACAGTTCGACGTGGCCGCGCGGCTCAACGTCAATGAGAACCCGTTCCCCGTCCCTGACGACCTCGCCATCGCGATGGGTGAGGCGGTACGCGTGGCTGCCGCGGGGATGAACCGGTATCCCGATCGCGACGCCGAACTTCTGCGCGAGTCGCTCGCCGACTACATCGAGCGCGAGTCGGGGGTGCGCGTACCGGCGACACAGGTGTGGGCTGCCAATGGCTCCAACGAGGTCATGCACCACCTGTTCTTGGCCTTCGGCGGACCGGGGCGCCTGGCGCTCACTTTCGACCCGACGTACTCGATGTATCCGGAGTACGCACGAGACACCTTCACCGCCTACGAGACGCTGCCGCGACGCGCCGACTTCACTGTCGAAGTCGACGACGCCGTGCGGGCCATTGCCCACAGGCGTCCGTCGCTGGTGCTGGTGACCTCGCCCAACAACCCCACCGGAACGGCCATGCCACTCGCCGACACCGAGCGAATCGCATCCGCAGCGCTCCACAGCGGCGCGATGCTGGTGGTCGACGAGGCGTACGCGGAATTCCGCCACCGGGGCACGCCGAGCGCTTGCGAGCTCCTTTCGCGATTCCCGAACCTCGTCGTCAGCCGGACGATGAGCAAGGCCTTCTCGATGGCCGGGGCACGTCTCGGCTACGCGATCGTCGCCGACCCTGCCGTCGTCGAGACCCTGAAAGTGGTTCGACTGCCGTACCACTTGTCGGCGGTGACTCAGGCGGTCGCGATCACCGCGCTCCAGCACGCCGACGTCCTGCAGGCGCAGGTCAACCTGCTGCGTCAGGAGCGCGACGCGCTCGCGAAGTGGCTCGCTACGCAGGGCTTCGCAGTCGCACCCAGTGAGGCCAACTTCATCCTGTTCGGGATGTTCGACGACCGTGAAGTGATCTGGCGCCGCCTGCTCGACCAGGGCGTCCTCATCAGGCAGACCGGGCCAGCGGGGTGGCTGCGCGTGAGCATCGGCACTCCCGACGAGAACGATATGTTTAGGCGGGCGCTCGTCACGGCAGTCGCCGCGAGCTGACGGAAGAGGAAGCCATGGGGCGCACGGCGCGCATCGAACGCACGACCAAGGAGAGCAGCGTCCTCGTCGAGCTCGACCTCGACGGCACGGGCACAAGCACGGTCGACACGGGTGTCGCGTTCTTCGACCACATGCTGGCCCAGCTCGCCAAGCACGGTGGCCTGGATCTGGTTGTTCGCACCAAAGGTGACCTGCATGTCGACGCACACCACACCGTCGAGGACACGTCGCTCGCCCTCGGGCAGGCGATCAACGATGCGCTGGGCGATCGCGCAGGTCTACGGCGCTACGGCGACGCGCTCGTGCCGCTCGACGAGGCACTCGTGCAGTCGGCGGTCGATCTGTCGGGCCGGCCGTACCTCGTGCACGAGGAGCCCGAGCTCATCGAGCTGATCGGCAACTACGACACCACGCTGACCCGGCACATCTGGGAGTCACTCGTCGCGACGTCGCAGATCACGCTGCACGTCCGAGTCATCTCAGGTCGCAACGCCCATCACGTCGTCGAGGCGCAGTTCAAGTCCGTCGCGCGCTCGCTGCGCGATGCCGTGGCGATCGATCCCCGCGTCGTCGGCGTGCCGTCGACGAAGGGCACGTTGACCGGCCAGTGATGTCGCCCTCAGTCGTCGTGCTCGACTACGGATCGGGCAATCTCCGATCTGCTCAGCGCGCCCTCGAGCGAGTCGGTGCCGACGTGACCGTGACGAGTGACTTCGACGAGGCTCTGGCTGCGGACGGGCTCGTGGTGCCTGGTGTCGGAGCATTCGCGGCGTGCATGGCGGGCGTCAACGACGTGCGCGGCGGGATGATCATCGACCGCCGGCTCGCCGGTGGTCGTCCGGTCCTCGGCATCTGCGTCGGCATGCAGGTCCTGTTCGACCAGGGGGTCGAGCACGGCATCACCACCGCAGGACTCGGGGAGTGGCCCGGGATCGTCGAGGAGCTCCACGCGGACGTGCTGCCGCATATGGGCTGGAACACGGTGCGAGCGCCGGAGGACTCCGAACTGTTTGCGGACGTGCGCGACGAGCGCTTCTACTTCGTCCACTCCTATGCCGTGACGCAGTGGTCCCTCGAGGGGGATGGGCGGATGTCGGATCCTCGCGTGACCTGGACCAATCACGGTCAGGACTTCGTGGCCGCAGTGGAGAACGGCCCGCTGTGCGCGACGCAGTTCCACCCTGAGAAGTCTGGGGATGCGGGTGCCGCGCTGCTGCGTACCTGGGTCCGCTCGCTCGGCTGACGCCCCGCGGCAATGGATAGGGTTCGGGGGTGAACAGGCCCCAACCCCGCATGCTCCAGCTCCTTCCCGCCGTCGACGTCGCCGACGGCCAGGCCGTACGCCTGGTGCAGGGCAAGGCCGGCAGTGAGACCCACTACGGCTCGCCCATCACGGCAGCCCAGTCCTGGGTCAACCAGGGCGCCGAGTGGATCCACCTCGTTGACCTGGACGCCGCGTTCGGGCGAGGGAGCAACGCGCCGCTGCTCGCCGAGGTGGTCCGAGAGGTCCGCGGCTCGGTGAAGGTCGAGCTGTCCGGTGGCATCCGCGACGACGAGTCCCTCAAGCGGGCCCTCGCGACCGGGTGCGAGCGTGTCAACCTCGGCACCGCCGCGCTCGAGGACCCGGAGTGGACGGAGGAGGCGATCAAGGAGCACGGCGATCGCATCGCCGTCGGACTCGACGTGCGCGGCCACACCCTCGCTGCCCGTGGCTGGACCACGGAGGGCGGCGACCTGTGGGAGACCCTCGGCCGCCTGGATGCGGCCGGGTGCGCCCGCTACGTGGTCACTGACGTGGCCAAGGACGGCACCATGCACGGCCCGAACTTCCACCTGCTCAAGCAGGTGTGCGAGGCGACCCACCGCCCGATCATCGCGTCCGGGGGCATCGCGAAGCTCGAGGACCTGCACAAGCTCGCCGACATGGTCCAGCACGGAATCGAGGGCGCCATCATCGGCCGCGCGCTGTATGACGGCGCCTTCTCGCTGTCTGAGGCCATCGTCGCGGTCGAGGCACGGTACGACCCCTACGAGTGGGGACCTGCGCGTCCGTGACCCTCTCCATCCGCGTGATCCCGTGCCTTGACGTCGACAACGGGCGCGTCGTCAAGGGCGTCAACTTCGTCGACCTGCGCGACGCCGGCGACCCGGTCGAGCTCGCTCGCGCCTACGACGCCGCCGGCGCCGACGAGCTGGTCTTCCTCGACATCACCGCTTCTAGCTCGGCACGCGAGACCACCTACGACGTCGTTCGGCGCACCGCCGAAACCGTGTTCATCCCGCTCACTGTCGGCGGTGGTGTGCGCGAGCCCGAGGATTTCAACCTGCTGCTGCGCGCTGGCGCAGACAAGGTGAGCCTGAACACCGCGGCGATCACCAACCCGACGTTGCTCAGCGAGGCGGCCGAGCGCTTCGGCGCGCAGTGCGTGGTCCTGAGCGTCGATGCCCGCCGTTGCCCGGAAGGTGTCGTGACCGACAGCGGTTTCGAGGTCACCACGCACGGCGGCCGACGAAGCACGGGCATCGACGCTGTCGCCTGGGCCGCCGAGGGAGCCCGCCGCGGTGCCGGCGAGATCCTGCTCAACTCGATGGACGCCGATGGCACCGAGGCCGGCTACGACCTCGAGCTCATCGAACTGGTCCGCGGTGCGGTGTCGGTTCCCATCATCGCCAGTGGTGGCGCCGGGCGCCTGGACCATTTCGCCCCCGCGGTCAAGGCGGGTGCTGATGCCGTGCTCGCGGCCAGCGTCTTCCACTTCGGTGCGCTGCGGATCGGCGACGTGAAGGACTCCCTGCGGTCGGCCGGGCTGCCTGTCCGCTGATCCGGGGGTTTCCCTGATTCCCGGATGCCGGTCCTCGGAACACCCTTGAGGCGACGAACAGGTCGCTGAGCCTGACCCCCAGACCCACCGGCCTGCCCATGAGGAGGTCGTGATGAGAGTCCTCGGTATTTCTCAGCCCCGATTCGGATCGGCGTGGAAGGCCATTCCAGTGCTGGCCTTGGCTGCTGCTGTCGCCTCCTGCGGTGGCGGGGCCGCCACGTCGACCGCAGCGAAGCCCGCTCAGCCTGCGCCATCGACATCGGCGGCCGGTGTCACGGTTTACGACCAGACGTACGCGTTCGACCCCTCGGCCAACACCCCCGATGCGTCCGCGCAGTACGAGATCGTCACTCCCACCGGCCGGCACGTGTACGTCGACGTCGTGCAGTGGGGCTTCGAGAACCGCAAGCCCACGAAGGACGACATCCTGCTCGTAACGCATGGTCATCCCGATCACATGGGAACGGGCGTCGTCGAGGGCTTCCCCGGCAAGACCGTCGTCTTGAAGGCAGAGTCGATCGACCTCCCCGATGTGAAGATCACCGGCGTCGCGTCGACGCACACCTTCGGGAGCACGCCCGCTGATGCCGACAACATGGTCTTCGTCATCGACACCGGTGGCGTTCGCATCGCGCACTTCGGAGACATCGGCCAGTCGGAGCTGACCGCTGAGCAGAAGAGGGCCATCGGCACGCCGGACATCATGTACTCACAGCTCGAGAACGAGTACTCCATGATGGGTCCCGCAAACACCGTGGGACTTGACCTGGTGAAGTCGCTCCAGCCGCGGATCTTCGTGCCCACGCACATCTGGGGGGATCCGGCGATGGCCAAGGCGGCGGCCGAGGCCTACCCAGCGCCAGTGCAGGCAGCCGCGCGCACGATGCACGTGGATCCGGGCGCGCTACCGGCGACGACAACGGTTCTCTTCTCCGGACTCAACGCGGATCTGTACGCCAAGGACCTCGGGTTGGCTAAGGCTCCGTGGTGAGCGGGTGAAGGGGGCGCACGTCAGGACGAGTGCGCCCCCTCCGCCGACCGGTTGAGGCCCCGGCACAATGAGGCCATGCAATCGGACGCCATCGCCGCCTTCGTCGCGCGCACGCACTTCTCCCCGGACGGACTCGTCCCGGCGATCGCGCAGCAATGGGACACCCGCGAGGTCCTGATGATGGCGTGGATGACCCCTGACACGTTGAGCGAGACCCTCGAGACGGGACGCGGCGTGTACTTCAGCCGCAGCCGAGGCGAGCGGTGGGTCAAGGGCGGGACATCCGGCCACACCCAGCGCGTGCGAGAGGTTCGGCTGGACTGCGACGGCGACACCGTGCTGCTTCTTGTCGACCAGGTCGGCGGCGCGTGCCACACGGGCGACCGCACGTGCTTCGACGCCGACGTCGTCATCATCGATGGCGGGGCCAACGCATGACCGACTTCACCGGCTCGTCGACTCCGAGCCTGGCCGACTTCCGGGGGCTCGCCAAGGATCGCCGCGTCATCCCGGTCGTGCGCCGACTACTGGCGGACGGCGTCACGGCCGTCGGACTGTTCCAGGCGCTCTGCCAGGACAGGGCGGGCACCTTCCTCCTGGAGTCCGCCGAGCAGGGGCGCAACTGGTCGCGGTACTCCTTCATCGGCGTCCGATGCGCGGCCATGCTGACCCAGCGGGACGGTGCTGCCGTGTGGCTGGGTCGTGCGCCTCGTGGAGTGCCGGACGGCGCGAGTGCCGTCGAGGCCCTGCGCGACACCGTCGAACTCCTGCGGACCACGCCGCTGCCTGGCCTGCCGCCCCTGACCGGGGGACTGGTCGGCTACCTGACCTACGACGCGGTCAGGGCCTGGGAGCGGGTCCCTGACGTGAACCCCGACGAGCTCGGCATACCTGAGTTGGGGTTCCTTCTCGCCACGGACCTCGCGGTGGTCGACCACGCCGACGGTTCCATCCTGTTGATCGCCAACGCGATCAACTACGACGCTACCGACGAGCGAGTGGACGAGGCGTGGGCTGACGCGGTGTCCCGCCTTGACCGGATGCAGGCCGAACTCGCTGCGTCGCAGCCCTTGGGAGTCTCGTCGTACGACGCAGGGGCCGAGATCACTGTCTCGTACTCGACGCCGAAGGACGAGTACCTCGAGCAGGTCGAGCGCGCCAAGGAGTACATCCGCGCGGGCGACGCCTTCCAGATCGTGCTGTCGCAGCGCTTCTCCGCACCGTGCGAGGCGTCGGAACTGGACGTGTACCGCATCCTTCGCGCGTCCAACCCCAGCCCGTACATGTACCTGATCCGGGTGCCGCAGGACGACCACGGCCGGGCGGACCATGTGGCGGGCCAACTGTCGGAGACAACCGCGTTCGCGATCGTCGGCTCGTCGCCGGAGGCGCTCGTCACGGTCACCAACGACCATTGCGTGCTGCATCCCATCGCCGGCACGCGGCCGCGCGGCAAGTCCGCCGAGGAGGACGCCGCTCTCGCGGACGAGTTGAGCAAGGACCTCAAGGAGCGCGCCGAGCACGTGATGCTCGTCGACCTGGGCCGCAACGACCTGGGCAGGGTCTGCTCGGCGGGCAGCGTCACGGTGGTGGACTTCATGAGCGTTGAGCGGTACTCGCACGTCATGCACCTCGTCTCGACCGTCACGGGCGACCTCGCAGCCGGCCGGACCGCCTACGACGTCCTTGCCGCTACGTTCCCTGCTGGCACGCTGTCGGGCGCACCGAAGCCGAGGGCGATGGCGATCATCGACGAACTGGAACCCCTGCGCCGCGGCCTGTACGGCGGCTGTGTCGGCTACTTCGACTTCGCCGGCAATCTCGATGCCGCGATCGCGATCCGAACCGCGCTGATCAAGGACGGCACGGCCTACGTGCAGGCCGGTGGCGGCCTGGTGGCGGACTCGGTGCCCGAGGCCGAGTACCAGGAGTGCGTCAACAAGGCCGCTGCGGTCCTGCGCGCTGTCGCGGCCGCGCAGACCCTCAACTCCGCGGGATAGGCCCGGACAGCCGTGGCCACCACCCCCGCACCCGCACATCACTCGTCCGCGCGTCGTGCGTACGGGAGCGCGCTTGCGCTCCTCGCTGGTGGCGGTCTGCTCCTGCTGGTCGGCTACTCGATGAGGTGGGCGAGCGTGGATGTGCCGCTCCTTACCGGATCCGACGACGCCGTCCGCACCGTGGACTTCTCCGGCATGGACCTCCTCCCCGCCGCGGCCGTGTCCGGCTGGGTCGCGCTGGCCGCCACGGCGGGTGTCCTCGCGACCCGGTCCTGGGGTCGCACCGTCGTGGCGGTGCTTGCCCTGTTGGCCGGGACGGCTGGGCTGGCGGGGGCCGTGTGGTTCGCCGTGGCCCGGTCGGGGCTGGTCGACTCGGCCGTGCATGCCCTCGTGAATGCGGGCGATGCGGCAGCCTCGCAGCCCGGGCTGGGCTGGCTGGTCGCGGCGAGCGGGGGCGTCCTGGTGCTTGTGGCTTCGGTCTGGACGGTCGTGGCCGGGTCGACCTGGCCAGCCATGGGTGCCCGGTATGAGAGGACGGCAGCCGACCGGCCGGCGATCAGCACGTGGGACGCGCAGGACTTGGGGCAGGATCCGACCGACGATCTGGTTGAATGACGCCCATGTCTCAGCAGCAGACCGCCCCAGTGCAGCACGAGGACCACGGCTCGACCCCGGCCGCCTGGACGGCCGTGACGATCATCATGATCGCGTTCCTCGTCGGTACCCTCGGCATCATCTTGGGCAGTTGGCCGATGTTCTGGGTCGGCGTCGCCCTCGTCGCCGTAGGTGCCATTGCCGGCAAGGTGCTCAGCATGATGGGCATGGGCAAGAAGGCCCACTAGTGCTGGCCGGCTGCCCCCGTCGGCGGCCTTAACAGGGAATTGACACAAACCTGATGGTGCGCAGACCAGTAGTGGATGGTCGCGCCCGAAACGTCTGTCAGGCTTGACCCGTGACCAACGAGAGCTCGCGGGGCCTGATCCTCGTCGTCGAGGACGAGCGAGCGATCTCCGAACTGCTGCGCATGTACGTCTCACGCGAGGGCTTCGGTGTCCATGTCGCCACCGATGGCATGTCCGCGCTCGCTGCTGCCCGCACCATGCATCCGGCCGCGATCATCCTCGACGTCGGGCTGCCCGTGATGGACGGCACCGAGGTCTGCAGGCAGCTCCGGTCAGAGGGCAACTGGGTGCCCATCCTCTTCTGCACCGCCCGTGATGACGAAGTCGATCGCGTGCTCGGACTTGAACTCGGCGCGGACGACTACATCACCAAGCCCTTCAGCCCCCGTGAGGTCGTCGCCCGAGTCAAGTCGGTCGTGCGCCGAGCCTCGCTGGTCGCCGCCGACGAGGCCCCGCTGTCGCTGGGGGACGTCTCCGTCGACCTCGTCACCCGCAGGGTGACCGTCGCCGGAGATCCGGTCTCGCTGACCGCGACGGAGTTCGACCTGCTCGCCTACCTCATGCGGCACCCGGGACGGGTGTACTCGCGCGAGCAGTTGCTGTCCGAGGTCTGGGGGTATGCGGCCGTGGTCGGCACGCGTACCGTCGACGTGCACGTAGCCCAGGTCCGCAGCAAGCTCGGCGACCACAGCCCGATCCGCACGGTGCGCGGGGTGGGGTACTCGGCCGAGGCCACGGCCGACATCTGACATGGCCGCACCGGAAGCGACTACGCACTCGTCAGCGGCGGGGCGCATGAGCATCGTCACACGCACCGTCATCCTCACGGCGGCGATCGCTGCCATCGCCGTCCTGGTGGCTGGCATCGTGTCTTACCCGCTGCTGCACTCCGCGGCCGAGAGTCAGACCCGCGGCGAACTGGTCGGACTCGCCGACCTGACGGCCACGGCCCTGGACAGGGACCCGGAGGACGAGCATCGCGGCGGCGAGCCGCTGCCTCGGCCGTTGATCGAGACCCTGCAGGCGCGACAGATCACCGGGTACTTGGTGACGCCGGGGAGCGTCGCCCCGCCGGGAGTCCCGGAAGAAGCGGTGGCGACAGTGCTTGGGGGAGCGTCGGTCTCGATCCAGGGGGTGACGGACGCCGGGACGGTGCTCATCGAGGGCCGCCCGCTCTCCGGCGGAGGCGGACTGTTCCTCGAACAGCCGTATGAAGTCGTGGGCGGCGAGGCCGCGGCAGTGCTGCGCCGCATCGCACTCGCTTTGTTGCTCGGCCTCCTGATCGCCGTGCCCATCGGCGTGTGGGCAGCGCGCCGGCTGACGCGCCCGCTGCGCGCGGCCCGTGATGCCGCCAACAAGATGGCCGAGGGCTCGCGCGATGTCACGCTCAAGCCCGAAGGGCCGGTGGAGATCGCCGACATCGCCGATTCGTTGAATCGACTGAACTCGGCTCTGGTCGTCTCCGAGGGGCGGCAGCGGGAGTTCTTGCTGTCGGTGTCGCACGAGCTGCGCACGCCCCTGACCGCAGTGAAGGGCTATGCCGAGGCGCTGTCCGACGGAGTCATCCCTGGCGACGAGGTCGCACGCACGGGCGGCATCGTCGCCGCAGAGGCCGCACGCCTTGACCGACTGGTGAGCGACCTGCTGGACCTTGCCCGTCTTGGCGCAGTTGACTTCCACATCTCGCCAGTCGAGGTGGACCTCGTCGAGCTTGCCGAGGACGCCGGCGCCGTGTGGCTTGATCGCGCGACTCCTGAGGGGGTCCGAATGGTGCTGGAGCTTCAGGCCGACGAGGTGACGCTGCGCACCGACCCGATCCGGGTGCGACAGATCATCGACAATCTCGCGGAGAACGCGCTGCGCGTGTCGCCTCCCCAGTCGGTGATAGTCCTGGCCGTGCGCCGGGAGGGACCGTGGGGCGTGGTCGAGGTCCGCGACTCCGGCCCCGGGCTCACCCCTGACGACGTGGCCGTCGCCTTCGAGCCCGGCGTGCTGCACGAGCGCTACCGCGGGGTCCGCCCCGTCGGCACCGGTCTGGGCCTGGCGCTGGTGGGCAAGCTGGCGCAGGGACTCGGCGGCTCGGCCGAGGCCGGCCAAGCGGCCGAGGGCGGTGCGCGCTTCACGGTCCGGATTCCCGCGTGACCAAGTCAGATCGCTGACTGATCGCGGTCTGACGCGTATCGTGATGCCGTGACCGTGCTGGCGGACGAGGACATCGTCGAACAGGCGCGCACCGACGATCGTCCGCGTGCGCGTCGACTGCTCGCGCCATTGGCAACGCTCGGCGGCTCTGCCGTCGTACTCGGGTACCTCGCTGCGGTCGACCCCAACCAGCCAGGCCACTACCCGCTGTGCCCGACGCGAGCGCTGTTCGGCGTGGACTGCCCCGGGTGCGGCCTGATGCGCGGCACCCACGATCTGGTGACGGGGAACGTCGCGGGGGCGCTCGACCACAACATCTTCATTGCGGTGCTCGCTCCGCTGGCGGTCGTGCTGTGGGTGCGCTGGTTACTTCGGTCATGGCGAGGGATCTCGCCGGAAGTGACGTACGCCCAGTTCCGGCAGCGGAATCGCTGGCTGCTCGCCGGACTGGTGGTGCTTCTGGCCTTCGGCGTGATCCGCAACTTCGTCCCCTACCTGGGATCGGGGATCGGCTGACCGGCATCACCCAGCCGAATCGGGGCTTTTGGCCGTCGTTACTCTTGGCCGCGTGACAGTCCTTGACGAGATCATCGAAGGCGTGCGCGAGGACGTGGCCCAGCGCATGGCCATCGTGCCCCTCGATGAGCTCAAGGAGCGCGCGGCCCATCTGCCGAAGGCGCGCGACGTCGTTGCGATCCTGGGCGACGAGGATGTGAGCGTCATCGCCGAGGTCAAGCGCGCCAGCCCCAGTCGCGGGCAGCTCGCGGAGATCGCCGACCCGGCCGCGCTCGCACGCGAGTACGAGGCTGGCGGCGCGCACTGCATCAGCGTCCTCACCGAGGAGCGCCGATTCGGTGGGTCCCTGGTCGACCTTGCCGAGGTCCGCGCGGCCGTCGACATCCCCGTGCTGCGCAAGGACTTCATTGTCAGCAGCTATCAGCTGTGGGAGGCCAAGGCGTACGGCGCCGACATGGTGCTGCTCATCGTCGCGGCGCTCGACCAGTCCGCTCTGGTCAGTCTCGTCGAACGGACCGAGAGCCTGGGCCTCACGGCGCTCGTCGAGGTCCACGAAGAGGAGGAGATCGCCCGCGCCGTGGATGCCGGTGCGATCGTCGTGGGCGTGAACGCCCGCAACCTCAAGACCCTCGAGGTCGACCGCGGGGTCTTCCAGCGCGTTGCTCACCTGATCCCGGACTCCTGCGTGAAGATCGCCGAGTCCGGTGTTCGCGACGCACACGACCTCATCGCCTACGCCGAGGCCGGCGCCGACGCAGTTCTCGTCGGCGAGAGCCTTGTCACCGGCAAGGACCCCCGCCAGGCCGTCCATGACCTCGTCACCGCGGGTGCGCACCCCGCGCTGCGCCACGGGCGTCCGTGACGGGCATCGCATGAGTGCCGACGCCGGATCCGTCGCGTTCCCGCACGGCCATTTCGGTCCCTACGGCGGCCGGTTCGTGCCCGAGGCACTCACGGCCGCCCTCGACGAGCTCGAGGCCGCCTTCGACACCGCCATCGTCGATCCGCAGTTCAACGCCGAGCTCGCGCGGCTCGAACGCGACTACACCGGTCGGCCGAATCCGCTCACCCCTGCGCTTCGCTTCGGCGAGCTGTGCGGCGGCGCGCGCGTGTTCCTTAAGCGCGAGGACCTCAACCACACCGGCTCGCACAAGATCAACAACGTGCTCGGCCAAGCGCTGCTGACCAAGCGGATGGGCAAGACGCGCGTCATCGCCGAGACCGGCGCCGGTCAGCACGGCGTGGCCACAGCGACTGCGGCGGCGCTGATGGGGTTGGAGTGCACCGTCTACATGGGCGAGGAGGACACCCGCCGACAGGCCCTCAACGTCGCGCGGATGAAGCTGCTCGGCGCCGAGGTCATCCCAGTGACGCACGGCAGCAAGACCCTCAAGGACGCCATCAACGAGGCCATGCGCGACTGGGTGACCACGGTCGACCGCACGCACTACCTGCTCGGCACGGTCACCGGCCCCTCGCCGTTCCCGACGATGGTGCGCCACTTCCACGGTGTCATCGGCCGCGAGGCACGCGAGCAGATCCTCGCGGCCACCGGACGGCTGCCGGATGCGCTTGTGGCATGCGTCGGCGGCGGATCCAACGCGATCGGCCTGTTCAGTGCCTTCATCGACGAGCCGGGCGTGCAACTGCGCGGTTACGAGGCGGGCGGCGACGGAGTCGAGACCGGTAGGCACGCGTCTCGGTTCAGCACGGGTGCGCCCGGAGTTCTGCACGGCGCACGTACCTACGTCATGCAGGACGAGTGGGGCCAGACGCTGCCCTCGCATTCCATCAGCGCCGGCCTGGACTATCCCGGCGTCGGCCCGGAGCACGCATGGCTCCACGACACCGGCCGCGCGGTCTACGAGCCGGTCAACGACGCCGAAGCCATGGGCGCGTTCGCTGCACTGTGCCGCACCGAGGGGATCATTCCCGCCATCGAGAGCGCCCATGCTCTCGCTGGCGCGATGCGCATCGGCAAGGAGCTCGGGCCGGACGCGATCATCATCGTCAATCTGTCCGGTCGCGGCGACAAGGATGTGGCGACCGCCGCGAAGTGGTTCGGCATCCCGCTCGGCCATTCGGAGTCGTTGTGACCACCACCCTCGCCGAGGTCTTCGCGCGAACCGCAGCCGAGAACGGGGCGGCCCTGATCGGCTACCTGCCGGCCGGCTTCCCGAACCCGGCGGCGTCGGTCGAGCTCATCGCGGCGATGGTCGCGGGCGGCGTCGACATCGTCGAGGTCGGCCTGCCCTACTCCGACCCGCTGATGGACGGCGCAGCCATCCAGGAGGCTGTCGACATCGCCCTGCGCGCGGGCACGACGACCGACGTCGTCCTCGATGTCGTGGCGCAGGTCGCAACGACAGGTGCAGCCACGCTGGTGATGTCGTACTGGAACCCGATCGAGCGGTACGGAGTGGAGCGGTTCGCCGACCGCTTCGCCGATGCCGGTGGTACCGGGATCATCACGCCGGACCTCACCCCTGAGGAGGCCGGCGCCTGGGTCGCCGCGACCGACCGTCGCTCGCTCGATCGCATCTTCCTCGTGGCTCCGTCATCGACCGATGAGCGGATCGGCACGGTGTGCGCGGCCACCTCCGGCTTCGTGTACGCGGCCTCGACCATGGGCGTGACCGGGGCTCGCACGACGGTCAGTTCGGCAGCGCCCGCTCTGGTCGCCCGCACCCGGGCGCTCACCGACCTGCCGATCTCCGTGGGGCTCGGCGTCTCGACGGGGCAGCAGGCCCAGGACGTCGCCCAGTACGCCGACGGCGTGATCGTGGGCTCTGCCTTCGTGCGCCGGATCCTGGACGCACCGGACCAGGCGGCTGCGGTGGCGGCGGTGGGGGAGCTGGCAGGTGAGCTTGCGGCGGGAGTTCGACGGTCGGGGAACCGGCCTCCGGATTGAGCCGTCAACAACCTATGACATCGTACGGTGTGCAAGTCCGGGACGATTCGAGCCGGACGGGACCAGTGGGAGAGCGCGCATGAGTGAGCCTGGCAAGAACCGACGCGATCGGGCCGCTGCGGCCCGGGAGGCCGCCAACGCCGGCGAGAAGAAGCGGGAGCGCACCGTTCGGATCGTGGGAGCCATCACCGTCCTCGTGGTCGTGGCCGGCATCATCGGCGTGGCCCTGATCGCCAAGACCCAGTCCTCGAGCACGAGCGCCGACGGTGGCACGACCGCCGCCGCCGACCCGAACGCTCCGCTGCCGAAGACGGTCTTCTCGTCCACGGCCATTCACCCGTACGGCGTGCCCTACAGCAACGCCGACACCGGTGTGCCGGTGCTGGAGATCTGGGAGGACTTCCAGTGCCCGGCGTGCCAGGCCGTCGAGAAGGCCAATGGCGCCGGCATCGAGACGCTCGCTGACCAGGGGAAGATCGCGCTGATCTGGCGTCCGACGACCTTCCTTGACCGCAACCTCGGCAACGATGCCTCAGCGCGCGCCCTCGCGGCGTGGGGCTGCGCCATCGACCAGGGCAAGACGCGCGACTTCCACAACACCGTGTTCTCGAACCCCCCGGCCAAGGAGGGCGACGGCTTCACCGACGAGCAGCTGACGACCTTCGCGAAGGACGCCGGCGTCCCGGACATGGCGGCGTTCACCACGTGCTTCTCGGCCAAGACCTACCTGCCGTGGGCGGCCAACAGCACCCAGGTCTTCTTCGACAGCAGCATCCAGGGCACGCCGTACGCGCTGCTCAACGGCGTCGAGGTGCCCACGGAGACCCTGGTGAACGAGGCCGCGCTGGAGAAGCTGGTCAGCGACACGGCAGCGGGCAAGGCCCCAGCCTCGGCTCCTGCCGCGTCCACCGCTGCGTCGGCCGCAGCCTCACCGGCCGCGTCCTGACCAACCGCTGACATCAAGCGACGGGCCCTGACCACGTGACCTCGATCCTCGCGTCGATCCCGAGTCCGGCGCAGGGCGTCTGGAACCTCGGTCCGCTACCGATCCGTGCGTACGCAATGTGCATCATCGCCGGGATCCTGGTGGCGGTCTGGTGGGGCAATCGCCGCTACGTCGAACGAGGCGGCGAGCCCAGCGTCATCACCGACATCGCGATCTGGGCAGTGCCGTTCGGCATCGTGGGCGGGCGCCTGTACCACGTGATCACCGACCACCAGCTGTACTTCGGCCCCGGTGGTGCTGGCCTCGGCGCGGCGCTGCGGATCTGGGACGGCGGCTTGGGGATCTGGGGAGCGGTGACCCTCGGTGCGCTGGGCGCCTGGATCGCCGCCCGCCGGGCCGGGGTCCTCCTGCCGCCCGTGGCCGACGCGATCGCGCCGGGCATCGCGGTGGCGCAGGCGCTGGGGCGCTGGGGCAACTGGTTCAACCAGGAGCTCTTCGGCGCGCCCACGAACCTGCCCTGGGCGCTCGAGATCGACCCTGCGCATCGCCCAGCCGGCTACGAGCAGTTCTCGACCTTCCACCCGACCTTCCTGTATGAGTCGTTGTGGATGATCGGCGTCGCGGCTGTCGTCGTGTGGGCGGACCGCCGGTTCCGTCTTGGGCACGGGCGCGTGTTCGCGCTGTACGTGCTCCTCTACTGCACGGGGCGGCTGTGGATCGAGTCGCTGCGGATCGACGAGGCCAACCACATCCTTGGGCATCGCCTCAACGTGTGGACTTCGATCCTCGTCGGAGTCGGCGCCCTCATCTACCTCATCGTGTCGGCCCGGATGCGGCCCGGCCGAGAGACCGTCCTGACACGCGGCGTGGTCGAGGCCGAACCGGTCGAAGCCCTGGCCGAGGACGACCACTCGATCGGGTAGAGTTCCGCGCGGCGGGCCAACGTCGTCCCGTTCCGGCAGTGCGATCCACACGGATCACCAGGCAGGTCTCCTGCCCGGCGGCTGCTGTCGAACGACGACGAATGGATGCCCGATGTTCTCCTCCTCCGCGCAGCCGGCAGCCCAGGGGCTGTACGACGGCCAGCACGAGCACGATGCCTGCGGCGTCGCCTTCGTGGCGACGCTGACCGGTGTGGGGTCGCACGACATCGTCGACAAGGCGCTCACCGCACTGCGCAATCTCGAGCACCGCGGCGCCTCGGGCGCCGAGCCCGACAGCGGCGATGGTGCCGGCATCCTCATCCAGATCCCCGACGCGTTCCTGCGCGAGGTGACCGGTATGGCACTGCCGCCGGCCGGCCAGTATGCAACCGGTATCGGATTCCTGCCCAGTGACGCGGACGAGGCGAGCGCCGCACGCCTGGCTATCGATGCCATCGCGGCCGAGGAGCGGGTCCGTGTGCTCGGCTGGCGCGAGGTTCCGATCGATCCCTCGCTGGTCGGCGTCACTGCACGCAGCGTGATGCCCTCGTTCTGGCAGCTGATCGTGGCCGCCGACGTCGAGGGGATCGAAGGCGTCGAGCTCGATCGACGCGTCTTCCCGCTGCGCAAGCGCGTCGAGCACGAACTCGGCGTGTACTTCGCGTCGTTGTCGGCACGCACGATCGTCTACAAGGGGATGCTCACCACCAGCCAGCTCGAGCCGTTCTACCCGGAGTTGTCGGATCCGCGGCTGACGTCCGCCCTTGCGCTGGTGCACTCGCGGTTCTCCACCAACACGTTCCCCTCATGGCCCCTGGCCCACCCGTACCGCTACATCTCGCACAACGGCGAGATCAACACGGTGCGCGGTAACCGGAACTGGATGCAGGCCCGTGAGGCCATGCTCACGTCGAAGCTGATCTCCGGTGACATGACGCGGCTCTTCCCCATCTGCACGCAGGGCGGCAGCGACTCCGCATCGTTCGACGAGGCGCTGGAACTCCTGCACCTCGGTGGCCGGTCGCTTCCGCACTCGGTGCTGATGATGATCCCGGAGGCGTGGGAGAACAACCCCACCATGGACCCCGCGCGACGGGCGTTCTACGAGTACCACGCAACGTTCATGGAGCCGTGGGACGGACCGGCCAACGTCTGCTTCACCGACGGCACCCAGATCGGCGCGGTGCTCGACCGCAACGGACTTCGCCCTGGCCGCTTCTGGGTCACTGATGACGGCCTGGTCATCCTCGCGTCCGAGGCAGGCGTGCTCGACATCGACCCGGCCACGATCATTCGCAAGGGCCGGCTTCAGCCCGGGCTGATGTTCCTGGTCGACACCGCTGCGGGCCGCATCATCGAGGACGACGAGATCAAGGCCGAGCTCGCCGCCGAACTGCCCTATGGCGAGTGGCTGCATGCCGGCCTCATCCATCTCGACGCATTGCCCGAGCGCGAGCACATCGTGCACACCGCATCGTCCGTTGCCCGCCGCCAGCAGACATTCGGCTACACCGAGGAGGAGCTGCGCGTCATCCTCGAGCCGATGGCGCGCACGGGTGGCGAGCCGCTCGGGTCGATGGGCACCGACACGCCCATCGCCGTCCTGTCGGACCGGCCGCGGATGCTGTTCGACTACTTCTCACAGCTCTTCGCCCAGGTGACGAACCCACCGCTTGACGCGATCCGCGAAGAGATCGTCACATCGCTGTCGAGCATCATCGGACCCGAGGGGAACGTGCTTGAACCGACGCCGGCGCACTGCCGCCAGGTGGTCCTGCCCTTCCCGGTCATCGACAACGACGAGCTGTCCAAGGTCCTCCACATCAACGACGACGGCGATCAGCCGGGCTTCGCGGGCGTGCGGATCTCCGGTCTCTACCCGGTCGCCTACGGCGGCGAGGGCCTGGCCCGACGGCTGAAGGAGATCTTCCACGAGGTCGACGCCGTCATCAGGCAAGGCAAGCGGTTCATCGTCCTGTCGGACCGAGACAGCGATGCCCAGCACGCGGCCATCCCGTCGCTCCTGCTGTGCGCCGCGGTGCACCAGCACCTCGTGCGGACCAAGACGCGCACCATGGTCGGCCTGCTCGTGGAGGCCGGCGACGTCCGCGAGGTTCACCATGTGGCGCTCCTCGTCGGCTACGGCGCTGCCGCGATCAACCCGTACCTCGCCCTTGAGTCGGTCGAGGATCTCGTCCGTCGGGGCATCATCACCGACGTCTCGCCCGAGAAGGCCATGCGCAACATCGTGAAGTCGCTCGGCAAGGGCCTGCTCAAGGTGATGTCGAAGATGGGCGTCTCCACGGTCGCGTCGTATCGCGGCGCGCAGATATTCGAGGCGGTCGGACTGTCCCAGGGCGTCATCGACGCCTACTTCACAGGCACGGCGTCCAAGCTCGGGGGAGTCAGCCTCGACGTCATCGCCGAGGAGGTGGCGCAGCGCCACCGTGTCGCCTACCCGCCGTCGGGCATCGCTCCTGCGCACCGTCGCCTCAACGTCGGCGGTGAGTACCAGTGGCGTCGCGAGGGCGAGCCGCACCTGTTCGATCCGGAGACGGTGTTCCGCCTCCAGCACGCGACGCGCAACAAGCGGTTCGACGTGTTCCGGCAGTACACCTCGCGCGTCAACGAGCAGTCCGAGCGGCTGATGACCCTGCGCGGTCTGTTCCGATTCAAGGCCGAAGGCCGCAGTCCCATCCCGATCGACGAGGTCGAGCCCATCGAGTCGATCCTCAAGCGGTTCTCCACCGGCGCGATGTCCTACGGATCCATCTCGCAGGAGGCCCACGAGACGCTGGCGATCGCGATGAACCGCATCGGTGCGAAGTCGAACACCGGCGAGGGCGGCGAGGATCCCGAGCGCTTCGTGCCGCTGCCGAACGGCGACTCCAAGCGGTCGGCGATCAAGCAGGTCGCGTCCGGTCGGTTCGGCGTCACCAGCGAGTACCTCGTCAACGCCGACGACATCCAGATCAAGATGGCGCAGGGAGCCAAGCCTGGCGAGGGCGGTCAGCTTCCCGGTCACAAGGTCTACCCGTGGATCGCGAAGACCCGCCACTCGACGCCGGGCGTCGGACTGATCTCACCGCCACCGCACCACGACATCTACTCGATCGAGGATCTCGCGCAGTTGATCCACGACCTGAAGAACGCCAATCCGAGGGCCCGCGTGCACGTCAAACTCGTCAGCGAGGTCGGTGTCGGAACCGTCGCCGCCGGCGTCGCGAAAGCGCATGCCGACGTGATCCTCATCTCGGGCCACGATGGCGGGACGGGTGCGTCGCCGCTGACGTCGCTGAAGCACGCCGGAGCGCCGTGGGAGCTCGGCCTGGCGGAGGCCCAGCAGACGCTCATCTTGAACCGGCTGCGTGATCGCGTGGTGGTGCAGACCGACGGCCAGCTCAAGACCGGCCGCGATGTTCTCATCGCCGCCCTGCTCGGTGCCGAGGAGTTCGGCTTCGCCACGGCCCCGCTGGTGGTGATGGGCTGCGTGATGATGCGCGTCTGCCATCTGGATACCTGCCCGGTCGGCGTGGCGACCCAGAACCCGGAGCTGCGCGAGCGCTTCTCGGGCAAGCCGGAGTTCATCGAGACGTTCTTCGAGTACATCGCCGAGGAGGTTCGCGAGCTGCTCGCCGAGCTGGGCGTCCGCTCCCTCGACGAGGTGATCGGCCATGCCGAGCTGCTCGACGTCGAGCGCGCGGTTGACCATTGGAAGGCGGAGGGACTCGACCTGACGCCGATTCTGCACGTGCCGTTCGTCGATGAGTCGACGCCGCGACGCTGCACGACTACGCAGGATCACGGACTCGACAAGGCGCTGGACCAGGAGCTCATCGAGCTGTGTCGTCCGGCACTCGAGACCGGTGAGCCCGTGCGCGCCCAGCTGGCGATCCGCAACGTGAACCGCACGGTCGGCACGATGCTCGGCTCGGAGGTCACTCGGCGCTACGGAGGCGACGGCCTGCCGGACGAGACCATCGACCTCACTTTCGTGGGTTCGGCCGGGCAGTCGTTCGGCGCGTTCCTGCCGACGGGCATCACGTTGCGGCTCGAAGGCGACGGGAACGACTACATCGGCAAGGGCCTGTCCGGCGGGCGCCTCGTGGTCCGGCCGCACCGGGCCGCGCGCTTCGTCGCGCAGGACAACATCATCGCCGGCAACGTCATCGGCTACGGCGCCACGTCGGGTGAGCTGTTCATCCGCGGCCGGGTGGGGGAGCGGTTCTGTGTGCGGAACTCCGGCGCGACGGCTGTCGTCGAGGGAGTGGGCGACCACGCACTGGAGTACATGACCGGTGGCGTGGTGGCGATCCTGGGTCGGACCGGACGCAACCTCGGGGCGGGCATGTCCGGCGGTGTCGGGTTCGTCCTCGATCTCGACCTCGGCAAGGTGAACCCCGAGATGGTCGATCTCGATCCACTCGATATCGATGACGTGGAACTGTTGCAGACGCTGATCCGCAGGCACGTCGAGGAGACCGAGTCCGCAGGTGCAGCGGCCCTCCTTGCCGACTGGGCGTCCGCGGCAGCGCGGTTCACGAAGGTCATGCCGAAGGACTACAAGCGGGTGCTCAGGCTTCGAGCCGAGGCCGAGCAGAAGGGTGCAGATCCGATGGTTGCGGTCATGGGAGGACTCGGTGGCTGATCCGAAGGGGTTTCTCACCACGGGGCGCGAGGTTCCGACGCGTCGTCCCGTCGATGTCAGGCTGCGCGACTGGCGCGAGGTCTACGAGCCGTTCCCGGCCGACCATCTGGAGAAGCAGGCCGGTCGATGCATGGACTGCGGCATCCCGTTCTGCCACAACGGCTGCCCGCTCGGGAACCTCATCCCTGAGTGGAACTCGCTGGTGTGGAAGCACGACTGGCGCGATGCGATCGAGCGTCTGCACGCGACCAACAACTTCCCCGAGTTCACCGGTCGGCTCTGCCCGGCACCGTGCGAGACCGCATGCGTGCTGGGGATCAATGCGGACCCGGTCACGATCAAGCAGGTCGAGGTCTCGATCATCGACCGCGCGTGGGACGAGGGCTGGGTGGCGCCCCAGGTGCCGTCGCGGCTGAGCGGCAAGACCGTTGCGGTCGTCGGCTCCGGGCCGGCGGGTCTTGCGGCCGCGCAGCAGTTGGCCCGTGCCGGCCACACCGTCGCGGTGTTCGAGCGTGCGGACCGCATCGGTGGACTGCTGCGCTACGGCATCCCCGAGTTCAAGATGGAGAAGCGTCATCTTGACCGTCGGCTGGCCCAGATGGAGGCCGAGGGCGTGAAGTTCCGTGCCGGCGTCGAGATCGGGATCGACATCACAGCTGACGACCTGCGCAATCGCTACGACGCCGTGGTGATCGCTGTCGGGGCCACCAAGTGGCGTGACCTGCCGGTGCCTGGGCGCGAGCTGGCCGGCGTCTACCAGGCCATGGAGTACCTGCCCCTGTCCAATCGCGTGCAGGAGGGCGACGTCGACGCCTCGCCGATCGACGTGCAGGGCAAGCACGTCGTGATCATCGGTGGCGGTGACACCGGAGCGGACTGTCTCGGCACCGCGCACCGGCAGGGCGCGGCCTCGGTGACCCAGCTGGAGATCCTGCCAACGCCGCCGTCGATCCGGCCGGACTCACAGCCGTGGCCCACCTACCCGATGACCTATCGCGTCTCCAGTGCCCATGAGGAGGGCGGCGAGCGCCTGTTCTCGGTGTCGACCGAGCGGTTCGTCGACGACGGCACCGGGCGGGTGCGCGCCCTGCAACTGGTCGAGGTCGAGGCCCACGAGGGCGGCTTCCGGCCCAAGGAGGGCACCAGCCGGGAGATCCCGGCGGACTTCGTCTTCCTCGCCATGGGCTTCGTCGGCCCCGAGTCCGCCAGCTTGACCGACCAACTCGGGATCTCCCTCACCGACCGCGGCGTGTTCCACCGGGACGCCCAGTACCGCAGCGACGTCCGAGGCGTCTTCGTGGCCGGCGACGCCGGCCGTGGCCAGTCCTTGATTGTCTGGGCGATCGCGGAGGGCCGGGCAGCGGCCGCCGCGGTCGATGAGTACCTCATGGGCTCGACCAACCTGCCCGCCCCGATACCGTCGACGGCGCGCCAACTGCTCGTCTGACAATGTAATCGTTTACCGCTAAGGTTCCCCTCATGCGCCGTGCCAAGATCGTTGCCACCCTCGGCCCCGCGACCAGTTCTCTGGACGCCATTCGAGGGCTGGTGGCAGCCGGGATGGACGTGGCCCGGCTGAACCTGTCCCATGGCAATCACGATGACCACCTGGACGTCTACAAGTACGTCAGGATCGCCGCCGACGAGGCGGGCCGCGGCGTCGGGATCCTCGTGGACCTCCAGGGTCCCAAGATCCGGCTGGGCCGGTTCGCGGGCGGTCCGGTGCTTCTGGAGAACGGTGCGGAGTTCATCGTCACCACCGAGGACGTCCCGGGCGACCAGCACATGGTCTCGACCACTCACTCGGGGCTGCCGGGCGACGTCACGCCGGGGGACCTGGTCCTCGTCGACGATGGCCGCATCGAATTGAAGGTCACCAAGGTCGACGGACCCCGCGTCCACACCGTCGTGGTCGAGGGCGGCCGCGTCTCCGACAACAAGGGCTTCAACCTGCCCGGGGTGGCGGTCAGCGTTCCCGCCTTGTCCGAGAAGGACCGAGATGACCTGCGCTGGGCACTGCGCAACGGCGCCGACATCATCGCCCTGTCGTTCGTCCGCAACGCCGGCGACATCGCCGACGTCCACGACATCATGGAGGAGGAGGGTATCCGCCTCCCCGTTCTGGCCAAGGTCGAGAAGCCGCAGGCGGTCGACAACCTCGAGGAGATCATCGCGGCGTTCGACGGCGTGATGGTTGCCCGCGGCGACCTCGGCGTCGAGCTCCCGCTCGAGGCCGTGCCGCTGGTGCAAAAGCGCGCTGTCCACCTGTGTCGCGAGGCCGGCAAGCCGGTCATCGTCGCCACTCAGATGCTGGACTCGATGGCCGTCTCGAACCGCCCGACGCGTGCCGAGGCGAGCGACGTCGCCAACGCGATCCTCGACGGTGCCGACGCGCTCATGCTTTCGGGTGAGACCAGCGTGGGACACCACCCCAGTCACGTCGTCGAGACGATGGGCCGCATCATCGAGCACGTCGAGGAGATGGCGCTGCATGAATTGCCGCCCCTCTCGGACCCCTGGACCGGCTCGACGGCCCGCTCGCTCACGCATGCTGCGGTCGACGTCGCCAACGGTGTCCACGCGACGCACCTGATCGCCTTCACCGAGACCGGCTCGTCGGCGCGCCTCGTGTCGCGCTGGCGCTCGAAGACGCCGCTGCTTGCCTTCACTCCCAACCCGCGCGTGCGCAGTCAGCTTGCCCTCGTCTGGGGAGTCGAGACCTTCCTCGTTCCGCAGGTCCAGCACACCGACGACATGGTCGTGCAGGTCGACAAGGCGCTGCTGGACATCGGCCGCGCGACGTACGGCGATCGTGTCGTCATCGTCGCCGGCGTTCCGCCCGGAATCCCCGGCACTACCAACGGTTTGCGCGTCCACAAGATGGGCAGCGCGGGGCCTGGCGGCGGCGTCTGACGCAGGTCGACTGTCAGACCCCCTTCGTAGTGTGGGGTCATGTCGATCGATCACGCCTCGCCCGCCGCCGACGCGGCACTGGCGGAGTGGGAGTGGGAAGTGGTGCTCTCGGCGCCGCCTTCGCTGCTCGATGCGGACCCTGCGACGTTGACACTGACGGGCCAACTCGACTTCCTGGCCGAGGTCCAGCGGCAGCGCTCATGGCTAGCGAGCCTTGAGTCACGCGCGCTCGTGGCCATCGCTGGCGGTGAGCCGCAGACGCGAGAGGTCACCGTGTCAGGCGGGGTATCAGTGGAGATCATCGACGAGCGCATCGACCTCGTCGCGGCCGCCCTTCGGCGGTCCGCGCTGACCGTACGTCGTCAGGTCCACCGGGCCCGCCTCATGCGCCGCGGACTTGCCGCTACTCGGGCCGCACTCGAAACCGGCTCGATCTCACCGGAGCACGCCGATGTGATCGCGCGCGCAGCCGAGGGCATCGAGCCAGGGCTGCTCGCGGACTTCGAGAGTCGGGTGCTCGCCAAGGCCCACCTGCTCACTTCGGCCGAGACGGCCGCCTTCGCACGGCGCGTCCGGGCGCGGGTCGACGCCGCCGGCGAGGAACGGCGTCGGCAGGCAGCCCGTCGGCATGTCGATGTGCGCGTCTGGGCTGAGGACGACGGCCTCGCCTGTCTGGTGGCCCGTCTCCCGCTCACCGATGCCTCGCGGATTCACGCTGCGATCGAGGCCGGCGCCCGCCGCGTGGAAGCGCCGTGCGATGCCTCGCTGGGGGAGCGACGTGTGGCCGCGCTCGTCAGAGCGGTCTGCAGCGATCCCGGTGACCAGGCGTCGTCGGCCGTGCGGGCCGAGATCGGCGTGACCGTCGATCTCGCCACGATGCTCGGACTCAGTGACGACCCGGTGCTCATCACACTGGGGTCGGGTCCCGCTGAGCCGGCCACCGCGGCGGCACTTCACGACCTGCTTGCTGACCCAGAGGTCCCCGTGGCACTTCGCCGGCTGGTCACCGACCCGATGACCGGTGAACTCCTCGACCGAGGCCGGGCGAGCTACCGGGTGACCGACGCCTTGCGCTCCTTCCTCGTGGCTCGCGATGGCACCTGCCGATTCCCCGGGTGCATGCGGCGCGCGACGGCCTGCGAGATCGATCACGCAGTGTCGTGGGACCGCGGTGGTTCGACCGATCGAGCGAACCTCGGGCCACTATGCATTCGCCATCACCTGCTCAAGACGCACGCCGGCTGGACCTTCCATGCGGCGCGGCCGGATGGGGCGACCGAGTGGCTCGGTCCCGACGGTCGGGAGTACGTCTCTCATCAGCTCGACCGCTTGCTTGCCCGCTGGGGCCGGTCCGAAAGCGCACACCGTCCACCGACAGGTCGTGTCATCCGGAGTAGGCCGCGTGGCAGCCCAGACCCGCCACCCTTCTGACGCACCACCCTTCTTCCCCGTCAGCCTCCGGACCGGCCTCCTGCCAGACTCTGGGCGTGACTGCTTCGCTTGATGCGCCCTGGTTCACGCTGGATGCCAATGACGTCTCGGCTCGCCTTGGCACGGACGTCGAGACGGGACTGACGGATGCGGCGGCGCGGGCCGCGCTGGAGACGTTCGGCCCCAACACCCTGCCGGCGGCCGCGCGACGCTCGGCGTGGGCCATCACGCTGGCTACGTGGGCCACCCCGATGAACATCATGCTCACGGTGGTGGCGGTCATCTCCTACGTCATCGGTCAGGTCGAGACGGGCGTGCTCATCAGCGTCCTGGTGGTCATCAACGTGGTGATGGGTGCGCGACAGGAGATCAACGCGCGAAGCAGTGTCGAGGCGCTGCAGTCGATGCAGGTGCCCAGTGCGCGGGTGCGACGCGGCGGCGTCCTCCTGGAACTCCCTGCGGCCGGGCTCGTGCCGGGCGACGTGGTCCTCGTGGAGGCCGGCGACCTGGTGCCCGCCGATGGCCGCATCGTCATCTCGGCCCGCCTGGAGGTAGCCGAGAGCGCCCTCACGGGGGAGAGCGCCCCGGTCGCGAAGGACGCCGAGCGGATGGCCGATCCGCAGACGGCGCTGGGCGATCGCTCGAGCATGCTGTTCCAGAACACGTCGGTCACGCGGGGCACAGCCACGATGATCGTCACCGCAACCGGATCCGACACCGAGATGGGCAAGATCGCGGGACTTCTTGGTTCCGTGGAGGTCGCGCAGTCGCCGTTGCAGCGCGAGGTCCGCGGCCTCACGATCCGGCTGGCGATCATCGCCTGGATCGCTGTCGCGGTGATCGTCATCCTCGGCTTCTGGCGAGGCCTTGATCCGAGCGCGGTCATCCTGCTCGGCATCACCACCGCGATCTCCGCGATCCCGTCCGGCCTGCCGACGTTCCTCACCGGGATGCTGTCCTACGGCGCGCAGCGACTGGCCAAAGCGCAGGCCGTCGTCAAGAGCCTCAACGACGTCGAGACGCTTGGCAGCACGACCGCGATCAACAGCGACAAGACGGGCACGCTGACGATGGACATGATGACGGCCACGCGCATGTACGCGTTCGGCCAGTGGTTCACCATCGACGGCAGCGGCTACGCCAAGCAGGGCGCCATCCTGCATGCGGCGGGCAAGGACAGCCCCGACTTCAGGATGCTCGCCTACGGCCTGGCACTGAGCGGGGACGCCACCGTCGACTCCCAGGGCACGGTGGTGGGCGATCCCACCGAGGCTGCTCTGGTGGTGCTGGCGGCAAAGATGGGAGTCGATGCACCGGAGTCGCGGCGAGAGTACCCGCGAATCGCCGAGGTGCCGTTCGACTCCGCCTACAAGTTCATGTCCACGATCCATGAGGTCGAACTGGACGGTGCGATGTCCGTCGTCGTTCTCGTCAAGGGTGCCCCCGACGTCCTGCTCGAGCGATGCAGCGAAGCCTGGGGAGCAGAGGTCCTCGGCCCGATCTCGGCGGTACGGCAGGACATCGTCGCGGCGAACAACGCGCTGGCGGAGCAGGGACTTCGCGTCATGTCCTTCGCGGCGAAGGTCGTGCCGCTATCCGAGCGGGACGCCGTCGCGGCGGACCCGATGGCGGCGGTGGGCGATCTCGCGTTCGTCGCGCTGGTGGGGATCATCGACCCGCTTCGTCCGTCGGCCAAGGACGCGATCGCGGTGGCTCAGCGCGCTGGCATCGACGTCCGCATGATCACCGGTGACCACGCCGTGACGGCGAGGGCGATCGGCCAGGACCTCGGCCTGGGGCCGGGCGTCATCACCGGGCCCGAACTGCACCAGCTCTCCGATGACGAACTGCTCGCGCGCCTGCCGGACCTGCACGTGTTCGGCCGCGTCTCGCCGGAGGACAAGCTGCGCGTGGTGACCCTCATGCAAAGGCGTGGCGACATCGTCGCGATGACCGGCGATGCGGTGAACGACGCGGCCGCCTTGAAGAAGGCGGACATCGGCGTGGCCATGGGCAGCGGGAGCGATGTCACGAAGCAGTCAGCGAAGATGATCCTCGTCGACGACAACTTCGCGACGCTGGTGCACGCGATCGAGATGGGTCGCGACATCTACGGCAAGGTCAGTGCACAGATCCGGTTCGTCCTGAGCGGCCTGTTCGGGCTGCTCGGCATCATGCTTGGCGCCAGCCTGCTCAACCTCAACGACGGCAACGTCCTGACGGCGGTGCAGTTGCTGTTCGTCTCGTTCCTCATCGGCCTGTTCCCTGCCATCGCCTTGTCGACGGACACCTCGGAGCCCGGCCTGATGTCCCTTCGGCCGCGCGATCCGGGGGTGGCCATCCTCAATCACCGAACCGCGCCGATGTGGGTGCTCTTCGGGTTCACGCAGGCGGCTGTCAGCCTCCTGCCGTTCGCCTGGCAGCCGCTGCTGGGCGTCCCGACGGCCCAGACGATGACCTTCGCGATCCTCGCCCTCAGCACGATCTGGCTGGCCGCCTCGATGCGCCGGTCGGTGCTGCCCGCGTGGGCCGGCCCCTACTTCCCGTTCTGGGCGTGGATGGCGATCCCGCTGGTCTTGTCGGTGCTCGCCGTCGAGCTGCCCTTCCTTCAGGGCGTGCTGCTGACGGTCGGACTGACGGGGCTGCAGTGGCTCACGGTGCTCGTGTTGTCCCTGATGGTGCCCTTCGTGATCGAAGTGACCAAGGCCATTCTCCGACGCCGTGCCCCCGCTGCGACGGTACGGCCAGCGCCGATAGAGTCGTGACGTCAGACATCCTTTAAGACCCGTCCAGAGAGGCGGGGAAGGAGGTCCGCATGTCGAAGGTCGTCCTGGACGACGCCGATATCGGCCGCGCGATCACGCGTATCTCGCATGAGATTCTGGAGCGGAACAAGGGCTCCGAAGACCTCATCTTGTTGGGTATTCCCACTCGTGGCTTCCCGCTCGCGAAGCGGATTGCCGCCACCATCGAGCGGATCGAGTCCGCCCCGGTCGAGGTCGGGTCCCTCGACATCACCTTGTACCGCGACGACCTGCGCCTGCGGCCCGCGCGGCCCCTGGAGGCCACGTCGATCCCGGCGGCAGGCATCGACGGTCGAGTGGTGGTCCTCGTCGACGACGTCCTGTACTCCGGTCGCACCATCCGAGCGGCGCTGGACGCGATCAGCGACATCGGCCGTCCGCGCGCGGTGCAACTGGCCGTCCTCGTGGACCGCGGCCATCGCGAGCTGCCGATCCGTCCCGACTTCGTCGGCAAGAACCTGCCCACATCGCATGGCGAGCAGGTGCGTGTCGCCCTTCGCGAGTTCGACGGCACCGACGAGGTAACCCTGCTCGACGCCCCGGAGGGCACCGCATGAGACACCTGCTGTCCGCCGCCGACCTCGACTCGGCCACCGCCCAGCTGATCCTCGACACGGCCGCTGAGCTCGCCACGGTCACGGACCGGTCGGTCAAGAAGCTGCCCACACTGCGAGGACGCACGGTGGTCAACCTGTTCTTCGAGGACTCCACTCGCACCCGCATCTCCTTCGAGATGGCGGCCAAGCGGCTGTCCGCCGACGTGATCAACTTCGCCGCGAAGGGCTCCAGCGTGTCCAAGGGCGAGAGCCTGAAGGACACCGCGCTCACCCTCGAGGCGATGGGCGCCGACGCCGTCGTCATCCGGCACAGCGCTTCGGGTGCTCCGCATCGACTCGCCAATGCCGGCTGGATTGGCGGCACGGTCGTGAACGCGGGCGACGGCACTCACGAGCACCCGACGCAGGCGCTCCTGGACGCCTACACGATCCGGCGTCACCTGCGGGGCGGCAAGGGCGACCTCGACGGACTCCGAGTCACCATTGTCGGCGACGTGCTGCACAGCCGCGTGGCACGCTCGAATGTGCTGCTGCTGAGCATCCTCGGCGCCGACGTCACACTCGTCGGTCCGCCCACGCTGCTGCCCACCGGGATCGATTCGTGGCCGTGCAAGGTCTCCTACGACATCGACGAGGTCATTCCCGGAACCGACGCCCTGATGATGCTCCGCGTTCAGCTCGAGCGCATGCAGGCGGCCTACTTCCCGTCGGCTCGCGAGTACAGCCGCGCGTACGGCCTCGACCGTGAGCGCATGGTCAAGCTCCCTGACCATGCGATCGTCATGCACCCCGGCCCGATGAACCGCGGAATGGAGATCAGCGCCGAGGTCGCCGACAGCGATCGCGCCGTGATGGTCGAGCAGGTCGCCAACGGCGTGAGCGTGCGCATGGCGGTGCTCTACCTGCTCCTCGGCGGCTCAGGCGAGGCCATTGCCACGGCCGAGAAGTCCGGAGGGCGAGCAGCATGAACCAGTCCTTCATTCTGCGCGGCGTGCGTCCCTATGGCGATGACCCGGTCGACATCGTCGTCGCCGACGGCGTCATCCGTCAGATCACGGCCGCCGGAGCGGCCTTTGCTGACGGTGCCGAGGTGCAGGAGGCCAACGGCCTGATCGCCCTGCCCGGCCTGGTCGACCTGCATACGCACCTGCGCGAGCCCGGTCGCGAGGATGCCGAGACCGTCGAGACGGGTTCGCAGGCAGCCGCGCTGGGCGGATACACGGCGGTGTTCGCCATGGCGAACACCTTCCCGGTGGCCGACACCGCTGGCGTCGTCGAGCAGGTCTGGCGGCTCGGCCAGGAGTCCGGACTCGTCGACGTGCACCCGGTGGGCGCCGTCACCGTCGGGTTGGGGGGCACACAGTTGGCCGAGCTCGGCGCCATGGCCGGATCAGCTGCGCAGGTGCGGGTGTTCAGCGACGATGGCAAGTGCGTCTCCGATGCCGTGCTCATGCGACGCGCTCTGGAGTACGTCAAGGCGTTCGACGGGGTCATTGCCCAGCACGCGCAGGAGCCGCGCCTGACGGAGAACGCGCAGATGAACGAGAGTCCGCTCTCAGGGGTCCTTGGCCTCACGGGCTGGCCCGCGGTGGCGGAGGAGTCGATCATCGCGCGCGACGTCCTGCTGGCGCACCACGTCGGATCACGCCTGCACGTGTGCCATGTGTCGACAGCGGGCTCGGTCGACATCGTGCGTTGGGCGAAGGCACGCGGCATCAACGTCACGGCCGAGGTCACCCCACACCATCTACTGCTCACCGAGGAACTCGTGCGCAGCTACGACCCGGTCTACAAGGTCAACCCGCCCCTTCGATCCGCCGACGACGTGGCCGCCTTGTGGGAGGGGCTTGCCGACGGCACGATCGACATCGTGGCCACCGACCATGCCCCGCACGCACTCGAGGACAAGGACTGCGAGTGGGGTGCGGCGTCCTTCGGCATGCTCGGACTGCAGACGGCGCTGAGTGTCGTCGTGGAGACGATGGTGCGCACCGGGCGTCTGGACTGGCGTGGCGTCGCCGAGCGGATGTCCGCGGCTCCCGCGCGGATCGGCCAGGCGCACGATCACGGCCAGCCGCTGGAGGTCGGATCCGTCGCGAACATCGTCCTCGTCGATGCAGACGCGCGCTGGGTCGTCGAAGCCGACCTGCTTGCGAGCAAGAGCCACAACACGCCTTACGCAGGAATGGAACTGCCGGCACGGGTCGAGCACGTCCTCAAGCGCGGCCGCTTCACGGTGCGCAACGGGATGGTCGACCGGTGACCCTCGTTCGCACGACGGACTACACCGATCAGGCGCAGATCACGAACTGGCCTGCGCGGACCGTGCTCGTGGTCATCGTCCTCGTGCTGATCGCGCTGGCGTTGTGGGGGATGCGGCGCGGTTGGCGCAACCGCCAGGCGCGTCAGGCGTGGATCCCGGCCCCCCAGGATGAGCCGTCGACGTCGGGCTTCAGCGCACCGGTGGAGGGTCTCTACATCGGGTCGGCGACCGCTGGTGACTGGATGGACCGCATCGCCGTCCACGATCTCGGAGTGCGCAGTCGAGCGTCGATGTCGTGGGGAAACGAGGGGGTCTACCTCGATCGAGTCGGGGCCCGCAGCGTCCTGATCCCTTCCAGCGACGTGCTCGGGGTACGCCTCGATCGCGGCGTCGCCGGCACGGTCAAGGCGAAGGACAGCGTCATCGTCATCACGTGGCGACTCGGCGATGCCGTGCTCGACACCGGGTTCCGGGCGGATGACTCTGCCGGGCACGGTGCTGTGCTGGAAGGACTCGCGGGGACGTACGCCGTCACCGCGCGTGGAATGGACGCGCATGACAAGGAGACCGGTGAACCTCGACACGCCTGAAACCGCTGCGGTCCTCGTCCTGGAGGACGGCCGGACGATGCGCGGTCGCGCCTACGGCGCGATTGGAACGACGTTCGGCGAGGCAGTGTTCTCCACCGGGATGAGCGGCTACCAGGAGACCCTGACCGACCCCTCGTACCACCGGCAGGTCGTCATCATGACGGCCCCGCACATCGGCAACACCGGGATGAACCCCGAGGACCCGGAGTCCTCGCGCATCTGGGTCGCCGGCTACGTCGTGCGCGATCCATCGCGGGTCTCGTCCAACTGGCGCGCCACGCGCACCCTCGACGACGACCTGCGCGATCAAGGCATCGTGGGCATCAGCGGGGTCGACACTCGCGCGCTCACGCGGCACCTCCGCGAACGCGGGGCGATGCGGGTGGGCATCTTCAGTGGGGATGCCGCCCGGCAGACACCAGCCGCTCTTCTCGCCCTGGTGCAGAGCAGCCCGGAGATGGCCGGGGCCGACCTCACCGCCGACGTGAGCACGCCGACGACCTATGTCGTGCCGGCCGTGGGGGAGCGGCGGTTCGTCGTCGCTGCGGTCGACCTCGGCATCAAGTCCATGACTCCGCACCAGATGGCCGGGCGTGGGATGGAGGTGCACGTGGTGCCCGCGTCGAGCACAGCCGACGAGATCCGCGCGCTCCAGCCCGACGGCGTCTTCTTCTCCAACGGTCCAGGCGACCCTGCAACTGCCGACTCCTCCGTCGCGTTGATGGCGGCCTTTCTCGCCGATCGCACGCCGGTGTTCGGCATCTGCTTCGGCAACCAGGTCCTTGGGCGGGCGCTCGGCCTGGGCACGTACAAGCTGCGGTACGGCCACCGCGGCATCAACCAGCCGGTGCAGGACCTGGCGACCGGCAGGGTTGCCGTCACCGCGCACAACCACGGCTTTGCGGTGGACGCTCCACGCGACGGTGAGTTCGCCACTCCATTCGGCCGCGCGACCGTAAGCCACGTGTGCCTCAACGACGACGTGGTCGAGGGGCTTCGGTGCCTCGACGTTCCGGCCTTCAGCGTGCAGTACCACCCGGAGGCCGCGGCCGGCCCGCATGATGCCGCGTACCTCTTCGACGAGTTCGTCGACCTGATGGCCGATGCACGCAAGGACGGTGACAGCTGATGCCCCGTCGCGACGACATCAAGTCGATCATGGTGATCGGCTCCGGCCCGATCGTCATAGGCCAGGCGTGCGAGTTCGACTACTCCGGCACCCAGGCGTGCCGCGTGCTGCGTGCCGAGGGACTGCGCGTCATCCTCGTCAACTCGAACCCGGCGACGATCATGACCGACCCTGAGTTCTCCGACGCCACCTACATCGAGCCCATCACGCCTGACTTCGTCGAGCGGATCATCGCCAAGGAGCGGCCCGACGCGCTGCTTCCCACCCTGGGCGGCCAGACCGCACTGAACACGGCGATCGCGCTTCACCAGAGCGGTGCGCTGGAAAGGTACGGCGTCGAGCTGATCGGCGCGGACGTGGCCGCCATCGAGCGCGGCGAGAATCGTGAGCTGTTCCGGCAGATCGTCGCCGACATCGGCGCGGAGAGCGCCCGCTCGTCCGTCTGCCACAGCCTCGAGGACTGCCTCGCGGCGGTCGAGGACCTCGGCTACCCGACTGTCGTGCGCCCGTCGTTCACGATGGGCGGCTCCGGCTCCGGGATCGCCTACGACGAGGACGACCTGCGCCGGATCGCCGGCGCCGGACTGCAGGCCAGCCCGACCACCGAGGTACTCCTCGAGGAGTCGATCATCGGTTGGAAGGAGTACGAGCTCGAGCTGATGCGCGACAAGCACGACAACGTCGTGGTCGTGTGCTCCATCGAGAATGTCGACCCGATGGGCGTGCATACCGGCGACTCGATCACCGTCGCCCCAGCCCTCACCCTCACCGACCGCGAGTACCAGCACATGCGCGACGTGGGCATCGCGATCATCCGGGCCGTGGGTGTCGACACCGGCGGCTGCAACATCCAGTTCGCGATCAACCCTGACGACGGCCGCATGATCGTCATCGAGATGAACCCGCGCGTCTCACGATCGTCGGCGCTTGCCTCGAAGGCGACGGGCTTCCCGATCGCGAAGATCGCCGCGCGGCTGGCCATCGGCTACACGCTTGACGAGATCCCCAACGACATCACGCAGGAGACGCCCGCGTCGTTCGAGCCCACCCTTGACTACATCGTGGTGAAGGTGCCGCGGTTCGCGTTCGAGAAGTTCCCGCAGGCCGATCCCACGCTGACGACGACGATGAAGAGCGTCGGCGAGGCGATGGCTATCGGCCGCAACTTCCCGGAGGCGCTGCAGAAGGCGCTCCGCTCGTTGGAACGCCCGGAGGCGGTGTTCTCCTGGCCGGCAAGCCACGATGATGTCGACGTCGATGCGCTGCTCAACGCCATGCGCGTGCCCCGCGACGGTCGGCTGTCCGAGGTCCAACTGGCCTTGTGGGCCGGGGCCGGCATCGACGCGGTGCACGAGGCCACCAACATCGATCCGTGGTTCCTCGACCAGATCTGCCAGATCAACGAGTACGCCGACGCGATCCGCGAGCTGGAGTCGCTCGACCACGGAAATGTGTTCGCTGCCAAGCGATTCGGGTTCTCCGATCGCCAGCTCGGTGACCTACGCGGCCTGACGGAGGCCGAAGTCCGCCAGTTGCGGCACGAGCTCGGAGTTCGGCCGGTCTACAAGACCGTCGACACGTGTGCGGCCGAGTTCGCGGCCCTCACGCCGTACCACTACTCGACGTACGACGAGGAGACCGAGGTCGTTCCCAGCGATCGCGACAAGGTGATCATCCTGGGATCAGGCCCGAACCGGATCGGCCAGGGAATCGAGTTCGACTACTCGTGCGTGCACGCGGCCATGACGCTTCGGGAGGCGGGTTTCGAGTCGATCATGCTGAACTGCAATCCCGAGACGGTGTCGACCGACTACGACACGTCCGACCGCCTGTACTTCGAACCGCTCACGCTGGAGGACGTCCTCGAGGTCGTCCATGTCGAGCAGCAGGCGGGCCGGCTCGTGGGCGTGATCGTCCAGCTGGGCGGGCAGACACCGCTTGGCCTGGCACAGAAGCTCAAGGACGAGGGCGTGCCGATCATCGGAACGAGCCCGGAGTCGATCCACCTTGCCGAGGAGCGCGGTGCGTTCGGACGCGTTCTCGCCGAGGCTGGACTGGTTGCGCCCAAGCACGGCACGGCGCGCACCTTCGAGGAGGCACAGGCCATCGCCGTCGATGTCGGCTACCCGGTGCTGGTGCGCCCGAGCTACGTCCTCGGCGGCCGCGGCATGGAGATCGTGTACGACGACGCCATGCTGGCCGACTACCTGGAGCGCTCGACCCACATCAACTCCGAGCATCCAGTGCTCGTAGACCGCTTCCTCGACGACGCCGTCGAGATCGACGTCGATGCGATCTTCGACGGCACCGAGCTGTATCTCGCTGGGATCATGGAGCACATCGAGGAGGCCGGCATCCACTCCGGCGACTCGGCTTGCGCCCTTCCGCCGATCACGCTCGGCGCCGAGGACATCGACCGCATCCGCCAGTCCACGGAGGCGATCGCCCGCGGCGTCGGCGTGCTTGGACTGATGAATGTCCAGTACGCCCTTGCCGGCGACGTGCTCTACGTCCTCGAGGCGAATCCCCGTGCCTCGCGCACGGTGCCGTTCGTGTCGAAGGCGACCGCCGTGCCGGTGGCCAAGGCCGCCGCGAGGGTCATGGTGGGGGAGACCATCGCGCAACTGCGACGCGAGGGGGTCCTCCCGGCCCAGGGCGACGGCGGCACGCTGCCGCCCGGCGTCGCCATCTCGGTGAAGGAGGCCGTCCTCCCGTTCGGAAGGTTCCACGGCGTCGACACGGTGCTGGGACCCGAGATGCGCTCGACTGGCGAGGTCATGGGCATCGACGACTCCTTCGGCATCGCGTTCGCCAAGTCCCAGGAGGCGGCGTACTCCGGCGGGCTGCCGGTTTCCGGGACTGCGTTCGTGTCGCTGGCCAACCGCGACAAGCGGGCGGCCATCTTCCCCATCAAGCGCCTGGCGGACCTCGGGTTCCGCATCGTCGCCACTGCCGGCACGGCCGCGGTGCTGCGCCGCAACGGCGTCGTGGTGGAGGAGCTGCGCAAGCAGCACGAGGGCCGAGGCAGCGACGGATCCCCGACCACCGTCGATGCGATCATGGCCGGCGACGTCCAGCTCATCGTCAACACGCCCTATGGGGTGGGCCCACGCGTTGACGGCTACGAGATCCGCACGGCCGCCGTCATCAAGGGCGTACCGTGCATCACGACCGTCCAGGGGCTCGCCGCCGCCGTGCAAGGAATCGACTCCCTGCAGCATGATGAGCCGACGGTCCGCTCCCTGCAGGAGCACGCGCTCGACCTGCGGCGCCTGCGCTTGGCGCAGTACGGACCCGGATCGACGGACACGACGACGGAAGGGACCAACGGTGCCGGTTCAAGTCAAGGGTGAGGTCCTCGACATCCGGCGGGCCGGTGCGTACCACGTGCTGTCGCTGACGGCACCAGGCATCGCCGACATCGCTCGACCGGGCCACTTCGTCACCCTCGGCATCGGTGGCGAGGAGTCGAGCATGGTCCTGCGTCGCGCCTTCGCCATCCACCAGGTGCAGTCCCGCGGCGTCTATGGCGGGACGCTCGACGTCGTCATCGGCGTCAAGGGCAACGGCACCAAATGGCTCTCGGAGCGGCGCCGCCACGATGTCGTCGACATCGTCGGACCGCTGGGCCGGCCGTTCATCCTGCCCAAGGAGCGGGTGAACTGCGTGCTCGTAGGCGGCGGCTACGGCTCCGCTCCGCTGTTCATGCTGGCCGACCAGCTTCGCGAGCGGGGCTGCCGCGTCGACGTCGTGATGGGCGCTTCCACCGAGGAGAAGCTGTTCGGCGTGCTCGACCTCAAGCGGCTGGCGTCCACGCTGACGATCACCACCGAAGACGGCTCCCTCGGCGAGCGCGGCATGGTCACGGAGGTGCTGCCCGAGTTGATGAAGCGCGTCGACTCAGCCGTGGTGTACGCGTGCGGTCCGATGCCGATGCTGGCGAGCGTCGCGCAACTGGCGACCGAACTGCGTGCCTACAGCCAGTGCGCGGTCGAGGAGGCGATGGCCTGCGGCATCGGGGTGTGTATGACCTGCGTGCTGCCGGTGGTCGGCGAGGACGGCGTCACCCGAATGCTCCGCTCGTGCACCGAGGGACCGGTCTTCCGTGGCGACCGCGTGCTGTGGTCGGCGGTCGGCTCCATCCCGCCCGGCACCGTGGGTGCCCCAGTCGAGGGAGCGCACTGATGACTCGAGCACTGATCTCGCAGGGACCGGTTCCGGGCAAGGGCCCAGTCGCCTATCTGGACATGAGCACCGAGCTGGGCGATCTCGTGCTCTCGGGCCCCGTCCTGACCGCCTCCGGCTGCGCGGCCGCCGGTCGCGAACTCGACCAGTTCTTCGACATCACCAAGATCGGCGGGATCGTCACCAAGAGCGTGATGCTCCAGCCGCGATCGGGCCGCCCCACGCCGCGCATGGCGGAGACGCCCAGCGGAATGCTGAACTCCATCGGACTGCAGGGTCCAGGCATCGACCGCTTCATCGAGAGCGACCTTGAGTGGCTCAACGAGCGCGGCGCCACCACCATCGTCTCGATCGCAGGTACCACAGTCGATGAGTACGGCAAGCTCGCATCGAAGCTGCGTCCCACTCCGGGCGTTGCGGGCATCGAGGTCAACATTTCGTGTCCCAACGTCGAGAACCGCGGGCAGGTCTTCGCGTGCGACCCGACCACCGCCTCGAACGTCGTGCAGCTCGTACGTCGCAACAGTGACCCGCGCATGCCGATCTTCGCGAAGCTCTCACCGGACGTCACCGACATCGTGTCCATCGCGGAGGCCGTCGTGAAGGCCGGTGCCACCGGGGTGTCCGTCATCAACACGCTGCTCGGCATGGTTATCAACCCCGACACGATGCGACCGCACCTGGCCGGAATCACGGGCGGACTGTCCGGGCCGGCCATCCGCCCGGTCGCGGTCCGCTGCGTCTGGCAGATCCGTCAGGCGTTCCCCGACCTGCCGATCATCGGGATGGGCGGGATCCGGTCCGGCACGGATGCCCTCGAGTTCATCCTGGCTGGCGCGAATGCCGTGTCAGTCGGGACGATCGTCTTTCACGATCCGTCGTCGCCCATGCGCATCCATGAGGAACTCCAACGAGCGCTCGTTGAGCGCGGCTTCGGCAGCATGGCCGAGGCCATCTCCTACGCCCACCGGCCCGCGGATGCGCCGCCAATCGAGTCCGAGGGCGAGGACGAGTATGACTTCATCACCGAGTAGTCGGGGGCTGGCCCCGATCGCGGTGGCCATGGATGCGCCCGACCTCGAAGCGGTTCGTGCCTGGACTGCCGAAGTCGCAATCGTCGTCTCGACCGTCAAGATCGGCCTCGAGGTCTTCTGCCGTGACGGCGCAGCCGCCGTCGTTGCGGCGCGTGAAGCTGCGCTCGCGTCGGGCCGACCGGACCTGGACGTCTTCCTCGACCTCAAGCTGCACGACATCCCCGCCACCGTGCGCGGTGCCGCCCGGGCGGTGGCGGGGCTTCGGCCCACCTACCTGACCGTCCACGCGGCCGGTGGTCCGGAGATGATCGCGGCTGCTTCCGAGGCGCTTCCAGACACCAGGGTCACCGCCGTCACGGTCCTGACGTCCCTCGACGAGGCCGCACTCGAGCGGATCGGGCTCGTCGGCCCGCCCGAGGCGGCCGCGGTCCGGCTGGCCGTGCTCGCTGTCGAATCGGGTGCGCGCGCGATCGTCTGCTCGCCCAACGAGGTCGCCGCGGTCCGTGCCGTCGTTCCCGCTGACATCACGTTGATCACCCCTGGCGTTCGGCCCGCAGGGTCGTCGCTCGACGACCAGAAACGCGTGGCGACGCCCGCGCGAGCCATTGCCGATGGTGCTGACCTGCTCGTGATCGGAAGGCCGATCACCGGAGCCACCGATCGGAGAGCAGCGGCGCTGGCCATTGCGGCGGAGCTTTCATGAGTGCGCCTGCCCGGTCGCCGGAGGAGCGGTCGCGCGCGCTCGAGGCGGCCTTGGCCGCCCGACAGGAGCGGGCCCGATTGCGCGTGGCGTTGAAGAGCCGCGAACTTTCGCCGCTCACGGTCCTCGACGAGGCCGACGACAACCCGCTGTGGGCCAACCTCAAGGTGACCTGGCTGCTGGAGTGCCTGCCTGGCATCGGCACCGTCCGCGCCGACCGCATCCTCACCGACGCCCAGATCGCCCCGTCGCGCCGCATCCAGGGGCTCGGTATCCGGCAGCGGGCAGCCCTCGTGGCCGAACTCGAGCGGGAGGGGCGATGACCCACGGACCGGCGACCCACGCTCCGCTCGTCGTCGTCTCCGGGCCGTCCGGGGTGGGCAAGAGCACCGTGGTTGCCGCCGCCCTGCGGCTGAACCCGACGATCTGGCTCTCGGTGAGCGCCACTACGCGGACGGCGCGCCCGGGTGAGGTTGACGGCCGGGAGTACTTCTTCGTCGCGGGGGAGCGGTTCGACGAGCTGGTGGCGACCGGCGGACTGCTGGAGTGGGCCCAGTTCGCTGGCAATCGCTACGGGACGCCCCGGCAGGCCGTGGAGGAGCACCGGGCGGCCGGACACCCGGTGCTGCTGGAGATCGAGGTCCAAGGGGCCCGTCAGGTGCGTCAGTCCGTGCCGGGGGCCCTGCTCGTGTTCTTGTCCCCGCCCTCGTGGGAGACCCTCACTGCTCGCCTCATGGGGCGCGGCACCGAATCCGAGGAGGCGGTGGCCCGCCGTCTTCAGCACGCCCGAGACGAGCTGGCCGCGGCCGAGGAGTTCGATGTCGTCCTCGTGAACGCCGATGTCGAGGAGTGTGCCGGCCAGTTGGTACAGTTGATAGCCGATCCTTCGGGTCCCGAATCCTCGTGACCATGTGTTCGACCCGCTACCCCTTGATGAATGAGGCTTGACGTGAGCAGTGCCATCCGCCCCGAGGGCATCACCCACCCCTCGATCGACGCGTTGCTGGAGAAGACCGACTCCAAGTACTCGCTCGTGATCTACGCCTCCAAGCGTGCCCGCCAGATCAACGCGTACTACTCCCAACTCGGCGAAGGCTTGCTGGAGTACGTCGGCCCGCTCGTCGAGACCCAGGTCCAGGAGAAGCCGCTGTCGATCGCGCTGCGCGAGATCGACGCGGGCCTGCTGACCTCGACGCCAATCGCGGAGGGCGAGGACGACATCGTCGTCGTTGCCGTCCCCGAAGAGACCCTCTGACCTAGCTCTCCATCCGCCTCGAGGCCGGAGGACCCATGGACGCTGATCCGTCGGGTACCCGGTCTCGTGTCGTTCCCCGGGTGGTTCTCGGGGTTGCCGGCGGCATCGCCGCCTACAAGGCCGCCGAGGTCCTGCGTGGCCTCACCGAGTCCGGCTGCGACGTCACCGTCGTGCCCACCGCCGCGGCACTGAACTTCGTCGGCGCTGCGACCTGGGCGGCCCTCTCCGGCAAGCCCGTCGCCACCGACGTCTGGACGTCGGCCGAGCGCGTCCCGCACGTCCGGCTCGGCCAGGAGGCCGATGTCATCGTCGTGGCCCCCGCGACCGCCGACCTGCTGGCCCGCGCGACGCATGGCATGGCCGACGACCTCCTCACCAACGTCCTCCTGACTGCACGCTGCCCAGTGGTCCTGGCGCCTGCGATGCACACCGAGATGTGGCAGCACCCCGCCACGCAGCGCAACGTCGATGTGCTGCGCGAGCGCGGCGTGATCGTCCTCGAGCCGGCCTCCGGACGGCTCACCGGATCCGACACCGGCCCGGGTCGCCTGCCCGATCCGTCGGTCATCGTTGCCGCCGTACAGGACATCCTTCGGCGCAAGGGCAGGCCTCTGGTCAGCGACCTGGCCGGGCTGCACGTGGTCGTCAGCGCGGGCGGGACCCGCGAGCCCTGGGACCCGGTCCGCTTCCTCGGCAACATCAGCAGCGGCATCCAGGGCGTGGAGCTCGCCCGCACAGCCATCACGCGTGGTGCCCAGGTCACGCTCGTGGCGGCGCACATGGACGTCGACCCGCCGGCCGGCGTGCGGGTGGTCCCCGTGGGGTCTGCGCAGGAGTTGCGGTCGGCCATGCAGGCGGAGAGCGTGTCCGCCGACGTGATCGTGATGGCGGCGGCCGTGGCCGACTTCCGGCCGGCGGAGGTAGGCGGCACGAAGGTCAAGCGCTCTGATGCGGCCGACGAGATGGACCTGCCGCTCACGCAGAACCCGGACATCCTGCTGGGGCTCGTCGAAGCCCGGGGGGCGGCGACCAAGCCGGTCATCGTGGGCTTCGCCGCCGAGACCGGTGATTCCTCGGGCGACGTCCTGCACCACGCCCGTCAGAAGCTGGAGCGCAAGGGCTGCGACCTCCTCGTCGTCAATGACGTCAGCTCGGGAAAGGTCTTCGGCCGCCCCGACAACGAGGTGGTGATCCTGGGCCGCGACGGTTCTGAGACCGTGGTGCCGCTCTCGGACAAGGCCGACATCGCCGACGCGGTGTGGGACGCGGTGGTGCGCGTCCTCCGCTAGCCGCTCATGTATTCTGCTTGCCGGTCAAGAGTGCCAGCGTCAAGCCCCGGCTTGCTGGACGGCAACCCTCCGCCGCGGTGGGGTGCTCCGGGTGAGGACCAGGCCTCGACCTGAGGCAAGCGCGAGCCGTTGCCGGCTGCGGAACACCTGTGAGAGAAGGAAGAGGTACGTGTCGAATCGCCTGTTCACATCAGAGTCGGTCACCGAGGGCCATCCGGACAAGATGGCCGATGCGATCAGTGACGCCATCCTCGACGACCTGCTGCGCCAGGACGCGCGCAGCCGTGTTGCCGTCGAGACGATGCTCACCACCGGCCAGGTGCATGTCGCCGGCGAGGTGACCACGACCGGGTACGCCGATGTCATGGACCTCGTCCGCCAGACCGTGATCGGCATTGGCTACGACTCGTCGGCCAAGGGCTTCGACGGCGAGTCGTGCGGAATCTCGGTGTCGATCGGCAAGCAGTCGCCTGACATCGCCCAGGGCGTCGACGACGCCTTCGAGGAGCGCGCGGAGGGCAGCAGCGACCCGCTCGACCGTCAGGGCGCCGGCGACCAGGGCCTGATGTTCGGCTACGCCTGCGACGACACCCCCGAGCTCATGCCGCTGCCGATCCACATCGCGCACCGACTGGCCGAGCGCCTGACCGAGGTGCGCAAGGACGGCACTGTTCCGTACCTGCGGCCTGACGGGAAGACGCAGGTCACCATCGCCTACGACGAGAACGACCGGCCTGTGAAGATCGACACCGTCGTGGTGTCCTCGCAGCACGCCAAGGACGTCTCGCTCGACAACATGCTGACCCCGGACGTCAAGCGGCACGTCGTCGATCCGGTCCTCGACCTCATCGACCTCGACTCGCGCGACTACCGGCTGCTGGTCAATCCGACCGGCCGCTTCGAGGTCGGCGGTCCGATGGGCGACGCCGGCCTGACCGGTCGCAAGATCATCGTCGACACCTACGGCGGCATGGCCCGGCACGGTGGTGGCGCCTTCTCCGGCAAGGACCCGTCGAAGGTCGACCGCTCTGCTGCGTACGCGATGCGCTGGGTGGCCAAGACCGTCGTGGCTGCTGGACTCTCGACGCGTTGCGAGGTCCAGGTCGCGTATGCCATCGGCAAGGCGCACCCGGTAGGCGTGTTCGTCGAGACGTTCGGTACGGGCATCATCCCGGACGAGCAGATCCAGGCCGCCGTGCTGAGCGTGTTCGACCTGCGGCCGGCCGCGATCATCCGCGACCTCGACCTGCTGCGTCCGATCTACCGGACGACGAGCGCCTACGGGCACTTCGGTCGCCCGCAGGGCAGCAACTGGCTGCTCGACAGCGACGATCCGGCCAAGCGCACGGCAGTGGGGCCGACGTTCACGTGGGAGGCCACCGATCGTGCCGACGCTTTGAAGGCTGCGGCGGGTTCCTGAGCATTCCGGATCAACTCGCGCTGGTGCCCGGGCCCAAGGCCCGGCGCCAGCGCACGCGAGCACCCCGCCCGGTAGCCGCGCACGCCCCTATCGCGCAGGTGATGATCGACGCGTCGGTGCCGCACCTGGACCGGCCGTTCGACTACTCCGTCCCTGAGACACTCGCGGACTCAGCGGTTCCTGGGGCGCGCGTGCGCGTCCGTTTCGCCGGGCGCCTGATCGACGGCTACGTGATCTCGCGCGACGAGGTCACCGAGCACGCCGGGGCGATCAAGCCGCTGGAGCGGGTCGTCGGCGTTGAGCCGGTCCTCACCCCGGAGACGATTGCGCTGGTCCAGGCTGTCGCGGAGCGCTATGCGGGCACATTCAGCGATGTGGTTCGTTCGGCCGTCCCGCCGCGCCACGCCCGGGCCGAGGCCGTCGAGGCACCCGCGCGGCCCTTCACCGGCACGCCTGACCCTGAGGGTCGGCAGCGGTGGTCCCTCTACACGGGAGGCCGGGCCCTCTACGACCGGCTTGGCGGCCCGCGCGGCGAGGCCGTGCGTGCGGTCTGGTCGTGCGCTCCTGCCACGCCGTGGGCCGACGATGTGGCAGCCCTCGCCGATGCAGCACTCTGCGCGGGCGGCGGGGTCATCGTGGTGGTGCCCGACTCGGCAGACGTCGATCGGGTGCTGGCGCGCCTTGACCATGCCCGGGCGGCAGGCGTCGTCGCGACGCTGACCGCCGACCAGGGACCTGAGCGCCGCTATCGGGAGTTCGTCCGCATCCTGCGCGGCGCCGCGAGGCTGGTCGTGGGCACTCGCTCGGCCGTGTTCGCCCCGGTGCGTGACCTGAGCCTCATCGTGGTGTGGGACGACGGCGACGACACACTCGTCGATCCGCAGGCGCCCTACTGGGAGGCCCGCGACGTCGCCGCGCTGCGGTCGCATCTGTCCGGCTGCCACCTCGCCGTGGGTTCGCCGGCGCGCACGGTGGTGGCGCAGCACTGGTGCGCGACGGGCTGGGCGAAGTCCGTGACGCCGACCCGAACGACCCTCTCCGCGCGGGCCCCACTCGTGCGGGCGCTCTCGGCACAGGACGATGCTCGCGACGAGGCAGCGCGTTCGGCACGAATACCTCACCAAGCGTGGAGCGTTGCTCGGACGGCCTTGAAGTCCGGGCCGGTCCTGCTGCAGGTCGGGCGCCGCGGCTACCTGCCCGCGCTGGCCTGCCAGAACTGCCGCGAGGTCGCCCGCTGCGAGTGCGGCGGACCGCTGGAGCTCACCGGAGGCAAGGCCGTTCCGCGATGCGCATGGTGCGGGAGGCTGGCAGGCAACTGGTCGTGCCCGTCGTGCGGCGGCGACCGGTTCAGGGCCGTGGCCGTCGGTGCGGAGCGCACCGCGGAGGAGATCGGCCGGGCGTTTCCAGGAGTCCCGGTCATCGCCAGCCACGGTGGCCGCGTCCTGACCCGCGTGCCCGATGAGCCGGCCCTCGTAATCGCGACGCCCGGCGCCGAGCCCGACACCGATCCGGGATACGCGGCGGTCGTCATTCTCGATGCGCGAGCGCATCTCGAACGGCCAACGCTGGACGCGACTGAGGACGCGTCGCGTCGGTGGTTCGCTGCCGCCCGGCTCGCGCGCCCCAAGGCCACTGTGGTCATCACCGCCGACAACGTGCTCGTCCCGGTGCAGGCTCTCGTCCGATGGGATGCGGCCTGGCTGGCCCAGCGCGAGCTCGATGACCGGACGGCCGCCGGCCTGCCACCGGCAACGCGCATGGCGGCCCTGTTCGGCACGCCGGCCGACATCGCCGAGGTGGCCGCCGATCTGTCCGTCCCTCATCGCCTCCTGGGTCCCGTGGTCCTGCCGGACGACCGGGTGCGCGGCCTTGTCGTCGTCGAGCGAGCAAATGCCGCCGCCCTAGCGCGCGAACTGCGTGCGATCACGGCGGCCCGCTCGGCACGGGCACGCGCGGGTGTGGTGCACGTGCGGATCGATCCGCGCGACATCTAGCGTGGGGCTCCCACGGACCGGCCCGTAGACTGTCGGCCATGGCGGTGCAACCCATCAGGCTCTTCGGCGACCCGGTCCTCCGCACGCCCGCGGCCCCCGTCACGACATTCGACAAGGAGCTGCGCAAGCTCGTCCGCGACCTCACCGAGACCATGATGGACGCGCCGGGTGCCGGCCTTGCCGCGCCGCAGATCGGCGTCTTGCTTCGTGTCTTCACCTACTGGGTCGACGAGGAGCCGGGTCACCTGATCAACCCGGACCTTGACCTCTCTGAGGAACTCCAGGAGGGCGAGGAGGGCTGCCTGTCGCTGCCCGACGTGTTCGTCGAGACGCCGCGGGCCAAGCGGGTCGTGGCCAAGGGCATGAACATGCACGGCGACCCGGTGATCATCGAGGGGTCGGACCTGCTGGCGCGCGCTGTGCAGCACGAGACCGACCACCTCGACGGCATCTTGTTCATCGACCGGGCCGATCCCGAGGCCCGCAAGGAGGCCATGCGCGTCATCCGCGCCTCCGAGTGGTTCGGCGAAGCGTCCCCGGTGATCCATAAGAGCCCGCATTCCATCTCGTCGCGCTGGCTGTAACCCGGGCATGACGATCGCGTCCTGCCCATGAGGTGCCTGTTCGCGGGCACGCCGGACGTGGCTGCGCGTGCTCTCTCGGAGATCGCGGCGTCCCGGCACGAGGTGGTCGCGGTGGTCACCCGTCCGGACGCGCCCGCGGGTCGGGGCAGGCAGTCCGCTGCGAGTCCTGTCGCCGAGTTGGCCCGTGAGCTGGGCATCGAGCTCCTGCAGCCGGCCAGTGCGCGCGATGAGGCGTTCGCCGAGACCGTCGCGGCACTGGCACCGGACATCGCCCCGGTCGTCGCCTACGGCGGACTGATCCCACGCGGCCTGCTCGAAGTGCCGCGGCTTGGGTGGGTGAACCTGCACTTCTCGCTGCTGCCTGCCTGGCGCGGGGCGGCGCCGGTGCAGCGCGCGATCTGGCACGGCGACGACATCACCGGGGCGACGACTTTCCGCCTCGACGAGGGCATGGACACCGGCCCGGTCTACGGCACCGTCACCGAGGCGATCGGTCCCGACGACACCTCGGGGGCGCTCCTGGCGCGACTGGCCGAGGTCGGGTCCGGACTGCTTGTTGCGACCCTCGACGCACTCGAGGACGGCGCGCTCGCGGCGGTGCCTCAAGTGGGTGAGCCCAGCGTGGCCCCGAAGATCAGCGTGGACGAGGCGAGGGTTCGCTGGGACCTGCCTGCGGTCGGCGTCGACCGACAGGTCCGGGCCTGCACTCCGGCCCCCGGTGCGTGGACCACGCTGGGGGAGGAGCGTGTGCGCATCCAGCCAGTGTCGTCGGCGCCGGACCAGCCCGCGCTCGCCGTGGGGCACCTGAGGGTGTCCAAGCGCGACGTGTGGGTAGGCACCGCCACCCACCCCGTGCGGCTCGGCGAGGTGCAGCCGGCCGGCAAGAAGGCCATGGCCGCGGCGGACTGGGCACGCGGTGCACACCTGGTCGACGGCATGGTGCTCGCATGAGCGCCATCGATCCGTCTCGCTCGGTCGCGCTCGAGCTCCTGCGCGCGGTCCGCGAGGACGACGCCTACGCCAACCTCGTCCTGCCGCAGGCGCTCCGACAGCGTGGGCTGTCCGGTCGCGATGCTGGTTTCGCGACGGAACTGGGTTACGGGACGCTGCGCTGGCAGGCCCTCTACGACGCGATCCTCGCAACGTGCGTCACCCGCCCGTGGGAGAAGGTCGAGCCCGGCCTGCGCGACATCCTCCGCCTGGGGACCCACCAGCTGCTCGCGATGCGGGTCCCGGACCACGCCGCGGTCGACTCGTCATGCGAGCTCGCGCGCCAGCTCGGGACACGCTCGGGCGCCGATGCCCGGGCGGGCTTCGTCAACGCCGTCCTTCGGAAGGTGGCCGCGCGAGATCTCGACTCCTGGGCCGACGAATTGCGCCACGGCAGGGCCGACGACGACATGACGTGGTTGGCCGAGCGCTGGTCGCATCCGGTGTGGATGGTGCGCGCATTCCGTGACTCCCTCGGACAGCGTCGCGACGAGCTGCCCGCCTTGCTCGCTGCCGACAACGAGCCGGCCCGTCCATCGCTCGTCGCTCGTCCTGGTCGCATGACCATCGAAGAGCTCCTTGACGAGCCGGGCGTGGGGCCGGGGCGCTGGTCGCCGATCGGGGCCACGATGGTCGACGGCGTGCCGGACTCCCTGGACTGCGTACGCCAGGGGCGCGCGGGTGTTCAGGACGAGGGCAGCCAGTTGGTGGCGCTCGCTCTTGCCCGTGCCGACGTACAGGGCTCCGATGCAACATGGCTCGACATGTGCGCCGGGCCCGGCGGCAAGGCTGCCCTGCTCGATGGCCTGGCGGCCGAGCGGGGTGCGCGGCTCGTTGCGGTCGAGCAGCATGCTCACCGTGCTGACCTCGTGCGCTCGAGTCTCCCCGCGGCCACCGGCTCCGAGGTCCTCGTGGGCGACTCGCGGCATCGGCCGTGGGGCGACGCGTTGGTCGACCGGGTCCTCGTCGACGCGCCCTGCACGGGCCTGGGTGCCCTTCGGCGCCGACCTGAGTCGCGGTGGCGGCGGACACCCGCTGACCTTGCAGCCCTGGGGGCGATTCAGCGAGATCTCCTTCGGGTCGCGGTCGACTCGGTCCGGCCGGGCGGCGTCGTCGCCTACGTGACCTGCTCTCCGCATCTGGCCGAGACCGAGTTCGTCGTCTCCGACGTCCTCCGGGGGCGCAGCGACCTGGTGGTGGAGGACGCACGCGCGCTCGTGCCCGAGCTGGCCGACTGTGGTGACGGCCCCTACGTGCAGATGTGGCCCCACCGGCACGGGACCGACGCGATGTTCCTGTCGATCCTGCGCAAGGTGTAGCCGCCGGGCATCCGGCCTCGGCACTACTGTGCAGGGGTGGGCATGCAGATCTCGCCGAGCGTCCTCAACTCGGACCTCGCCGACCTGGCCGCGGAAGTGCGTCGCGTGGAGGCGGCGGCCGACTGGATCCACCTTGACGTCATGGACAACCACTTCGTGCCCAACCTGACCTTCGGGCTGCCCGTGATCGAGCGACTGGTCAAGCAGATCGCCATCCCTGCCGACTGCCACCTGATGATCGCCGACCCCGACCGCTGGGCCCCCGGCTACGCCGAGGCCGGGGCGGGCAGCGTCACCTTCCACGTCGAGGCGGCAGCCAAGCCGCGTCAGGTCGCCAGGGACATTCGGGCCGCTGGTGCTCGGGCCGGGATCGCGCTCAAGCCCGGCACGCCGATCTCCACGATCGAGCCCTTGGTGCGCGGCATCGACATGATCCTTGTGATGACGGTCGAGCCGGGCTTCGGTGGCCAGGCGTTCATGGCCGAGATGCTGCCCAAGATCCAGCAGGCGCGCCGCCTGGCCGACTCGGCCGACGTCGACATCTGGGTCCAGGTGGACGGGGGCATCGGTCCCGACACCATCGAGAAGTGCGCGGCTGCCGGAGCGGATGTGTTCGTGGCCGGCTCGGCCGTGTACCGCGCCGAGGACCCGGCGATCATGGTGGAACTCCTTCGCGCCTCAGCCGAGAACGGTGCTCGGCCGTAGTCGATGGCGGACGACAGCGACCGGTGGGTCGAGCCGATGCGCGAGGCGATTGCCCTCGCGCGGCTGGCTGACGCTCCCTTCGGTGAGAATCCGCGCGTCGGCTGCGTCATCGTCGACGAGCAGGGAGCAATCGTGGGCCGTGGCCACCACCGTGGCGCTGGCACACCCCATGCCGAGGTCGACGCCATCGCGGATGCAGGCGCGCTGGCCCGCGGCTCCACTGCCGTGGTGTCGCTCGAGCCCTGCCGACACGTTGGCCGCACGGGTCCCTGCACGACAGCGCTGATCGAAGCGGGCGTCCGGCGCGTCGTCTTCGGCCAGGACGACCCCACATCGCTTGCCGGCGGCGGGGCCGAGGTGCTCAGGGCCGCGGGCATCGACGTCGTGGCGGGCGTGCTCGTCGACGAGGCACTGCTGGTCAACGAGGCGTGGACGTTCGCCCAGCAGAACGGCCGGCCGATGGTGACGTGGAAGGTCGCGGTGTCCTTGGACGGGCGCGTGGCCGGACCCGACGGCGGGCCGACTGCGATCACCGGCATCGAGGCGCGCCGGGAGGTCCATCGCCTCAGGGCGCAGGTCGGGGCAGTCGTCATCGGGACAGGCACCGCTCTCGTCGATGATCCCGAGCTCACGGTGCGACTCGTCGACGCCCCGCACGGCCAGCCGTTGCGCGTGGTGGTCGGTTCCACCCCGCTGCCGCGCGACGCGCGGCTCATGGACGACAGCGCGCCGACCCTGCTGGTCGACGAACCCGACCCCGAGGCCCTGCTGTCCCTGCTCTATGCGCGTGGCGTGCGCCATGTGCTGCTTGAGGGCGGCCCGACGCTCGCCGGGTCCTTCGTCGAGGCTCGGCTCGTCGACCGCGTGGTGTGGTACGTGGCGCCGCTGCTCCTCGGCGATGGGCCGGTCGCCTTCCCGCCGCATTGCACCCCAGACGGGCGTCCGGTGGGAGTCGCCGTCGATGACGTCACGCCGGTTGGAGAGGATGTACGCATCAGCGGAACGATCACGTACGAGCGAACGGAGCAGTAGCGAGTGTTCACCGGCATCGTCGAGGAACGCGGCTACGTCGTCTCCGTCACCGATCTCGCGGACGCGGCACGGCTGCTGATTCGCGGGCCTCGCGTCACTTCTGATGCGAGCGCTGGGGACTCGATCAGCGTGAACGGCGTGTGCCTGACGGTCGTGGACCTCGAGGACGGCACCTTCTCCGCGGACGTCATGCAGGAGACCCTTCGTCGCAGTTCCCTCGGGACCCTGAGCACTGGCAGTCATGTCAATCTCGAGCGCGCGGCCCGCGTCGACTCGCGCCTCGGCGGTCACATCGTGCAGGGCCACGTCGATGGCACTGCGACGGTGCGCAGCGTTGAGCCAGCCGAGCACTGGACCACGATGTTCTTCGAGATCGCCCCGTCGCTGAGCCGCTACATCGTCGAGAAGGGGTCCGTCTGCATCGACGGCGTATCGTTGACGGTGGTTCACGTCGATGACGAGTCCTTCTCGGTGTCGCTCATCCCCACCACGCTTGAGCACACCACCCTGGGCATGCGCGAAGTCGGGGACCGTGTCAACATCGAGGTCGACGTGCTCGCGAAGTACGTCGAGCGACTGCTGGAAGGAAGACTGACGTGATTCCCGCTGACGAGCTCTTCGACGAGGAGCTTGCCGATGAGGCGATCCCGGCTGCACCTGACGCTGTTGCACCGACTGATCTTGTGCAGACCGTCGACGGCCGTGTTCGCCTCGACTCGATCGATGCAGCGATCGCCGAGATCCGGGCCGGCCGCGCCGTCGTGGTGATCGACGACGAGGATCGCGAGAACGAGGGCGACCTGATCTTCGCCGCGTCGGCGGCCACGCCCGAGCTCGTCGGCTTCATGATCCGTCACACGTCCGGATACATCTGCGTGCCCATGACCGGAGAGGACCTCGACCGGCTCGGGCTCCCGCCGATGACGGCGATCAACGAGGACCGGAAGGGCACGGCCTACGCCGTCTCCGTCGATGCGCGCGACGTCGAGACCACGGGCATCTCCGCCGTGGACAGGGCGCGCACGATCAAGGTGCTCGCCGACTCCGCCACGGAGCCGCACGATCTCACCAGGCCCGGACACGTGATGCCGCTGCGCGCCGTTCCCGGTGGCGTCCTGCGCCGTGCCGGGCACACCGAGGCAGGAGTCGACCTCGCTCGACTGGCCGGGCTCGCGCCCGTCGGTGCACTGTGCGAGCTCGTCAACGACGACGGCACGATGATGCGGGCGCCCGAGTGCCGCGCGTTCGCTGACGCGCACGGGCTGGTCATGATCTCGATTGCCGACCTCATCCGCTTCCGTCGCCGCACCGAGAGCCTCGTGACGCTGGTGGCCGAGACACCCCTGCCGACTGAGTTCGGCGAGTTCATCGCGCATGGCTACCGCAGTGAGACCGATGGCACGGAGCACATCGCCCTGGTCAAGGGCGACATCGGCGACGGCAGCGACGTCCTCGTGCGCGTGCATTCCGAGTGCCTCACAGGTGACGTGTTCGGCTCCTATCGCTGCGATTGCGGGCCGCAGCTGCACGCGGCCTTGCGCCGCGTGGCCGAGGAGGGTCGCGGCGTCGTGCTCTACATGCGCGGGCACGAAGGTCGCGGGATCGGACTGCTCGCCAAGCTGCAGGCGTACGCATTGCAGGACAACGGCCGCGACACCGTCGACGCAAATCTCGAGCTGGGGCTGCCAGCCGACGCCCGCGAGTACGGTACGGGAGCGCAGATCCTTGCCGATATGGGCGTGCGCAGCATGCGACTGCTGACGAACAACCCCGCCAAACGCGCGGGCCTGGAGGGCTACGGCCTGACGATCAGCGAGCGGGTCCCGCTCGTCGTTGAGCCGAACGACCACAACCGCAAGTACCTCGCGACGAAGGCCGACCGGATGGGACACAAGATGACTGGCATCCCCGTCGACGATCCCGCTGACGACGACTACGCGGTGTCATGAGCGGAACGGGCGCGCCGACGATCGGCATCAACGGCGAGGGGATGCAGGTTGCGATCGTTGCGTCGTCGTGGCACGAGGTCGTCATGGACGGGCTGATCGCTGGGGCAGCCCGGGCCTGCCACTCCGCCGGTGCCGAGGCGACGCTGATCAGGGTGGCCGGCTCCTTCGAGCTTCCGATCGTCGCCAAGCAGTGCGCGCAGAGCGGGCGCTACGACGCGATCGTCGCGCTGGGTGTCATCATCCGCGGCGGGACGCCACACTTCGACTACGTCTGCCAGGGCACGACCGATGGTCTGATGCGTGTGTCCCTTGACCACCTGGTGCCGGTCGGTTTCGGCGTGCTCACGTGTGACACGGAGGAGCAGGCGCTGGCGCGGGCGGGGCTGCCCGGGTCGAGCGAGGACAAGGGCGCGGATGCGACCCTCGCCGCCCTGATGACGGCCTCGACCCTCAGTGACCTTCGCGATTCCTGACACGTGCACCGGATTCGGTGCACCTCGGCTCCGCCAATAGGCTTGCGACCGTGAAGACGTTTGATGAGCTGTATGCCGAACTCGTGAAGAAGACCACGTACCGCGAGGAGATCACGGGCACTGTCCTGCTGATCGACAAGGGCGTGCACGCTGTGGGCAAGAAGGTTGTCGAGGAGGCCGCCGAGGCCTGGATGGCCGCCGAGCACGAGGGCCCCGAGCGCACGGCGGAGGAGATCGCCCAGCTGCTCTACCACGTCCAGTGCCTGATCATCGCGAGCGGCATCACGCTCGATGACGTGTATCGCCGGCTGTAGGAGTCCGCATGCTTCGCGTCGCCGTTCCCAACAAGGGCATGATGTCCGAGCCCGCACGCGCCATGCTGAACGAGGCTGGCTACCTGCGGAGCGCGTCCGTCCGCGACCTTCTCGTGCATGACCCTGACAACGACGTCGAGTTCTTCTTCCTGCGCCCTCGCGACATCGCGATCTACGTGGGGGAGGGCACGCTCGATCTCGGCATCACCGGTCGGGACATGCTGCTTGACTCCGGCGCGCAGGCCGACGAGATCCTCGACCTGGGCTTCGCGCCATCGACGTTCCGCCTGGCCGCGCCGGCGGGCGCTGGCTGGCAGCCCGCCGACCTCGAAGGGAAGACGATCGCCACGTCCTATGCGGGCGTACTGCAGGAATGGCTGGACCGTCAGGGGATCGGAGCGCGAGTGGTCAAGCTCGACGGCGCTGTCGAGAACGCCGTGGCTCTCGGAGTGGCCGATGCCGTGGCCGACGTCGTCGCAACCGGCACGACGTTGCGCCGGGCGGGGCTGGAGATCATCGGTGATCCGATCATGGTGAGCGAGGCCCTGGTCGTGCGTCGTCGTGGCGCACCGCAGGTTCCCGCCGTCGACACGTTCGTGCGCCGACTGCACGGCGTCATGGTGGCGCGGTCATACGTCCTGGTGGACTACGACATCCTGACCGAGCACATCGAGAAGGCCTGCGCGATGACTCCCGGGATCGAGTCGCCCACCGTGTCGTCGCTGCACGACCCGCTGTGGTCGGCTGTCCGAGCGATGGTGCCGGCGAGCGATGTGCACCGAATCATGGATGAGCTCTACGAACTCGGGGCACGAGGAATCCTCGTCACCGACATCCACGCCTGTCGCCTCTGACGGACTCGCGCGCCTAATCGATGCGGATGCCGCGACGTAGCGGCGGGATCGTGAGGAGTTGTGCTGCAGCGGCGACCGCCAGCACGGTGTAGATGATGGGCCACGAGTCCACTGCGTCGAGGATGGCGCCGGCGACGATAGGCCCGACGGCTGCCGTCACGTACGTGATCGAGAAGGCCATCGCGGTGAGCCGGGCAGACGCCGCCGCACTCGTGGCGTACTCGCTCAGCAGCGCAAGACCCATGGCGAAGCTCCCGCCGAGTGCTGCGCCGAAGACGAGAAGGGACACGGCTGTCAGCACGCCAGGCGCCCAGCCGATCGCGATGAGCGGCAGCACGACGAGCACCACCGTGACCGCGTAGATCGTTCGTCGTCCTGGGCTGCGTTCGACGATGTGGGGCATGACGAGAGCAGCGCCTACCTCGCTGACGGTGAACAGGCCGAGGAGCCAGCCGGCCTCCGCCCGCGTCCATCCCCGCTCGACGAAGGACGGCGCCAGCCACGCCAGCGCGGTGTAGAAGACAACAGAGTTCAACGCAAGGTAGGCCGTCAGCGCCCAAGCCGTGCGGTTGCGCCACGGCAACTCGCGAACGCGGACCGCCGATCGTTCGCCACCACCAGCGCCCGGTTCGTGATGGTGGTGCCGCGTCTCGACCAGCCACCACACGATCAGGCCGAGGGCGGCCGGGATCGCCCAGAACGCCAGGGCCTTCTGCCAGGAGCCGAGCCAGGTGGCCAGCGGCACGGTGAGCGCGCCGCCCATGGCCGCGCCGAAGAGCATCACGGAGGTCCACAGCCCCGTGGCCGCTCCGACGGCGTCGGGCACCTGCGCGCGGACGATGCTCGGCAGCAGTCCACCGGCGATCGCGATTCCGATGCCGGCCATGAAGACCGACAGGTGCAGAACCCCAGGCACTGTGGCGAACAGCCGCAGGGCGAGTGCCACGGTCAGGACCGAGAGCGCGAGGGCGACGGTCTCCCGGCGCCCGATCCGCTGCGCGATGCGCGGGACGAGGAGGGCGAAGACGCCCATGCACAGGACAGGGATGGTCGTGAGCGTGCCGATGGTGACGCCGGACCAGCCGGTCGACTCCTCGATGTCCTTCACGACTGCCGGGATGCTGGCGAGCGCGATGCGCAGGTTCACCGCCACCATGGCCAAGGCCGTGAGGACGAGCCACCTGGGGCGGGTGTCCGTCGTGGTGGCCATCGGGCGATTCTTCTCCCGTAGCCTGACCGCGTGAGCGCAGGGTCGTCGGACGGTGCCAGCATGGGACGCGGTCGTTCCCTGGCCGCGCCCGCCTTCCCGGACGACGACGGGGCGGCAGACGCTCAGGTGCGCGCCCTGATCGCCGACGAGGCGCTGTCTGGGACCGAGGTGGCGCGCCGACTGCGGGGTTCCCGGCTGCTCACTTCCGTGGTGGCCGTCCTCGACCGGGTGGACCCGGCCGGCGGCGATAAGGACACTCACATGGCCGTGGTGTCGATGGTCAACGAGCGGGGCGAGCGCGGACTGCTGGCGTTCACCGGCGTCGACAGCCTCGCGGCCTGGAATCCCGAGGCCCGACCGATGCCTGCGCTCGGCAGCGACGTCGGGCAGGCGGCCATGGAGGACGGCTCCGAGGCCATCGTCATCGACGTGGCCGGACCGCACCGACGGGTGCTGACGGGCCCCGACCTGGTCGTCCTCGCGGACACGCTGGACCTGCCTGCCGTCGACAGTGCCGTGCAGGCCGCCCTTGCCCACCTGACCGCCGATGGGTGGGTGGAGGTGAGCGTCGCCGACACGCGGCAGGACGAGCAGGTCGACGTCGTGGTCTCGGTCCTCACGCCGCACGGATCGCATCCGGACGGGCGGTCAGCCCTGCTGCTCGCCAGCCAGGCCGCCGAACTCCTCGCGGCGCGCCGCGACCTGCTTGCCCTGGTGCCCGGCGGGATCGGTGTGGTGGCTGGCTAAGCCCTCGCGGGGCGCACGCTAGTGGGTCTTCGGGGTGCAGGTCGGGGTGACCACGGTCTCATCGAGGAACGTGGCCGCTGCCGAGTCCGCCGAGTCGTCGATGGCCGGAAGTGCGCTGTCGATGTCGGCATCGGAGGGCTCGAGGCTGTCGGAGCCATCGCCTCCGGAGCCGCCGCCGTCCTCGAGGCCGTCGCCTGAGCCGTCGTCGGTGCTCGGCGGCGTGCTGGCGTGGTCGCCCCCGTGTCGCCCGTCGTCGGAGTGGCCCGAGCCGCCCGACTCACCGGACTGGCTCGCTCCGCGGTTCTCGTCGGACCTGGTGGCGTACCCGGACTTGCCGGACTCGCGGTCCTCGCCGTCGAGGAGGCTTCTGGCGTGTCGGTGCGGTCGCGCAGGTGCGGGCTTCGTCGCGCGAGCCGTGGTCGACGGGCGCGCCGCAGGCGTGGGTGCCGGCGTAGGCGTTGCCGACGGCGCAGGCGTTGCCGACGGCGCAGGTGCGCCCCCTGTCGTCGTTGCTCGGCTGACGCTGGGTTCGCAGGTGGGCGCCGCCGTCTGGGCCGCGGGGCTGGCTTCGACGCCGCCGCTGGTCTCATGGCCGTCCAGCACGCCATCGCCGTTGGTGTCGGCCACGCGCGGATCGGTGAGCACGTTGTCGTCGTTGACCTCGACGCCGTCGAGCAGGCCATCGCCATCGGTGTCGGCGACGCGTGGGTTGGTCCCTGCGCGGTACTCGGCCACGTTCGTGAGCCCGTCGTGGTCGGTGTCGCGCTTGCCGTTTGCTCGATGCGCGTTGAAGTGCTGCGCCACTTCCCAGGTGTTGGGCATGCCGTCGTGGTCACTGTCGCGCGGTGATGCGAGGGCAGGCCCGCTGATCATGAGTCCAGCGATCAGCGCCGCCACCGACACGCCGACGGCCGCAACGGCCGCCAGTGCCCTCGTCCGTGCCTTGCCCATGCCTCAGCCCCCCGGCCGTCGTCAGTCGATCAAGGGGGGTATCGGCTCACCCTGGTCCGTTCTGAACCGGCGCGGGGGATGGGGCTGGGCTCAGTCGTCGTCCCCGCCCAGCGACGAGCCCCCGACGAAGCAGTCCTCGTCGTCCTCTCCGTCGGCCGAGAACCCACCGACGAGGCATTCGTCCTCGTTGTCGATGCCATCGTCGTCGAAGTCCTCGAGGCCGTCGAAGGTTCCGTCGTTGTCGCTGTCCTTGTCGCGGGGGTTGGTGCCGAGCCGGAACTCGGCCAGGTTCGCCAGACCGTCATGGTCGGCGTCGGCGAGGGCGTTGGGGCGCCGGGCATCGAGGTGGTAGCGGACCTCCCAGCGGTTCGACATGCCGTCGTGGTCGGCGTCGGACGAGGAGGCCATGGCGGGCACCGCCAGCACCAAGGTGGCGGCGATGACGAAGACCGACGAGATGCTCGCGATCAGGGACCTGGTGCTCATGGCTTCCTCCTCGGCGCACCCGTCATCGGGTGACCTTGGCAGTGTGTCCCGACGCGGGTGAGAAGGTCACCGCTGTTCGGTTAAGCGTGGGCAAGACGCTCGAACCGCCCAAATCACCTACCGATGTCGGTCCGCCGGCTAGAAGACCGGCCCGGTGAGGGCCTCGCCGGGACCGGCGCCGGGCGGGTCCTGGATCGGCGACGCCTCGCGGAAGGCCCGCTGGAGGGCGGTCAACCCGTCGCGCAGGGGTGCGGCATGCATGCTGCCGATGAGCGGGGCCCCGGAGGTGACCAGTCCGGCCAGGGCCGTGATGAGGATCCGGGCCTCGGCCAGGTCGGCCGGTCGGTCGTCGTCGCCCAGGCCGCATGCCACGGCCGCCGCTGACATCAGGTGCATGGCCACGGTGAGCACGACCTCGACGGCCGGGACGTCGGCGATGTCCAGGGCGTCACGGGGCGTGATTTCGGGGGAGGGCTCCACGACTGGTAGCCTTCCACCCGATCGACTCCGTGTTCTCACGGGGTCGCGCAAGCGGAGTCCTCGACTCCCACCTGCCGGCCGTCCAGGTCGCGCAGGTCACGCAGCACCGCTGTTCGTCGGCGCGTGCCTGCTTGCCGAGGCCTCCGTGCGCCATGCCGGAGGCCGTCGTGGTTTCCGGGGTGGATCACCCCTCACGGAAGCAAGGAGGCGCCATCAGCGTCGAACCACGGATCAACGACCGTATCCGCGTGCCGGAGGTCCGACTTGTCGGACCGAACGGCGAGCAGGTCGGGATCGTCCGCATCGAGGACGCTCTTCGGCTGGCAGTGGAAGCAGATCTCGACCTCGTCGAGGTGGCGCCGCTGGCCAAGCCGCCCGTGTGCAAGCTCATGGATTTCGGCAAGTACAAGTACGAGGCCGCGCTCAAGGAGCGCGAGTCGCGCCGGAACCAGACGCACACGGTCATCAAGGAGATGAAGCTGCGTCCGAAGATCGACCAGCATGACTACGAGACCAAGAAGGGCCACGTCGAGCGGTTCCTCAAGGCCGGGGACAAGGTCAAGATCACGATCATGTTCCGCGGTCGCGAGCAGAGCCGGCCGGAGCTGGGCCTTCGACTGCTCGCCAAGCTCGCCGACGATGTGGCCGAACTCGGCTTCGTCGAGGCGACGCCCAAGCAGGACGGCCGCAACATGCTGATGGTCCTGGCCCCGCACCGCCGCAAGTCCGAGGTTGTCAAGCCGAAGTCGGGCGCAACCGAGGAGACCGGTCTCGAAGCGGAGCTGACCGACGCTGAGAGCGCCTGAACCACCGCACCCTCGCGGGTGCACCCAGACCAATCCGGCCGACTGGCCGGACCGGAAGAACGAGGAAGAACTATGCCGAAGCAGAAGACCCACAGCGGGGCCAAGAAGCGGTTCAAGGTGACCGGTTCCGGCAAGCTGATGCGCGAGCAGGCGAATCGTCGCCACCTTCTCGAGGTCAAGTCCAGCAAGCGCACGCGCAAGCTCGCGGGTGACCAGCCGGTTGCACCCGCCGATGTCAAGAGGGTCAAGAAGCTCCTCGGCCGCTGACGGTCCGCCGCATCCGCGGCACCTCGTCCCTTCCCCTATTCGTCGCACCACGCAGAACACATCAGGAGAACGCCATGGCACGCGTCAAGCGCGCAGTCAATGCTCAGAAGAAGCGCCGGGACATGCTCGATCGGGCGGCCGGCTACCGCGGCCAGCGCTCGCGGCTCTACCGGAAGGCCAAGGAGCAGGTCACTCACTCGCTCGTCTACGCCTACGCCGATCGCCGCAACCGCAAGGGCGACTTCCGCCGGCTGTGGATCCAGCGCATCAACGCCGGCTGCCGCGCCCAGGGCATGACGTACAACCGCTTCATCCAGGGCCTCAAGGCTGCTGGCGTCGAGGTGGATCGCCGCATGCTCGCCGAGCTGGCCGTCAATGACGTGGCCGCGTTCAACGCGCTCGTCGAGGTCTCGCGCGCGAACCTGCCCGCCACCGCTGCCTGACACACGCCGGTGCCCGAGTACAACCGGGTGACGTCGGTGAAGTCCGACAAGGTCATCGCCGTACGAGGGCTCCAGACCAGGCAGGGCCGCCGCAAGACGGGTCGTTTCCTGGTCGAGGGACCGCAGGCAGTCACCAGTGCCGTCGCCGCCGGCATCCCGATCCACGAGTTGTTCGTGGAGGAGGATGCCGGCGGCTCCTTTTCGTCGGTGATCGTCGAGGCCGAGGCCTCGGGGGCACGGGTGAGCCTCGTGACGGCGCCCGTCATGGCGGCGATGGCCCAGACACAGACTCCGCAGGGGCTGCTCGCGGTCTGCGCGCTGCTGCCCGAAGGTGACCTCGACGCGCTCATGGCCGGGGACGGAGTGGTTGTCGTGCTGGAGGCGATCGCCGACCCCGGGAACGTCGGCACGGTCATCCGCACCGCCGACGCCGTGGGCGCCGCAGGCGTCGTGCTGACCCCCGACACCGCCGACGTCCACAGCGGCAAGGTCGTCCGCTCGACGGCCGGGTCGCTGTTCCACCTGCCGGTCCTGAGCGGGCGCGTCATCGAGGAGGTAGCGGCCGCGGCCCACGCGCACGGTCGCGCCGTCGCCGTCCTCGGCGGGGAGTACGCGACCGACCTGTTCACGGCTATCGATGACGGCTCGGTGTCCGGCCGGACCGTGTGGGTCGTCGGTAACGAGGCGCATGGGGCCAGCCCCGAGGCCCGCTCGGCGGCCGACCTGACCGTCCGGATCCCCATGAGCGGTCGGGCCGAGTCGTTGAACGCCGCCGTCGCCGCTGCCGCCGTCCTCTACGTGTCTGCATACGCGGCTGCGAGAGACTCGCAGGAGCCCAGCAGCGATGGGGTCGGCGCGCCCGCCTGATGACAGACTAGGCGGCGGCCACAAGCCGGTTCGCCGCTCAACGAAAGGGTCCTTCATGGAATACGAGTCGAATCCGTCCCAGACGGCCGCCGATTACGTCCGCTCCGAGCTCTTCGCGGAGAACGGCTATGTCGTGCTCGACTCCTACGACCAGGCCGCTGATCCGCGCGAGTGGGACCACTTGACGTTCGTGGACTGGAAATCCTCGGGGAAGACGCGCTTCGCGCCCCTTGCCAGCGCCTACGGTGACATGGAATGCGACGGGTTCTGGAACCACACTCCGCCGAAGACCGACAAGGACGGCGTCTGGGTGCCGGCCAACGTCGAGGCGGCGCCCCGACTGGTGGCCCGTGCGCAGGAGCCCGGCAGCAACATCGGCCGCTGCCGCGTGATCGAACTGCTGCCCAACACCTACGGCGAGACGCTCTACAACCTCCACCGCGACGACAACAACCGGCTCAATCCTGAGGGCACCGGCTGGATCGTGCGGGCCTTCTTCAACCTCAGCGACGACCCCGACACGTACATGGTGCTGCGCGAGGATCGTGACGACCCGTCCACCGAGACCCGCATCCCGCTGCCGGCCGGCGCCCAGGCGATTATCGACACGCAGCGGCTGTGGCATGCCGTGTGGCACCCGGGCCCGGAGCCGCGCTACTGCCTGATCACGTCCTACGAGAGCGGGCCTGAGCTCGACGCGTACATCATCGCCAAGAACGGCAGGGCGCATTTCGACACCGTCCCGCTCGACCCGGCCGTGGCCGCCGAGGGGGAGGGCGTCGCGCAGGCCAAGCGCGACGCACGAGCAGCGGCGCTGGCCGCACGCGGCGCCGACCCCACCTTCGGCGATGGCAGCCTGCAGGGCGGTCCGGCCAAGGAGGTCCTTTCCGAGGCATGAGCACTGTCACCACGGCAGGCACTCCTGCCGTCCCGTACAACGCCGTACTCGACGAACTCGAGGCCGAAGCGATCCACATCTACCGCGAGACGGCTGCCGCGTTCAAGAACCCCGTGCTGCTGTACAGCATCGGCAAGGACTCCTCGGTCCTGCTGCACCTTGCGGTGAAGGCCTTCGCGCCGGCTCCCATTCCCTTCCCGGTCATGCACATCGACACCACCTGGAAGTTCGGCGAGATGATCGAGTTCCGCGACCGTCGGGTCCGCGAACTGGGCCTCGACCTTCGCATCGCGCGCAACGAGGCGGCCATCGCCGAGGGCGTCTCGCCGTTCTCGCACGGCACGCATGAGTACACGCGGCTGATGAAGACCGTCGCACTGCGCGAGGGCATCGATCGCTACGGCTTCGACGCGGCCATCGGGGGCGCTCGTCGAGACGAGGAGCGCAGTCGCGCGAAGGAGCGCATCTTCAGCCTGCGCGAGCCTGGGCACCAATGGGACCCCCGCAAGCAGCGGCCGGAGTTCTGGCGCACCGCCAACACGCAACTGGCCCCCGGTCAGTCGATGCGCGTGTTCCCGCTGTCGAACTGGACCGAGCTCGACGTGTGGATGTACATCCAGCGGGAGGCGATCCCAATCCCGGGCCTGTACTTCGCCAAGCCTCGTCCTGTCGTCGAGCGCGACGGCACTCTCATCATGGTCGACGACGACCGCTTCCCCCTGCGTGAAGGGGAGGTGCCGCAGATGCGCACCGTCCGCTTCCGCACGCTCGGGTGCTATCCCTTGACGGGCGCGGTGGAGTCGTCGGCCGACACGATGGAGCAGTTGGTGGCCGAGATGGCAGGGGCCAAGTACTCCGAGCGCTCTGGCCGCCTCATCGACGGCGAGGGCGGTTCGGAGTCCATGGAGGGCAAGAAGAAGGAGGGCTACTTCTAGTGGCCGGCACCCTCACCCCCGTCCTGCACCTGGTCACCTGCGGATCGGTCGACGACGGAAAGTCAACGCTCATCGGGCGACTCCTGGCGGAGACCGATTCGGTCCCGCTCGACACGCTGGAGTACGCCCGCCGGACGCGCCGCGGCGGCTCGACCATCCCCGTGGGGGAGATCGACTACTCCCTGCTCACCGACGGCCTCGAGGCCGAGCGCGAGCAGGGCATCACGATCGACGTCGCCTATCGGCACATGAACCTGCCCAACGGTCGACGCGTCCTGGTCGCCGACTCGCCGGGCCACGAGCAGTACACGCGCAACATGGCGGTCGCCGCATCCAACGGCGACGTCGCCATCCTCATGGTGGATGCCGCTCGCGGCGTCCGGGCCCAGACGCATCGGCACCTCACCATCTGCGCCCTCATGGGCGTCAAGACGGTCATCGTCGCCGTGAACAAGATGGATCTGGTCGGCTTTGAGCACGCGACGTACGAGGAGATCACGGGGCTGGTGCGCACGACCGCTGCCCGGCTCGAGGTGCCGGAGGTCATCGCCATCCCGGTGAGCGCCGTCACGGGCGACAACATCACCATCCCCAGCACGGTCATGCCGTGGTACCACGGCCCGACGATCCTTGAGGCCTTGCAGCGGTGGGAGCCGCTGAGTGCGCGAGCCGGCGCCGAGGAGGTCGTGCATCCGTTCCGCTTCCCCGTGCAGTTCATCGTCCGGGCGGAAGGGAACTTCCGCGGATACGCGGGCACCGTCGTGTCCGGCAGCATCGCCCGGGGCGACAAAGTCGTCATCGCCGACTCGGGTCGTACCGCAAGCGTCGATCGCATCGTCACCTACGACCTGCACGTCGAGGGTCACATCGCTGACCTCGACCGTGCCGAGACCGGGCAGGCTGTCACCATCACCCTCGACCATGAGGTGGACGTCACTCGCGGTGATGTGATCGCCGCGGCCGACGCCAACCTGCCGACACCGGCGGACAGGTTCGCGGTCGACATGGTGTGGCTTGGCGAGGAGCCATTGGCACACGGTCGTTCGTACCTGCTCGTCTCGGGTTCGCGCTCCGTCCCGGCAACCGTGACCAACGTCCGGCACCGCCTCGACGTCGTGGGAGGGCACGAAGAAGCAGCCCGCGTCCTGGAGATGAATGACATCGGCCGCGTCGAGGTCGCCACCGACAAGCCGGTGCCGATGGACGCGTACACACTGGTGCGCGACACCGGCGGCTTCCTTCTTGTCGACCGAGTCACCGCGGACACGGTCGCTGCCGGAATGGTGCGGCACGCAATGCGTCGCGCGACCAACGTCGTCCGGCACGACTACGCCGTCGACGAGGAGGCCCGCCGGCTGCTGATGGGGCACGACGCCAAGGTCGTGTGGTTGACCGGACTGTCCGGAGCGGGCAAGTCCACCATCGCCGACGCAGCCGCCCGCAACCTCCATGCGATGGGTGTGCACACCTACGTGCTCGATGGCGACAACGTGCGCCACGGCCTCAACAAGGACCTCGGCTTCACGCCGGAGGATCGTGCGGAGAACGTCCGGCGCGTCGCCGAGGTGAGCAAGCTCATGCGCGATGCCGGGCTCGTCGTCATCGTCGCCCTTGTGTCGCCGTTCACTTCAGACCGGCGTGCTGCGCAAGCGCTCTTCGAGCCCGGGCAGTTCCTCGAGGTCTACGTCGACACTCCGCTGGACGTCGTCAGCGCGCGCGACACCAAGGGCCTGTACGCCAAGGCCGCCCGCGGCGCGTTGCCCAACCTCACCGGCGTCGGCCAGGAGTACGAGGCGCCGGAGGCGGCCGACCTGGTCTTGCACGGAACCGGCGACCTTGAGGAGTCGGTGGCGCAACTCGTGGCCGCCATCCTGGGCGAGTAGCCTGACTCAGCCCTCGTCCGCTCGTCCAGAAAGGCATGCCGGTGTCCGGCCCGAATACCTCGTTCGACCCGAAACAGGTGGCCAGCCTGGACGCGGCCGCAATCGACCAGATGGTCGTGGAAGCGCTGGCGGACATCGCCGCCGCGTCAGATCTGGCCGAACTCAAGGACGTTCGGCTGGCCCACAGCGGCGACCGGTCGCCGCTGGCGCTGGCCAACCGGGAGATCGGCGCACTGCCGCCGGCCGCCAAGGCCGAGGTCGGCAAGCGGGTCGGCGAAGCGCGCGGCAAGGTCAAGGCGGCGCTGGAGGGGCGGCAGGCCGCTCTTGAGATCGAGCGTGACGAGCGGGTGCTCGTCGAGGAGACCGTCGACGTCACCGCCCCGACCGATCGCAGCCCGATGGGGGCGCGGCATCCGCTGACCACCTTGATGGACCGGATCGGCGATGTGTTCATCTCGATGGGCTACGACATCGCCGAAGGCCCCGAGGCCGAGGCCGAGTGGATCAACTTCGACGCGCTCAACGTGCCGCCGGACCATCCGGCCCGCACCATGCAGGACACCTTCTTCGTCGAGTCGCCCGACAGCGGCGTGGTGCTGCGCACCCAGACCTCGCCCATCCAGATCCGCGCGATGCTCGACCGCGAACTGCCGATCTACGTGGTGGCGCCAGGTCGAGTGTTCCGCACGGATGAGCTCGATGCCACGCACACTCCGGTCTTCCACCAGGTCGAGGGGCTCGCGGTCGACAAGGGCATCACGATGGCTGATCTCCGTGGCACGCTCGACCACTTCGCCGCGTCGATGTTCGGCGACGGCATCCACACGCGGATGCGCCCTTCGTACTTCCCGTTCACCGAGCCGAGCGCCGAGGTCGACCTCGAGTGCTTCGTGTGCCGTGGCGAGTCCGTCGGGAACGCGGACCGGCCCTGCCGCACCTGTGGCAGCGAGGGCTGGATCGAGTGGGGCGGCTGCGGCATGGTCAATCCGCGCGTCCTGCAGGCCGTGGGCATCGACCCGACCGTCTATCGCGGGTTCGCGTTCGGCATGGGCGTCGAGCGGACCCTGATGTTCCGCAACGGTGTCAGCGACATGCGCGACATGGTCGAGGGCGACGTGCGCTTCTCGCTGGCATTCGGACTGGAGGCCTGATGCGCGCCCCGCTGTCGTGGCTGCGTGAGCTCGTCGAAATCCCGGCCGACCAGTCCGGACGCGACGTGGCCCGTCAGCTGATCGCCGCAGGGCTCGAGGTCGAGACGGTGGAGTCGATCGGCGCTGGCGTCGACGGACCGCTCGTCGTCGGGCGCGTGCTCGAGGTCGAGGTCCTCACCGAGTTCAAGAAGCCGATCCGCTGGTGCCAGGTCGACGTCGGGCCGGCGAGTGGGGGAGTGCGCGGCATCATCTGCGGCGCGGCCAACTTCGTCGCGGGTGACCTCGTCGTCGTAGCTCTGCCTGGGACGGTGCTGCCCGGCGGCTTCGAGATCGCCTCGCGCCCGACCTACGGCAAGGTCTCCGACGGGATGATCTGCTCCGAGCGCGAACTGGCGCTCGGCGACAACCACGACGGCATCATGGTGCTGCCGGCCGGCGCTGGCGAGCCCGGCGAAGATGCCAAGCCGATCATCGGCATCGGTGACGAGGTGCTCGACATCGCCATCACGCCGGACCGCGGCTACGCGCTGTCGATCCGCGGCATCGCTCGCGAGGCGGCAACCGCCTACGGACTCGACTTCGTCGATCCAGGCCTGGCGCTCGCGGACCTTCCTGCGCCGCTGCCCGACCGGGCTCCGCAGGAGTGCGCCACCGAGGACCCTGCCGGCTGCGACCTGTTCACGATGCGCACGATCGTGGGCTTCGATCCTGCGGCGCCGTCGCCTGCGTGGATGCAGCGTCGGCTCGTCGCATGCGGCATGCGGCCGGTCTCGCTCGCTGTCGATGTCACCAACTACGTGATGCTCGAACTGGGGCAGCCGCTGCATGCCTACGACATGGACAAGCTCCGTGGGACCGTGCGCGCAGGCTGGGCGACGGACGGCGAGCCGTTCGAGTCCCTCGACCACGTCAAGCGGACCCTGCGCACCGACGACCTCGTCATCCGAGACGACCGCGGCGTCATCGGGCTGGCCGGCGTCATCGGCGGACTGGACTCCGAGATCGACGACGCCACCACGAACATCGTGCTTGAGGCGGCGCACTTCGTGCCCGAGGTCATCGCGCGCGCCGGGCGTCGGCACAAGGTGTCCAGCGAGGCCGGGCGCCGCAACGAGCGCGGTGTCGACCGTGACCTTGCGCCCTACGCGTCTGCCCGCGCCAGCCAGTTGCTGCTGGAGTTCGGCGGCGGTCACTACGTCGGCATGACTGCGGTCGAGACGCCGACCATTCCCGTGCGGATTGGGATCGCCGTCACCGAGCCCGGGGAGGTCGCAGGCATTCCGATCGACGATGCGACCGTCACCCGACTGCTCGGTTGGGTCGGCTGCGAGATCGCCCGAGATGGCGACCAGCTCACCGTGACCCCGCCGTCATGGCGTCCGGACATCATCGATCCTGCCGACCTCGACGAGGAGGTCATCCGCCTGTTCGGGTACGACCGCCTTCCGGCGACCGTCCCGTCCGCTCCGCTGGGCAAGGGCCTGACCCGCTCGCAGCGCCTGCGCCGTCGCGTCGGCATGGGCCTCGCGGCGCGTGGCCTCGTCGAGGTGCTGAGCTACCCGTTCGTCGGCGCTGCCGAGCTCGACGCGCTGCTCATCCCCGAGGGCGATGCGCGCCGAGGCGGGCCACGCCTGGCGAATCCCATGTCCGAGGAGCAGCCGTTCCTGCGCGCCACGTTGCTGCCCGGGCTCATCGCCGCAGCGCGCCGCAACGTCGGTCGCGGCAACGTCGACCTTGCGATCTTCGAGGTCGGTGCGGTCTTCGTCGGTGCGGTCGAGCGCACCACGCCGCTGCGTCCGTCGGTCGCTCAGCGCCCGACCGACCACGAGTGGGTGCAGCTCAATGACCTGCTGCCCGCCCAGCCGATCCATGTTGCCGCACTCCTGTCGGGCGTGCGGGAGCCGCAGGGCTGGTGGGGGCCGTCCCGCGCGTCCTCGTGGGCCGACGCCGTTGAGGCGGCGCGCACTGTCGGCGATCTTTGCGGAGTCACCGTCGACGTCGTCGCCGGTACCGATCCGTCATTCCATCCGGGTCGCTGCGCCCGGCTTCTTGTCGATGGCCACGACGTCGGTGTCGCCGGCGAGCTGCACCCACGGGTTCTGGAGGCCAACGGCCTTGCTCCTCGCTCCGCCGCAATGAGCCTGGATCTCGATGCTGTGATCGCCGCCGCGCCCGAAGTGCGCCAGGCCCCATCGGTGGGCACGCAGCCGCTGGCCAAGGAGGACCTCGCCGTTGTCGTCGACCGCACGGTGCCGATCTCCGCGGTGGAGCGCGCGCTCGCGGAGGGCGCGGGCGAACTGCTCGAGTCCGTGCGTCTGTTCGACGTGTACGAGGGGCCGCAGGTCCCCGAGGGAAAGCGCTCGCTGGCGTTCGCCCTGCGCTTCCGTGCGCCTGATCGCACGCTGGACGCGGCAGAGACCGCCGCCGCTCGCGAGGCGGCGCTGGCCACAGCTACTGAGCGGTGTGGCGCCACGCTGCGCTCATGACGGTTCGGTGAGTCGGGCCGGATTGGCCCGAGGCTGGCCGCGGAGGTCTTCGTCCTGATCGTCCTGGTCTTGTTGTCTGGCTCGGGCATTCCGCCTCCTCCGGGGTTCGCGTGGATCGTGGTCGGGGCCGCCGCGCCCGCGGGGGCCTTCTTGCTGGTGGCGGCCGCCGTACTGGGGGTTCGTGAGATGTTCATGCGTGTATGCGTATAATTCCTGCATGACGACCGTCGCCGTGGCCGGCGCCTCCGGATATGCCGGCGGCGAACTCCTGCGGCTGATCACCGCCCATCCAGGCTTGACCCTCGGTCCGGTGGCGGCCGCGAGTCGGGCGGGGGAGCCGTTGGGGGCCGTCCATCCGAACCTGACCGAGCTGGCCGGGGTCGTCCTCACTGAGACGACAGCGTCCATCCTCGGCGAGGCGGACCTTGTCTTCCTCGCCCTGCCGCACGGGGAGTCCGCGACGCTGATTGCGGGTCTGCCGGCGGGCGTTCTCGTGGTCGATCTGGGTGCGGACTTCCGGCTCGACGACCCCGCGGACTGGGCGACCTACTACGGCGGAGTGCACGCCGGCACCTGGACGTACGGACTGCCGGAGCTGCCGGGTCAGCGGGCGAAGGTCGCCGCGTCGACCCGCGTCGCCAACCCCGGCTGCTACGCCACCGCCGTCGCGGTCGCACTGGCTCCTGTCCTCTCGGCAGGACTGGCCGCGCCGGACGACGTTGTCGTCGTCGCCGCGTCAGGGACGTCCGGGGCGGGGCGCAAGGCGTCCGACGCCCTCCTCGCCACCCAGGTGATGGGCTCGATGTCCGCCTACAAGGTGGGGGGAGTGCACCAGCACACCCCCGAGATGGAGCAGTCCTTGTCCACCGCGTCCGGGCTGGAGGTGCGGCTGTCCTTCACGCCGCTGCTGGCGCCCATGCCGCGGGGGATCGTCGCCACGTGCACGGCGGTCGGCCGCGAGGGAGCAACGACGGGCTCGGTGCGAGCGGCACTGCTGGCCGCCTACGCTGTCGAGCCCTTCGTCGACGTCCTTCCGGAGGGTGTCTGGCCGCAGACGTCTTCCGTCCTTGGCAGCAACATGGTGCAGTTGCAGTGCGCCGTCGATGCCCACTCGGGCAGAGTGGTGGTGGTCAGCGCGATCGACAACCTCGTCAAGGGTGCCGCCGGGCAGGCCATCCAGAACGCCAACCTCATGCTCGGCCTCGACGAGACCACCGGGTTGTCAAGGAACGGGGTAGCACCGTGAGCGTCACTTCGGCACAGGGTTTCCGCGCCAGCGGCGTCGCTGCGGGCCTCAAGGCCTCGGGCAATCCCGACGTCGCACTGGTCGTCAACGACGGGCCGCTTGACGTCGCCGCGGGCGTCTTCACCTCGAACAGGTTCAAAGCCGCGCCGGTGCTGTGGTCGCAGCAGGCCGTCGCCGACGGGCAGTTCAAGGCCGTGGTCCTCAACAGTGGGGGCGCGAACGCGTGCACGGGACCGGGCGGCTTCGCCGACACGCACCACACGGCCGAGCACGTGGCCTCAGTCCTCTCCACGGCAGGGTTGGAGATCGGCCCGGGCGATGTCGCAGTCTGCTCGACGGGGCTGATCGGCGAGCGCCTTCCGATCGGCCGACTCCTTGCCGGTGTGGATGTTGCCGTCGCCGAGTTGTCCGCCGACGGCGGGGCGGCCGCGGCCACCGCGATCATGACCACGGACACCGTTGCGAAGGTCGCCAGCATCACGATCGACGGCTTCACCGTGGGTGGGATGGCGAAGGGTGCAGGAATGCTCGCGCCGGCGCTGGCGACGATGCTCGTCGTCCTCACCACCGACGCGACGGTCAATCCCGAGCAGGCGGACCAGGCCCTTCGCGAGGCCTGCGGCCTGTCCTTCGATCGCATCGACTCCGATGGCTGCATGAGCACCAACGACACCGTGCTGCTGCTGGCCAGCGGTGCCTCGGGCGTGACCCCCGACGCGACCGTGTTCGCCGACGCCGTCACTCAGGTGTGCTCCGATCTCGCGCGGCAACTGATCGCCGATGCCGAGGGCGCCTCCAAGGACATCGAGATCGTGATCGAGGAGGCGGCGTCGACGGACGACGCACTCGAGGTCGCGCGGGCCGTCGCCCGGAGCAACCTGCTCAAGTGCGCGATCCACGGCGAGGATCCCAACTGGGGACGCGTGCTGTCGGCGATCGGCACTACCCAAGCAGCGTTCGCGTCCGATGCCGTCGACGTAGCGATCAACGGCGTCTGGGTCTGCTCATCCGGATCGATCGGGGAGTCCCGCGACCTGGTGGACCTGTCCGGCCGGCATGTCCGCATCACCGTGAACCTGCACGCTGGGCATGAGCGCGCGACCGTATGGACGAACGACCTCACCGCCGAGTACGTGCACGAGAACTCTGCCTACGCCACCTGAGGAGTGACATGACCGACCTGGCGAGGGCGGGCGCCAAGGCCGCCGTGCTGGCCGAGGCGCTCCCATGGCTCGAGCGTCTTCACGGCGCGACGGTCGTCGTGAAGTACGGCGGCAACGCCATGACCGACGATGCCCTGAAGGCGAGCTTCGCCGAGGACGTGGTGTTCCTGCGACTGGCAGGTCTCCGCCCGGTCGTCGTCCACGGCGGCGGTCCGCAGATCTCGTCGATGCTCAAGCGACTCGGTATCGCATCGGAGTTCAAGGGCGGGCTGCGGGTCACCACGCCCGAGGTGATGGACGTGGTCGGCATGGTGCTCGTTGGCCAGGTGCAGCGCGAGCTCGTCGGGCTCATCAATGAGCACGGGCCGTTCGCTGTCGGCCTGTCGGGCGAGGATGCCCATCTGTTCATGGCCGAACGGCGCACGGCGAGCGTCGAGGGACAGCAGGTCGACATCGGGCAGGTCGGCGACGTCGTCGATGTGCGCCCGGACTTCGTCACCCGGCTGCTCGACGATGGTCTGATCCCCGTCGTGTCCACCGTGGCGCGCGACGCCGAGGGCACCTCGTTCAACGTCAACGCCGACACCGCGGCAGCCGCGCTCGCCGTCGCGCTGGGTGCCGAGAAGCTCGTCGTCCTCACCGACGTCGAGGGCCTCTACGCGAACTGGCCGGATCCGGAATCGATCATCCAGACGATCACGACGGACGAGCTCGGCGCGATGCTGCCGAGCCTGGAGACGGGCATGGTGCCGAAGATGGAGGCCTGCCTGCGCGCAGTCGAGGGCGGAGTGCCGCGTGCGCACGTCGTCGACGGCCGCGTCGCGCACTGCGTGCTGCTCGAGGTCTTCACCGACTCCGGGATCGGCACGATGGTGGTGCCCGGGGAGGCGTCATGACGTGGTCCGAGCGCTGGCAGGGCGCGCTCATGAACAACTACGGGACGCCGCCTTTGATGCTGGTGCGAGGCAGCGGTTCGCGTGTCTGGGACTCCGACGGGCGCGAGTACGTCGACCTGTTGGCCGGGATCGCGGTGAACGCCCTGGGCCACGCTGACCCGCGGCTCGTCGCGGCCGTCAGCGGCCAACTGGCCACGCTCGGGCACACCAGCAACCTCATGGCCACCGAGCCGACAATCGCGCTCGCCGAGCGCCTCGTTTCGCTGACCGGAGTGCCCGAGGCCCGCGTGTTCTTCTGCAACTCAGGTGCCGAGGCCAACGAGGCAGCCTTCAAACTGTCGCGGCTGACAGGGCGCGGCCAGCTCATCGTTGCCGGAAACGGCTTCCACGGGCGCACGATGGGCGCGCTCGCCCTCACGGCCCAGCCGGCCAAGCAGGATCCCTTCCGACCGCTTCCCGGCGACGTCATCGTCGTGCCCTACGGCGACGTCGACGCGCTGCGCGCCGCTGTCACGGATGCGACTGCGGCCATCGTGCTCGAGCCGATCCAGGGCGAGGGCGGCGTTGTCGTGCCACCCGAGGGCTACCTCCAGGCGGCGCGCGAGATCGCCGACGCGCACGGTGCCCTGCTCGTCTTCGACGAGGTGCAGACCGGCATCGGCCGCACGGGAACGTGGTTCGCCTTCCAGCACGAGGGCGTGGTTCCAGACGTCATGACGCTCGCCAAGGGCCTGGGCGGCGGACTGCCCATCGGAGCCTGCATCGCCCTCTCGCCGTCGGCCAACCTCTTCGTTCCCGGCTCGCACGGCTCCACCTTCGGCGGGAATCCCATCTCGACGTCGGCGGCGCTCGCCGTGCTCGACGCGATCGAGAGCGACGGACTGCTGGAACGCGCGCAGGTTGTGCATGACCGGCTGTGCGGCGGGCTGGTGTCGCGCAGCTCCGGGCTTGTGACGCACGTGCGTGGGCGTGGACTGCTGCTTGCCGCGGTTCTGCCCACGCCCGTGAGCGGCGAGATCGAGCGGGCCGGACGGGCGAAGGGGATCATCGTCAACGCTGTTGCTCCGGATGCGATCCGCTTCGCTCCCGCCCTCACGATCACCGACGATGACATCCACGTCGCTCTTGACGCGTGGGACCGTGCGTGTGCCGAGATCGCCGCGAACCTGGTTGGAACATGACCGACATCGCGACGGGCTCGCCCCGCACAATGACGGCACGCCGTGCCCGCATCGCCGCGATCATCGCCACGACCACGATCGGCTCCCAGGACGAGCTCGGCAACGTCCTCGCGGAGGAGGGCGTGCACGTGACGCAGGCGACCCTCTCCCGCGACCTAGACGCGATCGGCGCGGCCAAGGCCGTCGACGAGGACGGTCGGATGCACTACACGATCGCGGATGCATCGTCGGACACGTCGATCCCCATCTCGGGTGCCGATGCCAATCTTGCGCGCGTGGCGGAGGAAGTCCTTGTGAGAGCGGAGTCGGCAGGCAACATCGCCGTCATCCACACCCCGCCCGGCGCCGCCCAGTTCCTCGCCGGCCACCTGGATCGCAGCACCCTCGTGGACTCGGTGGGCAGCGTCGCCGGTGACGACACGATCATCCTGGTGATGCGGACACCGGCCGATGCCGACGACCTGTGCGCCATGCTGTTGAGACTCGCCGAGCAGAGGAGGAATCCGTGACCGATCAGCAGCCCACGCGGCTGTGGGGTGGGCGGTTCGCGGATGGCCCGTCGGAGGCGATGGCGGCGCTCAGCCTGTCCACTCACTTCGACTGGCGGCTTGCCCCGTATGACGTGCAGCAGACGGGTGCCCACGCCCGCGTCCTGCACCGGGCAGGACTCCTCACCGACGACGAGCTCGCGCGCGTTGCCGCCGCGCTGGGCGAGCTGTCCTCGGAGATCGCGTCGGGAGCCCTTCAGCCGTTGCCGGCCGATGAGGACGTCCACACGGCGGTCGAGCGCGCGCTGATCGCCAAGCTCGGTGACCTCGGTGGCAAGCTGCGTGCTGGTCGCAGTCGCAACGACCAGGTGTCGACGGACTTCCGGCTGTACCTGCGCGACCACGTTCGTCTCATCGTCCATGCGGTCACCGAGCTGCAGGACGCACTCCTCACGCAGGCCGAGCAGCACGTGTCGACGTTCTCGCCGGGGTTCACGCACCTGCAGCACGCGCAGCCTGTTTCCTTCGGGCACGAGCTCGCCAAGCACGTGCACGGCCTCGGTCGCGACGTCGAGCGGCTCGCCGACTGGGACAAGCGCGCAGCTCGGTCGCCGCTAGGGGCGGGTGCCCTCGCGGGGTCGAGCCTCGGGCTGGATCCGCAGGCTGTCGCGCTCGACCTCGGCTTCGACGAGGCACTCGGGAACTCCATCGACGCCACGAGCGATCGGGACTGGGTCGCGGAGTTCCTCTTCGACGCCGCCATGATCGGCGTGCACCTGTCGCGGATGGGCGAAGAGGTGATCCTCATGGCCTCGCGCGAGTTTGGCTGGGCCACGCTCGACGACGCATGGTCCACCGGCTCGTCGATCATGCCGCAGAAGAAGAATCCTGATGTTGCTGAACTCGCGCGCGGAAAGTCCGGCCGCCTCATCGGCAACCTGACCGGGCTGCTCGCCACTCTCAAAGGCCTGCCGTTCGGCTACAACCGCGACCTGCAGGAGGACAAGGAGCCGGTGTTCGACTCCGTCGAGCAGCTCCTGCTCGTGCTGCCGGCGATGACCGGGATGATCGCGACGCTGCGCTTCGACACCGCGCGCATGGCTGCGTCAGCGCCCGAAGGCTTCGCCCTCGCCACCGACATCGCCGAGTGGCTGGTGCGCAACGGGGTTCCGTTCCGCGAAGCGCACGAGGTGGCGGGCGCCTGTGTGCGGCGCGCCGAGGCTTCGGGCATCGAACTGTGGGACCTCACCGATGCTGATCTCGCGGAGATCTCGCCGCGGCTGACGCCCGAGGTGCGCGAGGTCCTCAGCGTCGAGGGTGCCCTGGACTCCCGTTCCGCGTTCGGTGGCACCGCACCGGTGCGCGTCGCCGAGCAACTGGCCGACCTGCGCATCATGCTCGCCGAGCAGCGCGTGGCGTGGGCGTAGCGCGCGAAGGGGCGTAGCAGCGAGTGGGGTTGACCGTTGTCCTTGTCGTCCTGGCGATAGTCGCCTTGGTGCTGCTGCTTCGCGGACCGCTCACCGAACTGCGCAAGCGGCGTCGCGAACGCGCGCAGGAGCGCAAGCGGGCGTGGCGGCGCCAACGGGAGGCCGAGCGCGAGCAGCGACGAGTCGAGCGGGCGATGAATCCGGTGAAGGCAGCAGCGAAGAAGGGGCCGCTCCGCTGGCAGCAGGTCGCCGAGAAGCAGGGCACCAAGTGCTGGCTGTGCGGTACGCGCACCTTCCCTGATGACAGGCGCCGCATCGACGTCGGCGAGGAACGACTCGGTGCGACGTATCCGACCGTCGACTACGTGGTTCCGCTGGACCGGGGCGGCACCTACGAGATGGAGAACGTCCGGATCGCCCATCAGCACTGCTGCCAGGTGCGTGCGCAGAACCCTGCGCGCACCGAGTTCGGGTCGCCTAAGCGGACGTACCAGCCCTGAGGGCGAGGGCGCGCTCAGGTCTTGGTGATGACGTAGACCTTGCGGACGGTCTCGATCACGGTCCAGGTGCCGCTCCAGCCGTCGGGGTAGTACTGGACCGATCCCGGTCGGAACTCATGACGGGTCCCGTCGGCGTCGGTGATGGCGCCGCTGCCCGCGACGAAGTGCATGAGTTCGCCGACACCGGTCTTGCTGGAGGTCCAGGAGCCAGGGGTGCACTGCCACACGCCGGCCTCTGTCCGCTCGTCCTTGTACAGCGTGGCGCTCGACTCCATCGGGTGACCTTCGAATGCGCCCGGCTTGGGCGTCGGTTCCCCGAGGGCGGTGGTCTCAGCGTTGTCGAACGTGTTGGGATTCATGATTCCTCCGGTCGAGATGTCGCGTCGCCGTCAAGATACTCGTGCCCTGCAGGATGCAGGTGGATCAGTGGAGGTCGGCATGAGCGGTGCGTCGGTGGACCTCGCCGCCCATGCTCAGGAGGTGGCACCGCTGCTGCTGGGGGCACTGATCACCTCACGGGTCGATGGGCAGCGCGTCGTCGTGCGCCTCACCGAGGTGGAGGCTTACGGCGGCGAGGGCGAGGACCCCGGCTCTCATGCGTTCCGACGGCAGACGCCGCGCAACGCCACGATGTTCGGCCCCCCGGGTCGGGCGTACGTGTACTTCACCTATGGAATGCACTGGTGCTTGAACGTCGTGACGCGGCCTGACGGCGTCGCAGGAGCCGTGCTGCTTCGCGCTGGCGAGATCGTCGAGGGCATCGACGTGGCCCGCGATCGTCGGCCGAGCTCGACGACCGATCGCGACCTCGCCCGCGGCCCGGCGCGACTGACGATGGCCCTTGGCGTCACCGGTGTCCTGGATGGCGCCCATCTGCTGGCCGCCAGGTCGCCCCTACGGCTGCAGTTGCGCGACCCGCTGCCGTCGGAGGAGATCGGAATCTCGCCTCGCACCGGTGTCGGCGGTGCCGGCGCTCAAACGCCGTGGCGGTTCTTCCTGCGCGACCAGCCGACGGTCAGTCCGTATCGCAAGGCTGCTCGCTGACCTAGGGTTCAGATGATGTCGACGACGGAGGAGCCGATGGACGCAGAGACCGGCAGCGAGCGCGAATTGCTGGAGACGCACCTCGAGGGCAATCGTTCCGAGGTCAGGCGCAAGTTGACCGGCCTGGACTGGGAGCAGGCGACGCGACGGCTCGGGGTCTCGGCCACCAGTGCCGCCGGCATCGTCAAGCACCTCACGGATGTCGAGCGCTGGTGGTTCCGACACCAATTGGACGGCGAGGACGACGTCCCGTTCGCCTGGACCGATGACGAGCCCGATCGGGAGTTCGAGTTCACCAATGCGGACACCCTCGAGGGCGTGCTCGACGAGTTCGACCGTGCATGTGACGAGAGCCGTGCCCATGCCGCACTCCACGGTCTCGACGATCGGATCGTGCGCTCGGTGCGGTGGATGGACGGTCAACGGCCCTCGCTGCGCTGGGTGTACCTGCACATGATCGAGGAGACTGCGCGGCACAACGGCCATCTGGACATCTACCGCGAACTGCTCGATGGCACGGTCGACCAGGACTAGCCCGAGCCGCCTGACCGCAATCGCTATGGGTACGGGAGGATGACGCCGTGGCCTCGATCCTCGATGAACTGTCCCGACGCGACCTGATCGCGCAGAGCACCGATCTGGAGGCGCTCGGTGCGGCCCTCGACGCTGCTCCGGTCACCTTGTACTGCGGCTTCGACCCCACTGCGCCGAGCCTGCACCTGGGCAACCTCAGCCAGATCCTCACCGTCCGACGCTTCCAGCAGCACGGCCACCGTCCCCTGGCCCTCGTGGGCGGGGCGACCGGCCTGATCGGGGATCCCCGCATGACCGGCGAGCGCGTGCTCAACTCCGAGGACGTCGTCGAGGAGTGGGTGGGGCGCATCCGCCGACAGCTGGACCGCTTCTACGACTTCACCGGCCCGAATGCCGCCATCGCCGTCAACAATCTCGACTGGACCGCCGGCATGGGCGTGCTCGAGTTCCTGCGCGACGTGGGCAAGCACTTCGGTGTTGGACCGATGCTCAAGCGCGAGGCCGTCGCGGCCCGGCTGTCCGGCGAGGGAATCTCGTACACCGAGTTCAGCTACGCACTGCTGCAGTGCTACGACTTCGTGCAACTCCAGAGGCGCTACGGCTGCACCCTCCAGACCGGCGGCTCCGACCAGTGGGGGAACATCGTTGCCGGCGTCGAACTCATCAGGAAGATGGACGGCGTCAGCGCTCATGCCCTGACGACTCCGCTGATCGTGAAGGCCGACGGTACGAAGTTCGGCAAGACGGAGTCCGGCACCGTGTGGCTTGATCCCGCCCTGACCAGCCCCTATGCGCTGTTCCAATTCCTGCTGAACACCGACGACCGCGACGTCCCGACCATGTTGCGGACCTTCAGCTTCCGGAATCTGGACGAGATCGACGGCCTCATCGCCGCGACGGCCGAGCGTCCGCAGGCCCGCGCGGCCCAGCGCGCCCTCGCGAACGAGGTAACGGCGCTGGTGCACGGCGAGGCCGAACGAGATGCCGCAGAGGCCGCCGGTCGGGCGCTGTTCGGCCAGGGGGACCTGTCCGCGCTGCCCGCCGCCACCTTGACCGCAGCACTCAGCGAGGCGTCCTACGTCGAACTGGAGTCCGCTGACGTGGTCGACGGGCTGTTGCCCGCCTACGACGAACTCTTCGCGCGCACCGGCCTGGCGCCGAGCAAGTCCGCCGCTCGGCGCACGATCGACGAGGGCGGGGCGTACGCGAACAACGTGCGGATCGAGGATCCGGCGGGTCAGGCCGCTGTTCGTGACCTACATCACGGGCAGTGGCTGGTGCTCCGACGGGGCAAGAAGGCCTTCGCCGGGGTACGGGTGCCACGTCCCTGACCGCCTGCCAGCCTCCGATAGTGACTGCCCTGCAAGGGTTTTCAGGACCCTCGCAGTGAGTGGCCCGGGTGGCGTTGGGGACTCTGGGCCGCGGCGGAGTGGATTTGACCTGGTTGCTGGCGCTGCGTAAAGTAGGCCCTCCGCGTGGGAGGAACGGACACCAAGCCGCTCACCTGTTTGCGAGGACTGAGTCCTCGTGGGTGAACGCCAAGCTAGGCCGGTCCCGCGGAAACTGAACGAGAAGATCTTCGGACAAGACACGCCAGGCGGCGTGATTTGACTACCTAAGTGAAACTCCGTAAGTTTGGAACGTTGCCCCAAAACGAGGTCGAAAGCCTCGCAGAGGTGCGCGCCCGCTCCTTGAGAACTCAACAGCGTGTCACATGTCAATGCCAATACCCCGTTCTGGGGCTTGGCTGGCCGGTCGTTGACCGGTGCAGCGAGTCGCAGACGGATTCCTTTGGTAGAAATATGAGCACACAGCTCATTCTCTGCCAGTATCAAAACAATTCATTTATGGAGAGTTTGATCCTGGCTCAGGACGAACGCTGGCGGCGTGCTTAACACATGCAAGTCGAACGGTGACGGAGAGCTTGCTCTCCTGATCAGTGGCGAACGGGTGAGTAACACGTGGGCAACCTGCCCCAGACTTCGGGATAACGCTTCGAAAGAGGTGCTAATACCGGATACGAACTTCCCTGGCATCTGGGAAGTTGGAAAGTTTTTCGGTCTGGGATGGGCCCGCGGCCTATCAGCTTGTTGGTGAGGTAATGGCTCACCAAGGCGACGACGGGTAGCCGGCCTGAGAGGGCGACCGGCCACACTGGGACTGAGACACGGCCCAGACTCCTACGGGAGGCAGCAGTGGGGAATATTGGGCAATGGAGGAAACTCTGACCCAGCGACGCCGCGTGCGGGATGAAGGCCTTCGGGTTGTAAACCGCTTTCAGCAGGGAAGAAGCGAAAGTGACGGTACCTGCAGAAGAAGCACCGGCTAACTACGTGCCAGCAGCCGCGGTAATACGTAGGGTGCAAGCGTTGTCCGGATTTATTGGGCGTAAAGAGCTCGTAGGCGGTTAGTCACGTCGGATGTGAAACCCAGGAGCTTAACTCCTGGCCTGCACTCGATACGGGCTGACTAGAGTGTTGTAGGGGAGACTGGAACTCCTGGTGTAGCGGTGAAATGCGCAGATATCAGGAAGAACACCGGTGGCGAAGGCGGGTCTCTGGGCAACTACTGACGCTGAGGAGCGAAAGCGTGGGGAGCAAACAGGATTAGATACCCTGGTAGT
>JBAXSI010000060.1:0-15431 GCA_037130755.1 Actinomycetes bacterium
GGGACTCGGGAGGAGGCGCACAGCGCCGACGGCCCCCTAGCGCCGCTAACCGCCCCCATCACTCAACGAAGTGCAGCGGCGTGTTGACATCTGAATAGTCGCGATATATCGTTACTGCATCGCGATAGGTTCGCGATAGAACATTTGGAGTTACCTTGAAGAAGTCTTCCCCCACAGACGCCGTCCCCACTGACCAGTCCGCACCCGAAGATCGCCGGCACCACCGAGGCCACCGTGGCCGAGGCCCCGGCTCGGGTCCTGGATTCGGACCATGGGGCGGCCGCGGGCCATGGGGCCCGCCGCGTGGACCGCGCCGTGAGCGCGGTGACGTACGTGCCGCCATCTTGCTGCTGCTCGCCGAGCAGCCCAGGCATGGCTACGAGATCCTCACCGAGATCTCCGACCGCAGTGACGGTCGCTGGCAGCCCTCACCGGGCAGCATCTACCCCGTACTGAAGCGCCTGGCGCGCGACGGCCTCGTCCAGCCCGAGCACGAGAACGGCAAGCGGATCTTCGCCCTCACGGACGAGGGCCGGGCCGTGGTCGCCGCAGAGAAGGATGGCTGGGGTCAGCCCTGGCAGCAGGACGACGACCCGGCCGGCGAGGCCAGCATGGAGCTGTTCGCCGAGGGCAAGCAGCTCGGCGCAGCCGTGTGGCAGGTCAGCCAGGGCAACGACCCGGCGCAGATCGAGGCCACGAAGGTGATTCTCGCCGAGGCCCGCAAGAAGATCTACGGCGTGCTCGCCAGCTAATCGGTACGCACTTCCCCACTAGCGCCGAGTCCGACCACTCACGTCACATCCGGCTACCCGGAGTGACAGTGGTGGTCGGACTCGGCATCTTGTGTAGCGTGCTGGCGTGGTCGTCGAGACGGAGCAGCCAGCCCCCGCGTCTGGGCTGATCGAGCGAATCCGGACCTGGCCTGATCTGCCATCGGCGACGATTTGGCTGGCCACTCGCCTCAGCGTCTACACCGCCGCGTGGTTCGCGACGTGGGCCTTCGCCGCCACCCCCGACGTCCTGCAGGGTGATGGCGTGCCCTCTGGGCCGTCGGGTTCCTTCGCGGACATGTGGAACCGCTGGGACGCGGACCGCTTCAAGGCCATCAACCAGTTCGGCTATGGAGCACCGGGCGACGAGACCAACTACGCCTTCTTCCCCGGGTTCCCGCTCATCGTCCGACTGGTGCACCTGACCGGCCTGGACCTGACGATCTCCGGTCTCATCGTCGCCTTCGTGGCCGGCCTGTTCGCCGCGATCGCCCTTGGCCGGCTCACGCAATTGGCCGGCGGGCGTCCCGAACTCGGCGTGCTTGCGTGGGCGATCGCGCCGGTGGCCGTCTACCTCGCTGCGCCGTACTCCGAGGCGCTCTTCTGCGCCTTCGCCTTCTGGTGCTGGTACTCGGCCAAGCGCGGCTGGTGGGTGTTCGCCGGGGTGATGGGGATGCTCGCCGCGCTGGTGCGCATCAACGGTGCCTTTCTCGGCATCGCCCTGATCGTGCTGTTCCTGACCAGCCGGAACCGAGACTGGCGGCAGTCCCCGGCCCTGGCGCTGCCGTTCGTCGGCGTCGCTGTCGTCTTCGCCGTCTACCGCTGGCTGTCGGGTAGCTGGACCATCTGGTTCTGGGCCCAGGGGCAGGGGTGGTCCCGCCACCTGAGCAACCCGATCGAGGCCTGGCGCACCGAGTGGGACTGGGCGTGGAACTACGCGGTCGCCGCACCCTGGGCGGTGCAGTACCGCTTCGAGATCTTGTACGTCGTCCTGCTGATCACCTTCGTAGTCGTCCTGCTGGTGAAGCGCTGGTGGGGGGAGGCCACCTTCGTCCTCCTGACAGTGGCATCCCTCGCCACGAGCACGGTGTTCCAGTCCGTTCCCCGGTCCTCGATCGTGCTCTTCCCGATCTGGATCCTGCTGGGGGTGTGGATGACCAGGAGCATCGTCTTCCGCATCGTCCTGGTTTCAGTGTTCGCGCCGCTCATGCTCGTGAGTGTCGCCACCTACGTGAACGCCTACTGGGTCTCCTGAGGGTGGGGCGCTGGGGCCGGGCGCGGTCGTCGGTCCGGACGGTCCGTGAAAGGATCACCGCATGACGACGACAGCGACGCTTCACACCTCGATGGGTGACATCCGCATCAACCTGTTCCCGGACCACGCCCCCAAGACCGTGCGCAACTTCACCGGTCTTGCGGAGGGCACCCAGGAGTGGACGGATCCGCGCGTGCGCGCGAAGTCCACGGCGCCCCTCTACGACGGCACCGTGTTCCACCGCATCATCCCGGGCTTCATGATCCAGGGCGGCGACCCGCTGGGCACGGGCACCGGCGGACCGGGCTACCGCTTCAACGACGAGTTCCACGGCGAGCTCGTCTTCGACAAGCCCTACCTGCTCGCGATGGCGAACTCCGGCCCGAACACCAACGGCTCGCAGTTCTTCATCACGGTCGAGGCCACGCCCTGGCTCAACATGAAGCACAGCATCTTCGGTGAGGTCGCCGATCAGGAGTCCCGCGACGTGGTCGACGCGATCGCAGCGGTCCCGACCGGTCGCGCCGACCGACCGAACACCGACGTGGTCATCAACTCGATCACCATCGCGCGCGACTGACCAGCGGTAGCTCACGGCAGTGACCAGTCCGCAGGTGATGTCGCCGTGCTACCGGCATCCCAGCGTCTTGACCGGGATCCGGTGCACGCGCTGCGGGCGACCCATCTGCGCGGAGTGCATGATCCCGGCGCCCGTCGGCTTCCAGTGCCCTGAGTGCGTCTCCTCGGCCGCGGCCGAGGTGCGGCAGCCGACGACAGTGGCCGGTGCACGCGTGATCGACCGGCCGCTCGTCACGTACACGCTCATCGGCATGAGCGCGACCGTCTACCTGCTGCAGATGGTGGTCGGCGTCAACAAGGCCGCGGGTGACTGGGGCATGTGGCCCATCGGCGTTGCAGCGAACGGCGAGTGGTGGCGTCTGGTCAGCGCTGCGTTCCTGCACGGCTCGTGGATGCACATCCTGTTCAACATGTACGTGCTCTACGCCCTGGGACCGACGCTCGAACGGATCCTCGGGCACGGCCGCTACCTGATCCTGTATGTGCTCGCCGCCATCGGCGGCGGCGTGGCGTCGTACTTGATCTCTGACATGAACACCGTCTCGGTGGGCGCCAGCGGCGCGATCTTCGGGCTCATGGGCGCGCTCGTCGTGGCCGGTCGGCGACTTCAGTACGACATCACGCAGGTGCTGGTGCTCTTGGGCATCAACGTCGTCATCGGCTTCATCTCACCTGGAGTCGACTGGCGCGCGCACCTAGGAGGCTTGATCACCGGAGCCGTCGTCGCCGCGATCTTCGTGCTGCCGGCGCCGAAGTACCGAATGGTGACGCAGGTGGTCGGGATCGGGGCCGTGATCCTTGTGCTGGTCGTGCTCACCATGTGGCGCACGCAGCAGATCATGGACCTGCTCGTTCCCAGCATGGGGCTGTCCGCGTAACGTCGTGGTACAACGATCGGAGGATCCATGTCCGTCAACGATGCCGTCATCGTCGCCGCCGTCCGCACTCCTGTTGGGATAGGCAAACCGCAGAAGGGCGAGCTGAGCGGAGTCCACCCCGTCGACCTGTCCGCCACGGTCCTACGCGCCCTCACTGAGCGGGCCGGGGTCGATCCCGCGGTCGTTGACGACATCATCTGGGGCTGCGTCTCGCAGGTGGGCGAGCAGTCCGGCAACGTCGGGCGCAACGCGGTGCTCGCGGCGGGGTTCCCCGAGGACGTGACGGCGGTGTCAATCGACCGGCAGTGCGGTTCGAGCCAGCAGGCGGTGTCGTTCGCGGCGGCCAGCGTGATCGCCGGTCACTACGACGTGATCATCGCCGGCGGGGTCGAGTCGATGTCGCGGGTGCCGATGTTCTCCAACATGGTCGGCGGTGATGGCCCATTCCCGGCGAGCATGCATGCGCGCTACGACAACGGCCTGGTCAACCAGGGCATCAGCGCGGAGATGATCGCCGAGCGGTGGGGCTTCTCCCGCCGGTACCTGGATGAGATAGCGGCCTCGTCCCACCAGCGGGCCGCCCGCGCGCAGAAGGACGGCCTGTTCGCCGAAGAGATCGTGCCCATTCAGACGGAGGCCGGCGAGGTCGTCAACGATCAGGGAATCCGACCCGACACCACCGTTGAGTCGCTGGCCGGGCTCAAGACCCCGTTCAAGGAGGGCGGCGTCGTGACCGCCGGCAACGCCTCGCAGATCAGCGACGGGTCGGCGGCCATCATGATCATGAGCTCGGACAAGGCAGCCGAGTTGGGCGTCACCCCGATCGCTCGCGTGCACTCCGTCGCGATGGCCGGCGTCGATCCGGTGATCATGCTGATCGGGCCGATTCCCGCGACCCAGCGAGTATTGGCGAAGGCGGGCCTGACGATCGGCGACATCGGCGCCTTCGAGGTGAACGAGGCGTTCGCCTCAGTGCTCGCGGCTTGGTACGCCGAGACGGGTGCCGACCCGGAGCGGACCAACGTCAACGGCGGGGCCATCGCGCTGGGACATCCACTGGGTGCCAGTGGTGCCCGCGTGATGACGACGCTGCTGCACCACATGCAGCGCACGGGCACGCAGTACGGGCTTCAGACCATGTGCGAGGGCGGCGGCATGGCGAATGCCACGATCCTCGAACTGCTTTAGGCCACCGCAGAGTTATCCACAGGTAATCCCCAGTTGGGGATGAATGACAGTGGTGTATTTATCTCCAGCGTGTGGAGAGAATGAAGCCACCGGCGATGAAGGCGAAGCCGATCGCGACGTTGATGAGCGGGCTCAGGTCCCGCATGATCGGGATCTGCGACCCGGCGATGTAGAAGATGACGATGTAGGTCAGCCCGATGACGAACAGGGCGACCATCGTCGGCGCCAGCCAGCTCGGCGAGCCGAGTCGGGCGACCTTGCGCTCGCCCTTGCCGGTGGGAGGGGGCGTGTAGACGTCTTTCTTGCGGCCCTTGGATTCAGGCACGGTGGTCCTCCCCTAAGCAGTGCGGTCAGGGACACAGCCTGCCACACCCCCGTCGGATCGCCCTCCCCCGACCGCGTCCGGGCCGCTTACACCGGTCGCGGGAGGTTACCGTGAGCGCGTGCGGTGGTCCGGCTCGTCGACGCGAGTGCAGCCCCTCATGCTCATCACCGGACTGGTCTTCGCGCTCGCGGGGCTGATGTTCGCGGTGGCGGCCACCACGTCCCAGGGCACCGATCTGCGCGCGCAGCGCGCGACCGAACTGCGCGATCTCGTGCACCAAAGGTCCGACGGCGTCGATGCACTCGAGGCTCAGGTCGTCGATCGGCGGCGGAACGTGGACGACCTCACCTCAGGTCGCAGCGGCGACCCGCAGGTTGCCGCGCTGGTGAGCAGGACGGCCGAGCTGGCCGGCGCCGCGGGCCTGGTTTCGGTCACCGGACCTGGCCTCCGGGTGGCGCTGGACGATGCTCCGCACCGCGATCCCAGCGACCCGCTGTGGCAGGCCGTGTCCGCGAACGACGTGATCGTTCATCAGTCCGACGTCCAGGCCGTGGTCAACGCGCTTTGGCGCGGTGGCGCGGTGGCCGTGCAGATCATGGATCAGCGGCTGATCGCCACGAGCGCCATTCGGTGCGTCGGCAACACGCTGCTCCTCCAGGGCAGGGTGTACTCGCCGCCCTTCGTCATCACCGCGACCGGACCGGTCAAGGCCATGCGGTCGGCGCTGCGCACGGACCCGACGGTCAAGGGGTACCGGGCGTGGGCGAAGGCGGTGGGCCTGGGCTACGACGTTCAGCGCCTGGCGCGGATCACCATCCCGGCCTACGAGGGGCCAGTGACCATGGCGCAGAGCCTGCCGTCAGAATGAGTGTGTGGTCCGGATTCTCGTCGTCGACAACTACGACTCGTTCGTGTTCAACCTCGTGCAGTACCTGGCGCAACTGGGTGCTGACATCGAGGTGCGCCGCAACGACGAGGTAACAACCTCGCAGGCACACGCCTACGACGGCGTGCTGCTGTCTCCGGGCCCAGGTACGCCGGAGGACGCCGGCGTCTGCATGGACATCGTGCGCGACTGCGCGGGCGAAGTCCCCATCTTCGGAGTGTGCCTGGGGCATCAGGCGATCGCCGCCGCGTACGGGGCGACGGTCAGTCGGGCGCCTGAACTCCTGCATGGCAAGACCTCGGAGGTCCTGCACAAGGGCGTTGGCGTGCTCGCCGGCCTGCCGAATCCGTTCCTGGCCACGCGCTACCACTCGCTGACCGTCGATCCCCTGACCGTCCCGGACGTTCTTGAGGTCACCGGCACGACGGCGAGCGGCGTGATCATGGCGTTGCGACATCGGTCGCTTCCGGTGGAGGGCGTGCAGTTCCACCCGGAGTCCGTCCTCACCGAGGGCGGGCACCTGATGCTCGCGAACTGGCTGGCGGTCTGCGGTGACCCGACGGCCGTTGCACGCGCCGACGGACTGGCACCGGTCGTCGGCTGACGCCCGCTGGTGCAGGGCGATTACGCGGATCCCTGTCAGGCGGCTGGTTGCGAGGCCGGGGCTGCGGTGGGCGCGAACACGTTCGACCCGCTCGGCACGGGTGCCGGTGACGGACCGAGCGTGGGCTGAGCAGAGGGCTGTGGCTCGAAGGTCGGCTGCGGTGGTGGCGACGTGGCGACCGTGATGGTGACGACGGAGCCCTGGGCCAGCAGCTCACCGGCCTGAGGAGACTGCGCCAGCACGGTTCCGGCAGCCACCGATCCGTCCTCGAGCTCGACCACCTGGACGTCGAAGCCGGCCTGCGCCAGATCGCTGCGGGCTTGGGCCTGACTCGTGCCGGTCACCTTCGGGACCTTGACCAGCCCGGAGGAGACGGTGATGTTGACCGACGAGCCGGCGTCGATCTGGGTCCCCTCGGCAGGATCCTGGCTGAGCACGTAGCCCGGTGGCTGCTGGGAGTTCTTCTCCTTGACGGTGCCGAGAGCGAGGTTGGCATCCTGAAGCGCGATACGGGCAGCGTCGACCGACGTGAGCGCGACCAGTTGCGGCACGGTGGCCTGCTCCAGTCCGCTGCTGATCGTGATGTTGACCGACTGGCCCTGCTCGATGTTCTCACCGGCCGCTGGCTGCTGCGCGATGACGGTGCCCTGGGGGCGGTCCGAGGTGGACGGCGTCTGCGCTCCGAGTCGCAGGTCGTACTGCTGCAGCGTGGTGGTGGCAGCCTCGACCGTGAGTCCATCGAGGTTGGGCACCTGCACCTGGGTGACCGCGGAGCCGCCGAAGACGAACTTCCCGATGAGAAGTGCGCCGATGATGGCCGCCGAGATGCCTACCAGGCTCAAGGCCCAGAAGCCGAAGCCGCGTCGTCGCCGCTTGCGACCGGTGTCGTACATCGGCTCGTACCGAACCGCGGTCTGCGCCTCCACCGCGGGCATCATCTGCGTGCGGTCGACGGTGATCGCCGGCACGGCTGCGGTCACCGGTGCGCCCGCAATGGCGCGTTCGACGTCGGCGCGGAACTCCGCCGCGGTCTGGTAGCGGTCGTCGGCCCGCTTGTTGAGCGAGTGCAGCACCACAGCGTCGACCTCGGCCGAGACGCCGTCGTCGACCTGCGAGGCAGGCAGGGGCATCTCGCTGACGTGCTGGTAGGCGATGGAGACCGGCGAGTCACCAGTGAACGGCGGCCGGCCGGTGAGCAATTCGTAGAGGAGCACGCCGGTGGAGTAGAGGTCGCTGCGGGCGTCGACGACCTCGCCACGTGCCTGCTCGGGCGACAGGTAAGCAGCGGTGCCCATCACGGCGGAGGCCGATGTCATGGTCGTGCCGACGTCGTTCATCGCGCGGGCGATGCCGAAGTCCATGACCTTGACGTCGCCGGTGCGGGTGAGCATGACGTTGGCCGGCTTGATGTCGCGGTGCACGATGCCGTGCCGGTGGGCGTAGTCCAGTGCCGCGAGGACACCGGCTGTGATCTCGAGGGCGCGCTCGGGCAGCAGTCGACGGCCGCTGGCCAGCAGTTGGCGCAGTGTCATGCCGTCGACGTACTCCATGACGATGTACGGGACGACGACGCGGGCACCGTCCTCGGAGACGAGAAGATCCTCGCCGGTGTCGTAGACGGCGACGATGTTCGGGTGGTTCAGCGCTGCGGCGGACTGGGCCTCGCGGCGGAAGCGGGCTTGGAAACTGGGATCGCGAGCCAGGTCGGGGCGGAGGATCTTGACGGCGACGCGGCGCCCGAGGCGCAGGTCCTTGCCCTCGTGGACCTCGGCCATGCCGCCGCGCCCGATGACCTCGCCGATCTCATAGCGGTCACCGAGCATGCGTGGCTCGTCCGTCGTCATGTGCCCATACTCTCAGTTGTCGGTGCCGCGTCAGCGCAGCACTGCCTCGATGACGGCCCTGGCGATAGGGGCCGCCAGCGCGTTTCCACTCACCTCTGCTGCCCCGGCGTCCTCCACGACGACCGCCACCGCGACCTTGGGAGCCTGCGCCGGGGCGAAGGCCACGAACCACGCAACGGCCGGGTTGTCGTTGCCGGTCTGGGCCGTGCCGGTCTTGCCGGCCACCCGGACGCCGGGGATCTGCGCATTGCTGCCCGTGCCGTTGTCGACGACGTTGACCATCATCTCGGTCTCCTGGGCGGCATTCAGGGGCGTCATGGCCGTTTCGAACTGTTCGGGCTGCGTCGTCTGGAGGATGGCCAGATCGGGCCCGCGCACCTCCTGAACCAGGTAGGGAACCATCGTGATGCCGTTGTTGCCTACGGCCGCGCCGACCATGGCCATCTGCAGGGCCGTCGCTCGGACGTCGAACTGACCGATGGCGGACATCGCGGTCTGCGGTGCATCCGGGCTCTCGGGGAACCTGGACGTAGCCGCGTGCAGCGGGATCTGGAAGCTGTGGTTGAAGCCCATGAGTTCGGCCTGCGTGCGCAGGGCCTTGTCGCCGAGTTCGTTGCCCAGCCAGGCGAATGCCGTGTTGCACGAGATCGCCAAGGCGGCGCGCAGCGTCACGAGCCCGTTCGGCCCGCACTCCTTGCCGTTCCAGTTGCGGATCTTCCTGATCGAGTTGGGCAACTGGTAGGTGGCGGGGCCCGGGAGCACCGAGTCCGGCGTGAAACGTCCGGAGGCAAGAGCAGCGGCGGTCGTGACGAGCTTGAAGGTCGATCCCGGCGGGTTGAGCGAGACGATCGGCCGGTTGAGCAACGGCTTGGCCGGATCGGACTGCAGCTTGTCGTAGTACTTGCGGATGGACGCAGGATCGTGACTGGACAACAGGTTCGGGTCGAATGACGGCGACTGGACAGACGCGATGATGCGTCCGGTTGCCGGCTCGATCGCCACGACGGCACCCTTCTTGCCGGCGAGCCCCTCGAACGCCGCCTTCTGGGCTCGCGCGTCGATGGTCGTGCTGACGGCGCCGCCGACCGGTTGCCGCCCGGCGAACAACTGCTCTACGCGGTCCACCACGAACAGGCTCGACTTTCCGGTGAGGATCCGGTTCTCCGTACGCTCGAGGCCCGTGGCGCCGTAGACGAGTGAGTAGAAACCGGTGACCGGCGCGTACAGCTCGCCGTTCGAGTAGACCCGCAGGTACTTGAGGGTGTCGCCGGTCTCCTTGGACCGGGCCGCGGGATTGGGGCCGACCAGGATCGGCCCGCGTTCGCGGCTGTACTCCTCGAGCAGGACCCGCTGGTTGCCGGGCTTGTCGCGGTACTCGCCGGCCTTGACGACCTGGATGTAGGTGATGTTGGCCAACAGGGCGACGAGCATGATCCCCAGGACGAAGGCGATGTGGCGGATAGGCCTGCTCATACGCGCCGCACCACCTGGGTGACGGCCTCGTCAGGTGAGGGCGTGTGGACCTCGGGCCGGCGGGCGCGGTCGGAGATGCGCAGGAGCAGGGCCACGATGATCCAGTTGGCGATCAGGGACGAGCCGCCATAGGACAGGAAGGGCGTGGTCAGGCCGGTCAGCGGGATGAGGCGCGTGACGCCGCCGACGATCACGAATATCTGCAGGCCGAGCGTGATCGATAGGCCGGCCGCCAGCAACTGGCCGAAGGAGTCGCGCACGGCCACCGCAGTGCGCAGACCGCGCTCGATGAGGATTGCGTACAGGAGCAGCATGGCGATGAGCCCGGTGACGCCGAGCTCCTCACCGAGGGCCGCGACGATGAAGTCGGTGTTGGCGAACGGCACGAGGTTCGGGAAGCCCTGGCCGATGCCCGCACCGAGGATGCCGCCATTCGCCAGCCCGAACAGCGACTGCACGATCTGGTAGCCGCTGGTGTCGGCGTACTGCCACGGGTCCAGCCACACCTCCACCCGCAGGCGCACATGGCCGAACAGGTAGTAGGCGGCGACTGCGCCGGCGATGAACAGGATGCCGCCGAGGAACAGCCAGGACTTGCGCTGAGTGGCGATGTACAGCATCGCGACGAACAGGCCGAAGAACAGCAGCGAGGTGCCGAGGTCGGTCTCGAAGACGAGTACGGCGAGTGACACCAGCCAGGCGATGAGGATCGGGCCGAGGTCCTTCAGCCGCGGCAGCCCGACGCCGAGGAACTTCGTGCGGACCAGGGCCAGGGAGTCGCGCTTCTCGACGAGGTAGCCGGCGAAGAAGATCGTCAGGAGGATCTTCGCAAGCTCGGCGGGCTGGAACGAGAAGCCGCCGATCCGGATCCACAGCGTCGCTCCGTTCACGGTCGTGCCGATGATCGGGGCGAGCGGAAGGATGAGCAGCACGAGGCCCGCGAACCCGAACGTGTACGTGTACCGCTGCAGCGTGCGATGGTCGCGCAGTAGCGCGAGCACGGCGATGAACAGGATGACCGCGACGGCGAACCAGGTCAGCTGCGAGTAGACGTCCGGAGTCGGCTCGGGGTTGCCGTTGAGGGTGGCGCGTTGCGCTGCGGCGATATCGATGCGGTAGATCATCACCAGGCCGAGCTCGGTGAGGAGCGTCGCGACGGGGAGGATGAACGGGTCGGCGTACGTGGCCTTCCAGCGCACGACGATGTGCATGGCGAGGGCGAGTGCACCGATCACGCCGGTGGTGATCCACAGTCGCGATCCCACGGTCTCACCGGTGGCCCAGTTCACCTGGAGGGTGCCGAGCAGTCCTAGGCCCCACGCGAAGACCAGCAGGATCAGTTCGACGTTGCGTCGGCTTGGCTGCTTGCGCACAGGCGTGGACACCGGCGGCAGCGTCATCGACGGGATGCTCATCCGGTCGTCCCGGGGCAGCCGGTGGGCGGCTGCAGGGTCTGGCACTGCGCGGCGCGGGTCTGCAACTCGGTGACGATGCGCTGTGCATCGACCTCGTTGGCGGCCGGGATGGTCTTGCTGACGAGCTCCTGGTCGAAGTACGGGAGCGTGCCGACCTGAAGCCCGGAGTCCGACCAGAGCGTCGACAGCGGCGCTCCGAGCAGTGAGCCCTGCACGCCGCGATAGACGCCGACCGTGCCTGTCCCGGCGCTGCCGTTGACCGCGATGAACCACTGGGACGACAACCACGATCTCGCCACGATGAAGCCGACTCCCACCAGCAGTGCGGCGATCAGGACCAGGGCACCGACCAGAAGCCACGGGCGCCTCCGCGACCGGCTACGGGCTCGCTTGTCCTGCTCATCCTGCGATTTCCGTTGCGCGGCAAGGGCCGCTGGCACGACGATCTCGGCGTCGATGAGCGGCTGCGGCTCGGTCGGCGGTCCACCGACGACGGGCGCCGGGGTCTCGGGACGGTCCGGGTCAGGCTGTGCGTCGTCGGGGAAGCGCACGCCGGGCAGTCGCACTCGCACGCGCGGCTCGCCGGCCGCACCGACGACCACGGGCGCGAACGTCTCGGTGATGACGGGCACGTCGGGTGAGGAGTCCGGCACCTCGACGACGTCGGCGATCACCACCGTCACGTTGTCGGGAGCACCGCGCTCGAGTGCGAGATCGACGAGACGTGTGACGCCGCCGGTGGGGTCGCCGGACGCGAGCAGTCCGGCGATCTCGTCGCTCGTCAGGACGCCGGACAAGCCGTCGGTGCACAGCATGTAGCGATCACCGTGCCGCGCCTCGCGAACCGAGAGGTCCGCCTCGACCGGGTTCAGGCCGTCGAGTGCGCGCATGAGCAGGGAGCGACGTGGATGGATCATCGCCTCCTCCTCGGTGATGCGGCCAGCATCGACGAGGGTCTGCACGTAGGTGTGGTCGTGGGTGATCTGGCTGAGCAGTCCGTCGCGCAGCAGGTAGGCGCGCGAGTCGCCGACATGCACGACGGCGATCCGCTCGCCCATCCAGAAGATGCCCGTCACGGTCGTGCCCATGCCCGTCAGGTCCGGATCGGCGGCGATCACGCTGGCGATCTCGTCGCCCACGTCGGCGATCGCATCGCCGAGCTGGGAGAGCACCTCGCCGGCGGTCGGCGGATGCACGTCGAGGTCGGCCACCGTGGCCACAGCGATGGCGCTGGCGAGCTCGCCAGCCGCGTGACCGCCCATCCCGTCGGCGACCATGAGGAGGGCGGGGCCGGCATAGCCGGAGTCCTCGTTGCCCTCGCGGATCAGGCCCACATCGGATTTGGCCGCGTACCTCAGGTGGAGGGTCACGGTCGCCTACTTCTGGATCTGCAGGGTGGTGCGGCCCACGCGAAGGGGCGCGCCTACGGGCAGCACGGTCGGCGCGGTGATCCGCGTGCGGTCGATCCAGGTGCCGTTCGTCGAACCGAGGTCCTCGACGACCCATGAGCCCTCGGCCGGGTAGATGCGCGCGTGCCGGCTGGACGCGTAGTCATCGTCGATGACCAGCGTGGAGTCTGCGGCACGGCCCACGGTGATCTGGACGTTGCCCAGGGGCACGATGGTTCCGAGCAGCGGCCCCTCGATCACCACGAGCTTGCTGCCCTTGACCTTTTGCTGCTTGGCGACCTTCGGTGGCTTTGGCGGCCTTGACGTCTTTGCCGGCGTGCGCTCGCGACCCAGCGGACGCGCCTCGGCCGGCTGGCGAAGGTCGCGTCGCAGCACCAGGACGGTGATGAGGACGAACGACCACAGCAGGACCAGGAAGCCCAGTCGGATGAGGGTGAGCGCGAGCTCGGACACCGGTCAGCCGCTCCGGAACACCAGCTGCGTGGACCCGATCATGATGATCGTCCCGTCGGAGATCTCCAGCTGCGAGATGCGGTCGCCGTTCACGAACGTGCCATTCGTGGAGCTGAGATCCCGGACGAGCACTGGCTGCCCGAGGACGATCTCGCAGTGGTTGCGGGAAGCACCGGGGTCCTCGATGCGGATGTCGGTGTCGCTGCCCCGGCCCAGGCGGGTGATGGCGCGCACGAGCGGGTAGGCGGTGCCGCCGACCTCGAGGCGCGGCTGGCGGGCATCGACCACAGGGCTGGCCGGATCGCCGGGGCGACCGTGGGGCTGGGAGCTCACCTCGGCGCGGGCCTCGCTGCGCACGCGGAAGATGCCGGTCTCCAGTTCGTCATCCTGTGACAGCGTCACCTGAACCGGACCGAGGAGGGTGTAGCGCTGCTCGGCGCCGTAGTCGCGCACCAAGGTGGCGAGCTCGGTCTGGAGGGCGTCCTTGAACACGGCCAGGCGCTTGTAGTCGTGCTCGGAGAGTTCGACGTGGAACACGTTCGGGATCACCGTGCGATTGCGGTCGATGACTGCTGCGCGGTCGCTGATCTCGCGCTGTAGCGCCGAGGCGATCTCCACTGGCTGCACCTCGGCCTTGAACGCGCGCGCGAAGGCCCCGTTGACCATTCGGTCGAGGGAGTCCTCGAACCGCTCAAGCAGGCCCACGAGGTCCTCCGTCTCTCATTGCGCATGCTCGACAGCACGCGTCAGGTGGCGTGAACTCGATGCTAACCCGCCTGCACCGGCCGGTGAGGGACCCGCACCGGCGCATCGGGCTTCCGTGAACGGCCGTCAGGGCAGGATGGGCGAGTGGAGCTCCCTGATGTAAGTGTCTCGGTGCGGGTTGCAGCGCCCGCTGAGGTGGTGTGGGCCGCGGTCGCAGACCCGACCCGGATTGCCTCTTGGTCCCCGGAGAACACCGACGCGAACGCGGGGGGTGTCGGTCCACTCCCCGTCGGGGCAGCCTTCGACGGGAGCAACCGCAACGGGCGGTTCCGCTGGTCAACGTCCTGCGTCGTCGTCGAGTCCACGCCCGGTGCGGCCTTCGCGTTCGACGTGTCCTACCTGGGGATGGCCGTGGCGCGCTGGCGCTATGCCATCACCGCGACTGCCGAGGGGTGCCTCGTGGAGGAGCAATGGTGGGACCGCCGCCGCGGGGTGCTGAAGTCCCTCGGTTTGGTCGGCACCGGCGTGCGAGACCGAGTGGCCCACAACACCCAGACGATGAGGCAGACATTGGCCGTGATGCGAGCGGACCTCGAGGGACGGTAACTGCTTGCCGCTACGGTTCGGAGCGCTGTCACGTCGACGGGAGGTGTACGTGGAGAACGTTGTGAAGCGGGCTGCTCGACGGGCTGCGGCCCCAGTCCTGGGAGCGCTGCACCTGCGTGGCCGGCGCGAGAAGCACGTGTTCGCCGATCGCGCTCCCGATCCTCAGACAGCCGTGGACATCTTCGCGGGCCAATGGATCACCGCCTTCCCGCCGGAGCTCGGGGTCACCGCAGGGACCGTCAATCACTTCGACCCGGCTGTCGATCCGCGCGTGCCGTGGGTCGCCGCGCAACTTGGCGATGGTCTGCGGGGGATGTCGGTGCTGGAGTTGGGGCCGTTCGAGGGCTACCAGACCGCACTGATCGAGGGTGAAGGTGCAGTGTCGGTGCTGGCCGTCGAGGGCAGTGAGACTGCCTACCTGAAGTGCCTGATCGTCAAGGAGCTCCTTGGCCTCAAGGCGCGATTCCTCTATGGGGATGTGCTCAAGTACCTCGCGGAGTCGTCCGACCGCTTCGACGTCGTGTGGACCAGCGGCATCCTGTACCACCAGACCGATCCCGTGGGCCTGCTCGAGCGAGTGGCTGCGCGCACTGATCGCGTCTTCCTGCACACCCACTACGTCGACCCGGACCGCTCGACATCGAGCTCGGCAGACGCGCGCTTCGATCCGAAGGGCGACGTGAGTGTCGACTGGCATGGCCGGCAGTTGCGGCTGCACTGCTACCGCTATGTCGATGACGGGACGACGAAAGGCTTCGCAGGCGGCCCGCGCGACCATGCGTTGTGGATGGAACGCGACGACATTGAGTTCGTGCTGCGTGAGCTGGGACTGTCCGAGATCACCTACGGGGTGGTCGATCCTGGGAATCCTGCTGGGGCGGCCATGTTCCTGCTGGCCGTCAGACCCGGACTGGAGAGGGCCCGAATCTGACCTGTACGCTTCATCCGCTACACGCGCGAGTGGCGGAATAGGCAGACGCGCACGGTTCAGGTCCGTGTGCCCGAAAGGGCGTGGGGGTTCAACTCCCCCCTCGCGCACCA
>JBAXSI010000061.1:0-14830 GCA_037130755.1 Actinomycetes bacterium
GAGATCACCCAAGGTCGAGGACGACCGTCCCGATCTTCTGACCGGTCTCGACGTAGCGAAAGGCCTCCTGGACATCGTCCAAGGAGAAGGTCCGGTCGATCACCGCGCGGTAAGACCCCGCGATGACAAGGTCACGCACAATCGACAGCGAGCCTTTCGGATCCCGGGGAAATGGGAAGACGACACGGGGACCCTTGCGGGCCCTGGTCGTCACCACCAGGTAGAGGTTCTCGCCATGCGGTCCGAGCTCGGAGGAGATGTACACGCCGGTAGGCGTCAACGCAGATCGGCAGGCACCAAAACGGCTCTTGCCGACAGCATCGAAGACGAAGTCATACGGCTGGGCGGGTCCCAGATGATCCTGCCCTGCCGAGTCGAAGACGGCCTGCGCGCCGAGTGACCGGACGAGATCGAAGTGCTCGCGCGGGCACACCGCGTCGACGTGGATTCCACGAGCTGCAACGAGCTGAAGCACCGCGGACCCAATCGCGCCCGTGCCGCCAATCACGAGCACCCGCTCGCCTCCAAGCAGGGCAACCTTGTTCAGGAAGTTCACGGCGTAGAACGCTCCTTCGGTACACCCCACGGCCTCGTCGAAGCTGATCCCCTGAGGCATCTGCAGCACGGTCTTCTCTGCTGACACCGTCAAATACTGCGCATGCGAGCCCAGGCCAGTGTCGTTCAGGCCATATACGCGATCGCCGGGGCTGAAGTCTCCAACTCCGTCGCCGACCTCGACGACCTCGCCCGCGAAATCGCACCCGGTGGCGGTGGAGCGCGGCTTCGGGAAGCCGGCGAAGAACCGGACAACGAAGGGCTTCCCGCGAAGGTTTCCCACGTCTGTGCGATTCACTGAAGCGGTCCGCACGCGCACCAGAACCTCGCCTGGCTTGGGCGTCGGCACCGGCACCTCGCGGATGCTCACCATCTCCGGCGGACCGTATCCCGGTCGAAAGGTGGTCCTCATCCCTTAACGCTACTCGCGCCAACCTCCGGTTTCCGATCCATCAGGTACACCACCGAGACGACCAGCATCGCCAACACCCATACGGTGAATGCCTGCCCAACCACTCGACCCACCGCCGCGTAGGCCGCGTCGCTGCTGCCCAGCCACACCCGCGCTGAGGACTGTCCAACGACGGCGGGGAAGTACTGGCTCAGCACACCCGTGGCGGAGTTGTTGACGCCCTCTGAGTACTCGTCGTCCCACAGCTTGTCGAGCGGACTGATGAGCAACCAGGAGCAGCAGGCGACGAAGATCCATGCAGTCCAACGCGGGATGCGGCGGCCCTTGACTTCATCCCGTCGGTGCACGAGCAGCCACAGACACAACCCGGCCATCACCAGCACGACCAACCAGGACGCGAATCCGAGCATGCTGAAGAACGTGAACAACTTCCCGTCGACGGTCGCCCGAGTCAGCGGCGCGCAACGCTCCACCGACTCTGCCCCCTCAGTGGTGAAGCAGGCTGCCTGGGCTAACCGGAAGAGTGCCTCGGAGTCCGAATCCATGCCGAACGCGTAGTAGGCACTGCCCATCAACGTCAGAACCCCGAAGAGGACGGCGAGAACAAGCAGCACAGGGGTCAGGAAGCCGGACCCCTGTCGTGTCGACATGCCACCAGTGTGCCGCCTGCCGGCTATCTACCGACCGACCCCAGTCCATCGGGACTCTGCGGCGGCACTCTGCTCCACCGCATCGAGCACCCGCTGCACCTGCAGGCCGTCCGCGAAGGACGGGCGCGGATCGCCGTCGCTGACAATTGCATCCACGAAGTCGCGGAACTCGTGGGTGAAGCTGTGCTCGTAGCCGATCAGGTGGCCCGGCGGCCACCAGGCGCTCATATACGGATGACCCGGCTGCGTCACCGAGATCGTGGTCCAGCCCGCATCCTTGCTGTCGACCGTGTGGTCGTAGATCGAGAGCTCGTTCATCGACTGGAAGTCGAATCGCAGGCTGCCCAGAGAGCCGTTCACCTCGATCTCGAGTCCGTTGCCGCGACCGTTCGCGAACCGCGTGGCCTCGAATGACCCGATCGCGCCGTTGTCGAAGCGCGCATGGAACAGGGCTGCGTCATCCACGGTGACCTGACCCCGCTCACTGCTCGGGGTCGCCTTGAGCAGTTGCACCTCGCCTACCAGTGGCCGCTCGGTGATGAACGTCTCGGTCAAGCCGCTCACTCCAGTGATGCTGCTGCCCGTGATGAACTGCGCCATGTCGATGATGTGCGCTCCAATGTCACCCAGCGCGCCCGAGCCGGCGATGTCCTTCTGCAGGCGCCACACGAGCGGGAAGTCCGCATCGACGATCCAGTCCTGGAGGTAGACCGCACGCACATGGAAGATCCGCCCGAGTCGGCCGGACTCGATGAGCTGCTGCGCATAGGTGACGGCCGGGACTCGTCGGTAGCTGAAACCCACCATCGACTTGCCGGTCGCAAGCGCTGCGGCAGCCGTCATGCGTTCGGCCTCGGCGACGGAGTTCGCCAACGGCTTCTCGCACAGGACGTTCTTGCCCGCGGCGAGGGCCGCGACGGCGATCTCCTCGTGGGAGTCGCCTGGGGTGCAAACGTCAATGATGTCGATGTCGTCGCGGGCCACGAGGGCTCGCCAGTCGGTCTCGAAGGACGACCAGCCGAGTTTGCCGGCCGCGGCGGAAACCGCGTCGGCGTTCCGGCCGCAGATCGCCCGCATCTCGACGTCGACGCCGAGGTCGTACACGTGGTTGAGCGTGCGCCAGCCCTGCGAGTGCAGGGCGCCCATGAAGGCATAGCCCACCATGCCGATTCCGAGCTTACGAGTCATGCGACGCTCCTCACCACGGACTGCCATTCATCGGGCGACGTCTCCAGCGGGCCCCAGTAGAGCACGCCGACGCCATCCGCTCCAGCGGTCACGACCACAGAGTTTGTGATCGCGAACTGGTGGATCCAGTTACCCCTGCGCGAGCGCCTCGCGCATGGATACTGAGTGCGTGACGGCAGAGGAGGTGCTCACGTCGAGCCTGGCTGAGAGCACCGCCATCACTCGTCGCCGCGTGCTCGGCCTCACGGCCACTGCCCTCGCCATGGCCGTTCCCACCGGGGAGCTGCTGCTCGCACCCGGCGCGGCCGCCGTGGGTGCCGGTGTGACAAGCGATGCCGTAGCCGCGGAGCGACTCTCTCGGGCGTCATCCAGCACGGCCAGACGCGACTCACGCCCGCGGACAGCCGCGTCTCACGCAACGGTCCTGCATTTCCTGCGTCGGGCCACCTACGGTCCCACCCCCTCGTCGATCGCCGAGGTGTCGGCGCGGGGTCCGGTCGCGTGGCTTGATCGGCACTTGAACCCGCCCTCGATCCCGGACCCGCAGGGCGACGCCATCCGTGCTCTGTACCCGGAGGCCCGTTGGGGCATCCGACAGGTCTACCGGGCCGTCGACGCCGGTCGCGTGGATCGCTATTCCTGGGATGTGATGCTCCCCCTCGGCCAGTACACGCTGGCCCTCGCAACATGGAGTTCGCGTCAACTGTTCGAAGTCATGGTGGAGTTCTGGAGCAACCATCTCAACGTTGCCAACCCCTCCGACGGCGTCTGGGACAACCGCCAGGACTACGACCATCGCGTGATCCGCGCCCACGCGCTGGGCAAGTTCAGCGACATGCTCGCGGCGAGCGCTGCCCATCCCGCGATGCTGTCGTACCTCAACCAGGCGGACTCGACGCGCGAAGCCCCGAATGAGAACTACGGTCGCGAGCTCCTGGAACTCCACACCGTCGGAGTGGGCGCCGGCTACAGCGAGGCGATGGTCCTGGACTCCGCGAGGATCATGACGGGCTACACGCTCCAGTGGGATGAGCGCTCGCCCCGCTTCCGCGAGTTCCGCTATGACCCGTCAATCCACTGGACCGGCCGGGTGCACGTGCTGGGATTCAGTCACCGCAATGCCACCAGGGACGGTCGGGGCGTCGTCGATGAATACTTGGACTATCTCGCCCACCACCCCGCCACGGCAAGGAACATCGCGCGCAAGCTGGCCATCCGATTCGTATCCGACGATCCGCCGGCGTCCTTGATCGCGCGCCTTGCCGCCACCTACTTGGCCCATGACACCGCCATCACTCCGGTGCTGCGCCAGCTGTTCACCTCTCACGAGTTCCTCACGGCGCGATCGGCGAAGGTGCGGCGGCCCTATGAGGATCTGGTCGCGACGGTGAGGACCCTTGGCTATCGGCTCCTTCCTCCTCACGCCGGCACCGATGCTCGGCGCAAGGGCCCGGAGGCGCTGTACTGGATCTCGACGTCGCTGCAGCAGGCACCGCTGGCATGGGTGCAGCCGGACGGTTATCCGGACGTGGCACTCGCCTGGGGTTCAGCTGGCGGCCTGCTGCATCGCTGGAACATGCACCAGGGCCTGGCTGGTGGGTGGTGGCCCAGCAAGGACCGGATTATGGTGCCCAAGCTGGCCTCCCTGCTGCCGCGTCGACTGACCACGTACGGGGCGCTGGTCGATGCGCTGTCCACCAAGCTCACCGGCGAGCCGCTGCCGGCTGGTGACTCCGCAGCAGCGCTGACCTTCCTCGGCAAGACACCGAGCACGCGCGTACGTCGCGACGATGCTGCCGTGACCTGGGATCTCGTGCGCACTGTTGCCATCCTTCTCGATTCTGCGAATCACCAAGTGAGGTAGGCGATGAGCGACTCGAACGGGTGCCCCGACTGCCGATCCACCGGCGATGGCTCCGACCCCACTGGTCTGCTGTCCCGGCGATCGTTCCTGCGCAGGGCGGTGGGAACCACGGCAGCCGCAATGGCCGGCCTTGCGACGCCGCAGCTGACCACGCGTGTGGCCTTCGCCGATACTCCCGCGTACTCAGGAGACGTGCTTGTCGTGCTGTCCATGCGGGGAGGATTCGACGGACTGTCGGCCATCGTCCCGCTGGGCGATCCCGACTACCGAGCCGCTCGGCCCGGCATCGCCATTCCCGAGGGGCAGGCGCTGTCGACCGGGAGTCGGTTCTGGGGACTTCACCCGGGCCTTGCTCCATTGAAGCCGTGGTGGGATGCAGGCTCGTTCGGAGCCATCCAGGCGGTCGGGGCCCCTGATCCCACGCGATCGCACTTCGCGGCGACGGAGGCCATGGAGCGCGCAGCGCCTGGCTCTTCACTTCGGACCGGATGGATCGATCGGACGCTCGGGCTCAGGTCGCCGTCGACCGTGTTCCAGGGAGTGGCCGTTGGTGACTCCCTCGCACCCGCTTCCATGGCCGGACCGTTCGCGGAACTCGCGTTCAACTCGATCGATGAGTTCAACCTGAGCAGTGTCTACGGCAGCACCCCTGAGCAGATCGCCGCGGACGGCCAGCGATGGGCCAGTGCCCTCACCACTCTGCACGCGCGCATCCCCTCGCTTCGCGGAGCCGCGGGCTCAGCTCTCGGCGCCGTGGCCACCGCGCGCGCCCTCAAGGCATCCGGGTACTCAGCCACCAACGGCGCGGTCTACCCCCACCTGGTTAAGGGCGGACCGTATGAGGACAGTCACCTCTCGACCGCGCTGTTCGATGCCGCCCGCCTGGTTCGAGCGAACGTCGGCCTGCAACTGGTCTGCCTCGACTACGACGACTGGGACATGCACGCCAATCTGGGCACCGTAGAGCAAGGACGATTCCGTGATCGGCTCTCCGAGTGGTCGGCGTCGATCGCTGCGTTCCTCACCGATCTGGGTCCCGATGGGATGCAGAGCGTCGCCGTCGTCACGCTGTCCGAGTTCGGCAGGCGCGTGAAAGAGAACGGCGACCTCGGAGTCGACCACGGGCACGGCAACGCCATGCTGCTCTTTGGCGGCGGCGTGGTGGGCGGCACGGTGCACGGCACCTGGCCTGGGCTCGCACCCGAGCGGCTCGACGACGGCGACCTTGCCGGCACGACGGACTACCGAGACGTGCTCGCCGAGGCCCTGACTCGTCGTTGCCGCCAGCCCGCCAGTGATCTGGCTGCCGTGTTCCCCAACCGTGGGGCCTTCGCAACCATTGGCGCGTTCACCCAGAAGAGCTGACCGGCTGCCCACTGCAGACGTCGCTCTTGAGGTCTTCGGCCACCGTCTCCATGCCCGGATCACTGCCGCAGGCGATCTCAGGGGACTTCAGGAACCACCCCGTTTCATCCTTCTTGAACAGGAAGGTCAGGGACTGGGGCGCCTGGCCTTCACCCGACACAGTGGCGCGAGCGAAGGCCCACGAGCCTGAGCACTTCAGCGTCTCAAGTGCCGTCAGTTCGAGCTTCGATTCCCCCACGATGTGCTCGACCTCATGCGAGACACCATCGACATCGCAGGAGGAATCCACTGCGGGGCCCGAGCAGCCAGAGGCGAGCAGGGCTACGACGCCCGCTGCCACCAGCCCTGCTCTGGGTCTCATCGTCAGAGCATGGCCCTGAGAGCGCTTCGGCGCCGCATGGACGCGTATGTACGCCCTGCAACACACCGATCGGAAGATTGTGAATTTCGTCACGACTTCGGGCCGGACCGGGAGTAGCGTGAACGCCATGTACACGTCGACGCTCCGGCATCTGGGCTGGCTCGAGGACGTGACGCCGGTCACCGAGGTCGGGGAGATCCCTGATCTCGACGTCGACGCGCGCTTCTGGGCCGCCATCGATCTCATGGACGGCCTGCTCAGCGACGGCTGAGATGCCGCGTCGCGAAGCGGCATCGAGCCGATGGCGACGCCGGTGGTAGCCGGGCTCAGGCGAGGCCGTGCTCGGCGAGACTCTTGCGCTCCTGGCTGCGGAACTGACCGAACCGCGGCAGGAACTTCTCCCAGTCGATGATGTGCGAGTCGATCTCCGGCCCGTCGATGCACGCATGCTTGCGGACGATGGCGCCGTCGATGACCACCGGCACCATGCACGCCCCGCACATACCGGTGGCATCGACCATGATCGAGTTCAGGCTCGCGACGCATGGCGTCCCGAAGCTCACGCACAGGTCGCTGACCGCGCGCATCATCAGTGGCGGCCCGATGGTGACGACCTCGGCAACGGTGCGTCTTTCGCCGACGCGGTTCGCCTCCAGCATCTCGGCCAGCGGTCCGGTCACGAACCCGCTCACGCCGAAAGATCCGTCGTTCGTCGTGTAGACGACGTCCAGGAGATCGCCGTACTCCTCCTGCAGCCGTCCGACGCGCTCGGTGGGCTCGGTCCAGAACATGAGGTCCTTCGTCCGGAAGCCTGACACCAGCGTCACGTGATTGCCCGCCAACAGGTGTTCCTTGACGATCGGGTAGGCCGGCGGAAGTCCCAGTCCACCCGCGGTGAACACGACAGTGCTGCCCGGTTCGAGGGGATGCACGTCGCTGGCGCGACCGAGCGGACCGGCGATGCCGGTGAAGGTCTCCCCGACCTGCATCTGGTTGATCTCGATGCTGCTCGTGCCCATGCCCTGGACGACCAGCGTGATCGTGCCGGCATCGACGTCCCAGTCGGCGAGCGTAAGCGGGATGAGCTCGCCGTCTGGTCGCGGAAGCACGCGGACGAACTGTCCCGCACGGGCCGCGCGGGCGATGAGCGGGGAGTGAACGGTGAACTCCATGATGCCTTCGCTCAACGCGCTCTTGGCGAGGATCGACTGCGGCGCAGACGCGAGGTCGGAGAACTCCCTCGCACTCTCGACCATGCCGCGCACTTCATCAGTCGAAAGGTCGATCGCACCGAGGATCTCCCGAGCCGCGGCCTGGCCGTCACCGGCCGCCATGATCGCGGTCGATCCGCCACGGGCGGCATCGCCGCCGCTGTAGACGCCCTCCATCGTCGTCTCCTGCGAGCCCTTGTGGTCCAGTTCGATCGTCCCCCACTTGGACGTGTGCAGCCTCGGCTCGGAGTCCTTGATGATCGGGTTGGCGTCGTTGCCGAGCGCCATGATGACGAGGTCGACCTTGAACACCTCGGTCTTCCCAGTCTCGACGGGGCGGCGGCGACCCGATGCGTCCGGCTCACCCAACTCCATGACGGCGAGCGTCGCGGCCGTGACGAAGCCGGTCTCCGGGCTTCCGATGAACTCCGATGGGGAGCGCAGCACCTTCAGGGCGATGCCCTCCTCCAGCGCATGCTCGAGTTCCTCGACGCGCGCGGGCATCTCCTTCTGCGTGCGGCGGTACACGATCGTGACGTTGCCGCCGAGCCGCTGTGCGGTGCGAGCAGCGTCCATGGCGGTGTTGCCACCGCCGATGACGATGACGTCCTTGCCGTCGGTCTCGGGCAGGGGGGTCTCGTAGTCAGAACGCAGGCCCTGCATGAGGTTCACGCGGGTGAGGAACTCGTTGGCTGACATCACGTTGAGCAGGTGTTCGCCGGGGATGTTCATGAAGCGCGGAAGCCCCGCACCCGTGCCGACGAAGATGCGGTAGAAGCCCGCGTCGCGCAGGTCCTGCAGGGTCGCGGTCTTGCCGACCACGAAGTTCTGGACGAACTTGCCGCCCAGCAGTCGGATCTTGGCGACCACGTCGTCGATCAGCTCGTTGGGCAGGCGGAACTCGGGAATCCCATAGCGGAGCACGCCACCAAGCGCGTGGAACGCCTCGAACACCGTGACCGGGAAGCCCTCGCTGGAGAGCAGGTACGCATTGATGAGGCCCGACGGGCCGGAGCCGACGATGGCCACCGGCGGACGGTTGGCCACGTCCCATGGATCGCGACGGCCGGCGAGCTTGCGCGCGGCACCCTCGGGGTTGACGATCTTCTCCCGTTCGGGCAGGAACCACTCGAGCTGACCGATCGCGATCGGCAGCTTCTGCAGGCACACGCCCTGGCACTGCAACTCCTGTGGACACACGCGACCGGTGACGTCGGGCAGCGGGTTGCTGGCCTCCATCAACTCCAGTGCGCCGCGGAAGTCGCCCTTGCCGATCAGGTCGATGACCTGCGGGATGTGGATCGAGACGGGGCAGCCGCCCTTGGGCTCACTGTGCTCGGCAAGGAAGGCGCCGAGCTCGCACGGCTTCTCCTCGCACTGCTTGTCGCGCAGCACTTCCAGCCACACGATCAGGTCGACGTCGCGCGCGCTGCAGCCCACGTCCATGTAGCCGAGGTAGCCCTGGTTGACGAGTCCGAAGTCGTGCGAGCGCGCCTCCGACTCACGGATGTACGGCGGGATCCCGTTGTTCATCGGCCAGTCAACCGAGAGGCCCGCGAACATCGGATAGCGGTCCGACAGGTGCGCGTCGAGTCCGCGAACGAACTTGCGCTTCATGCTCAACGGAAGGTCCCACACGAAGCGCATCAGGACGGTGCTGCTGTCGTCGTCGCGCAGCAGCATCGACCACAGCATGTCCACGAACTCCGGGCCCAGCTCCGGCTGCTGGAACTCCCACGCCACCGCCGCCATGCCATCGGAGATGAACAGTTCGCGGAAGGCCCGCGGCTCACTGGTGAGCCTGCGCTTCAGCAGGTCCATCTGGTGGTTGAACGACTCCACCGGCTCCGATCGCTCGAGCACCTCCACCTGCGCACGGCTGCTCTCCAGCGTGCTGCTCGCGTCCAGATAGCGCTGCAAGTCCTCCGAGCCTGTGGAAGGCTCGCCCGCTCCGTCAAGCCCAGCGGTCATCGGATGATCTCCGCGTCGCATGTCTTGCGAGCCCGGTCGATGCGCTTCTGGATCTCCGGCGTTATCTCGACGCTCTCGAGTGCGCCCGGGATCATCTGCGCGACCTGACGGACCTCGCCGTCGATGATCATCGTGGTCTTCTCGAAGAACTGTGGCAGTTCCTGGTAGCAGGTCCCGCAGTCGTTGCACAGCGGGATGTCCGCCGGATCGAGCCAGACCGGCCGGTCCGTGACGGCGACCGACGACGCCGCGGAGGCCGCCGCAGGTGCGGCCCCGACGCCTGCGGGTGCAGCGCCGAACCCGAGTCCGACGGGCGCCTTGCTCGACGTCGCCAGCTCGGACATGGCCCTCGCGATGTCGTCCAGCGAGCTCTCGCGCTGCTGCATCGCCTGGTCGTACAGCGCCTTCAACTCGTCGAAGTCGGTGCGATGCAGGGCGGTGAGCTGGGCCTCGTGCACACCGGACAGGTACTGCAGCGTCTGCCAGTACCGGCGCCGGTCCTCGACCAGGGAGACGATCGGCTCCGCGCACGCGACCTTGATCAGCCGTCGGTCGTCATCGGTTGCGTAGACGAACGGGACCTTGCCTGCCCGTTGCGGGCGGGGCAGTTCGACGTACTCGTGGATGGGCATCGCCCGCTCCTCGACCTCGGCCGCGAGCCGGCGGAACTGCTTCTTGAAGCGCACCTCGCCGAGAGCGAACTCGGCGGGCGTCAGCGGAGTCGTCATCAGCTGGAGATTGCCGTCTGCATCCAGGTACTGCAGCGTGCTGGTCGTCCAGTTCTTGTCGATGTCGGGATTGCCGTCGAGTGAGAACCACTCGTGCAGCGTCGAGCCCACGCGTGGGTCGTGGACGAAGAGCGGATGCATGCGGCTCTCGACCGCCAATCGAGCCCGAGCGTTGGACGACGACTCGGAGATGCCCTGCTCGCTACCGCATGGTGTGTAGACATCCATGACGGCCGGTGCCGGGTACTCAAGGAGGCGCATCGTGCTCTGCAGGAAGTGTCCGTGCATCGCCGTGCTCGTGGCGCACGCGAACACATGCGGGTGGAACGACGCGATCAGCCCAAGCTCCTTGCGTCCCTCGTGCTTGCCGTCATGAGAGGCACCGAAGCGCGACAGGTCGGAGTCCTGGCCGGTGTAGCTCGACGTCGAGGCCTGACCGCCGGTGTTGGAGTAGGCGCCGGAGTCCAGCACCAGGATCTTGATCGGGGTGTCGCTCGCCAGGACACGGGACATCGCGCCGAAGCCGATGTCGTAGCTGGCTCCGTCGCCGCCGATCGTGAGCACGGTCGGAAGCATGCCCATCTCTTCAGTCGTGAACTCCGACCACGAGAGCATGCGGAACTCCCGCTCGTGCAGCGCCGGGTCGTAGGCATCGTCGAGTTCGAGGCGAGCCATCCGAAGAGCCTTGACATCGGACACGACCTGGGCCGAGATGCCCTCGAAGATGCCCTTCGCCAGCGGCTGAGAGTCCTGGAACAGGCTGTTCACCCACGGATCCAAGTAGGCGTTGAACGGCATCGTCGATGCGTAGACACTGCTGCAGCCGGTCGCGTTCGCGATGACCGTCGAGGCGGGTCCGTTTCCGGTGGGGCCGCCCTCGTACAGGTACAGCCTCGTCTCGAGGGTCGAGATGATCGCATCGAGGCGAGCACGTCGTTCAGCCTCGGTCGCGTCCAGCCCATCTCGCTTGTCCTGCAACGAGGTGATCAGCGAGTCGAGGTCGCGCAGGTGCGCACGACGTCGTCCGTCGCCCAGCGCATGGCTGGTCGCCATGACCAGTCTGATCGCCGTGACCTCACCACAGCCGCGGCAGCCGCCGTGGCCGCCGGCCGTCGCGTAGAAGTTCGGACGGTCGAGGAGGAGGCGCTTGAGATCGCCGTCGACTCCGGTTGATCCCTCATAGAAGCGCTTGGGCGTGTTCGGCAACTGGCTCATGAACTCGAAGCGGTCCTGCACCGTCTCGAGAATCGCGGGATCCTGGTCGAGCGGCGTGAGCGCGCCCGGGCCGCACACCTCGATGCACTCCAGGCAGCCGGTGCACTTCCACGGGTCGATCGTCGCGGCGAACAATGCTCCCGTGCCAGGGACGTCGCCCTCCATGGCGTCGAAGAACGGCCGGGTGCGCGCCACCGGGAAGATCGCCAGCGTGGCTACCAGGGCGTCGAGGTTGCGCAGAAGTGTCGGGTTGTCGACGTCGAGCGTGCGCGCGACCTCGGCAACGACTTCGTGGAACGGGCGCGGCGACTTGTCCTGCCGGTAGGCCTCACGTACCCGCTCGCTCAGGGCGTAGACCTGCGAACGCAGCGCCTCACGCTGCGCGTCGACGAGGTCCATCTCCTTGATGCCGGTCAGCAGCAGGTCGTGGATCTCATGAACGGTGTTGGGGATGGCGGCGTCAGGACACACGAGGGCGCACTCCATGCATCCGGTGCACGAGTCGAAGTGGAACTCCGGCACGGTCAGGCGGAATAGCCCCTTGTCCTTGCCGGCCGACGTTCCCGCAGGCATGAACAGGCCGATGCCCGGGAGTACCGGAGCCTCGGCCATCGTGCCTTCGCGGAAGGGGCGAGCCACGAGGTCCTCGTAGTAGGCCGGGTCGAAGAGCCCGCTTGATGCGGATGCCGTCGGGCTCGTGCACATCGCCGCGGACAGAGCCACGGTGTGCAGCGTCCGGACGGGACCGGACTCCTGCTCGATCGCGAGGAACTCAGGGGTGTCGTACTCGACGATCCGCGCGGCCTCCATGCCCTCGCGGATGACCGCCATGTTGCCCTCGACGACTGCCTTGCCCTTGCCGCCGAACTTCTTCGTGATCTGCGCTCGCACCTTGTCGAGTACGGCGTCCTCGGACGCGCCCTGCGTCACGCGGTCGACATGGCCCACGACCGCACCGATGAAGGCAATTCCCATCATGCGCAATTGAAGTTCCGGCGAAGGGGCGTGCTTCTTGGCGACGCTGAATGCATCGACGACCAGGAACTGGATCTTGCGGTCGCGGATGGCCTTGCGCGCGTACTTCGGCAACTCGCGCCAGACGTCCTCGGGCGACAGGTCGGACTGCAGGATGAACGTGCCGCCCTCGACCAGTCCCTTCAGCGGGTTCGCATGGATGAACGACTTGTGGTCCGGCGATACGACGATCTCGACGTCCTCGAGTTCGGCGTTGGTCAGCAGCACCGGCTCCGGACTGAGCGTGATGTAGTAGTTCGTCGGCGCGCCACTCTTCTCCGAGCCGTACTTGGGCGCGGACTTCGAGTGCATGCCAAGGACGCCAGCGAGGATGTCGGTCAGGAGTTTGCCCGTGGCGATCGTGCCGTAGCCACCGACCGAGTGGAAGCGGATCCGCATGGCCGAGGCGGGCAGCAGGATCGGGTTCGGCTCGGTCTCCAACGCCATGAGCTCGGTTTCCGGGTAGGCCGCGCGCAGCCGAGACTGGATCTCGGCCATGGTGCCTTCCGGATCCTTCGAAAAGAACTGCGAGCCGAGGTAGATCAGCGGCGCGCTCGTGCCGTCCACCATGTTCTTGTACGCGGCGACGACATGCCGCGGCTGCACGTCGTGCCCGCCGAGTCCGAAGATCGCCGTCGTCAGTCGCGGCGTCGCGGCCAGCGCCGGGATACCGTCGTACTGCATCGTCTCGGCGTTCGCGCGCGCCTTGAACAGCGCCTGGGTGACGAAGCTCGTCAAGGCGGTCTGGTCGGAGCGTTCGAGGACCGTGACGGCCTTTGCCCCGGTCAGCGCCTCGATCAGCTCTGCCTCGGGGAACGGCTGGAGCAGCTTCACCGAGACGACACCGACCTTCAGGCCCTGTGCGCGAAGGACCGGCAGCACCGCCTGGACGTCGTCGGTGATCGAGCCGAGGCCGACCATGATGTAGTCCGCGTCGTCGCAGCCGTACGTCAGGAGCGGGGAGTACGTGCGACCGGTGAGGGCCGAGTACTCGTCCATCGCCTGTCGGACCAGGCTCGGCACCGCGCTGACGAAGTGGGTCCGGTGGTCCACTGCACCGGCCTGGAAGTCGGGCTGGTTCTGCACGGGCCCGGTCAGACCCGGGTTGTTGACGTCGACCAGCGCCGGGACCATCTGGCGCGTGCCCTTCTCCATGGCGTTGAGCCACTGCCGTCGCCACTGGCCGCGCAGTTCCTCCGGCACCCAGGCAAGGGTCTCGGCGACGAGGTCGCCGTCGCTGTCCTGCTCGATTGCCTCGGTGGCGCCGTCGAGGAAGGCCCGCAGCTCGTCCAGCGACTGAGGGGAGAAGTCGTCACGGTGCCGGTCGAGGTAGCCGCGCAGTTGGAAGACGCGTCCCTTCGCGCCGAACAGCAGCTCTTGCGCGACGGTCGGCGCCTTGATCCGGCCGGCGGGATCGCCGAGGTACTCGCGCAGCAACGCCGGCTCGGGAAGCCGTGCCTCGCTGAGCATGTGACTGGTCGAGAACCCGTCCATGGCGTTGGCAACGGGGATGAGGGACAGCGCCGACGTGCGGTACGAGATGGCCGCGAGGTCGGCAGCCTCCTGCGGGTTGGAGCCGAAGAGGATGGTGTAGCCCGCGGACAGCAGCGCGTAGACGTCGTCATGGCCGGCCATCACGTTGAGGGAGTGCTTGGAGACCACGCGCGCCGCGACCTGCAGGACGAAGCCACCGATCTTCTTGCCGACCGTGACGTAGTGGGACTCCATCGCGTAGAGGATGCCCTGACTGGAGGACGCGTTGGAGATGAACTGGCCGCCGGTGAGCGCTGCGCCGAGCGCGCCGCTTTGTGCCGAGTGCTCGCCCTCAGGCTCGAAGAAGAAGGGGTGCTTGCCCCACACATTGACGCCGCCCTCGGCACGGGCCGCCTCGTAGAGCTCGGAGATCTCCGTCGACGGCGTGATGGGATAGCCGATGACGCCACCACAGACGTGGGTCATGACATGTGCCACAGCTCCGTTTCCGCTGATAACGGTCGGAAGGCCCTCGTAACGGGTCTGCTGTGCAGTCATGTGCGCATCCCTAGCGGTCAGGTGGTGTCCGAGCCGGACGGACTGGTTCGACCTTCGTCGGCGCCCAGCGCATCGTCGACGGCGGGCCGCTGGAAGCAGGGCCGCTTGCGCGGCAGCATCGCGGCACTCCCTTCGACAGCCCGCGTTGTCAGCCTACGGATCGGGTGTCCACGGTCACGGGTCCATGGTCCTGACCTGAGTCAGCGAAAGCCCGTTGTTGCGCCGCCGCCCGGAGCTGCTCTCACATGAACGAGCGGGAAGTGGC